>NZ_CP043476.1:3050458-3673187 GCF_009769165.1 Xanthomonas hyacinthi
AGCTGCCGATCGCGACCTCGCGCGGCATGATCACCGACCGCAACGGCGAGCCGCTGGCGGTGTCCACGCCGGTGGAGTCGATCTGGGTCAATCCGCAGGAACTGCTGCGCAATCCCGACCGCATTCCGCAATTGGCGCAGGCGCTGGAACTGCCCAGCGACGAACTGGCCGCCAAGCTGTCGCAGAAGGTGGACAAGGAGTTCATGTACCTCAAGCGCCGGATCAATCCGGACAAGGCGCATGCGGTGGTCGCGCTGGGCATCCCGGGCGTGTTCTCGCAGCGCGAGTTCCGCCGCTTCTACCCGCAGGGCGAAGCGATGGCGCACGTGCTCGGCTTCACCAACATCGACGACCGCGGCCAGGAAGGGCTGGAGCTGGCGTTCGACGAATGGCTGCGCGGCAAGCCCGGCTCCAAGCGCGTGATCCGCGACCGCAAGGGCGCGATCGTGGAGAGCATCGACCTGGTCAAGCCGGCCGAGCCGGGCAAGGACCTGACCCTCAGCATCGATCGCCGCATCCAGTTCCTGGCCTACAAGGAACTGCGCAACGCGCTGGTGGAAAACAACGCCGCCGGTGGTTCGATCGTGGTGATGGACGTGGCCACCGGCGAGATCATGGCCATGGTCAACCTGCCGACCTACAACCCGAACTCGGTCACCGGGGTCAATTCCGATGCGCGCCGCAACCGCGCGGTCACCGACCTGGTCGAGCCGGGTTCGACGATGAAGCCGCTGACCATCTCCACCGCGCTCAAGGCCGGGGTGGTGACCAAGGACACGCTGATCGACACCAACCCGGGCTACATGGCGATCGGCCGCTTCACCATCAAGGATGTGCCGCGCAACAACGGCGTGCTGACCGTGACCGGCGTGATCACCCGCAGCTCCAACATCGGCGCGGCCAAGATCGCGGCCAAGCTGCCGGACCAGACCTTCTACGACCAGATCCACAGCTACGGCTACGGCAGCGCCCCGCACAGCGGCTTCCCCGGCGAATCGGCCGGCGTGCTGCCGTCGCCGGGACGCTGGAGCGGGTCGTCCAAGACCACCATGTCCTACGGCTACGGCCTGTCGGTGACGCCGCTGCAGATCGCGCGCGCGTACTGCGCGCTCGGCAACGGCGGCAAGCTGGTCACGCCGACCTTCGTCAAGGGCCAGCACGAGGACACCAAGGACGTGCTGAGCCCGGCGATCGCCAAGGAAGTGGTGTCGATGATGGAAACCGTGGTGACCCAGGGCGGCGCCAAGGGCGCGGCGATCCTCGGCTACCACGTCGCCGGCAAGACCGGCACCGCGCGCCTGAACGGTCCTGGTGGCTATATCCACGGCCACTACAACGCGCTGTTCGCCGGCCTGGTGCCGGCGAGCAATCCGCGCTTCGCCACGGTCATTGTGATCAACGATCCGCAGGGCGCCAAGTATTACGGCGGCCTGGTCTCGGCGCCGGTGTTCCACAACGTGATGGAAGGCGCGCTGCGGCTGATGGACGTGCCGCCGGACGACATCCAGGCGTGGCTGGCGGCGCAGGCCGCCGGCAAGAGCGGCCATGCGCCGCCGCCGGTGGCGGTGGAACCGGATCCGGCCGTGGTGCCCGACGCCGCCGCCGAGGTCGAGGCCGCGCTGCCGAGCGCGCGCGCCGTCGCGCCGCCGCCGCCGGCCGCGCAACCGGTGCCGTTGCAGGAGACCCGCCAGTGAGCCGCGCACTGCCGCTGTCGCAGCTGCTGCCGGATCTGGCGCTGGCGCGCGACGTGCAGGTGTCCGGGCTGGTCATGGACAGCCGCGCGGTGCATGCCGGCGATGCGTTCGTGGCGATCGCCGGGTTCGGCGCGCACGGGCTGGGCTTCGTCGAGCAGGCGCGCGCCAATGGCGCGGCGGCGATCCTGTTCGAACCGCCGGCCCCGGCCGAACTGCCGGTCCCGGCCGAGGCGATCGCGGTGCCGGGCCTGCGCGCGCGCATGGGCGCGATGGCCGACCAGTTCCATGGCCATCCGTCGCAGACGATGACCATGGTCGGGGTCACCGGCACCAACGGCAAGACCTCCACCGTGCAGTTGCTGGCGCAGGCCTGGCAGTGCCTGGGCACGCGCAGCGGCAGCATCGGCACGCTCGGCGTGGGCCTGTACGGCGACGTGGTGCCGACCGGCTTCACCACCCCGCTGGTGCTGCAGACGCACGCGCTGCTGGCGCAGCTGCGCGACGCCGGCGCGCAGGCGGTGGCGATGGAGGTGAGTTCGCACGCGCTGGACCAGGGCCGCGTGGCGGCGGTGCACTTCGACGTGGCGGTGTTCACCAATCTCACCCGCGACCATCTGGACTACCACGGCGACATGGCCGGCTACGGCGCGGCCAAGGCGCGCCTGTTCGCCACGCCGGGGCTGAAGGCCGCAGTCGTCAACCTCGACGACGCGTTCGGCCGCGAGCTGCTGGCCACGCTGGACCCGGCGCTGCGCCGCATCGGCGTCAGCTCGCGCGGCCAGGCCGGCGCCACGCTGCGCGCCGAGGCGCTGCGCCTGGACGCGCGCGGCATCGGTTTCGACCTGCTGATCGGCGATGCGCGCCATCCGGTGCAGTCGGCGTTGCTCGGCCGTTTCAACGTGGACAACCTGCTGGCGGTGGCCGGCGCGCTGCACGCGCTGGACGTGGCGCCGGCGCGCATCGCCGCGACGCTGGCGCAGCTGCAGCCGATCCGCGGACGCATGAACCGCCTCGGCGGCAGCGACGCGCAGCCGCTGCTGGTGATCGACTACGCGCACACCCCGGACGCGCTGGAGCAGGCGCTGGACAGCCTGCGCGGCCACGCCCACGGCCGCCTGCTGTGCGTGTTCGGCTGCGGCGGCGAGCGCGACACCGGCAAGCGTCCGCAGATGGCGGCGATCGCGCAGCGCCTGGCCGATGCGGTGATCGTCACCGACGACAATCCGCGCGGCGAGGACGGCGACCGCATCGTCGCCGACATCCTGGCCGGGTTCACCGACCTGCACGCGGTGCGCGTGCAGCGCGACCGCGCGCAGGCCATCGCCCTGGCCGTGGCCGAAGCCGGCCCCGACGACATCGTGCTGATCGCCGGCAAGGGCCACGAGCCGTACCAGGAGATCGCCGGCATCCAGCATCCGTTCGACGACACCGAGGTCGCCGCGCAGGCGCTGCAGGCGCGCGCCGCGCAGGCTGCCCGCGCCCAGACCGGGGAGGGCGCACGATGAAGCGCCTGCCGCTGTCGATGATCGCGCACTGGGCCGGCGCCGAGCTGCACGGCGACGATGTGGCGATCGACGCGATCGCCCACGACACGCGCACGCTGGCGCCGGGCAGCCTGTACGTGGCGCTGCACGGCGAGCGCTTCGACGGCCACGACTTCGCCGCCGACGCCGCCGCGCGCGGCGCCAGCGCGCTGCTGGTGGAACTGCTGCAGCCGCAGAGCGAACTGCCGCAGATCCTGGTCGCCGACACCCAGCTGGCGCTGGCGCGGATCGCCGCCGGCATGCAGCGCGGCCGCGCCACGCGGGTGGCGGCGATCACCGGCAGCAACGGCAAGACCAGCGTCAAGGCGCTGCTGCTGGCGATCCTGCAGCACGCCTGCCGGGTGAACGGCGGCAGCGTCCACGCCAACCCCGGCAACCGCAACAACGAGATCGGCCTGCCGCTGGCGGTGATCGAAGCGCCGGACGCGGCCGACTACGCGATCTACGAGATGGGCGCCGGCAAGCCGGGCGACATCGCCTACCTGACCGACATCGTCGCCCCGCATGCGGCGCTGGTGAACAACATCGCCGCGGCGCACCTGGAACGCATGGGCAGCCTGCTCGGCGTGGCGCAGACCAAGGGCGCGATCTACGCCGCGCTGCCGGCCGACGGCACCGCGGTAATCAATGCCGACGACGCGTTCGGGCTGTGGTTCGAGCAGCGCCTGCCGGCGCCGCTGACCCCGCGCGTGCTGCGCTTCGGCCTGCAGGCCAGTGCCGAGGTGACCGCCACGCAGTTGCGCCTGCGCCCGGACCGCTCGCAGTTCGTGCTGGTCACCCCGCACGGCGAGGTCGAGACCACGCTGCCGCTGCCGGGCCGGCACAACCTGATGAACGCACTGGCCGCCGCCTCGCTGGCGCTGGCGCTGGACATCGCGCCGGCGCTGATCGCCGCGGGCCTGGCGCAGGTGCAGCCGGTGCCGGGCCGGCAGATCGCGCACACGCTGCCCGGCGGCGCGGTGCTGATCGACGACAGCTACAACGCCAACCCCGGTTCGCTGGCCGCGGCGATCGACGCGCTGGCCGCGGCCGGCGGCGAGCGCTGGCTGGTGCTGGGCGACATGCGCGAGCTCGGCGACGGTGCCGAGGCGCTGCACGCCAGCGGCGGCCGCCGCGCCCGCGACGCCGGCCTGACCCGGCTATACGCGCTGGGTCCGCTCAGCGCCGTCGCCGCGCAGGCATTCGGCGAGAACGGACGCGTGTTCGACAGCCATGCGGCGTTGATTGCGGCGTTGCGTGCCGACCTCCGCGCGGCCGGGACTCGGGACGCGGGACGCGGGACTCGGGAACAGCGGGATCAAGAGCGGGAACCAAAGCAAATGTATGAGAACACCGGCGCGGCAGCAGATGGCGTTGCGCCTTTACGAGTCCCGACTCCCGATTTCCGAGTCCTGGCTCCTCCCACCATCCTGGTCAAAGGTTCGCGCGGCAGCGCCATGGACAAGATCGTCAGCGCGCTGCTGGCGCAGGGAGAGGAGGCGCCGCATGCTGCTTGAACTGTCCCGCTGGCTGCAGCAGCTGGAGAGCCTGTTCGGGCTGTTCGGCTACCTCACCTTCCGCGGCATCCTCGCGGCGCTGACCTCGCTGTTCCTGTCGCTGTGGCTGGGCCCGGCGGTGATCCGCAAGCTGGCGCAGTTCAAGGGCGGCCAGCCGATCCGCCAGGACGGCCCGCAGAGCCATTTCTCCAAGGCCGGCACGCCGACCATGGGCGGCTCGATGATCCTGCTGACCGTGCTGCTGTCGGTGCTGCTGTGGGGCGACCTGCGCAACCGCTACGTGTGGCTGGTGCTGGCGGTGATGCTGGCGTTCGGCGTGATCGGCTGGTACGACGACTGGATCAAGATCGTGCGCCGCGACCCGAACGGGCTGAAGTCGCGCTGGAAGTACCTGCTGCAGTCGATCTGCGGCCTGGCCGCCGGCCTGTTCCTGTACTACAGCGCCGACGTGCCGGCCGCGATCACCTTCTACATCCCGATGTTCAAGTCGATCGCGCTGCCGCTGGCCGGGATCAGCTTCGTCGCCATCGCCTACTTCTGGATCGTCGGCTTCTCCAACGCGGTCAACCTGACCGACGGCCTGGACGGGCTGGCGATCATGCCCACGGTGCTGGTGGCCTGCGCGCTGGGCGTGTTCGCCTACGCCTCGGGCAACGCGGTGTTCTCGGCCTATCTGAAAATTCCCTCGATCCCCGGCGCTGGCGAGTTGATCATCATCTGCGCGGCGATCGCCGGCGCGGGCCTGGGCTTTTTGTGGTTCAACACCTACCCGGCGATGGTGTTCATGGGCGACATCGGCGCGCTGGCGCTGGGTGCGGTGCTCGGCACCATCGCGGTGATCGTGCGCCAGGAACTGGTGCTGGTGATCATGGGCGGCGTGTTCGTGATCGAGACGCTGTCGGTGATGATCCAGGTCGCCTCGTTCAAGCTCACCGGCAAGCGCGTGTTCCGCATGGCGCCGATCCACCACCACTTCGAGCTGAAGGGCTGGCCCGAGCCGCGGGTGATCGTACGCTTCTGGATCATCTCGGTGGTGCTGGTGCTGGTCGGCCTGGCCACGTTGAAGGTGCGCTGATGAACGACACCGCACACCAGGCGACCCGACTCGAGGCCATCGGCGGCCGCTACGACCCGTGGCTGCTCGGCGCCGTGGTGGCGCTGGCCTCGCTGGGCGTGGTGATGGTCGGTTCCAGCTCGATCGAGCTGACCGTCAGCCCGTTCTACTACCTGACCCGGCACCTGCTGTTCCTGGCCGGCGGCATCGGCCTGGCGATCTGGACGATGCGCACCGAGCTGAAGAACATCGAGCAGTACAACCAGCTGTTGCTGCTGGCCTGCTTCGGCCTGCTGATCGTGGTGTTCGTGCCCGGGCTGGGCAGCAGCGTCAACGGCGCGCGGCGCTGGATCAACCTGGGCATCTCCAAGTTCCAGACCGTGGAAGCGGTCAAGGTGCTGTACATCGTGTGGCTGTCCAGCTATCTGGTGCGCTTCCGCGACGAGGTCAACGCGACCTGGCCGGCGATGCTCAAGCCGCTGGGCGTGGCGGTGGCGCTGGTCGGCCTGCTGCTGTTGCAGCCGGACTTCGGTTCCTCCACGCTGCTGCTGGCGATCACCGCCGGCATGCTGGTGCTGGGCGGGGTCAACCTGCCGCGCATGTCGATGCCGATCGTGATCGGCCTGCCGGTGTTCGCCTTCATCGCGATCCTGGAACCCTACCGCCTGCGCCGCATCACCTCGTTCCTGGACCCGTGGGCCGACCAGCTCGGCTCCGGCTACCAGCTGTCCAACGCGCTGATGGCGGTGGGCCGCGGCGAACTGTTCGGGGTCGGCCTGGGCGGCTCGGTGCAGAAGCTCAATTACCTGCCGGAAGCGCACACCGATTTCATCTTCTCGGTGATCGCCGAGGAGCTGGGCTTCACCGGCGTGTGCCTGATCATCGCGCTGTACGCGCTGCTGGTCGGGCGCGCGTTCTGGCTGGGCATGCGCTGCGTGGAAATGAAGCGCCACTTCTCCGGCTACATCGCCTTCGGCATCGGCCTGTGGATCAGCCTGCAGAGCTTCGTCTCGGTCGGCGTCAACCTGGGCATCCTGCCGACCAAGGGCCTGACCCTGCCGCTGATTTCCGCCGGCGGTTCCAGCGTGCTGATGACCTGCGTGGCGATGGGTCTGCTGCTGCGCGTGTCCTACGAACTCGACCGTGCCGAGCGCCAGGTGGCGCGGGTGCGCAGCGACGCCGCGCCGGTCAGGCAGACCGTGGACAGCGCCGAGGACCTGCAGGCCGCGCGCGAGGCCAGCGCCAGCGCGGTGGCCGCGGCGATCCAGGCCGGCACCCCGGCGCGCGGCACCAGCCGCATGCAGCCGCGGGTCGAGCCGACCTTCGGGAGGCTGGGATGAGTGTGTATGCGAATCCCTCGCAAAAGCCCGCACATCCATGTGCGGGGACCGAACAAGGCGAAAGCCGCCCGGTGATGATCCTGGCCGGTGGCACCGGCGGGCACATCTTCCCGGCGCTGGCGGTGGCCAAGGTGCTGCGCGCGCGCGGCGTGCCGGTGGTCTGGCTGGGCGCGGCCGGGCGCATGGAAACGCAACTGGTGCCGCAGCATGGCATCGAGATCGACACCATCGAGATCGGCGGCCTGCGCGGCAAGGGCGCATTGGCACTGTTCGGCGCGCCGCTGCGGGTCATGCGCGCGATCCGCGCCGCCGGCTTCGTGCTGCGCCGGCGTATGCCGCGCGCGGTGGTCAGCTTCGGCGGCTTCGCCGCCGGCCCCGGCGGCATCGCCGCGCGCCTGATGAAACTGCCGCTGCTGGTGCACGAACAGAACCGCGCGCCGGGCCTGACCAACAAGGTGCTGTCGCGCGTGGCACGGCGCGTGCTGACCGGGTTCCCGGGCAGCTTCGCCGCACGCGAGGAAGCGGTGGGCAATCCGGTGCGCGCCGAGATCGCCGCGCTGGCGCCGCCGGCGCAGCGCTTGGCCGCGCGCGACGGCGCGGTGCGCCTGCTGGTGCTCGGCGGCAGCCAGGGCGCGCGCGCGCTGAACCAGGCGCTGCCGCGCGCGCTGGCCGCGCTCGGCGCGCAGGTCGAAGTGCGCCACCAGTGCGGCGAGAAACTGCGCGACGAAGCGGCCCAGGCCTATGCCGAGGCCGGCGTCGCCGCCAGCGTCGAAGCCTTCATCGGCGACATGGCCGCCGCCTATGCCTGGGCCGACCTGATCGTGTGCCGCGCCGGTGCCTCGACCCTGGCCGAACTGTGCGCGGTCGGCATCGGCAGCGTGCTGGTGCCGTTCGCCGCCGCGGTCGACGACCACCAGACCCGCAACGCCGAATACCTGGTCGAGCGCGGCGCCGCCGTGCTGCTGAAGCAGGACGCCGCGCTGGCGACCAATCTGCAGGGCGTGCTGCGCGACCTGCTCGGCAACCCCGCGCGGCGTCTGTCCATGGCCGAGGCCGCGCGCAGCCTGGCCAAGCCGGATGCGGCCGAGCGCATTGCCGACATCATTCTTGAAGAGGCTGGGAATGGGATGTCGGGAATGGGGAATGGGTACAAGCCAGATCAAAAGCAGGAACACACAGTGATGCACGCAGACACGAGCACACGGCAGGCACGAGCCGCCGTCGGCGCTTCGCTTTTCCCGATTCCCGATTCCCGATTCCCCATTCCCGCCTCCGCAGGAGGCAAACAATGATCCGCCGCCTCCACGACACCGGCGACCTGGTCCGCGCGTTTCCGCGCGTGCACTTCGTCGGCATCGGCGGCACCGGCATGAGCGGGATCGCCGAGGTCATGCTGACCCTGGGCTACGAGGTGTCCGGGTCGGACAACGCCGACAACGCGGCGACGCGGCGCCTGGTCACGCTCGGCGCGCGGGTGATGCGCGGGCACTCGGCGGCCAACGTGCTCGGCACCGACTGCGTGGTGGTGTCCAGCGCGATCCGCGACGACAACCCGGAACTGATGGAGGCGCGCAGCCAGCGCATCCCGATCATGCCGCGCGCGGCGATGCTGGCCGAGCTGATGCGCTTCCGCCGTGGCATCGCGGTGGCCGGCACGCATGGCAAGACCACCACCACCAGCCTGGCCGCGGCGGTGCTCAGCGAAGGCGGGCTGGACCCGACCTTCGTGATCGGCGGCCAGCTGCTCGCCGCCGGCGCCAACGCCAAGCTCGGCGGCGGCCAGTGGCTGGTCGCCGAGGCCGACGAGAGCGACGGCAGCTTCCTGCGCCTGAATCCGCTGATCTCGGTGATCACCAACATCGACGCCGATCATCTGGAGAACTACGGCAACGATTTCGCCCGAGTGCAGGCCGCGTTCGCCGAATTCCTGCAGCGCCTGCCGTTCTACGGCCTGGCCGTGCTGTGCATCGACGATCCGGAAGTGGCCGCGCTGGCCGCCAAGACCCCGCGCCACGTGATGAGCTACGGCCTCAGCGAGAACGCCGACGTGCGCGCCGAGGACGTGGTCCAGGACGGCTCGCGCATGCGCTTCACCCTGCGCCTGCCGGAAGGCAGCAGCACGCCGGTGACGCTGGCGCTGCCGGGCCGGCACAACGTGCTCAACGCGCTGGCCGCCGCGGCGATCGGCTGGCAGCTGGGCGTGGCGCCTGAGGCGATCGCCAGTGCGCTGCAGAGCTTCGCCGGCATCGGCCGCCGCTTCAACGACCTGGGCGAAGTGGTCACCGCTAGCGGCGCGCGCGTGCGCCTGGTCGACGACTACGGCCACCATCCGCGCGAACTGGCCGCGGTGTTCGCCGCCGCGCGCGGCGGCTGGCCGGACAAGCGCCTGGTGGTCGCGTTCCAGCCGCACCGCTACAGCCGCACCCGCGACCAGTTCGATGCCTTCGCCGCGGTGCTGTCGGAAGTGGACGCGTTGGTCCTGAGCGAGGTCTACCCGGCCGGCGAAGCGCCGATCCCCGGCGCCGACGCGCGCGCGCTGGCGCGCGCGATCCGTGCGCGCGGGCGCAGCGAGCCGGTGGTGGTCGGACAGATTTCCCAGCTCGCCGAGGTGCTGCCGGACGTGCTGCAGGACGGCGACCTGCTGTTGATGATGGGCGCCGGCGACATCGGCTACGTGGCCCAGCACATCGCCCGGGACGGCTTCGGCGGCGGAGCCAAGCCATGAGCGCGCCGAACTTCCCGCCGCCGCGGCACACCGACCCGGCCGTGTTCGGCCGCGTCGCGGTGCTGCTCGGCGGCACCTCCAGCGAACGTGAGGTATCGCTGGATTCGGGCCGCAACGTGCTCGAGGCGCTGCGCGCGCGCGGCGTCGATGCGGTCGCCGTGGACGGCATTGCGGCACTGGCGCAGGCGCTGGTGGACAAGCGCTTCGATCGCGTGTTCAACGTGCTGCACGGCCACAACGGCGGCGGCGAAGACGGCATCGTGCAGGGCCTGATGGACGCGTTCGGGGTGCCCTACACCGGCTCGTCGGTGCTCGGCTCGGCGCTGAGCATGGACAAGGTGCGGACCAAGCAGGTGTGGCTGGCGCTGGGCCTGCCGACCCCGCGCTACGTGCGCCTGGCGGCGACCGCGCAGGCGCCGGCGATCCGCGCCGCGGCCGAGCAACTGGGCCTGCCGGTGATCGTCAAGCCGGCCAACGAAGGCTCCAGCGTCGGCGTCACCCGCGTGTTCGAGCCGGCGCAGCTGGATGCGGCGGTGGCGCTGGCCGCGCGCTACGACGGCGAGCTGCTGATGGAGCAGATGATCGTCGGCGACGAATTGACCGTGGCCATCCTCGGCGACACCGCACTGCCGTCGATCCGCATCGTGCCCAAGGGCCAGTGGTACGACTACCACGCCAAGTACGTGGCCGAGGACACCCAGTACCTGTGCCCGGGCCTGGACGGCGAGGACGAGCGCGCCCTGGGCGAGCTCGCGCTGGACGCGTTCCGCGCCGCCGGCTGCCACGGCTGGGGCCGCGTCGACCTGATGCGCGACGGCGCCAGCGGCGATTTCGCGCTGCTGGAAGCCAACACCGCGCCGGGCATGACCAGCCACTCGCTGGTACCCAAGGCCGCACGCCAGGCCGGCATCGGCTTCGAAGAACTGGTGTGGCGCGTGCTGGAGCAGACGCTGTGAAGCTGGGAATCGGGAATCGGGAAAGGGGAATGGGGAAGAGCGGTGCGCTGTGCGCGCCGGCTTTCGCGTTGCCGATTCCCCTTTCCCGATTCCCCATTCCCGCGCACCGTGAGGTGCGCCGATGACCGCCATCCTGCGCATCCTCGCCTGGCTGCTGGCACTGGCGCTGGTCGCGCTGCCGGTGGTGGCGGTGCTCAACGGCTGGGTCGGCGCCGAGCGCTGGCCGCTGAGCCGGCTGCAGGTCAGCGGCGATTTCAAGCGCGTGCCGGCCGAGCAGTTGCGCCAGGTGCTGCTGCCGTATGCGCGCCGTGGCTTCTTCGCGGTGCGCCTGCAGGATGCGCAGAACGCGATCGAGCGCCTGCCGTGGGTGGAAAGCGCGCGGGTGCGCAAGCGCTGGCCGGACGTGCTGGAAGTGCGCGTCACCGAACACCGCCCGTTCGCGCGCTGGGGCAGCGATCGCATGCTGTCCGAGCAGGGCCGCATCTTCGCGCTGCCGCGCGAGCTGCGCGGCATGGCGCTGCCGCAGCTGGCCGGGCCGGACGCCAAGGCGCAGGACGTGGTCGCGCTGTACAACGAATCGCGCGCGCTGTTCGCGCCGGCCGGGCTGCAGGTCGACGGCGTGGCGATGGACGCGCGCGGCAGCTGGTCGCTGCAGCTGGGCGACGGCGTGCAGGTCGTGGTCGGCCGCGACGACGCCCGCGCCCGCCTGGCGCGCTTCGCCCGCGTGCTGCCGCAACTGGCCACCCCGGAGCAGGCGCCGATCGCGCGCGCCGACCTGCGCTACACCAATGGATTCACCGTGGAGCGGGGAATCGAGAATCGGGAACCGGGAATGGAGAAAAAGCCCACGGCTCCGACCCAGCACGCGCGCCATGCGGCATTGGCCGACCCTCCATCCCCGCGCATGAGCCCGCTCTTCCCCATTCCCCGTTCCCCCTTCTCTATTCCCGGCTCCAAGACATGAACCGCAAAGGCGACAAATCCCTCATCGTTGGACTGGACATCGGCACCTCCAAGGTCGTCGCGCTGGTCGGCGAGTATTCGCCCGGCAACCCGATCGAGGTGATCGGCATCGGTTCGCACGAATCGCGCGGGCTCAAGCGCGGCGTGGTGGTGGACATCGAATCCACCGTGCAGTCGATCCAGCGCGCGGTCGAGGAAGCGGAGCTGATGGCCGGCTGCGAGATCCGCTCGGTGTACGCGTCGATCTCCGGCAACCACGTGCAGTGCAAGAACTCGCCCGGGATCGTGCCGATCCGCGACGGCGAAGTGACCTGGAACGACCTGGACCGGGTGCTGGAAGCGGCCAAGGCGGTGGCGATCCCGGCCGACCAGCGCATCCTGCACGCGATCCCGCGCGAGTACGTGCTCGACGATTCGCAGGAAGGCATCCGCAATCCGGTCGGCATGACCGGCGTGCGCCTGGAGGTGCACGCGCACCTGGTGGTGTGCGCGCAGTCGGCCGCGGCCAACATCAGCAAGTGCGTGCAGCGCTGCGGGCTGCAGGTGGATGATCTGATCCTGTCCTCGCTGGCGTCCTCGGTGGCGGTGCTGACCGCCGACGAGCGCGAGCTGGGCGTGGTGCTGGTCGACATGGGCGCCGGCACCACCGACCTGGCGGTGTTCGTGCAGGGCGCGATCTGCCACACCGCCTCGCTGCCGATCGCCGGCGACCACGTCACCAACGACATCGCGCACATGCTGCGCACGCCCACCCCGGAAGCCGAGCAGATCAAGGTGCGCTACGCCTGCGCACTGGCGCAGCTGGCCACCGCCGAGGAAAGCATCCAGGTGCCGAGCGTCGGCGACCGCCCGCCGCGGCGCATGCCGCGCCATTCGCTGGCGCAGGCGGTGCAGGGCCGCTACGAGGAGATCTTCGAGATGGTGCAGGCCGAACTGCGCCGCTCCGGTTTCGAGGAGCTGGTGCGCGCCGGCATGGTGCTGACCGGCGGCGCCTCGAAGATGGAAGGCGTGGTCGAACTGGCCGAGGAAATGGTGCAGATGCCGGTGCGCGTGGGCATCCCGCAGCACGTCACCGGCCTGGGCGAAGTGGTCGGCAACCCGGTGCATGCCACCGGCGTGGGCCTGCTGCTGATGGGCAGCCAGATCGAACACCCACGGCGTCCGTCGCTGCCCACCGGGCGCGCCGGCAGCCTGTTCAAGAAATTGAAGAATTGGTATCGCGGCGAGTTTTGACGGCCGGGAATGGTGAATCGGGAATTGGGAATGGGTAAGAGCAAAAGCAAAAAAAGCGGTGCTGCGGTGGAGATAGGTGGAGAGCGGTGAGAGAGAGACGATAAGCAAGGTTAGCTTTTTAGTGATTCCGCTGAGGAGCGGGCACGGGATTGGAGATGCGCTATTGCGATTCCCCATTCCCGATTTCCCACTCCCAGCTTTCAAACAACAACACTCGCTGAAATGCGGGTGTCGGGCCGGCGAACGGAGCGATCCGATTCCCCATTCCCGATTCCCCATTCACAGCTCAAAGAGGACACGGACATGGCGCATTTCGAACTGATTGAAAAGATGGCACCCAACGCGGTAATCAAGGTGGTCGGCGTGGGCGGCGGCGGCGGCAACGCGGTCGCGCACATGGTCAGCAGCAGCGTGGACGGCGTGGAGTTCATCACCGCCAACACCGACTCGCAGGCGATCAAGAACTGCGGCGCCAAGCTGCAGCTGCAGCTCGGCACCAACGTCACCAAGGGCCTGGGCGCCGGCGCGAACCCGGAGGTTGGTCGTCAAGCAGCCCTGGAAGACCGCGAACGCATCATGGACGCGCTGCAGGGCGCGGACATGGTGTTTATCACCGCCGGGATGGGCGGCGGCACCGGCACCGGCGCCGCCCCCGTGGTCGCGCAGCTGGCCAAGGAGATGGGCATCCTGACCGTGGCCGTGGTCACCAAGCCGTTCCCGTTCGAAGGCCGCCGGCGCATGCAGGTGGCGCTGAAGGGCATCGAGGAACTGAGCCAGCATTGCGACTCGCTGATCACCATCCCGAATGAAAAACTGATCACCGTGCTCGGCCGCAACGCCACCATGATCCAGGCGTTCCGCGCCGCCAACGACGTGCTGCAGGGCGCGGTGCAGGGCATCGCCGATTTGATCGTGCGTCCGGGCCTGATCAACGTCGACTTCGCCGACGTGCGCACGGTGATGTCGGAAATGGGCCTGGCGATGATGGGCACCGGCTCGGCCCGCGGCGACGACCGCGCGCAGGCCGCGGCCGAAGCGGCGATCCAGAACCCGCTGCTGGACGACGTCAACCTGGCCGGCGCCAACGGCATCCTGGTCAACATCACCGCCGGTCCGGACTTCACCATGGCCGAGTTCGACGAGATCGGCCGCACCATCGAAGGTTTCGCCTCGGAAGACGCGACCGTCGTGGTCGGCACCGTGCTCGACCCGGACATGCAGGACGAAGTGCGCGTGACCGTGGTCGCCACCGGCCTGAACCGTGCCGTGTCGCGCCAGACCCAGCGTCCGGAGCAGCGCGCGCCGATCAAGCTGGTGCGCAACGCCACCACCGGGCAGCCGGAATTCGGCGACTTCGAGCATGGCGGCGACGCCGTGTCCAAGGCGGTCGGCGGGGCGATGGGCCTGGGCCTGCGGCGTCCGAGCAGCGATGCGATGGGCGCGTCCGCGCCGGCACCGGCGGCGGCCGATCTGCCGAACGATTACCTGGACATTCCTGCGTTCCTGCGCCGCCAGGCCGACTGATGCCGTCCCTGGCGCGACAGTGCGGCTTGCGGATGGCCCAGCCTGGCCATCCATGGCCAGGCGCGGGTCCGCGTGCGAAGCAGTGCTTCGCAAGCACGCCGCCCGCCCTGCGCCGCCAGGCCGACTGACGCCTCGCCAGGCCGGGCTCTGCGCCGCCCGCAACACCGCCGATCGGGAGAGTGTTCGCCTGCTCGGCGCGCCGTGTCCTTTGCTGCCGGGTCGCCTCGACCCGGCAGGTTTTTGCGACCCCGACGCCGGCATCCGCCAGCGTTGCGCAAATGGGACGCTGTGACCGTATTGTTAAAATTTGGCTAAGCGCGTGATATTCTCAATCCCGTTCAGTTCCCGTCTGAGCGGACGTTCCCAGACTGCCTCCCATGACCCAGCAACGCACCCTCAAGAACACGATCCGCGCCACCGGCGTCGGCCTGCATAGCGGCAACAAGGTATACATGACGCTGCGCCCGGCGCCCGCCGACCACGGCATCGTGTTCCGGCGCGTGGATCTGGAGCCGGTGGTGGAAGTGCCGGCCGCTGCCGAGCTGGTCACCGAGACCACGCTGTGCACCGGGCTGAGCCGCGGCGAGGCCAAGATCCAGACGGTGGAGCACCTGATGTCGGCGATGGCCGGCCTCGGCGTGGACAACGCCATCGTCGAGCTGTCCTCGGCCGAGCTGCCGATCATGGACGGTTCCTCCGGCCCGTTCGTGTTCCTGCTGCAGTCCGCGGGCATCGTCGAGCAGGGCAAGCCCAAGCGCTTCATCCGCATCAAGCGTCCGGTGGAAGTGCGCGACGGCGACAAGATCGCCCGCTTCGACCCGTACGACGGCTACAAGCTGGGCTTCACCATCCAGTTCGACCACCCGATGATCCCGGCCAAGCAGTCGCGCCAGGAGATCGAGTTCTCGACCATGGCCTACATCAAGGAAATCTCCCGCGCGCGCACCTTCGGCTTCATGCGCGACCTGGAATACATGCGCGAGCGCAACCTGGGCCTGGGCGGGTCGATGGACAACGCCATCGTGCTCGACGAGTTCCGCGTGCTCAACGACGACGGCCTGCGCTACGCCGACGAGTTCGTGCGGCACAAGATCCTCGATGCGATCGGCGACCTGTACCTGGCCGGCGGCGCCATCCTCGGCGCCTACGAAGGCTACAAATCCGGCCATGCGCTGAACAACAAACTGGTGCGCGCGCTGCTCGCCGAGCAGGCGGCGTGGGAGTGGGTGAGCTTCGATGCCGGCGCGATGCCGGCGCCGGTCGCCTACGGGGCCGTGGCTTACGCCTGAAGTTTCGCGCCCCGCAACCGGGGCCGTCCGGGATCACGGAATGGGCGATGCGTCGCGCCTTTGGCCCGTCTTAACTTCCATTTAACGAATCGGTAACGACCTCGAGGCCGGCGCCCGCTAGGATGCGTCGGGTTGTGACGTGCGTGTCTACGACCGCAGACCGCCGCGGCCGGAGGCCGTGGAAGCTTCAGGCGTCGTGGAGTCGACGTCCTGCAAGGATGCCAGCGCGTCGCGCAATCCCTTCTGCGTCGCCGCGGAGACCGGTGCTGGCTTGTTTCTTGCCTGCTGCATTGGGGAATGCGCAGGTGCAGTGGCAATCTTGACGGTCACCCTGGTGGCCTTCAGCCCGAGGGACCGGGCCGCAGCGAGGATATCGGCCTCGGCGAGCCTGACCCGGGCATGCCAGACCGGAGAATCAACCAGAAAAACGAGCTGTTCGCCGTTCACATTGGCCAACCGGCAACGGGAGGCCAGGTTCGGCGGCAGATGGGGGCGCAACTGTCGGTCCAGCGCATCGAGCCACAAGGCACGCCGCAACGGGTCGCCCACCTTGTCTGCCAATGCGGCGTCCAACGCCGGCATCGGCACGGTGGTATGGCCCTCGCCGGACTTTCGCTTAGACATGAAAACTCATATGGCGTTTAAAAAGATCGTAATCAATTCGCGTGAAAAGGGGATCAAGAACCTGCCGTGGCGGCTGCGCGAGTTCGCCGACCGGCGTCCCCTGGCCATGCTGGGCGCGGTGCTCGGCGTGGGCATGGTACTCGGCATCGGTGTCAGCGCCGCGACCGGCCTGGTCGGCTCGGCGCAGTTGCGGGCCAAGGTGCAACGGCAGGACGCGGAGCTGGCGCAGGTGCGCCGCGACGCGCAGACCCAGGTCAACGCGCTGGCCGCGCGGCTGGGCGAACTGCAGGCGCAGGCCACCCGGCTGAACGCACTCGGCGAACGCCTGACCCGCATGGGCAAGCTGCAGGACGGCGAATTCGACTTCGAGCAGCCGGTCGGCGTCGGTGGCGGCGACGATGAGGTCAGCCAGGACATGCCGGCGCCGCAGCTGGGCAAGGAACTGGACGGGCTGCAGCAGCAGTTCGCCACCTCCGGCCAGCAGCTGTCGGTGCTCGAATCGCTGCTGTTCGACCACCAGCTCGACCAGAACGCGGTGCCGTCGCGGATGCCGATCCGCAACAGCTACATCACCTCCGGTTTCGGCGGCCGCGCCGATCCGTTCGGCCGTGGCGCCGGCAACCACAAGGGCATCGACTTCCACGCCAACGTCGGCGATCCGGTGCTGGCCGTGGCCGACGGCGTGGTCAGCTACTCGGGCGTGCGCGGCGGCTACGGCAACGTGGTCGATGTCGATCACGGCAACGGCTATGTCACCCGCTACGCGCACAATTCGCGGCTGTCGGTGAAGGTCGGCGATCTGGTGCGGGTCGGCCAGGAAGTGGCCAAGGCCGGCTCCACCGGCCGTTCCAACGGCGCGCACGTGCATTTCGAGGTCTGGAAGGACGGCGTGGTGATGAATCCGGCCAAGTTCCTCGGCGACGGCGCCACCCCGGTGGGCCGCCGCGGCCGCGGCTGAGTGCGGCCGCGCTTGGAGCGGCAATGCCGGCGCTTGAATCGTCGGAGCCCGCCCCAAGCTACAATGCGCTTTGCCACGACAGGGCGCCTCGCGCCCTGTTTCGTTTGCGGCCCCGCCGATTCCCTGGGGGATTGGGCCGTACGGGCGTTCCTTTCCAACCGGTTCCTTCAATGATCAACAGTCTGCTTACTCGCGTTTTCGGTAGCCGCAACGAACGCCAGCTGCGTCAGCTCCACCGTATCGTCGCCAAGGTCAATGCGCTGGAGCCGGAGATGGAGCAGCTCTCCGACGCGCAGCTGCAGGCCAAGACCCCGGAACTGCGCGGGCGCATCGCCGGCGGCGAGAGCCTGGACAAGGTGCTGGCGGAAGCGTTCGCGGTGTGCCGCGAGGCCAGCCGCCGCGTGCTCGGCATGCGCCATTACGACGTGCAGCTGATCGGCGGCATGGTCCTGCACCTGGGCAAGATCGCGGAAATGCGCACCGGCGAAGGCAAGACCCTGGTGGCGACGCTGCCGGTGTACCTCAACGCGCTGGAAGACAAGGGCGTGCACGTGGTCACCGTCAACGACTATCTGGCGCGCCGCGACGCCGCGCAGATGGGCCGGCTGTACAACTGGCTGGGGCTGAGCGTGGGCGTGGTCTATCCGGGCATGCCGCACGGCGACAAGCACGCCGCCTATGCCGCCGACATCACCTACGGCACCAACAACGAATTCGGCTTCGACTACCTGCGCGACAACATGGCGCTGTCCAAGGCCGACCGCTACCAGCGCGGCCTGAACTACGCCATCGTCGACGAAGTGGACTCGATCCTGATCGACGAGGCGCGCACCCCGCTGATCATCTCCGGCCCGGCCGACGATTCGCCGGAGCTGTACATCCGCGTCAACCGCATCGTGCCGCAGCTGAGCAAGCAGGAGTCGGAGGAGGGCGAGGGCGATTTCTGGGTCGACGAGAAGGGCAAGCAGGTGCACCTGTCCGAGGCGGGCATGGAGCACGCCGAAGAACTGCTGCGCGCGGCCGGCATCCTGAGCAACGACGAGGACCGCCTGTACGGCGCGCAGAACCTCAGCGTGGTGCATCACCTCAACGCCGCGCTGCGCGCGCATGCGATCTACCAGCGCGACGTGGACTACATCGTGCGCGACGGCGAAGTGGTCATCGTCGACGAATTCACCGGACGCACGCTGCCGGGCCGGCGCTGGTCCGACGGCCTGCACCAGGCGGTGGAGGCGAAGGAAGGCGTGCCGGTGCAGCGCGAGAACCAGACGCTGGCCAGCATCACCTTCCAGAACCTGTTCCGCATGTACCAGAAGCTGTCCGGCATGACCGGGACGGCCGACACCGAAGCCTACGAATTCCAGAGCATCTACAACCTGGAAGTGGTGGTGATCCCGACCAACCGCCCGACCATCCGCAAGGACTGGCCGGATCAGGTGTTCCTCAACCGCCAGGGCAAGTTCAACGCGGTGCTCGCCGACATCGAGGATTGCGCCAAGCGCGGTCAGCCGGTGCTGGTCGGCACCACCTCGATCGAGACCTCGGAGATGCTGTCCGAGCACCTGCGCAAGGCCGGGGTCAGGCACGAGGTGCTCAACGCCAAGCAGCACGAGCGCGAGGCGCAGATCGTCGCCAACGCCGGCCAGCCGGGCGCGGTGACCATCGCCACCAACATGGCCGGCCGCGGTACCGACATCGTGCTCGGCGGCTCGCTGGAAGCCGAGCTGCAGGCGCTGGGCGAGGACCTGAGCGAGGCCGAGCGCGCACGTCTGAAGGCGGCCTGGCAGGAGCGCCACGACGCGGTCAAGGCCGCCGGCGGTTTGCACATCATCGGCACCGAGCGCCACGAGTCGCGGCGTATCGACAACCAGCTGCGCGGCCGTTCCGGCCGCCAGGGCGATCCGGGTTCCTCGCGCTTCTACCTGTCGCTGGAAGACAACCTGATTCGCATCTTTGGTGGTGAACGCGTTGTGAAGATGATGCGTTTCATGGGTATGAAAGAGGACGACGTCATTGAAGACAAGATGGTTTCTCGTGTTATCGAGAATTCGCAACGCAAAGTAGAAGCTCATAATTTTGACATCCGCAAGAACCTGCTCGACTTCGACGACGTCAACAACGACCAGCGCAAGGTGATCTACGCGCAGCGCGACGAACTGCTCGACGCCGAGTCGGTCAAGGACAACGTCGATGGCATCCGCGACGACGTGATCTACGACCTGGTGGCGCGCTTCGTGCCGCCGAACTCTGTCGACGGGCAGTGGGACCTGCCGGGCCTGGAAGCGACCCTGTCCAGCGACCTGGGCCTGCCGCTGTCGCTGACCGACCTGGTCAAGCGCCACGAGGAACTGGATGCGGCCGGCATCGCCGAGAAGGTGCGCGAGGAAGTCGATCGCCACTTCCAGGAGAAGGAATCGGCCGTCGGCGGCGAGACCATGCGTGCGCTGGAGAAGCACGTGATGCTGACCGTGCTCGACCAGAGCTGGAAGGAGCATCTGGCGCGCATGGACTACCTGCGCCAGGGCATCCACCTGCGCGGTTACGCGCAGAAGCAGCCCAAGCAGGAATACAAGAAGGAAGCCTTCGAACTATTCTCGGAGATGCTCGAGCACGCCAAGCGCGAGGTGGTGACCTTGCTGGCGCGCGTGCGCATCCGCAGCGAGGAAGAAGTGGCGGCGCTGGAAGCGCAGGAACGGCAGCAGATGGAGGCGCAGCTGCGCCAGGCGCAGTTCCAGCACCAGGACGCCGGCGGCTACAGCGCCGAGGAGGAAGCCGAACAGTTGGCACTGGGCGCCAACCCGCCGCAGGTGGCGCAGGTCACCCGCGAGGCGCCCAAGGTCGGCCGCAACGATCCGTGCCCGTGCGGCAGCGGCAAGAAGTACAAGCATTGCCATGGGCAGTTGAGCTAGGAGCGCTGTTGCGCAATCGCGCAACAGCCCCACGTTTGGCTTCGCAAAACGTGGGCCCCGGCTCATCACTCCCCAAAACCCCGCGCCTATCGGCGCGCCCCCTTTACTAAAGGGGGCTGTGCTCCAGATGGGGTGCGCTGATTGGTCAAAACCTTGTATCAATGGCCCCGCCTTGCGCGGGGCGTTTTGTTTGCGGGGAAGGCTGGGGGCGTGCGCGCCGGCGTGGCGTGGCGCGCGTTCTGCGGGTAGGGTGCCGGGTGTCGCCATTGCCGTTGGGTGCATGCCGTGGAGCCTTCCGCCAGTCTTGAATTGAAGGTGTTCGTGCCGGCGCGCGACTATGCGCTGTCCGTGCAGTTCTATCGGGAGGTGGGGTTCGTGCCCGAGGAGATCGATCCGGGGCTGACCTGCTTCCGCCATGGCGAGCGCTGTGCGTTCCTGCTGCAGGATTTCTACGAGCAGGGGCTGGCGCACAACCTGATGCTGCATCTGTGGGTGGAGGATGCCGATGCCTGGTGGCGGCGGCTCGACGCTGCCGATCTGGCCGGCCGCTACGGTGCGCGCGTCGGCGTGCCGGAGGATCGGCCCTGGGGCATGCGCGACTTCACCCTGCACGATCCGGGCGGGGTGCTGTGGCGGATCGGCCACGCTCTGGCGAGCTGAGCGTGGCATCGGCGTCCCCGCTGGCGCCGGTGCTGCCGTTCTGTGGCGTCCCATGCATGGCCGCATGTGGTTGGTTGCGACGTTGCTGGCGCGTCGTCCAGAGCCGTCTCCGCGCCGCGCGCTGGCCGGGGACGCACGCAGCGCTGCGCTGACGCGCGGGTCGGCGGCGATGTGAATCGCGTTCATTGCGTTGGCACCGCCGAAGACGGCAAGCTTGCGCCATGTCCGAACCGCTCAGATCCATCCATGTCGTCGCCGGGGTCATCACCGATGCCCGCGGCCGTATCCTGCTGACCCGGCGTACCGAGGGCCGCGACCTCGCCGGCCTGTGGGAGTTCCCCGGCGGCAAGCGCGAGCCGGGCGAGACCTCCGAGCAGGCCCTGGTGCGCGAACTGCAGGAGGAGCTGGGCATCGAGGCGACGGTCGGTGCGCAGCTGATGGAGGTGCCGCAGCGCTATCCGGACAAGCGGCTGCGCCTGGAGATGCGCCGGGTGCTGTCGTGGAAGGGCAACGCGCGCGGTCGCGAAGGCCAGGCGCTGACCTGGGTGGTGCCGGACAAGCTGGGTCGCTACGCGATGCCGCCAGCCGACCAGCCGGTGGTGGCGATGCTGCGCCAGCCCGATCGCTACCTGGTGACGCCGGAGCCGGTCGCCCCCGAGCGCTGGCTGGCGGCGCTGGAGCGCGCGCTGCAAGGCGGCGTGCAGCGCGTGCAGCTGCGTGCGCGCAGCCTGCCGGCGGCGCAATGGCAGCCGCTGGCGCGGGCCGCGGCGGCGCTGTGCGCGGCGCGCGGCGCGCAGGTGCTGGTCAATCGCGATCTGGCGCTGGCGCGGGAATTGGGCGTTGGCGTACACCTCGGCGCGGAGCAACTGCTGCAGTACCAGGCGCGGCCGTTGCCGCCCGGGCACTGCGTCGCCGCGTCCTGCCATAGCGTGGCGGAACTGCAGGCGGCGCAGCGGCTCGGCTGCGACTTCGCCGTGGTCGGCCCGCTGGCGGCCACCGCCAGCCATCCCGGCGCGGTGACGCTGGGCTGGGGTGCCTTCGAACGCCTGCGCGAGGAAGTGGCGCTGCCGCTGTACCCGATCGGCGGCCTGCTGCCGGCGCAGGTGGCCGAAGCGCGCCGCCATGGCGGCCAGGGCATCGCCGCGATCCGCGGCCTGTGGCCGGTGGAAGTGGACGCGGCCTGAGCGGGGTGCGGCGCCGTCGATCGCCGCCTGCTGCGCGATGCAAAGGCGTTGCCGGCTTGACGCATGCCGATAGTGCCCGTGCGTGCGCAGCGCAGCACATGTTCCGATCGAGACGCCATAGTTGTGCGACTTCAGTCGCGACGGGCATTACCGGCACGGCTCGTTGTGACCGACGTCGCCCACACGACGCCCGGCCGGCTGCAAAGCGCCGCCTCGGAAAGGCGCTAGAAACTGATCCAGAAGCAGTTGTACTGCCGGCGCAGGCCCAGCACGGTCGAGGTCGGCGTCGCGCTGCCGCCGAGGGTCTGCTCCAGGCGCAAGCCGGTCGCGCGTGCGCGCGGCGGTGTAGCGCTGTCGCCGGACGCGGCGTCGGTCGATGCCTGCGCTGTCGCAGGCGTGGGGCTGGATATGCGTCGCTCTGCAGTGGCCAAGGCGTCGGCCGCGGAGGACGCGGCTGGCGGGTAAGCCGCCGGTTCCGGCAGCACCGGTACGATCGCGACCAGCGGCCGTTGGACGATCGCATCGAGGCGGTCGAGGATGCGCCGCGCCGCGTCGTCCGAGACGCCGTTCCACCAATACAGCGTGGACAGGCGATTGACGTCGCGCGCGTCCACCGCGGTGCGGATCTGCTGCGCCAGTTCGCTGAGCCGGCGCACGCACTGCGGCCGGTACAGGCCGCTGGCGCCCTCGCTGGCCGCGCTGGGCGCGGCGCGCGGCGGCAGCCGGTCGATCGCGCCAAGGTCTTCGCAGCGGCGATCGCTGAACACCGTGGCGCCGTCGGCGCCGGTGCAGCGATTGACCTTCTGCGCGACGGCGGGCGCGGCGCACAGGCAGAGCAACAGCAGGATCGACGAAGGCGCGCGCATCGCGCCAGCCTAGCCGCAGGCCTGGCGTCTGGGAAGCTGCCGAAGGTACAGGCGAAGGCAACAGCGCGGGCGAGGCATGGGGCGCGCGGTTAGGGCATCGGTCCCGATCCTTCGCGAGGGCAGGGTGCCTGGCTGCTTCGCTCGTCGCGACTGAAGTCGCTCCCACAGGGGCATAGGCGAGGCGCCAAGGCTCCTGTAGGAGGGGCTTCAGCCCAGACCGGTTCCGAAGCCAGCCGAGGTTCCCATTCCGTTTGTCGCGGTTGAAGTTGCTCCTACAGGGACGTCGGCAAGGCGAAGCGCCAAGGCTCTTGCAGGGGGCTTCAGTCCCAACCGGTTCCGAAGCCAGTCAAGCTTCCGATTCCGTTTGTCGCGGCTGAAGTTGCTCCTACAAGGAGCTCTGCGAGGCGCCGCGCAGAGGCTTCTTGTGGGAGGGACTTTAGTCCCGACGCTATACGCCATCGAGTGGTCTGCCGCCTCGCCGATTGCCGCCCCCGCACCGCAGGCACGCGCGCCGGGCGCGGATGGCGCTTACGCCAAACGCGACAGCACGCTGGTGGTGGGCTTGGCCAGGTTGAGCGTGTAGAAGTGCAGCGACGGCGCGCCGCCAGCGAGCAGGCGTGCGCACAGCGCCGCGACCAGGTCGGCGCCGAATTCGCGAATCGCGTCGGCATCGTCGCCATGGGCCTGCATGCGCTTGCCGATCCAGCGCGGGATCTCCGCGCCGCATTGCTCGGAGAAACGCCGCAGCTGGCTGAAGTTGGAGATCGGCATGATCCCCGGCACGATCGGGATCTGCACGCCGAGCTTGCGCACCGCATCGACGAAATGGAAATACGCGTCGGCGTTGTAGAAATACTGGGTGATCGCGCCATCGGCGCCGGCCTCGACCTTGGCCTTGAAGTGGCGCAGGTCGCTCAGCGCGTCGCTGGCCTGCGGATGCGTCTCCGGATAGGCGCCGACCTCCAGGTGGAAGGCGTCGCCGTGCTCGGCGCGGATGAAGGCGATCAGGTCCGCGGCGTAGCGCAGGTCGCCGGGATGGCCCATGCCCGAGGGCAGGTCGCCGCGCAGCGCGACCAGGCGCCGGCAGCCGATCGCGCGGTACAGCTTGAGCAGTTCGCGGATCTCTTCGCGGCTGCCGCCCACGCACGACAGGTGCGGTGCCGCCTCGAAGCCATGATGCTGCTTGAGGTGGCGCACCGTCTCGGAGGTGTAGCTCAGGGTCGAGCCGCCGGCGCCGAAGGTGCACGACACGTACTCCGGTGCGTAGGTCTTCAGGCGCGCGGCGGTGCGGTCCAGCTGCGCACGCTGTTCGTCGGTCTTGGGCGGGTAGAACTCGAAACTGATGGCGGTCATGGGCGCGGCGCGTCAGGTGATGCGTAGAGTATATCTCTTCATCCGGATGGATGTGAAATTTGGATGGGCGTCCGGCGGGCGTATTTGCCCGGCTGCGAGGCCTGGCGGCCGCAGCACCGCGCTGCCCGGATAGTTCAGGTCCGGGCGCGTCGCCGCCTCGTTGGCCATGTGGTTGAGCGCCACGTCGGCATGGGTTTCCACGCCGACATCGGCCGGCGCCTGCACCATGCTGGCGAAATCCTCGGTGGCGCCGAGCGGGTGGTCGATCACGCGCATGTCCTGCGGTTGATAGCGCGCCCACCAGGCGCTGCCCTGCGAGCGATAGGCCGGCGCCACCATCACCTTGCGATAGCCGGCCGCGGCGATACAGCAATGCGGAAGCCGTGGCGGCCGGCCGCGCGCGCTGCGCCGTCGCGGCCTGCGCTGCGCGGTTGTCGCGGCCTTGCGGAGCGATGCAAACGCATGCCGGTATCGATGCGCGATGCGGAATATGCAGGACCTGCCCATCGATCCGCCATGACGCTGCGGATACGCAATGCCTGGCGTTTGCCGATGCTAAAGTCGTCGGCCTCATCGACACACGCGGAGCCGCACGATGCCATCCGATGCTTTCTATCCGATCGGCATTCCCGGTACGCCCTGGGGGCCAGCGGAAAGGGCGCTCTGGCTGTCGCGGCAACGACGCCAGCGCAGCTATCGGCAAGACGTGGTGGCGGCGATCGAACGCCTGCGCGGGCAGCTGGACAGCATGGAGTACGGCGCGCTGGATTACGCTGGAGAGCGCTATCCGCTGCTGGCGTTGCGCAGCCGCGCATGGCACGAGGTACTGCCGTGCATGCTGGTGACCGGCGGCGTGCATGGCTACGAAACCAGCGGCGTGCATGGCGCGCTGCAGTTCGCCGAACGCCACGCGCCGACTACGCCGGCCGCGCCAACCTGCTGGTGGCGCCGTGCGTGAGCCCATGGGCCTACGAGCGCATCCATCGCTGGAACGCGGACGCCATCGATCCCAACCGCTCGTTCCGCGAGGGCAGCCCGGTGCAGGAATCGGCCGCGCTGCTGCGGCTGGTCGCGCCGCTGCGCGGGCGCATCGCGATGCACATCGATCTGCACGAGACCACCGACAGCGACGAATCCGAGTTCCGGCCGGCGCTGGCCGCGCGCGACGGCGCCGCCTATGTGCCCGATGGCATTCCCGACGGCTTCTACCTGGTCGGCGACAGCGACAACCCGCAGCCGGCGTTCCAGCAGGCGGTGATGGCGGCGGTGGCGCAGGTCACGCATATCGCGCCGGCCGATGCGCAGGGCAGGCTCATCGGCTCGCCGGTGGTGGCGCATGGGGTCATCCACTATCCGGTGAAGCAACTTGGGCTGTGCGCAGGCATCAGCGATGCGCGCTACACCACGACCACCGAGGTCTATCCCGATAGTCCGACCGCCACGCCGGAGCAGTGCAATGCCGCGCAGCTGGCGGCGATTCGTGCCGCGATCGACTATGCGTTGGCGCATCCGCAGTCGGCGCCAGATGTGGAGGAGGGTACATGCTGCGTGTTGGCGCGATGGCAGGCAGCGCAGCGCCACGACCGCTTTTCTGTAGCAGGGGTTTCAACCCCGACGCTCTACCGGTAAGGCGTCGGGGTTGAAACCCCTCCCACAGAAGGCAAAGCGGAAGAATCAGCGCTGCCGGTCGGTTCCAATGGCATGCGCCGGCCACGGTGTCCATCGCCCACCGAGCGCGCTACGCTTGCCCGCTCCTCGTGCCCGTCCCCGCCATGTCCATCGTCCTCACCCCCTTCGCCCGCACCCGCCTGTTCCCGCGCGACGCTCGCCGCAACGCGATCCAGGACTGCACTCCGGAACAGTTCGAGCGCCAACTCAACGACGCCACGCCGCTCCGGGTGCTGGACGGCTACGCGCCGTTCTGCAAGCTGCACGTGCATCCCAACTGGACCTCCACCCGCTGCCTGACCGTGCCGATCACCGAGGCCAATCGCCAGCTGCTGCGTTCCGGCTACGAAGCGCGCAGCAGGGAGGAATTGCCGGTGCTGGTGCGCTGGTTCGAAGGCGTCGAGCCGCCGGTTGCCGCGTACCTGCTGCCGATCCTCTACAGCCGCGAGCAACTGGCGCGCGAGGGCGCGCCGATCGAGGCCGACTGGGGCGTGGTCGGTTGCCTCTACACCGCCGAGCCGCAGGAGATCCCGATGGCGCCGATCACCATGCTGCGCAACGCGCTGGGCGTGGAGGAGGGCGGCTCGGGCGTGGCGCTGGATCGCGATGCCTACCGGCGCAGTGTGGCGTTCTGGGAACGCAATGCGAATTGGCGGCCATAGCCGCGCCCGATTCGGCACTGGTTTGGACGGATTGTCGTCGCCGGTTAGTGCTGTACGTGATAAGCCCGCTGAACTCTGCCGTCGGCGTATTCGACGTAGAGCCAATCGAAGTCGATGCGCAGGCCGCTGCACATTCCAAGATCGTATTTCGCGATCTCGCCCCGCATGTCCTGAGGATTGCCGAGCGCGGCTTCCACGGCGGACTTCGGCTGGCCCGGGCGAGCGATCCCGGCGATGATGTCGTTCGCCATGCGCCCACGCACGCATTTCCCTTCTTCTTCGTCCGATGTCGCCAGGCCGGCGCGCCAACGCGCAGCATCGAACGCTTCGGCAGAGAACGGACGGCTATGCATCCACCAAGTCATTAGCGGTTTGTAGCCTGCGATGGCGGCGATGGCCAGGGCGGCGATGCAGCCCAGGCCCGCCGCGAGCCAGTGGCGTTTCAGCATGGGTCTTTGCGCCTGATGCGGGGGATGGCGGCAACGTGACGAAGCGGTTCCGGCGACGTGCCCTCGATGCGCGGGTGTCACTTTTCGGTGAGTGCCAGCTTCGCTCCAAGCCCGGCAAAGGCTGCGGCAAACCCATAGCGCAGCCAGCCTTGCACGCGAGTGGAATCTACGACCCGCCTGCGGAAGGCATGCGCGACCAAGCCGTAGACAACAAAAACGGCGAAGGTCATGGCCATGAAGATCGCACTCAAAAGAAGCAGCTGCATGAGCGGTCGGTCGGCGCCGGGTTCGACGAACTGGGGCAGGAACGCCAAAAAGAAGATGGTCAGCTTCGGGTTCAAAATGTTGAGCAGGAAGGCTTTGGCAACCAAGCCGGTTGTGGAAGTCCTGGGCATGGTTTCGTCTACTGCAAACGCGGACTTGTCGCGCCAGGTCGCGTATGCCACGTAGAACAAATACGCGACGCCCGCGTACTTGAGCGTTTGAAAGGCCAGCGCGCTGGCATGCATGACCGCCGCCAGACCAAGCACCGTCGCCATGAGGTGTGGAAGGATCCCGGCGGTACATCCTAGCGCTGCGTAAATGCTGGCCTTGCGACCTTGGACGATGCCCGTCGACACGGTGTAAATGACGCCGGTGCCGGGGATCAGTACGACCACGAGCGAAGTGACGAGGAACTCGAGGCTGATCATGGACGCTCCGTGCTGAGAATCTGCGTGGTGACGAGTAAGGTGCCGCGAAACCCGACGCCTGACAATCGGCACGTAATCCCGTGTCTGATCATGCCGACCATATCCCGGAGCCGCCCAAGCGTGGCTGTCGCTCCGGATCATGCCTGATGCGCAGCTGGGCCCCAACAAGAACGGGCGCCTTGCGGCGCCCGTTCTTTCGGCTCCTCGCGTTCGGCGATAACCCGCCAACCGCTCAGTAGCGGTAATGCTCCGGCTTGTACGGACCATCGACCGAGACGCCGAGGTAGGCGGCCTGGTCGTCGCTGAGCGTGGTCAGCTTCACGCCGATCTTTTCCAGGTGCAGGCGCGCCACTTCCTCGTCCAGCTTCTTCGGCAGGCGGTAGACCTGCTTTTCGTAGCTGTCCTTGTTCTGCCACAGGTCGATCTGCGCCAGGGTCTGGTTGGCGAAGCTGTTGGACATCACGAAGCTGGGGTGGCCGGTGGCGCAGCCCAGGTTGACCAGGCGGCCTTCGGCCAGCAGGAAGATGGCGTTGCCGTTCGGGAACACGAACTTGTCCACCTGCGGCTTGATGTTGATCTTCTGCACGCCGGGGTACTTGTACAGCGCCTCGACCTGGATCTCGTTGTCGAAGTGGCCGATGTTGCAGACGATGGCCTGGTCCTTCATCTGCGTCAGGTGCTCGATGCGGATGATGTCCTTGTTGCCGGTGGTGGTGACGTAGATGTCGGCCTGGCCCAGGCTGTCCTCGACGGTGTTGACCTGGAAGCCTTCCATCGCCGCCTGCAGCGCGCAGATCGGGTCGATCTCGGTGACGATGACGCGGGCGCCATAGGCGCGCAGGCTATGCGCCGAGCCCTTGCCGACGTCGCCGTAGCCGCAGACCACCGCGACCTTGCCGGCCAGCATCACGTCCATCGCGCGCTTGAGGCCGTCGGCCAGCGACTCGCGGCAGCCGTACAGGTTGTCGAACTTGCTCTTGGTCACCGAATCGTTGACGTTGATCGACGGCACCAGCAGGGTGCCGGCTTCGGCCAGCTGGTACAGGCGGTGCACGCCGGTGGTGGTTTCCTCGGACACGCCCTTCCAGTCCTTGACCACGCGGGTCCAGTAGCCGGGGCGCTCGACCGCCACGCGCTTGAGCAGGTCCTTGATCACCTGCTCTTCGTGCGAGGAGGCGGGTTCGTCCACCCACTTGGAGCCGTTCTCCAGCTCGTAGCCCTTGTGGATCAGCAGGGTGACGTCGCCGCCGTCGTCCACCACCAGCTCCGGGCCGGTCTGGGTGCCGTTGGCCAGGGTGAAGGTCAGCGCGTCGAGGGTGCAGTCCCAGTATTCCTCCAGGCTCTCGCCCTTCCAGGCGAACACGGGGGTGCCGGTGACGGCGATCGCGGCGGCGGCGTGGTCCTGGGTGGAGAAGATGTTGCACGAGGCCCAGCGCACGTCGGCGCCGATGTCCTTCAGCGTCTCGATCAGCACCGCGGTCTGGATGGTCATGTGCAGCGAGCCGGTCACGCGCACGCCGGCCAGCGGCTTGGCGGTGGCATACTGGCGGCGGATCGACATCAGGCCCGGCATCTCGTGCTCGGCGATGTCCAGCTCCTTGCGGCCCCAGTCGGCCAGGGAGATGTCGGCGACCTTGTAGTCGCCCTCGGTGGAAAAGCTCTTGCGTACAGCGTTCATCGGTCGTGCTCCGGTCAATGGCGAGAAAACTCGCGAAGGTCCGGGCGCCGTTGTCGCTCAAGCCTGCCGCCGAGCCTGGCCGGGTCTGGAGGCGGGAGCCCCGCATCGACACGGTCGCAGCGCCCCTCGGCGGAGGGGTAACCAATTATAGCGGCTGCGACGTGAGGTGCTTGAATGGGCGCGTGCGGCTTGGGCGCAATGCAGGCTGGCGCCCTATCGACACGTGGCGGCGGCCGTCCTGCGCCGCGGCGAGGCCACTTCGGCCGAGGGGCGCTCGGCCTGCGCTGCGCAGTGGGTCCAGCCTTTTTGTGGGAGCGATTTCAGTCGCGACGCGTCCTGCATGGCGTCGTCGCGACTGAAGTCGCTCCCACAGTCGGCACCCTGCGCAGGCCACGATGGTTCGCATTGAAACCGTCGCCATGCCCGGCGAGCGACTAATACTTTTGGGTTAGTCTGGCGGCGCCTCCACTGCCGAGCCATGCGTTTTCCGATGAACGAGTACCGCAGCAGCATCGTGTTTGCCACGCCCGATATCCCCTTGCGCGACGACGTCCGCCGACTGGGGGCGCTGGTCGGCGACCTGCTCGCCGAGCAGGTGTCTGCGGAATTCCTCGACGAGATCGAAACCATCCGCACCACGGCGATCGCGCGCCGCGAGAGCGATGCGCCGCCGTCCTCGCTGAGCCAGCAGCTCTCCGGGCGTGCGCCGCGCGACGCCGAGGCGCTGGTGCGCGCGTTCAGCACCTATTTTCAAGTGGTCAACATCGCCGAGCGCGTACACCGCATCCGCCGCCGCCGCGACTACCAGCGCAACAGCGCCGACACGCCGCAGCCGGACGGCCTGCACGACGCGCTGCGCCGGCTCAAGGCGCAGGGGGTGAGCGCGCAGGAGCTGGGCGAATGGCTGCCGCGCATCGACGTGGAGCCGGTGTTCACCGCGCACCCGACCGAGGCGGTGCGCCGCGCGCTACTGGAGAAAGAGCAATTGATGGTGGCCAGCCTGGTCGACAACCTCGACGGCATGCGCACGCCCGGCGAGCGCGCCACCGATGCGGCGCGCTTCCGCATGGCGCTGACCGCGTCGTGGCAGACCGCCGATTCCTCGCCGGTGCGGCCGACCGTGGAAGACGAACGCGAGCACGTCGGCTTCTACCTGACCCAGGTGCTGTACCGGGTGGTCCCGGTGATGTACGAGACCCTGGAGCACGCAATCGAGGAAACCTACGGCACGCCGCTGCCGCTGCCGCGGCTGCTGCGCTTCGGCACCTGGGTCGGCGGCGACATGGACGGCAACCCGAACGTGGATGCCGGCACCATCACCGCCACGCTCGACGCGCAGCGCCGCGCGGTGCTGAACCGCTATCTGAAGGAGCTGTGGCAGCTGGCCAGCCTGCTCAGCCAGTCCACCACCCTGGTCGCGGTCAGCGCGCCGCTGCTGGGGCAACTGGAACGCTACCGGCAACTGCTGCCCGCGGCCGCGGCGCGCTCGCGGCCGCGCCACGGCGACATGCCGTACCGCCTGCTCAACGACCTGATGCGCGCGCGCCTGCAGGCAGCGCTGGACGACGCACCGGGCGCCTATGCCGCGCCGACCGAGCTGGAACAGGACCTGCAGCTGATCCTGGACAGCCTGCAGGCCAACAAGGGCCTGCACGCCGGCTGGTTCGCGGTGCGGCGGCTGCTGTGGCGGGTGCGCAGCTTCGGCTTCCACCTGGCGCGGCTGGACGTGCGCCAGGAGTCCAGCGTGCATGCGCGCGCGGTCGCCGCGGCGCTGGGCGAGGACGACTGGGACGCGCGTTCGCCCGAGGAGCGCGCCGCGGTACTCGGCGCCTACGCCGGCGGCGAGCAGACCCTGCCGACAGCGCCCGAGGATGCCGGCAACGCACGCCTGGACGCGGTGTTCGCCGCGCTCGCCGATGCGCGCGCGCGCCACGGCGCCGATGCGCTGGGCAGCTACATCATCAGCATGGCGCACAACCGCGCCGACGTGCTGACCGTGCTTGCCCTGGCGCGGCGCGGTGGCCTGGTCGATGCGCAGGGCGCGGTGCCGCTGGACATCGTGCCGCTGTTCGAGACCGTGGACGACCTGCGCGGCGGCACCGACACGCTGCGCGACCTGCTCGCCGACCCGGTCTACCGCCGCCACCTGGCCGCGCGCGCCGACGTGCAGATGGTGATGCTCGGCTATTCGGACAGCGGCAAGGACGGCGGCATCGCCGCCTCGCGCTGGGGACTGCAGCGCGCGCAGGTGGAACTGCTCGATGCGGCCGCCGAACTCGGCATCCGCCTGACCTTCTTCCATGGCCGCGGCGGTTCCATCGTGCGCGGCGGCGGCAAGACCACGCGTGCGCTGGAGGCGGCGCCGCGCGGCAGCGTCGATGGCCGCCTGCGGGTGACCGAGCAGGGCGAGGTGATCCACCGTAAGTACGGCATCCGCGCGCTGGCGCTGCGCTCGCTGGAGCAGATGACCGGCGCGGTGCTGCTGTCGAGCCTGCGCCCGCGCGCGCCGGACGCGCGCGAGGACGCGTGGCGGCCGGTGATGGACATCGTCGCCGAGCACAGCACCGGCGCCTACCGCAGCTTCGTCGGCGATGCCGAATTCATGCGCTATTTCCGCCTGGCCACGCCGATCGACGTGATCGAGCGGATGACCCTGGGCTCGCGGCCGTCGCGGCGGCTGGGCCAGGACGCGGCGCTGGACAACCTGCGCGCGATCCCGTGGGTGTTCGCCTGGAGCCAGGCGCGCGCGGTGATCCCGGGCTGGTACGGCGTCGGCAGCGGTCTGCGCGCGGCGGTGGAGGCCGGCCATGAGGACACGCTGCGCGAGATGGCCGCCGACTGGCCGTTCTTCCGCACCTTCCTCGACGACATCGCGATGGTGCTGTCCAAGGGCGACCTCAACATCGCCGAGATGTTCTCGCGCCTGGCCGGGCCGCTGCACGCGCGCTTCTTCCCGCGCATCCGCGACGAGCTGGCGCTGACCAAGGGCTGGGTGAAATCGCTGACCGGGCAGGTGTCGCTGCTGCAGCACGACCCGCGGCTGGCGCTGTCGATCCGCCTGCGCAATCCCTACATCGACCCGATCAGCGTGCTGCAGGTGGACCTGCTGCAGCGCTGGCGGGCCACCGAGGGCGAAGACGAAGAGTTGCTGCGGGCGCTGGTGGCCTGCGTCAACGGCGTCTCGCAGGGCGTGCAGAATACCGGCTGACGGTGGCCGGGCAGCACAATGCGGCGCGCCGGAGGCATTCGGAGCGACGGTACTATCGCCAGCGGACAAATTTGTCCGATAATGCGCGGATGGACCTGCGCACCGATGCCGCCCAACGCCGCCGCCTGTTGCTCGACGCGGCCGACGAGGTGTTCTGCGAGCACGGCGTGCTGGCGCCGCTGGAGCTGGTGGTCGAGCGCTCCGGCGTGGGCCGGGCCACGCTGTACCGCAATTTCGCCGACCGCACCGCGCTGATGGCGGCACTGCTGCAGCGTGGCCTGGACGGGCTGGACGGCTGCGCGCGCGCCATCGGCGAGCGCCCCGACGGCCTGTTCCTGCTGTTGCGCGACGTCGCCGAGCACATCGCGATGTCCGCGCCGCTGACCGACTACTGGCGCTCGATGCCGCGCGAGCGTCCCCCCATCACCGCGGCGCACACGCGGGTGATGGCGATCCTGCTGCCGTTCCTGCAGCGCGCGATCGACGCCGGCCTGTGCCGCGCGCAACTGGACGGCGACGATCTGGGCTTGCTGATGGACATGCTTGGCGCCTGCCAGCGCGGCAGCGACGAAGCCGAGCGCAAGGCGCTGGCGCTGCGCGGTTGGCGGCTGCTGTGCCATGCGCTGGCCACGCCGGCGGCGGCCGCGGCGCTATGAGCCCGCAACCCGGGCGGGGGCAGGGCCAGGCTACCCGCGCCGTCGCACCCGACGCCACGCCACGACGCTGGCCGCGACGTCTGCTACGTGCCGCGGCGGCGTTGGCGACTGTGCTGGCCAGCGTCTGGGGCGCGCTGTTCCTGGCCTACCTGCCGCATACCGGCAGCCTGGTGCGCCACGCCTCGGCGCTGCTGTGGCTGGCGATGGGCGGCGCCGCGCTGTGGGGCCTGCGCCACCACCGCGACTACCGCGTGCTGCCGTGGATCTTCGCCATCGCCTGCGCCGGCCTGGTGTACGGCTGGTCGCAGCTGCTGCCCGAGCAGAATCGCGACTGGGCCGAAGATGTCGCGCAGCCGCTGCTGCCGCAGGTCGAGGGCCACCTGGTCACCCTGCACAACGTGCGCAACTTCGCCTGGCGCAGCGACGGCGACTACACGCCGCGCTGGGAAACCCGCCAGTACGCGCTGGACCGGCTGGTCTCGGCGGACCTGGCGCTGTCCTACTGGATGGGTCCGGCGATCGCCCACACCCTGGTCTCGTTCGGTTTCGACGACGGCCGCCGGGTGGTGTTTTCGCTGGAGATCCGCAAGGAGCGCGGCGAAGCGTTCTCCGCGCTGGCCGGGTTCTTCCGCAATTTCGAGCAGGTGATGGTCGCCGCCGACGAGCGCGACATCCTGGCGGTGCGCAGCAACGTGCGCGGCGAGGACGTCTACCTGTACCGGTTGAACATTCCGCGCGCGCAACTGCGCCAGCTGTTCCTGGGCTATGTGGCGCAGGCGCAGCAGCTGCAGCGCACGCCGCAGTTCTACAACACCGCCACCAGCAACTGCACCACCATCGTGTTCGAACTGGTGCGCAAGTTCGACCCGCAGTTGCCGCTGGACTACCGCTTGCTGCTGTCCGGCTATCTGCCCTCGTATGTGTACGCACAGCACGGCTTCGTGCCCGGCTATACGTTGGCCACGCTGCAGGCGCGCGGACGCATCGGCGCGCGCGCGCGCCAGGCCGGCATCGGCGCCGATTTTTCGCAGCGCATCCGCGAGGGCATCCCCGGCGAAGAACCGCCCGGAGCGCCGCGCTGATGCGCGCCGCGCACGCGGTGCGGCGGCTGGCGGCGCGCGTGCTGCTGGCCGTGGGCCTGCTCGCCGGATCCGGCTGCGCCATGGTCACCGTGCAGTCGCGCGCGGCCGGCGACTACATCGCGACCAAGCGCGGCGACGTGCTCAGCACCGGCGAACTCAGCGATGCCAGCCAGGAAACGCTGCGCGTGGTCGCGATCGAGCGCAAGACCTGCGAGGCGGACATCCCCGCCTGCGCCACGCAACTGCGCAGCGTACAGGGACTGGACGAGGAGCGGCGCCTGGCGGCGCTGTCGGAACTGTGGCTGCGCGCGGCGACGACGCGTACGCCCAAGGCGACCGTCGCGCTCGACGATGCGGCCCTGCAGGCGTGGCTGGAAACCGCGCGCTACGCCTATGCCTACCTGTTCTATACGGAACGCCCGGCCAGCGCCCGCGCCTTCGAGGACCGGCAGACGCAGGTGCGCGACTACTACAACTACGCGGTGCAGCATGTGGTCGGCGCCATGTTCGAGCGTTGGCGCGCGCGCAGCGCCAGCGGCGAGTTGCGCGACGACGACACGCTGGCCGCCGCCGGCTGGCAGGTGCGCGCGCAGCTGGACAGTTTCCGCCTGCCGGGCGGGGTGGCGCGGCCGAATGCGATGGTTCCGGCTGCCTCGCTGCGCTTCGACGGCCTGCGCAGCACCTACCGCCGCGACGGTTTCGGCGCCGAGCTGGTGGCGGAAGTGTCGCCGGCGCAGGTCGGCGATCCGACCGCGGCCGCGGCCGCCGCGGATCCACGCCAGGAGACCCGCGACACCGCCGGCTACAGCGAACTGGCGTACGCGCCGACCACGGTGCTGCTGCGCTTCGACGGCGACAGCCTGGCGCAGGTGCTGGACACGCGCAGCGTGGTGGTCACGCCCTACGATCCGTATCGCGACAACGCGGTCGTCGTGCACGGCCAGCGGCTGCCGCTGGCGGCCAACTTCACCGCCGCCTACGGCCTGTGGCTGGCGCGTTCCGGTTTCGCCAGGCAGTCGCTGCGCTCGATGCTCGGGCGCCAGTACGGCATCGAGCAGCCGCATCTATACCTGATGCAGCCCTACGATCCGAACCGGCGCATCGTGCTGATGCTGCACGGCCTGGCCAGCAGCCCCGAGGCCTGGGTCAACGTCGCCAACGAGATCATGGGCGACGAGCAACTGCGCCGCCATTACCAGATCTGGCAGGTCTACTACCCGACCAACATGCCGATCGCCTGGAACCGCGCGCAGATCGAGACGCTGCTGCAGCAGACCCTGCACGACTTCGATCCGCAGGGGCAGGCGCCGGCGTCGCGGCACATGGTGCTGGTCGGGCACAGCATGGGCGGGGTGATCGCGCGGCTGCTGGTCAGCACGTCCGGCGACCGCATCTGGAACGGCCTGCTCGCCAATCGCCCGCTGCACGGCGAACGCGGCGCGCGGGTGCGCGAACGCCTGCAGCCACTGCTGCGCTTCACGCCGCTGCCGCAGGTCGATCGCGCGATCTTCATCGCCGCGCCGCAGCGCGGCACCTCCTTCGCCGAGGGCCGCATCGGCCGTTTCGTCGGCCACCTGATCCGCTTGCCGGTGACCTTGCTCGAGCGCTTCGCCGACGTGATGCGCGATATCGGCGGCGAGGACGGCGTGCCGCCGCGCCTGCCCAACGGCATCGACAACCTGCGCGACACCGACCCGTTCGTGCGCGCGGCCGCCGAGCTGCCGATTGCGCCGACGGTGCGCTACAACTCGATCATCGCCCGGCGCGATCCGGCGGTGCCGCTGGCCGACGCCGACGACGGCCTGGTGCCGTACCGCAGCGCGCACCTGGAGGGCGCCGAATCGGAGCTGGTCGTCACCTCCGGGCACAGCGTGCAGGAGACGCCGCAGGCGATCCTGGAGATACGCCGCATCCTGCACGCGCAGATCGCGGCGGAGTGATGCGGCGGAGTGGATGCGGCTGGGCCAGCGCGCGCCGCTGTGGGAGCGATTCAGTCGCGACGCGCACTACCAAGCCCGTCGCGACGGATGGCCCAAGGCCACCGGGAGTCGGCCTTCCTCGCGCGTCGCGGCGGACTGCCGCGGCGCGGGCGGTGGCGCGCATGCGCGGCCGCATGATGGCCGGCGCGCGCGCAGCCTTGGACTGCGGCACGCGGTGGATCGGCAGCGGCCGCTACGCCGGCACGTCCGCCCGTAGCGGCCGCGCGTCGGCGCAGGACTGCGCTGCGACTGGGTCGCTGCGCGTCGCGACGAGGCCGCAGCGCGAACGAGTTTCCCTTTTCTTTTTTCCTGGAACGATGATGAGCAAACGCATGCGTTGGATGGTGTGGGCAGTCGTGGTGGTGACGGCGGGCGCGCAGGCGCGGCCGTCGCAGCAGGCGGCGCCGTCGCCGCAGTTGCGGGTCGAGCAGGTGCTGATGCTGTTCCGCCACGGCGTGCGCGCGCCGCTGCAGGGCGAGGCCGCGGCGGCGGCGCTGGCCGATCGTCCCTGGCCGGTGTGGAACACGCCGGCGAGCCTGCTCACCGCGCACGGCCGCATCGGTGTGCAACTGAGCGGCGACTACACCCGGCAATGGCTGGTCCGCGACGGCGTGCTGCCGGCCACCGGCTGTCCTGCCGCCGGCACGGTCAGCGTCTACGCCAACACCGACCAGCGCACCATCGCCAGCGGCGAGATCCTGGCCGCGGCGCTGGCGCCCGGCTGCGGGCTGCAGGCCGGGCATCAGGCGCAAGGCAGCGACGATCCGCTGTTCCGTCCGGTCGAGGCCGGCGCGGTGGACTTCGATGCGGCCGCCGCGGTGGCCTCGATCCAGCGCCAGACCGGCGGTCCGGGCGCGGTGCTCGCGCCCTATGCGAAGGAACTGCGCACGATGCAGCAGATCCTCGGCTGCAGCGCCAAGACCTGCGATTTCGCGCAGATGCCGTCGTCGCTGAGCGCAAGCGCCAATGGCCGCGGCATCGCCATGCACGGTCCGCTGGACCTGACCTCCGGCACCGCCGAGGTGTTCATCCTGCAATACGCCGAAGGCCTGCCGCTGGACCAGGTCGGCTGGGGCCGCGCCACCCGCGCGCGCATCGGCGTGGTGTCGCGGCTGCATGCGTTGCTGTTCGAGATCTACGCGCGGCCGCAGTACATGGCCGCGCGCGCCGGCGCGCCGCTGGCGCGGCGGGTGCTGGACACGCTGGGCGTGGCGGACGCGCCGAAGTTGAGCGTGCTGGTCGCCAGCGACACCCATATCGCCGCGCTCAGCGGCTTGCTCGACCTGCACTTCCATCTGCCCGGCTACGGCCAGGACGATTCGCCGCCGGGCGGCGCGCTGGTGCTCGAGCAACTGCGCGACGTGCGCAGCGGCCAGCGCTACGTGCGCCTGCGCTACCAGGCGCAATCGCTGGACCAGCTGCGCGCGCTGACCCCGCTGAGCCTGCGCAAGCCGCCGCTGCTGCAGACCCTGCGCGTGCCCGGCTGCAGCGAGGCCAGGACCCAGCTGTGCACGCTGCAGCAGTTCCAGAAGGTGGTGCAGGAATCGCTGCAGCGGCGCGGCTGAATCGGTGCGGGCAGGCGGCCTGAGGCCTGCGTCTGCATTCCGCGCAGGGAGACATTGTGGGAGCGACTTCAGTCGCGACGGGCATTACCGACAAAGCCCGTCGCGACTGAAGTCCCACAGAAGAAATTCCCCTGCTGTCGCAGTCGTGCTTTCCGGCTGCGGTGTGCATGCCGCAGCACTCGGACGAACCAAAAAAAGGGCCGCGATGCGGCCCGTTTTCGTGCAGGCGCCGCAGCGCCGGCTTACTTCAGCTTCGCGTCCGTGCGCAGCGCGTCGGCGCGGTCGGTCTTTTCCCACGAGAACGCGGTGGCGCTGTGCTGCGCGCCGGTGCCGTCGGTGTAGGTGAAGGCCTTCGGGGTGCGGCCGAAGTGGCCGTACGAGGCGGTCTGCTGGTACATCGGGTGGATCAGGTCGAGCATCTGCAGGATGCCGAACGGACGCAGGTCGAAGTGCTTGCGGATCAACCTCTCGATCTTGTCGTCGGCGATCTTGCCGGTGCCGAAGGTGGTGACCGAGATCGAGGTCGGCTCGGCCACGCCGATGGCGTAGGAAACCTGCACTTCGCAGCGATCGGCCAGGCCGGCGGCGACCACGTTCTTGGCCACGTAGCGCGCCGCGTAGGCCGCGGAACGGTCGACCTTGGACGGGTCCTTGCCGGAGAACGCGCCGCCGCCGTGGCGCGCCCAGCCGCCGTAGGTGTCGACGATGATCTTGCGCCCGGTCAGGCCGCAGTCGCCCACCGGCCCGCCGATCACGAACTTGCCGGTCGGGTTGATGTGGAACTTGGTGCCCTTGTGCAGCCACTTGGCCGGCAGCACCGGCTTGAGGATTTCCTCGCGCACCGCTTCGATCAGGTGCTTCTGCTTGACGTCCGGATCGTGCTGGGTGGACAGCACCACCGCGTCGATCGCGGTCGCCACGCCGTCTTCGTAGCGCAGGGTGACCTGGCTCTTGGCGTCCGGGCGCAGCCACGCCAGCGGCGAGTTCTTCTTCTTGCGGACCTTGGCCTGCTGCTCGACCAGGCGGTGCGCCAGGTGGATCGCCGCCGGCATGAAGCTGTCGGTCTCGCGGGTGGCGTAGCCGAACATCAGGCCCTGGTCGCCGGCGCCCTGTTCTTCCGGCTTCTTGCGGTCCACGCCCTGGTTGATGTCCGGCGACTGCTTGCCGATCAGGTTGAGCACGCCGCAGGTCTCCCCGTCGAAGCCGACCTCGGAGCTGTTGTAGCCGATCTCCAGGATCACCTTGCGGGTCAGCGCTTCCAGGTCGATCCAGGCGCTGGTGGTGATCTCGCCGGCGACGATCGCCACGCCGGTCTTGACCAGCGTTTCGCAGGCCACGCGGGCGCGCTTGTCCTGGGTCAGGATCGCGTCGAGCACCGCGTCGGAGATCTGATCGGCGATCTTGTCCGGGTGGCCTTCGGAGACCGACTCGGAGGTGAAGAGATAGCTGGACATCGCGGCTATATCCTTGTATTCGGATGAAAAGATGGACGCGCATGATACACGGGCGCGCGCAGCTGCGCATCGTGCCGCTGGCGGCGTTGGGCAAGGTTGACCGCTCAGCCGGCGGCGCCGCCTGCGTCATCGTGCCGTCGTCATATTGCAAGATCGGTGTCGTCGCGGGCGCCGAAGCTGTGCGCAGTCAGCCAGGGGGCTTGCCGTGCTCGCACTCGAACGTCGTCTGCAGGATCGCTACCCGCACTGGTTCGCCGGCCGCCGCTCGCGGCTGCTGCGGCCGCTGCTGCGCGGCCTGCAGAAATGGTCGGGCCTGGACGCGCTGGAGGCATTCCTGGAGGCCAGCCACGAACTGCGTGGCTTCGCCCTGGTCCAGGCCGGGCTGGATTTCCTGCAGGCGCGCTACGTGGTCGCACCGAGCGCCGCCGCCTGCATCCCGGCGCGCGGGCGCCTGCTGATCGTCGCCAATCACCCCTCCGGCGCGCTGGACGCGCTGGCGCTGCTGGATTGCGTCGGCCAGGTGCGGCGCGACGTGAAGATCGTCGCCAACGACTTCCTGTGGGCGCTGGAAGGCCTGCGCGAGCTGCTGCTGCCGGTGCGCATCCTCGGCGGCGCGCCGTCGCCGGCCAGCGTGCGCGCGATCGAGCAGGCCCTGGCGCAGGAGCAGTGCGTGATCGTGTTCCCGGCCGGCGAAGTGTCGCGGCTGGGCTGGGGTGGGGTGGCCGACGGGCGCTGGCGCCGCGGCTTCACCCGCTTCGCGCTGCGCACCGCCACGCCGGTGCTGCCGGTACGTATCCATGCGCGCAACTCGGCGCTGTTCTACGGCGCCTCGGCGCTGTTCAAGCCGGCCGGTACCGCGCTGCTGGCGCGGGAGATGTTCGCCCGCCGCGAGCGCCGCATCGCGCTGAGCCTGGGCCGCGCGCGCACGCTGCCGCCGGGCCAGTCCGATGCCGAACTGATGCGTGGCCTGCGCCGCGAGCTGTATGCGCTGGGCCGTGCCGGCGCCGACGCGCCCGCGCCGAGCGAGGAACCCTTGGTCGCGGCGGAGGATCCGGCCGCGGTGGCGGCGCAGATCGCCGCGCTGCGCAGCCTGGGCCAGACCGTGGACGGCAAGCAGATCCGGGTCGGCCGGCTGCGCGTCGGCTCGGCATTGCTGCGCGAGATCGGCCGCCTGCGCGAACTGACCTTCCGCGCGGTCGGCGAGGGCACCGGCCGGCGCCTGGACCTGGACGACTACGACACCTGGTACGAGCACATCGTGCTGTGGGACGGCGCCGCCGCGCGCGTGGTCGGCGCCTACCGCGTGGCCCGCGGCGCGCCGGTGCTGGCCGCGCGCGGCCTGGCCGGCTTCTACACCGCCGGGCTGTTCCGCTATGGCGAAGCGCTGCTGCCGCGCATCGCCGCCGGCATGGAGCTGGGCCGCAGCTTCGTGGTCCCCGACTACTGGGGCAGCCGCAGCATCGACTACCTGTGGCAGGGCATCGGCGCCTACCTGCGCGACTACCCGCAGGTGCGCTACCTGTACGGCGCGGTCTCGATCAGCGCGGCGTTGCCGCGACAGGCGCGCGAACAGATCGTGGCCTACTACGCGCGCTACTACGGCGATGCGCTGGGCGAAGCCGCCTCGGCGCGGCCGTTCGATTATTCGCAGGCGCCGCCGGCGTTCGACGCGCTGGACGCGGACACCGCGTTCAAGGTGCTCAAGGGCAACCTGGATGCGCTCGGCGCCGCGGTGCCGATGCTCTACAAGCAATACACCGAGCTGTGCGAGCCGGGCGGCGCGCGCTTCCTCGCCTTCGGCGTCGATCCGGCGTTCAACGACGCGGTCGATGGCCTGATCGAACTGGATCTGCAGCGCATCCGCAGCAAGAAGCGCGTGCGCTACCTGGAACGGCCCCGCAGCGAAGCAGAGGTGATGGCATGAACAATGTGAGCAGCTTGTCCCCGCCCCCGCGGCGGGCGGTGTTCGTGTCCGACGTGCACCTGGGCGCGCCGCACTGCCATGCGCGCGAACTGGCCGATTTCCTCGGCGACCTGCACTGCAGGCAGTTGTACCTGGTCGGCGACATCGTCGATTTCTGGTGGATGGCGCAGCGCCGCGCGGTGTGGGGCGCGGCGCACCAGCGCGTGATCGATGCACTGCACGCGCTGGCGCGCGGCGGCACCGAACTGATCTACGTGCCCGGCAACCACGACCGCCCGATCCGCCGCTTCTGCGGCCTGGCGCTGCCGGCGATGCAGGTGCGCCGGCGCGCGGTGCACGTGACCGCCGACGGGCGCCGGCTGCTGGTGGTGCATGGCGACGACTACGACGCGGTCACCCAGTTCGGCGGCCTGCAGGAGAAGTTCGGCGACTGGCTGTACTACCGCATCCTCACCGGCAACCAGCTGACCAACCGCGTGCGCCGCCGCTTCGGCATGCGCTACTGGTCGCTGGCCGACTACCTGAAGCGGCAGAGCAGCGCCGCCGAGCGCTACATCGAACGCTTCGTCGACGCCGGCCTGGACGACGCGCGCCGCCGCGGCCTGGACGGCGTGGTCTGCGGCCACGTGCACCGCGCCGGCCTGTTCGAGCGCGACGGCCTGGTCTACGCCAACGACGGCGACTGGGTCGAAAGCCTGACCGCGCTGAGCGAGGACCATCAGGGCCGGCTGCAGCTGCTGTCGCATACCGGGCAGGTGCTGGAGACCCTGGCACCGCGGGTGCTGCGCCTGCCGCAGGCGGCGTAGCGCGCCCCTGTCGCGGCGGCGACCCCGCCCGAAATGCACACGGCCCGCTGTGCGCGGGCCGTGGCAGGTGCGTGCGCCTGCTTCGCGACCGCCTACTTCAAGCGCCTTGCAGCGCAGCCGCTTCGAAACGCAGCCGCTTCGGGCCGGCATCGTCGCCCATGCGCCGCCGCTTGTCGGCCTCGTACGCGCGGTGGCTGCCCTGCAAGAACGCCACGTGCGAGTCGCCTTCGAACGCCAGGATATGCGTTGCCGAGGTTGCGCTAGAGCTCCGGGGTGATGTCCTCCAGCGGCGTGGTCGGGCCGAGGCCGGCGTTGTCGACCATCGCCTCGAGGCGGCCGAACGACGCGGAAGCCGGGAGTGTGCGGATGCAGGGTGAAGCGACACCGGCAACAGGTGCCGGGGGCGTCGCTTCGCGAAGAGGTCGACACGCGTCGGTGGTTCGGTGTCCGTGCAGAAGCGGGCAGTATTGCAACGGGGCACCTCCCATGCCGAGCCAACGGCCAACGCCGGGAGCACAGGGGGAGGTTCCGTGCGCTACCCTAGCCGCGAGTTCAGGCATGGTCCGGGGACGCCGATGGAACACGAGATCACCCACCTGCTGGTGCAGGCGCGTGGGGGTGCGCCGGAGCGGCTCTCGGCGGTCTTCGAATTGTTGTATCCGGAACTACGCCGGCTGGCCGCCACGCGGCTGGGGGCCGGCGAGCGCACGCTCAGCCCGACGATGCTGGTCCACGAACTGTACCTGCGCGCGACCACCGGCGAGCCGCTGTCCACCGTCGATCGCCGGCACTTTTTCGCCGCCGCGGCCAAGGCGATGCGCTGGATCGTCATCGACCATGTCCGGCGTCGCGCCAGCGAGAAGCGCGGTGGCGGGCAGGTGGCGGTCACGCTCACCGTCTCGTTGGCTGTCGACGACGGTCCGGAGCCGCGGGTGCTGGAATTGCTCGAAGGGCTGGAGGCGCTGGGCGAAATCGATCCGCAGCGGCGCGAAGTGGTCGAACTGCACTTCTTCGCCGGGCTCGAGTTCGCCGAAATCGCCGAGCTGCTGGATTGTTCGTTGCGCACGGTCTACCGCGAATGGGAACGCGCGCGCGCGTTCCTGCACGCGCAATTGCGCGAGCCGTGACGCATGGACGCCGGCGAGAAGGAGCTCTGGCACGAGGCCGACCGGATTCTCGACGAACTGCTCGACCTGCCCGCGCTGGAACGCGTGCCGCGGTTGCGGCACCTCCCGCTGGCGCCGGCGCTGCGCGAATGCGTGACACGCCTGCTGGCCGCGTACGAGGAAACCGGCGGTCCGCTCGATACCGGTCCGCTGCACGAATGGGTCACGCTGGCCGAAGCCGCTGCCAGACCTGCTGCGGATCTCGGCGGGCACCGGCTGGGCCGCTGGCGTCTGCTCGAACCGATCGGCCAAGGCGGCATGGCGGTGGTCTATCGTGCGGTCTCGTGCGAACCGCCACTGGACCAGCAGGCCGCGGTCAAGCTGCTGACCCTCGGCGCACTGGCGCGGGGTGGGCGTGAGCGCTTCCTGCGCGAGCAGCGCCTGCTGGCACGCCTGCGCCACCCCTACATCGCCCCGTTGTACGACGCCGGCGTGGCCGCCGACGGCACCCCGTGGCTGGCCATGGCGCTGGTCGAAGGCGAGCGCATCGACGACTGGTGCGAGCGCCATGATGCCGGCCTCGACGCACGTGTTGGCCTGGTCCTGCAGGTGGCCGAGGCGCTGGCTTGCGCGCACCGCAACCTGGTGATCCATCGCGATATCAAGCCGTCGAACGTGTTGGTGGACGCCGACGGCCACGCCCGCTTGCTGGACTTCGGCATCGGCGCACTGGTCGATGCCGAGCACAACGACCGCACCGCTACCGGCCTGCATGCGTTGACTCCCGAATATGCCGCGCCCGAGCAGTTCGCTGGTGCCACGCCGACCACCGCGATGGATGTCTATGGCCTGGGCACGCTGCTGTACCGCCTGCTCGGTGGCCGGCCGCCGGGGCGGCCGGGCCCGGGCCCGTTGTTGGCGCCCCCGTCACGACTCGCCGCGTGTGCCGCCATCGACGCCGCGCCGCGCCGCTGGGCCCGGCAACTGCGTGGGGACCTGGATCTGATCGTGATGAAGGCGCTGGCGCCGGAGCCGGAACGCCGCTACCCCAGTGTCGACGCCCTGGCCACGGACCTGCGCCACTGGCAGGTCAGACGACCGATACAGGCGCGTGCGCCCAGCCTTGGTTATCGGCTGCGTCGTTTCCTGTCCCGCAATCGCTGGGGTGCTGCCGCGTGCGCGGCGCTGGCGGTGGCCTTGCTGGGCGGGGTCGCCATGGCCGGGTGGCAGGCGCGCTGGGCGCGAGAAGAAGCCCGACGCGCGCGCGCGGCCGCTGCCGAGTCCGAGGCCCAGCTCACCTACGTGGACAGCCTGCTGGAACTGCTGGTGGTGCCCAGCAACGCGCCGGCGCAGCAGCGCGACGTCGGCGCGCTGGTGCGGCGGGTGGCCGAGCGCGCGCGCAAGGATCTGGCCGGACGCGATGCAGCGCTGGCGCGGGTGGAAAACGCCCTGGCCGGTGTGGCCGCCGATAGCGGCGACTATCCCCAGTCCGCCGAACTGGCCCGGAGCGCCCTGGCGCGTCGACGCGCCGGTTTCGGCGACGACGCACCGGAAACCGCCGAGGCGATGCAGACCATGTCGTTTGCGCTACGGCAGAAGAACACGGCGCAAGACAGGGCCGAAGCGCTGCTACTGGCCGAGCGTGCCACCGCGATCCTGCGCCGCCACGCCGCCGCCACGCCGCAACTGGTGATGGCGCTGGACCATCTGGCATTGCTGCAGATGGAGCGCGACGACACGGCGCGGGCGTGGGCGCTGACCGACGAGGCCCAGTCGATCTGCGATCGCCGCGTGCATGACCATCCCTTCTGCGAAAGGCCGTTGTTCCGCCGCGCCGACCTGCAGTTCCGCCTGGGGCACTTCCAGGCGGCGATCGCGGGGTTCAGCAGGTTGCTGGAGCTGAAGCGGCAGCGCCTGGGCCCGGACGACGCACAGACCCTGCAGGTGGCCAGCCTGTTGGCAATGAGCTACAGCCGGTCCGGCGCCGGCGCCAAGGCGGTGCCGCTGCTCGCGCGGATCCTGGCGCAGCAGCGCCGCATCTACGCCAGACCGACCGAGGAAATGCTTTTGACCCAGCAGAGCCTGGCCGAGGCCCTGAGCCAGTCCGGAGATTATCCACGCGCGCTGCAGCAGTTCGGCGAACTGACCGGACAGATCCGGTCCGTTCTTGGGGAAGGCAGCGCGCAGATGGCGTATGCATTGTGCTCGCAGGGCCTGGCCGAGTACGACATGGGCCGCTACCGGGAGGCCGCCAGAGACTGGCAGCGCAGCCGGGCGATCTACGCGGCGATGTTCGGCGCCGATTCGGCCTTTGCGATGGCCAACCTGCTCTTCTACGCCGATACCCTGCGCGAACGTGGCCGGCCACACGAGGCGCTGCCGCTGCAACGGCAGGCGCAGGCAACGATGGAACGGTTGCTCGGGGCCGATTCGTTGTACGTCGCCCGTGGCCTGAGTCGCCTGGCGGCCACCGAAGTCGCCGTCGGCGATGGTGCGTCCGCACTGGCGCATTACGACCGCGCGGTGGCGATCTATCGCGTCAGCCTGCCTGCCGACAACCCCTTGCCGGCAGTGATTGCCGCCCCCCGCAGCAACGCGTTGCTGCAACTCGGCCGGGTCGATCAAGCGCGTGAAGCCGCGCGCGCCGCACTGGACGAAATCCAGGCCAAGGCCCGCCATCACCCACTCTATTACGGTCAGGCCCTGGCCCCGTATGTGCGGGCCATGTGCGCCACTGCGCCGGCCGCCCCGACGGGGTGTGCCGAGGCACGCCAGCTGGCGGCCGTCGAACTGCGGCGCGAAGACCTCGCCGGACGTGCGCGCCTGCTGCTGATCGCCGCGCTCGACGACACGGCGGCCGCGATCCGCCGCTGACCCCCAGCGCAGGGCGGCACCAGCAAGGTTCGCATTGCTCCTGGCGGAAGCGCCGGCATGGCAGGCCTGCCTGGCAGTTCATGGCCCCGTTTTGCGGATGTCTAGGTACAGGGCCCCGTTCCGGCCGGCCCGTCAGCGGAGCAGGCAGACCATGAAGCGTTTCCACCGACGGCGGCAGTGAGCCCGGCTCTGGCAGGCCTGGGCCGCTCCCGCAGATGAGGCTGCAGGGACTGGCCGCCGCCGGCGGCCGTCCTGCAACCGTGCAGCTTGGCCAACCGTGATGTTGTCGACAGGAAAACCCAGGAGTACACATGAAACGCAGCAACAGCCGCTTCAAGCCGAATCGTCCGCATGTCGCGATCGCGTGCGGACTGGCAATCATGCTCGCGCTTTCCGGTTGCGCGTCAACGCCGAACCGGCCCTTGCAGAGCAGCGCCCGCGAGGCGTTTCCCGACCTGTCGCAAGCGGTGTCGGGCAATGAAGCGCCGGCGGAGGCGATGAAGGTCGCGGTCTATGAGGCTGGATTCGAGGATGTCTTCCGTGTGGCCAGCGTCTCGGCGAGCCAGGCCCAGCTCAATGTCGAGCAGGTCGACAAGAAGAACGGGCTGATCTTCGCCACCCGCGATGCCATGCTGCTGCCGGGCATTTCCGCTTACGACCAGCCGTCGCCGCACCGCTTCTTCTACGTCATCTCGGTAACGGAGCTGGATGCCAAGCGCAGCCAGGTACGCGTCGTCGCCAAAGTGCAGGCGGAATGCCAGAACAGCGTGGAGGGCGGCAATCGGGCGCTGTTGGGCGCCCTTTCGTTTGGTATGAGCGAAATCGCGTTAGCGCCGATCCGTCATGCCTGCGAGCGGATCACGCACACCCGGTGGGCGCAGGGCACGTGGACGGCGGCGTTGGAGATGGGCCAGTTCCAGGTGTTCATGCGCAACAACCTGCTGGCTGCGGGATTGCTATGACCATGGTGATGCGACTGTCCACGGGCCTGGACGGCGGAGGGGCGTCGTGGCCAGGTTCCGGTTGAGCGGGGTCTTCCTGTCGATATGCGCAGCACTGGCGGCGGGAACGGCAGGCGCCCAGCTGGCCAAGTCGATCAGGCTCGAATCCGCTCCGGTCGGCGCGCAAGTCTTCCTGTTGCAAGGAGGCGGCCGCAAGCAGGTTTGCGCGACGACCCCATGCGACTGGCAGGCCGATTTCCACAGCGACCGTTCCGTGCTGCGGCTTGGTTTCGAGCTGGCTGGCCATGAGGGCGCCACGCTGGAAGTTTCGGCCGGGCCAAGTCACGTCAAGGCAAGTCTGAAAGCGGAGAAAAGCGCGGTCCGCGCGCCTGCGCAGACTGCACGGGTGCAGCAATTGCAGTCCAGGCTGATGCCGGCGATCGCGGAAGCCGTGCGGGTAGGGGAGGCGAACAGCAAGGTCTCGCGGTCGTCGGGTTCGGCCAGCCTGCGCGAGATCGGTGGTCGCACCTATGTCTATCTGCCGCTCAAGGTATGGAACCTCGAACCATTCATCGTCGACGGCAAGGGATCGCTGGTGCGTGCGATGTGGATGAGTTCGGGCGGGGGCTACGACGCCATGTTGGAGGACCGGCTCGCTGGCGAAGGAATCGATGGGACTATCGTCGAGGCCACGATCGGCGGTCCGGCCGACAGCGGTTTCTCCGTGGCTGGTCAGGCCGAGGCAGAGACGGAGATGACCTGCATCCCCGGTACGGTCATGGTGTACCAAAGTTGTGCCACACAGGCGCCTACCTACGAGACCTCTTGCTACAACGGAACCTGCAGTACGCGCCAGAGCGGCACGCACTGCGCGCCCGGCAACGTCGCGCAGTACAACGCTTGCGCAACGCGTGCGCCTGTCACGAAGTACACGGTCAAGGCCGATCCCCGGATCGGGATCACTCCCCAGTCCAACGCGCGCGGCGCGCGCTTGATCGGCATTTCCCATTGGTCGGGGAGCGATAGCCAGGGCGCACCGACATGGCTGCAGGCCGATGCATCGGGCCGCGTCGTCCATGTTGCCGGCCCACCTCCATCGGCTGCACTCAAACGCGACCTGGGATTGCCGTGAGCGCATTGCGGCCACGACGGACCTGGCCCGGGCAGTAGACGCAGGGTGGGCACGGCAGGCGCCCACCCTTTGCTTTCACGCCCGATCCGGAAGCGGTGGGCGGCGTTGCCGTCAGCCTACTTCAGCGCCTTGAAGCGCAGCCGCTTCGGGCCGGCGTCGTCGCCCATGCGCCGCCGCTTGTCGGCCTCGTACTCGCGGTAGTTGCCCTGGAAGAACTCCACGTGCGAGTCGCCTTCGAACGCCAGGATGTGGGTCGCGATGCGGTCCAGGAACCAGCGGTCGTGCGAAATCACGAAGGTGTTGCCGGGGAATTCCAGCAGCGCGTCTTCCAGCGCACGCAGCGTCTCGATGTCCAGGTCGTTGGACGGTTCGTCGAGCAGCAGCACATTGCCGCCCTGCAGCAGGGTCTTGGCCATGTGCAGGCGGCCGCGCTCGCCGCCGGACAGGCTGCCGACCAGCTTCTGCTGGTCCTGGCCCTTGAAGTTGAAGCGGCCCAGGTAGGCGCGCGACTGGATCTCCACGCCGTTGATGTTGAGGATGTCCAGGCCGCCGGAGACTTCCTGGAACACGTTGTGGTTGCCCTCCAGCTTGTCGCGGCTCTGGTCCACGTAGGCCAGCTTCACCGTCGGCCCGAGCACGATCTCGCCCGCGTCCGGGGTCTCCTTGCCGATGATCATCTTGAACAGCGTCGACTTGCCGGCGCCGTTGGGACCGATGATGCCGACGATGGCGCCGGACGGCACCAGGAAGCTGAGGTCGTCGATCAGCAGGCGGTCGCCGAACTTCTTGGTGACGTGCTTGAACTCGAGCACCGCGTTGCCCAGGCGCTCGCCCGGCGGAATGAAGATCTCGTTGGTCTCGTTGCGGCGCTGGTAATCGACCGACTGCAGCTCTTCCAGCCGCGCCAGGCGCGCCTTGCCCTTGGTGCGGCCGCCCTTGGCGTTCTGCCGCGACCATTCCAGTTCCTTCTGGATCGCCTTCTGCCGCGACTTCTCCTGGTTGTCTTCCTGCTTCAGGCGCTCTTCCTTCTGCATCAGCCAGTCGGTGTAGTTGCCCTTCCACGGAATGCCGCGGCCGCGGTCCAGTTCCAGGATCCACTCGGCGGCGTTGTCGAGGAAGTAGCGATCATGGGTCACCGCCACCACGGTGCCGGTATAGCGCGCCAGGAACTGCTCCAGCCACTCCACCGACTCGGCGTCCAGATGGTTGGTCGGTTCGTCGAGCAGCAGCATGTCCGGCTTCTGCAGCAGCAGCCGGCACAGCGCCACGCGACGCTTCTCGCCGCCCGACAGTGGGCCGATCAGCGCGTCCCACGGCGGCAGGCGCAGCGCGTCGGCGGCCACTTCCAGCTGCTGCTCGAGCAGGTGCGCATCGCCGGCGGCGAGGATCGCCTCCAGCCGCTGCTGCTCGGTGGCGAGCTTGTCGAAGTCGGCGCCTTCCTCGGCATAGGCCTCGTAGATCTTGTCCAGCGCGGCCTGCGCCTGCAGCACCTCGCCCACGCCTTCCTCGACCGCTTCGCGCACGCTCTTGGCCGGGTCCAGCTCCGGCTCCTGCGCCAGGTAGCCGACCTTGATGCCCGGCTGCGGGCGCGCTTCGCCGCTGAAATCGGTGTCCACGCCGGCCATGATCTTCAGCACCGTCGACTTGCCGGCACCGTTGAGGCCGAGCAGGCCGATCTTGGCGCCGGGGAAGAACGACAGCGAGATGTCCTTGATGATCTGGCGCTTCGGCGGCACCGTCTTGCTGACGCCGTTCATGGTGTAGATGTATTGCGACATGGGGGCTCCGTAGCGCATGCCGGCGCCCAACCGGGGCGGTCGGACGGCAGCAGAAAAGGGATGCGCAACAGTATAGCGGGAAGGCCATTCAGCCGTTCCCGGCGGGTGTTGGTTAACGCCCCCTTAATCCGGTTTGGCAAGCTGAATACGTAACCGGTTCCAGCAGGAAGCGGTTCAGACGCAAGGCGCATTAATGCAGTCGTGACACCAAAAAAGTGACGGAGTTCCCATGAAGACCGAACGCATTGCCACCCTTGCCCTTTCGTCTCTGCTGGCGCTGGGTTTCATGGCGCCTGCGGCTTACGCCCGCGACGGTTGGGACGACCGCGACCCGCGCGGCTGGCACGACCGCGATCACGAGCGGCGCGACTACGACCGGCGCGACCGCGGTCGCGACCGCTACTGGCGCGAGCGCGAGCGCCATGACGACCGCCGCTACTACAGCCAGGGTTATCGCGACGGCTACCGCGGCCGTCCGGACGTCGTCGACTACCGCCCGGGTCCTCCGGGTCCGCCGCCGTGGGCACGCGGCCAGCCCTATTACGGTCCCAACTACGTGGTCTACGACTACGACCGCTACCAGGTGCGGCGCCCGCCGTACGGCTACCGCTGGGTGCGCGACGACCGCGGCAACCTGCTGATGGTCGCCATCGCCACCGGCATCATCGCCGACCTGGTGCTCAACGGCCGCTGAATCCGGGCCGCATGGCACGCCGCGACGGCCTCCTGCGGGAGGCCGTCGTGGTTCTGGTTCGCCGCCGGCCCTGCGCGGGGCTTAAACTAGCGGTCTGCCTTTTGTCCATGCCCCCGGAGACCCGATGTTCCCGCGCGACGCCCGCATCGAAACCTACGATCCCGAACTGGCCCAGGCCATCGCCGCCGAAGCCGCCCGCCAGGAAGACCACGTCGAGCTGATCGCCAGCGAGAACTACTGCAGCCCCCTGGTGATGGAAGCCCAGGGCAGCCAGCTGACCAACAAGTACGCCGAGGGCTACCCGGGCAAGCGCTACTACGGCGGCTGCGAATTCGTCGACATCGCCGAGCAGCTGGCGATCGACCGGGTCAAGCAGCTGTTCGGTGCCCCGCCTTACGACGACATGTACGCGAACGTGCAGCCGCACTCGGGTTCGCAGGCCAATCAGGCGGTGTACCTGGCGCTGCTGCAGCCCGGCGACACCATCCTGGGCATGTCGCTGGCCCACGGCGGCCACCTGACCCACGGCGCCAAGGTCAACGTCTCCGGCAAGCTGTTCAACGCGGTGCAGTACGGCGTCAACGAGCACGGCCTGATCGACTACGACGAGGTCGAGCGGCTGGCGCTGGAGCACAAGCCGAAGATGGTCGTGGCCGGGTTCTCGGCGTATTCGCAGAAGATCGACTGGGCGCGCTTCCGCGCCATCGCCGACCAGGTCGGCGCGGTGCTGTTCGTGGACATGGCGCACGTGGCCGGGCTGGTCGCCGCCGGCGTGTATCCGAGCCCGCTGGCGCACGCGCACGTGGTCACCTCGACCACCCACAAGACCCTGCGCGGTCCGCGCGGCGGCATCATCCTGGCCAAGGGCGCCAGCGAGGAGCTGGTCAAGAAGCTGCAGTCGATCGTGTTCCCGGGCATCCAGGGCGGTCCGCTGATGCACGTGATCGCGGCCAAGGCGGTGGCGTTCAAGGAAGCGCTGGAGCCGCAGTTCAAGGACTACCAGCAGCAGGTGGTGAAGAACGCGCAGGCGATGGCCAGGACCCTGATCGCGCGCGGCTACAAGATCGTCTCCGGCGGCACCGAGAACCACCTGATGCTGGTCGACATGATCGGCAAGGACGTGTCCGGCAAGGACGCGGAAGCGGCGCTGGGCAAGGCCCACATCACGGTCAACAAGAACGCGGTGCCCAACGACCCGCGTTCGCCATTCGTGACCTCCGGCCTGCGCCTGGGCACCCCGGCCATCACCACCCGCGGCTACCTGGAGCAGGACAGCATCGACCTGGCCCACTGGATCGCCGACGTGCTCGACGCCCCCGCCGACGCCGCGGTCATCGCCCGCGTGCGCGAGGCGGCGACCGCGCAGTGCAGGAAGTATCCGGTGTATGGCTGAAACGGGAATGGGGAATGGTGAATCGGGAATGGTCAGAAGCGCTAAGCTGGCGCTGTTGACGTTCCCATTCCCCATTCCCGTTTCCCTATTCCCGGCGCTCTGAATGCATTGCCCCTTCTGCCAGCACACCGACACCCGCGTGATCGATTCGCGGGTGTCCGAGGACGGCGCGACGATCCGTCGCCGCCGCGAGTGCGAGGCCTGCGGCGAGCGGTTCAGCACGCTGGAGACGATCGAGCTGAAGCTGCCGACGGTGATCAAGAGCGACGGCGGCCGCGAGGCCTTCGATGCGCGCAAGCTGCGCACCAGTTTCGATCGCGCGCTGCAGAAGCGGCCGGTGGCCGAGGAGCAGATCGAGGCGGCGGTGCGCGCGGTGGTGCACCAGCTGCGCATGTCCGGCGAGCGCGAACTGCCGTCGATCCGGGTCGGCGAATACGTGATGGCCGAGCTGCGCAAGCTCGACCATGTCGGCTACGTGCGCTTCGCCTCGGTGTACCGCAGCTTCCAGGACGTGGCCGATTTCCGCGAGGAGATCGAGAAGCTCGAGCGCGAGCTGCCGGTGGGCAGCGAGCAGTTGCCGCTGCTGGAGCTGGTCCGCGCCGACAAGCCGGCCGACAAGTCCGGCAAGCGCTGAGCGCCGCATGCGTATCGTCTGCCTGGCCGAGGCGCCGCAGCACATCCCGGCGCTGGCCCGCGAACACCTGCAGGCCTTCGGCGAACTGCTGCCGGAGTGGAGCGCGGTCGAGGCCGAGGCCGACCTGCGCAGCCATCGCTGCGACAGCCGCATCCCGACCAGCTGGATCGCGCTGGATGGCGACGACTGGCTCGGTTCGGTCAGCCTGCTGCAGAACGACGATGCGCGCATCCGCCAGTTCTCGCCGTGGCTGGCGACGCTGTACGTGCGCCCGCAGGCGCGCAGCGGCGGCGTCGGCGCGCAACTGGTCGCGCATTGCGTGCAGGCCGCGGCGCGGCTGCAGGTGGGGTATCTGTATCTGTATTGCGAACCGCGGCTGGTGCCGTACTACCAGGGCCTGGGTTGGCAACCGCATGTGCAGCTGCCGCTGGGGCCGCTGCAGGTGACGGTGATGCGCATCGACGCCGGCGCGCTGGCGGCACGGGCGCAGACCGCATGAGCGCGGACGTCATGAGCGATTTCTCCGCCGACGACCATCGGCACATGGCGCAGGCGCTGCGCCTGGCCGAGCGCGGGGCCTACACCACGCGTCCCAATCCGATGGTCGGCTGCGTGATCGTGCGCGACGGCGAGGTGGTGGGCGAGGGCTTCCACCAGCGTGCCGGCGGCCCGCATGCGGAGGTGTTCGCGCTGCGCGCCGCCGGCGCGCGCGCGCGCGGCGCCAGCGCCTACGTGACCCTGGAGCCGTGCGCGCACTATGGGCGCACCCCGCCGTGCGCGCTGGCGCTGATCGAGGCCGGGGTGGCGCGGGTGGTGGCGGCGATGGCCGACCCGTTTCCACAGGTCAACGGCGGCGGCTTCGCGCTGCTGCGCGAGGCCGGCATCGCGGTCGGCTCGGGGCTGATGCAGGCGCAGGCGCGGGCGCTGAACCGCGGCTTCCTGGCGCGGGTGGAGCGCGGCCGGCCGTGGCTGCGGGTCAAGCTCGGCGCCAGCCTGGACGGGCGCACCGCGCTGGCCAGCGGCGAATCGAAGTGGATCACCGGTGCGGCCGCGCGCCAGGACGTGCAGCGCTGGCGCGCGCGCGCCGGGGCCATCCTCAGCGGCGCCGGCACCGTGCTGGCCGACGATCCATCGCTGAGCGTGCGCCTGGACGCCGCCGCCGAGGTCGTGGCGCCGCTGCGCGTGGTGCTCGACGCGCAGCTGCGCACGCTGCAGCAGGCGAAGGTGCGCGATGGCGCGGCGCCGACCCTGTACCTGCACGCGCCGGGCGTGGCGCCGCCATCGCTGCCGGGGGTCGAGTTCGCTGCAGTCGCATTGCAGGCGGGCCGCTTCGACCTGGAGGAGGTACTGCGCCTGCTGGCCGCGCGCGGCATCAACGAGGTGCAGGTCGAGGCCGGCGCGACCCTGAGCGGCGCGCTGCTGCGCGCCGGCCTGGTCGACGAACTACTGGTCTACCTGGCGCCGTTGCTGCTCGGCGATGGCGGGCGCCCGCTGCTGGCCGGGCTGGGCATCGACACGATGGCGCAGCGGGTGCCGCTGCAATTGCTGGAGACGCGCCAGGTCGGCGACGACCTGCGCCTGCTGCTGCGCCCGGCCGCGGCGGACGCCGCGTAGCCGCAGCAGGCGGCCACGCGCTGCCGCCACGGCGCAAGGTTGCCGCCTTCGCCGCGACGCTACGTCCCACCGGTGGCGCGCCCGGCCGCAGCGGGTGCCGTGCCGCGCCCTGCTAGAATGCGCACGCCGGTTCGCCGGCAACCACGAACGTCTTCAGGGCGGGGTGCGATTCCCCACCGGCGGTATGCATGCGCGAGCGTGCGAGCCCGCGAGCGCTTGGGTAGTCGGAACCGGCACGCAGGTGCGGATTCGGATGCGCAAGGTCAGCAGATCCGGTGCGATGCCGGAGCCGACGGTATAGTCCGGATGAAAGAAGACGGCCTTCGCGCAGCCTCGCGGCTGCGCGCGCGCCTGTTTGCCTTGTGGCGTTTTTCGCTCACCATTTTTGCGAGAAACGTTTATGTTCACCGGCATCATCGAAGGCGTTGGCCGCCTGGCCGCGCGCCAGCCGCAGGGCGGCGATATCCGCTTCAGCTTCGCCACCGGCAGCCTGCCGTTCGCCGACGTGCGGCTCGGCGAGAGCATCGCGGTCAACGGCGTGTGCCTGACCGTCGTCGCCTTCGACGCGGCCGCGTTCCAGGCCGACGCATCCACCGAAACCCTGGCCCTGACCACGCTCGGCGCGCTCGCCGAAGGCGCGGCGCTGAACCTGGAGCGGGCGATGCGCCCCAGCGACCGGCTCGGCGGGCATCTGGTCAGCGGCCATGTCGATGGCCTCGGCACGGTGCTGTCGATCCACGACGACGCGCGCGCGCAGCGCTGGCGCTTCGCCGCGCCGCCGGCGCTGCTGCGCTACATCGCCAAGAAAGGCTCGATCTGCGTGGACGGGGTCAGCCTGACCGTCAACGCCGTCGACGCTGCCGGCTTCGAGGTGGCGCTGATCCCGCACACGGTGGCGCACACCGCGTTCGCGCGCACCGCGGTCGGTGCGGCGGTGAACCTGGAGATCGACCTGGTCGCGCGCTACGTCGAACGCCTGCTGCACGGCCGCCAGGACTGAGTCCGCCGCGCCCGAGGCACGCCGTCATCGCCGCCGCGCGCGGCGCCCTCCGTCTTCTGCGAGTCCCTTCATGTCGCCATCCACCACCCCTGGCCTGAACTTCACCCCCGTCCCCGAGCTGCTGGAGGAAATCCGCGCCGGCCGCATGGTGGTCATCGTCGACGACGAGGACCGCGAGAACGAGGGCGACCTGATCATGGCCGCCGAGCTGGTCAAGCCCTCGGACATCAATTTCATGGTCACCCATGCGCGCGGCCTGGTGTGCCTGTCGCTGACCCGCGAGCGTTGCACGCAACTCGGGCTGGCGCCGATGGTCCAGCACAACACCGCGCAGTTCCACACCAACTTCACCGTCAGCATCGAGGCCGCCGAGGGCGTCACCACCGGCATCTCCGCCTACGACCGCGCGCATACCGTGCGTACCGCGGTCAAGCCGGACGCCAAGCCGCACGACCTGAGCCAGCCCGGCCACATCTTCCCGCTGATCGCCCAGCCCGGCGGCGTGCTGACCCGCGCCGGCCACACCGAGGCCGCCGGCGACCTGCCACTGCTGGCCGGGCTGGAGCCGGCCGGGGTGCTGGTGGAGGTGCTCAATCCCGACGGCAGCATGGCGCGGCGCCCGCAGCTGGAGGAATTCGCGCGCCTGCATGGGCTGAAGATGGGCTCGATCGCCGACCTGATCGCCTACCGCCTGGCCACCGAGCACACCGTCGAGCGCATCGACGAGCGCAGCATCGAGACCGAATTCGGCGGCTTCACCCTGGTCACCTACCGCGACCGCATCGCCCACGACCTGCATTTCGCGCTGGTCCGCGGCATCCCGGACGCGGCCACGCCGACCCTGGTGCGGGTGCAGGTGGAGAACCCGCTGGCCGACCTGCTGCACTGGCGCCGCGACGATTTCGGCGTGGCCGCCAGCGACGCGCTGCGCGCGATCGCCGCGGCCGACAACGGGGTCATGGTGGTGCTGTCGGCGCCGCGCGACAGCCAGGCGCTGCTGGCGCGGCTGCGCAAGCAGCCGGACGTGGCCGCCAACAGCAAGGACGTGGGGCAGTGGCGGCGCAACGGCGCCGGCAGCCAGATCCTGGCCGACCTGGGCCTGGGCAAGCTGCGCGTGCTGGGCACCCCGCGCCGCCAGATCGGCCTGGCCGGGTTCGGGCTGGAAGTGGTGGAGCATGTGGAGTTGGAGCCGGGATTCGCGATTCGGGATGGCCAGCCTGCGGCTGTCGAAGAGCGAGCGGGATTCGGAAAAGGCTGACTCGCGTGCGCTGCTCGGCGATCGGCGTCTTAAGCTCTTGCGAGTCCCGAGTCCCCAACACGCCGCCTGCTAAACTCTCCCACCCCCTGAACCCGCCACCGCCATGACCCACTACGAAGGCGACCTCCGTGCTCCTGCCGCGGCCCGTTTCGCGATCATCGCCAGCCGCTGGAACGCGCGCATCACCGACGTGCTGGTCGCCGGCGCGCGCGCGAGCCTGTCCGGCAACGGCATCGCCGACGAGGTGGTGGACGTGATCCGCGTGCCCGGCGCCTGGGAACTGCCGCTGGCCGCCGCGCGCCTGGCCGCCGCCGGCCGGCACGTGGCGATCATCGCGCTGGGCTGCGTGATCCGCGGCGACACCCGCCATTACGAACACGTGGCCGATGGCTGCGCCGCAGGCCTGCTGCGGGTGTCGCTGGACTTCCGCATCCCGGTGCTCAACGGCGTGCTGGCGGTGGAGCAGGTCGAGGACGCCGAGGCGCGCGCCGGCGGCAGCCATGGCAACAAGGGCGAGGAAGCAGCGCTGACCGCGCTGGAAATGGTCAATCTGCTGGAGCTGCTGCCATGAACAAGTCCGCTGGCCACAGGCACATCCGCCGCGACGGCGTCGATCCGGTGCTGCGTTCGCGCGCGCGCCGGCGTGCGCTGCAGGCGATCTATGCCTGGCAGATCGCCGGTGGCACCGCACCGCACGTGATCGCGCAGTTCGCGCACGAGCAGGCGCACGAGCTCGCCGACCTGGTCTATTTCGAGAACCTGGTCGAAGGCGTGCTCAAGCACCGCGCCGAACTGGACGCGGCGCTGGTCGGCTACCTGGACCGCACGGTCGAGGAAGTGGACGCGATCGAGCGCGCGGTACTGCGCCTGGCCGCCTACGAACTGCTGCACCGCCACGACGTGCCGTACCGCGTGGTGATCAACGAAGCCATCGAGACCGCCAAGCGCTTCGGCTCCGAACACGGCCACACCTACGTCAACGGCGTGCTCGATCGCGCCGCGCTGGAGTGGCGCACGGTCGAGTCGGGTGGCTGAAAGGCTGGGAATGGGGAGCAGGGAATGGGGAATGGCAAGAGCTAGAAGCTAGAAGCTACAGCCGCGGCGAATGCCCCTGCGAGCGTTGACGCCCCGGCTGTTGCCCTCGCTCTTACCATTCCCCTTTCTCGATTCCCCATTCCCGGCCCCCCCAATGCCCGAATTCGATCTGATCGATCGCCTGCGTGCCCGGATCGGGACGCACGCGGACGTACCGCTGGGCATCGGCGACGATGCGGCGCTGCTGCAGCCGCCGCCGGGCGAGCAGCTGGCGATCACCACCGATACGCTCAATGCCGGCGTGCACTTTCCGCTTGAGACAGCGCCTGCCGACGTGGGCTGGAAGACCCTGGCGGTGAACCTGTCCGACCTCGCCGCGATGGGCGCGCAGCCGCGCTGGTGCACGCTGTCGCTGTCGTTGCCGCACGAGGATGCGGGCTGGGTCGACGCCTTCGCCGACGGCTTCTTCGCGCTGGCCGACGCGCACGCCATCGTGCTGGCCGGCGGCGACACCACGCGCGGGCCGCTGTCACTGTCGGTCACCGCGATCGGCAGCGTGGCGCCCGGCACCGCGCTGCGCCGCGACGGCGCGCAGCCGGGCGACGAGATCTGGGTCAGCGGCCGTCCGGGCGAGGCCGCCGCGGCGCTGGCGCTGTGGCAGGCCGGGCGCCTGGACGTGGCCCGTGTCGTCGCCGATCCGATCCACGAGCATCTGCGCCAGCGCCTGCTGCGGCCGATACCGCGGGTGCAGGCCGGGCTGCGCCTGCGCGGGCTGGCGCACGCCTGCGTGGACATCTCCGACGGCCTGCTGGCCGACCTGGAGCACATCTGCGTGCGCAGCGGCGTCGGCGCCGAACTGTGGCTGGCTGCGCTGCCGGCCGCCGCCGCGCCGGCACAGGCGAGCGCCGCACAGGTGCACGCCTGGCAACTGGGCGGCGGCGACGACTACGAACTGTGCTTCACCGCCGCGCCGGCGCAGCGCGCGGCCATCGTGCAGGCGTTGCAGGCGATCGGCGAGGAAGCCACGCCGATCGGTCGCATCGTCGCCGGTGGCGGCATCGTCGTGCGCGATGCGCACGGCCAGCCCTGGCAACCGCCGCGGCGCGGCTACGAGCATTTTTTCGCCGGCTAGCGGAAACGGCGAGACCGGCGTGGCCGGGAACCGGCGATCTACGCGTCGCTGCGGATGCACGGTCGCCGTGGCTTCTCGGCCGGACTGTTGCAGCACGCCATCTGCTCGAACCTGCCCGGCCGCTGGCCGATGCCCACCGGAGGCCAGGTTGCCGTGTCCGGCGCCCAGGTGGTGGTGCGTGGCGGCGTGGCAGGCTGGGCGCCGCACACGGCACCCCGGCCCACACGGGAATGGATGACACGCCCTAGGTCGGGGCGCCGCTGACGACAATCTGAATTTCCTGACACCTGGCGCGCGGCGCGCAGAACCATTTCATCGCCGATGGGTCAAACTCGGCGCATGAACACCACGCCCTCGAGCTTCGACCTTCATCCCGCCGCGTCCGAGCAGCAGCGCCTGCACGCGGCCTTCCTGGCCCTGCGCGACGGCCTGTCGGAAACCATCGTCGGCCAGTCCGCGCTGGTGGAACGCCTGCTGATCGCGCTGCTCGCCGATGGCCACCTGCTGGTCGAAGGCGCCCCCGGCCTGGCCAAGACCACCGCGATCCGCGCGCTGGCGTCGCGGCTGGAAGCGGATTTCGCCCGTGTCCAGTTCACCCCGGACCTGTTGCCGGCCGATTTGACCGGCACCGAGGTGTGGCGGCCGCAGGAAAGCCGCTTCGAGTTCCTGCCCGGGCCGATCTTCCATCCGATCCTGCTCGCCGACGAGATCAACCGCGCGCCGGCCAAGGTGCAGTCGGCGTTGCTGGAAGCCATGGGCGAGCGCCAGGTCACGGTCGGCCGGCATACCTATGCGCTGCCGAAGCTGTTCCTGGTGATGGCGACGCAGAACCCGATCGAGCAGGAAGGCACCTTCCCGCTGCCGGAAGCGCAGCTGGACCGCTTCCTGATGCACGTGCGGATCGGCTATCCGGAGGCGGCCGCCGAGGCCGAGATCCTGCGCCTGGCGCGCGAGCGTGCGCGCGAGACCCTGGACCACGGCGAGGCCGCGCCACCGCGCCTGCCGCTGGAGGACGTGTTCGCCGCGCGGCGTGCGCTGCTGTCGCTGCACATGGCGCCGCCGCTGGAGCGCTACCTGATCGAACTGGTGCTGGCCTCGCGCGACGCCAGCGGCTACGACCCGGCGCTGGCGCGGCGCATCGCCTGGGGCGCCAGCCCGCGCGGCTCGATCGCGCTGGAGCGCTGCGCGCGCGCACGTGCCTGGCTGGCCGGGCGCGACTTCGTGACCCCGGACGACGTGCGCGCGGTCGCGCCGGACGTGCTGCGCCATCGCGTGCTGCCCAGCTACGAAGCCACGGCCGAGGGCTGGGATGGCGATCGTCTGGTCGCCGCGCTGCTGGACAAGGTGCCGCCGCCTTGAGCGAGCGGCAGCGCCAATCCGGGCGGCCGCAGCGCCGCAGCACGCCGGCGTGTCGCGCCGCTGTGCGGCCAGCCTGCGGCAGCGTGCCGCAGGCGAGGTAAGCGACGATGGCGGTACAGGCGATGCCTCCGCCGACGCCACGCGCCGACGCCGCGAGCGGCGGCGACGGCGTGCGCCCGACCCTGGCCGAGCTGGTGGCGCTGCGCGCGAGCGTGGCGCGGGTGCCGCCGCCGCGGCGCGGACGTCACGGCCTCAGCGGCAGCGCGCCGGCGGCATTGCGCGGGCGCGGCATGGAATACGCCGAGTCGCGCGAATACGTGGCCGGCGACGACGTGCGCCATATCGACTGGCGGCTCACCGCGCGCAGCGGGCGCACCCATACCAAGCTGTTCCAGGCCGAGCGCGAGCGGCTCAGCCTGATCGTGGCCGATACCGCGCCGACGCTGTATTTCGGCACCCGCGTGCGTTTCAAGTCGGTGCAGGCCGCGCGTGCCGGTGCGGTGGCGGCGTGGACCGCGCAGCGCCAGGGCGATCGCCTCGCCGCCTTGCGCGGCAGCCGCAGCGAGGCGCCGGTACCGCCGGCGGCCGGACCGCGCGGCGCGTTGCGCGTGCTCGACGCGCTGGCGCGCTGGTATGCGCAGCCGCCGCAGGACGATGCCGGCCTCGGCGTGGCGCTGGAGCACGCGGCCAAGCTGCTGCGGCCCGGCTCGCGGCTGGTGGTGCTTGCCGACCCGGCCAGCGCGCACGCGATTCCGGCGACGCGCTGGGCCGGGCTGGCGCTGCACAACGACGTGGTCCTGCTGTTGCTGGCCGACGCGCTGGAACTGCAGCCGCCGCGCGCGGCGCTGCCGTTCTGGGCCGGCGGCCGCCGGGTGGACATCGACCTGCAGGCGGCCGGCGCGCAGCAGCGCTGGCATGAACAGTTCGTCGCGCCGCTGGAGGCCCTGGCGGCCGAACTGCCCGGCCGCGGCGTGCAGGTGCGCGTGCTGCGCAGCGATGCGAGCAGCGAATCCTGGCTGCTGCCGGCGCCGGGCGGGAGCGCGCCGCGATGACGCCGCAACAACTGCCGCTGCGCGACGTGCATCTGCCGCCGGCGCCGCCGTGGTGGCCGCCGGCGCCGGGCTGGTGGCTGCTGGGCGCGGCGCTGCTGCTGGCGCTGGGCATCGCGCTCGGCCTGTGGGCCTGGCGGCGCGCACGGCGGCGCCGTTGGCAGCGCCAGTTCGATGCCGCGCTCGGCCGCGGCGCTGCGCCCGCGCAGGTGGCCGCGGTGTCGGAGCTGCTGCGCCGCGCGGCGCGGCGCCGCGACCCGGCCGCCGCCGCGTTGCAGGGCGAGCCATGGCTGCACTTCCTCGACGGCGGCAAGCGCCAGGAGTTCTCCGTCGGTCCGGGCCGGGTGCTGCTCGACGGCGGCTATCGGCGCGAACTGGACCATGCGCAGCTGCAAGCCTTGCTGCCGCTGGCGCGGCGCCGCTTCCTCGAGCTGATGGACGGGCGCCGGGGATGATCGCGATGAGCATGCTCTCGCAGCACTGGCAAAGCCTCAGCGACCTGCTCGCCGGCTTCGCCTGGCCGTGGATGTGGCTGGCGACGCCGTTGCCGCTGCTGGCGGGGCGGCTGCTGCCGGCGCAGCGCGGCAGCGCGCCGGCCCTGCGCGTGCCGTATGCCGCGCAGCTGCAGGCGGTGGCCGCAGCGCCGGCGCGCGGTGGCCTGTGGCGGGTCGGCCTGTGGCTGACCTGGCTGGCCTGGTTCTGCCTGTGCGGTGCGGCGGCGCGGCCGCTGCAGCTGGGCGAGCCGATCTCGCCGCCGCAGCAGGCACGGCAGCTGATGCTGGCGGTGGACCTGTCCGGCAGCATGAGCGAGCCGGACATGACCCTGGGCGGGCGCGTGGTGGGCCGCTTGACCGCGGCCAAGGCGGTGCTGGCCGACTTCCTCGACCGCCGCGACGGCGACCGCATCGGCCTGCTGGTGTTCGGCCAGCAGGCGTATGCGCTGACCCCGCTGACCGCCGACCTGGCGACGGTGCGCGACCAGCTGCGCGACAGCGTGGTCGGCCTGGCCGGGCGCGAGACCGCGCTCGGCGACGCGATCGCGCTGTCGGTCAAGCGCCTGCGCGAGCAGCCGCAGGGCGACCGGGTGCTGATCGTGCTCACCGATGGGGTCAACACCGCCGGCGTGCTGGAACCGGCCAAGGCCGCGGAACTGGCCAAGGCCGAGCAGGTGCGCGTCTACACCATCGCCTTCGGCGGCACCGGCGGCTATTCGCTGTTCGGCTTGCCGATGCCCGGTGGCGGCGGCGACGACCAGGTCGACGAGGACACCTTGCGCAAGATCGCGCAGGACACCGGCGGGCGTTTCTTCCGCGCCCGCGACACCGACCAGTTGGTCTCGATCTATGCCGAGCTGGAGCGCCTGGAACCGGTGCGTTCGGCCGGTCCGGCGGTGCGTCCGCGGATCGAGCGCTATGCGTGGCCGCTGGGCGCGGCGCTGCTGCTGGGACTGATCGCCTTCGTGTGGCCTTGGAGGCGGCAATGAACGCGGTGCTCGGTTTCCTGGAGACGTTGCATCTGCTGCGTCCGCAGTGGCTGTGGGCGTTGGCGTTGCTGCCGTTGCTGGGCTGGAGCTGGCTGCGCCGGCGCCGGCGCCGCAACGTGTGGCGGCACGCGGTGGACGCGCACCTGCTGCCGCATCTGCTGGCGAAGGAGGATGGGCGGCAATCGCTGTCCGGGTTGTGGCTGGCCGCGCTCGGCTACCTGCTGGCGGTCGTGGCGCTGGCCGGGCCGAGCTGGCGCCAGGAACAGCAGCCGCTGTGGCAGTCGCGCACGCCGCTGGTGATCGCGCTGGACCTGTCGCCGCGGATCGAGGCCGGCGACCTGCCGCCGTCGCGGCTGCTGCAGGCGCGGGCCAAGCTGGCGACGCTGCTGCGCGAGCGCGCCGGCGGCGAAGTGGCGCTGCTGGCCTACGCCGGCGAACCCTATACCGTCGCGCCGTTGACCGATGACGCGGCCAACGTCGCCTTGTTCCTGGACGCGCTGTCGCCGCAGGTGATGCCGGCGCCTGGACAGCGTACCGATCTGGCCATCGATTGGGCGGCACAGCTGCTGCGCCAGGCCGGGTTCACCCGCGGTGACATCCTGCTGCTCAGCGACCAGGCCGATGCGCCAGCGCGGCAGGCCGCGGCGCGCGCGGCCGGGCAGGGCTACCGGGTGTCGGTGCTGGGACTGGGAAGCGCGCAGGGCGCGGCCTATCGCGATGGCCAGGGCGGGGTCGGCCACGCGCAGCTGGATGCGGCGTCGCTGCGCGCGCTGGCCGCCGCCGGCAGCGGCCGCTATGCCACGCTGGCGCCCACCGATGCCGATCTGCGCGAGTTGGGCGTGCTGCAACCGGCGCAGCAGCAGGACGCGACGGCCGCCGGCGAGCACAGCGGCCGGGTCTGGCTGGATCAGGGCTACTGGCTGCTGCCGCCGCTGTTGCTGCTGGCCCTGTCCGCGTTCCGCCGCCGCGCTGGCGGCGCCGTGCTGCTGCTGTTGCTGCTGCCGTTGGCGATGCCGCTGCCGGCGCATGCGGCGGCCGCCGAGGCGGTCGGCGGCGATTGGTGGCGGCGTCCCGACCAGGTGCGCCAGCAGCGTCTGGACGCGGGCGTGCAGGCCTACCGCAAGGGCGATTTCGCCGCCGCGCAGCACCAGTTCGAAGGCATCGACAGCGACCAGGGCTGGTACAACCTGGGCAATGCGCTGGCCCGCCAGGGCCGCTACGACGAGGCGATCGACGCCTACGACAAGGCGTTGCGACAGCATCCGCAGATGGCCGATGCGCGCGCCAACCGCGCCGCGGTCGATGCCGCGCGCAAGCGCCAGTCCGGGCAGAACGACTCCGCGCAGAACAAGCCGGGACAGCAGGGCAAGGACCAAGCGCAGCAGAACCAGAAGGGCCAGTCGCAGCCGGGCGCCGGCGGCGGGCCCAAGGGCCAGGACCCGGCCCAGGCCAAGGCGCCGGCGCCGGCGGATGCGCAAGGCCAGCCGGGCCAGAAGAATGCGCAGTCGCAGGCGGGGTCCAAGGAGAAGGATGCGTCGCCGCCAGGGCCACCGAAGCCGGGCGATGCGCAGGCGCAGCAGCAGGCCGACGCGGCGCAGCGCCAGCAGATGCAGCAGGCGATGGCGCAGCAGGGCACGGCGGGCAAGCAGGCGGCCGCACGCGCCGCCGCCGCTGCCGCGGAAACTCCGCAGCAGCGCGAGCAGCGGCAGGCGGTGGAGGCCTGGCTGCGGCGCGTGCCGGACGATCCGGGCAACCTGCTGCGCGCCAAATTCAAGCTCGAACACGAACGCAGGCAGCGGGAAGGACCATGATCGAACGCAAGCAACGCCGCTGGCGCGGATGCGGGTGCGCCGCGCAGATGCGGTCGGCAAGGCTGGCGCGGTGGGCAACGCTGGCGCTGCTGGCCGCGCTGGCGCTGCCGGCGTCGGCCGCCACCCGCGCCTGGCTGGACCGCGACAGCATCGGCGCCGGCGAGAGCGTCACCCTCAACATCGAGACCGACCAGGGCCTGGCGGCGCCGGAGTACGCGCCGCTGCGCGCGCAGTTCGCGCTCAGCGACGCGGTCAACAGCCGGCAGATGCAGATGGTCAACGGCCAGGTCGCGGCCAAGTCGCTGTTCGGCGTGGCGCTGACCCCGCGCGCCACCGGCACGCTGGAAATCCCGTCGCTGCACGTGGGCAACGAGCGCACCGCGCCGCTGCGGCTGCAGGTCGCCGCGGCCGCCGCGGCGCCGGCCGGCAGCACCCGCGCCGGCGATCCGGCGCAACTCGGCAATGCCGACGTATTGGTGCAGACCGTGGCCGACGACGCGCAGCCGTACGTGCAGCAGAGCGTCGGCGTGGTGGTGCGGCTGTACCTGGGCGTGTCGTTGAGTTCGGGCGAACTGGACCTGGATCCGCCGGCCGGCGCCGCGCTGCAGCGCATCGGCGACGACATCCAGAGCCGGCGCGAGATCGACGGGCGCATGTTCACCATCGTCGAGCGCCGTTTCCTACTGGTGCCCGAGCGCAGCGGGCCGTTGACCCTGCCCGGCGCGCGCTTTCGCGGGCGCGGCCCCAGCGGCTTCTTCGACGATTATTTCGGCCGCGGCGGCGACCTCAGCGCGCGCAGCGCGGCGCAGACCCTGCAGGTGCGCGCGCAACCGGCCAATGCGCCGCAGCCGTGGCTGCCGCTGCACGACCTGCGGCTGCGCTACACCGCCACGCCGCAGCGCGCGGCGGTGGGCGAGGCGGCCGACATCGTGGTCGAGGCCAGCGCGCGCGGCGCCACCCAGGCGCAGTTCCCGGAGCTGCCGACGCCGAGCGTCGATGGCGCGCAGGTATTCGCCGAGCCGCCGCAGTTCGACGAGACGTTCGTCGATGGCAGCCCGCAACTGAAGATCACCCGGCGCTACTCGATCGTGCCGCAAACCGCGGGGCCGTTGCGGGTCAGCGGGCTGCGCGTGCCGTGGTGGGACGTGGCCACCGGCACCGCGCGTGAGGCCACGTTGCCCGATCTGACCCTGCAGGTGCTGCCCGGACGCGGCGTGCCCGCCGCGCCCGCGGCCCCGGCCAGCGCGCCGGTGCCGAGCGTGGATGCGGCGGCCCCGGCCGGCAATGCGGCGACGTCGACCCACGCGGTGCCCGGATGGCTCGGTTCGGTGCCGCTATGGATGGCGCTCGCCGCGCTGTTCGCACTGTTGTGGCTCGCCACGCTGGTCTGGGCCTGGCGCCGCGGCCGCGGTTCGCATGTGCCGACGGCCGCGTACCCCGTTCCAGCCTCGGCACCGGCTGCGCCGCGCGCGCGCTACGGCCTGCCCGACCTGCGCAAGGCGCTGGACGGCGGCGGCCTGGACGAGGTCGCCGCGATCCTGTGCGCGCAGGCCGGCGTCGCCGACCTCGACGGGCTGCTGACCCGCCTGGACGACCCGGCGCAACGCGAGGCGGTGCTGCGCCTGCAGCGCGCACGCTGGGGCGGCGAAGGCGACGTGCCCGGCGCGCGTGCCGCGCTGCGCGCCGCGTTCTGGGCCGGGCCGCACTGGCGCGGTGGCGTGCAACGCAAGAAGGCGAGCGACGACCTGCCGCCGCTGTATCCGCGCGACGCGTGAGGACGTCGTCGCGGCCCTGATTGGCGACGCCTGCAGGTCACTCGCCGGGCGATGCGGGCTTGCGGCCCGCCGGTAGGGGTTTGTTAAGCTCGCCGTTTCCCCTCGCAAGGCGCACGCCATGACCGACACCCCCGTGAAGGCCAAGACCGGCATGCCGTTGCATTGGAAGATGGCGATCGGCTTCGTCTTCGGGCTGGTGTTCGGCCTGGCCGTGCACCTGAGCGTGGGCGGCGATGCGGCCTGGGTGCAGGCGCTGACCAAGTACCTGACCACGCCGTTGTCCAAGCTGTTCCTCAATCTGATCTTCATGCTGATCGTGCCGCTGCTGTTCTCGGCGCTGGTGATGGGCATTTCCGAGATGGGCGACATCCGCGCGCTGGGCCGGATCGGCTGGAAGACGCTGGGCTATACGGTGGTGCTGTCCGGCATCGCGGTGCTGCTCGGCCTGGTCCTGGTCAACCTGCTCAAGCCGGGCATGGGCGTGGACCGCGAACTGGCGCAGCAGCTGTTGCAGCAGAACGTGGAGCGCACCGCGCAGATCGTCGACCAGAGCAAGCAGCAGCCGCGCGGCATGGACATGCTGTTGTCGATCGTGCCCGACAATGTGGTCGCCGCCGCCTCCAGCAACGGCGCGATCCTGTCGCTGATGTTCTTCGCGGTGATGTTCGGCGTGGGCATGGTGCTCAGCGACGAGGCCAAGGTGGCCACGCTGCGGCGCGGCATCGAGGGCATCTTCGAGATCTCGATGACCCTGATCGGGCTGGTGATCCGCCTGGCGCCGTACGCGGTGGCCTGTTTCATGTTCAACCTGGCCGCGCTGTTCGGCTTCGAACTGCTGGTCCGGCTCGGCGCCTACGTCGGCGTGGTGGTGCTGGCGCTGGGCCTGCACATGGTGGTGACCTACGGGCTGGCGGTGCGCTTCGCCGGGCGCTCGCCGCTGTGGTTCTTCCGCGCCACCCGTGAGGCCACGGTGATGGCGTTCTCCACCGCCTCCAGCAACGCCACCTTGCCCACCGCGCTGCGCGTGGCCGACGAGATGGGCCTGCCGAACAAGGTCTCGCGCTTCGTGCTGACGGTCGGCGCCACCGCCAACCAGAACGGCACCGCGCTGTTCGAAGGCGTCACCGTGATCTTCCTCGCCCAGTTCTTCGGCGTGGAACTGAGCATCGCGCAGCAGTTCATGGTGATGCTGGTGTGCATCCTCGGCGGCATCGGCACCGCCGGCGTGCCGTCCGGCTCGCTGCCGGTGGTGGCGCTGATCTGCGCGATGGTCGGGGTGGACCCGGTCGGCATCGGCATGATCCTGGGCGTCAACCATTTCCTGGACATGTGCCGCACGGCGCTGAACGTGACCGGCGATCTGGCGTTGACCACGTTGGTGGCGAAGGGCGAGGAAGGTGGGCGGGACTCGTGACTCGGGACTCGTGAAGCGCTATCCGTGACCGTTTGGGGTATGTGGTTAATGCGATAGGCGATCGGGATCCGTGGCCGCCAGCCTGTTGCGAGTCCCGAGTCCCGAGTCCCGCGCCTGTGGGACAATGGCGAACCCGACGCCCCGCGCCCGCTTCCAACAGAACCCTCATGACGACGCCTACCCGCCGCCAGCTCGCCAACGCGATCCGTTTCCTCGCCGCCGACGCGGTCGAGGCTGCCAAGTCCGGCCATCCCGGCATGCCGATGGGCATGGCCGACATCGCCGAAGTGCTGTGGAACGATTTCCTCAGCCACAATCCGAACAATCCGCAGTGGTTCAACCGCGACCGCTTCGTGCTCTCCAACGGCCACGGTTCGATGCTGCAGTACGCGCTGCTGCACCTGTCCGGCTACGAGCTGCCGCTGGCCGAGCTGAAGCGTTTCCGCCAGTTGCACAGCAGGACCGCCGGCCACCCCGAGCGCAGCGAAACCCCGGGCGTGGAGACCACCACCGGTCCGCTCGGCCAGGGCTTCGCCAACGCGGTCGGTTTCGCGCTGGCCGAGAAGCTGCTGGCGCAGCGCTACAACCGCCCCGAGCACCAGATCGTCGATCACCGCACCTGGGTGTTCATGGGCGACGGTTGCATGATGGAAGGCATCTCGCACGAGGCCGCCTCGCTGGCCGGCACCTGGGGCCTGGGCAAGCTGGTCGCGTTCTGGGACAACAACCATATCTCCATCGACGGCAACACCGCCGGCTGGTTCAGCGACAACACCCCGGCGCGCTTCGAGGCCTATGGCTGGCACGTGCTGCGCGATGTCGACGGCCAGGATGCCGACGCGATCAAGGCCGCGATCGAGGCCGCGATCGGCGAGAGCGACAAGCCGACCCTGATCTGCTGCCGCACCACCATCGGCTTCGGTGCCCCGAGCAAGGCCGGCAAGGAATCCGCGCACGGCGCGCCGCTGGGCAAGGAAGAGCTGGAAGGCGCGCGCAAGGCGCTGGACTGGCCGTACGGCCCGTTCGAGATCCCGCAGGAGATCTACGACGGCTGGCGCGCCGGTGGCGCCGGCACGCTGCGCCAGGCCGAGTGGGAGCAGGCGTTCGACAAGTACGCCAGGCAATACCCGGCCGCGGCCGCGGAGCTGACCCGCCGCTCGCACGGCGAGCTGCCGGACGGCTTCATCGCCCAGGCCGATGCCTACATCGCCAAGCAGGCAAGCGAGGCGCAGACCATCGCCTCGCGCAAGGCTTCGCAGATGGCGATCGAAGCGTTCGCGCCGCTGCTGCCGGAACTGATCGGCGGTTCGGCCGACCTGGCGCATTCCAACCTGACCCTGTGGAAGGCCAGCAAGTCGGTCGCCACTGACGACCCGAACGCCAACTACGTGTACTACGGCGTGCGCGAGTTCGGCATGACCGCGATCGCGAATGGTCTTGCGTTGCACGGCGGCTTCATCCCGTTCGACGCCACCTTCCTGGTGTTCAGCGACTACGCGCGTAACGGCGTGCGCATGAGCGCGCTGAATCCGGCGCATGCGATCCACGTCTACACCCACGATTCGATCGGCCTGGGCGAAGACGGCCCGACCCATCAGCCGGTGGAACACCTGGCCGCGCTGCGCTACATCCCCAACAACGACGTGTGGCGTCCGTGCGACACGGTCGAGTCGGCGGTGAGCTGGAAGGCCGCGATCACCCGCCAGGACGGCCCGAGCTGCCTGGTGTTCAGCCGCCAGAACCTGCCGTTCCAGGCGCGCAGCGACGCGCAGATCAAGCAGATCGAACGCGGCGGCTACGTGCTGGCCGATGCCGAGGGCGGCGTGCCGGACGTGATCCTGATCGGCACCGGTTCGGAAGTCGGCCTGGCCGTGGACGCGAAGAAAGTGTTGGACGCCGCGGGCCTGAAGACCCGCGTGGTGTCGATGCCCTCGACCGACGTGTTCGACCGCCAGGACGCGGCCTACCGCGAATCGGTGCTGCCGAACGCGGTGCGCAAGCGCGTGGCGGTGGAGGCCGGCGTCACCGGTTTCTGGCGCAAGTACGTGGGCCTGGACGGCGCGGTGGTCGGCATCGACACGTTCGGCGCGTCGGCACCGGCCGAGGAGCTGTACCAGTACTTCCAGATCACTACCGAGCACGTGGTCGCGGCGGCGAAGGCGCTGTAACCCGCCGTATCCCGCGGGAACGAAAAAGGCCGGCGCAAGCCGGCCTTTTTCTTGCGTGTGTCTGTGCTGTCGCAATGCAGATGATGCTGCTATTTGTGGGAGCGACTTCAGTCGCGACGGGCTTTATCGGTAACGCCCGTCGCGACTGAAGTCGCTCCCACAAGGGTCATCGCCGGAATCAAGATACGTGGCGGGCATGCGTCACGCCGAGCGGGGTGACCGCCACTTAGCGCTTGCGCGGCTTGCCGCGCGTCGGCTTTTTGCCGATGGCGGCGTCGGGCTTGTGCTGCGTCGCCAGCGCGCCAGCGTCGTGCAGCTGCTGCAGCCACGACAACGCGTCGACGTAGGCCAGGAAGTGCTGCAGATAGCCCGACGACAGCGTGCGCATCAGCGCCAGCGAACGATGCACCAGGACGCCTGAATTCAGCGGGCCGGCACCGGCAGGCGCCTGCTGCAGCGATTGCCGCAGCTGGCTGCGGCCGCGCAATTCGGTCCACAGCCTGCGCGCGTCGTCGAGCGCGGGCAGCGGCGCAGACGGCGCCGGCCTGGCGTTCGCCGCGTCGTTCGCTGTGCCGCCGGCGAAGCGGTCCAGCAGGTCGCCGAGCGGGCTGCGCGCGGTCGCGGTCGCGGCCGGCGCGGCATCGGCATCATCGCCATTGGCGTCGCTATTGCTATCGCCATTGTTTGCCGTAGCCGGCATTGTGGCCAGGTCCGCCGCATACGCATCGAGCAGCGCGGACAGCTTCTGCTGCAGCAGGCGCCGCGCTTCGCCATCGTGGGCATCGGCACGCCGCGCCAGCGCCGCGATGAAGCGCAAGCGCAGCGGATCCAGGCGCTCGGCCTGCTGCGCGCGCCATGCAGCGATCAGCTCGCTCGCCGCTGTTCCGTCAGCGCGCATGCGGCATCGCGGCGGCGGTGGACAGCTTCGGCAGCGGCGCCATTTCCACGCGCCGGTTGCGGGCGCGTCCGGCTTCGTCGACGTTCGGGCTCACCGGTTGCTGCGCACCGAATGCGGCGGCGAACACCGCGTCGGCCGGCACGCCTTCCTCGATCAGCGCACGGGTCACGGTCAGCGCGCGCTGCGCCGACAGTTCCCAGTTGTCGGCGAACTGGCGGTTGCCGTCGCGCACCTGGCGGTCGTCGGTGAAGCCGCTCACCATCAGGATCTCGCCGCGTGCCTTGAGGTAACCGGCGAGCGGTGCGGCCAGGCTGTTCAGCAGCTCGCGGCCGTCGGGCTGCAACTGGTCGGAATTGAGCGCGAACAGCACGCTGCCGCGGATGCCGATGCGGCCGTCGACCAGGGTCACCCGGCCTGCCGCCAGCGGCGCGGCCAGCGCCTGTTGCAGGGTCTTGCGCTGCCGCGCCTCGGCCTGCCGCTGCCGGACTTCCTCGTCCAGCTTGTGCGACAGCTGCAGCTGCACGCCGATCACCCCGATCAGGATCAGCACGAAGGCGCCGAGCAGCACCGACATCAGGTCGCCGAACACGGCCCAGATCGGCGCGCCGGATTCGGCATCGATTTCCAGCTCGTCGCTCATGCCGCTGCGGCTCCGCCGTTGGCGTGCTGGCCGGGCAGCTGGCGCAATTCCTCGATGATCTGCTTCTGCGACAGCAGGCTCAGGTCGATGACTTCGCGCGCCTGCGCCACGTAGTAGGCCAGCTGCTCGTCGCTGCGCGCGAGCGATTTGTCCAGCGCCTGCTCGATGCCCTGCAGGCGCTCCAGCAGCGCCGCGTTCGAGTGGCTGAACGCCTCCACCGCGCCGCCGAAGGCATCGCCCAGGCTCGCCACTTCGGTGGCACCGACCGCGACCTGCGCGGCGACCGATTCGAGCTTGCCGGTCTCGGCCTGGATGTGATCGGTGAAGCGGGTGCCGACGCGATCGAGCAGGTCCGCCGAGGTGGTGACCAAGGCGTCCACTGCGGTGCGCTGCTCGGTGGAAGCGTGGTTCACCGCGTCGAGCAAGGTGTGCAGCGTGTCCAGCAGGCGGCTGCGCTCTTCCAGCATGGCGGTGTCGCGGACCATGCTCTCGGAGAGTTTCTGGCGCAGCTCGGCGATGACGTCGGCGGCGGCCTTCGGCGCTTCCGAGGCGGTCTGCACCAGGCGCGAGATCTCGGCGATGGTCGCGCTGGCATGCGCCTGGGTCTGCGCCACGATCGCAGCTGCGGTGCGTTCGAGCGTGGCGCAGATGTCCTGCTGGCGCTGCGCGCTGCGCGCGCCGCTTTGCTCCCACTCCGCGTTCAAGGCCGCGACCATCGCGCCGAACGTGTCGGTCCACGTGGCCAGGCGCGCCTGGTCGCGCGCGTGCAGCGCATCTTGCAGCTGCGCATGCGAGTGCTGCATGGCCGCGAGCAGCGCCGCCGCGCGTTGTTCCAGCGTCGTCGCGGCCGCGTCCAGCACCTGCGCGTTGCGCTCGGCCAGGGCGGCGTTGATGTCCTCCTGGCGCGCCAGCGCATCGTTCCAGGCCTGCTTGGCACCATCCGCAGTGGCGTCCAGGCGTGCCGACACGGCGTCCAGCAGGCCGCCGGAGCGCGCGGCGAAGCTGTCGCCGAAGCCTTGCAGCGCGCTGCGCAGATCCTGGACCAGCGCCTGGTTGGTGTCGCGCTGGCCGGCCAGCGCGGCATCCCACGCCTGTGCGGCGCGCGCGGCGGCGTTCTCGAAGCCGCTGGCCAGACCGTCCAGCTGCCGCTGCACGGCCTGGCCGACGCGCTCGTGCAGCGTGGCGGTTTCGCGCGCCAGGCCGTCCAGGGTGGCCTGCACCACCGGCTGCAGCGCCGCGCCGAGCGCGTGCGCGTTCTCCGCGACGCCGGCCTGCAACGACTGCTCCACCGCGCCGGCCAGGCGCGTGTAGGCGGCCTCGGTCCTGGTGTGGAAGGCGTCCTGGTTGCTCGCCAGGCGTTCGCCGCTGGCGGCGCCCTGTTGCTCGATGCCGGCCGCCATCGCTTGCAGCCGGTCGATCAATGCCGGCATCAATTCGGTCTGCCGCTGCAACAGCTTGAACGCTTCGCTGCGCTGGAACGCCTGCGAATGGACGTGCAGCGTGGTCGCGATGGCCAGGTCGAGCCCTTGCACCGCCTGCAGCCGCTCGCGCCGGCACAGCGCGGCGAGCAGGCCGAGCATCGCGGAGCTGGCCACGCCGGCGATGGAGGTGCCGAACGCGAAGCCCAGGCCCTTGACCGGTGCGGCCAGCGAGTCGCGGATGGCGTGCAGGTCGGTCGCGCTTTGCAGCGCCAGGCCGGTGCCGCGCAGGGTCGCCATCATGCCCAGGAAGGTGCCGAGCATGCCCAGCAGCACCAGCAGGCCGACCAGGTAGGGGGTCAGCCCCGGCGCCGGCATGGCCACGCGCTCGCCCTCGATGCGCAGGCGCACCGCGTTGCGCAGGCTCGGGTCGAGGCGTTGCAGCCAGCCGCCCAGGTCGGATTGCGCCGCGTCCGCGTCGGCCACGGCGTGGACCAGCGTGGTCGTGGCCTGCCGGTAGCGGTACAGCTCCAGCGCGCCGGCCACGTAGCACGCGCCGATCAGCAGCGCGAAGCTGGCGCCCAGCGGGTTGGAGCCGAGGTAGCCCACGCCGATCCAGCACACGGCGGCGAGGCCGGCCAGGAACACGACGGAATTGAACAGGTTCTTGAACATGATGTCTCGGTCAGGAGGTCTCGGTCAGCGGGTGCGAAGCGCTGCAAGCAGCGCGTCGATGGGATGGAAGCGGACGTCCAGCTCGGCGCGCAGCAGGTGCTGCATGTCCTGGCGGAACAGGTCCAGCCAGGCGCCGGCGGTCGGCGCCGGAGGGATGTCCGCCGCTTGCGCGTCGGCCGGCGGCGTGTGCCCGGCCGCGCGCAGGCGTTCGAAATGCTGTCCCAGCAGTGCCGGCACGGCGGCCAGCAGGGTCTGTTCGCGTGGGCTCAGGGTCAGTTCCATGACCGCGTCCACCTCCGCCAGCCGCGCCATGTCGGCCGAGGAGCGCGCCAGCGTGTCGCGCAGCTGGCCGCGCAGGCGGCCGCTGGCGGTCAGCATCGATCGTTGCAGCGACTGGTAGCGCTGGCGGAACGGCGCATAGTCCAGCCGCGCGTTCGGGTCGGCGCCGTGGCCAGGCCTGGCGGTCTGGCGGCCGGCGTCCGCGCCGGTGTCGCGGGCGATGGCCTGCTCCAGCGCGCCGCGCACGCGTGCGCATTCGGTCTCGCTGGCGCTCTCGAACGGGGCGTCGGCATCGATCGCGGGCAATCTGCCGTCCAGCGCCCTGGACACGGCCACGGCGCGCGTCCAGTCGAGCCATTGGCCGAGCCGGTCGGCCAGCGCAGGGCTGCACGGCGGTATGTCGGCGTCGGTGAGACGGGCGAGGAGGCGAATGAACGCCGGGCCCGGGACAGGCGGCCGTGGAAGAGCTTGCGCCATGCTTCTGCGTAAAACGCGTAATTTTACACGCGAATGACACGCCGGGCCGGCCAGCCCGCGGCGGCATGCCGGCCGGCGCCAGGATGTCGATCGCGTCGTGGTGGCGGCCCTGGCAGCGGGCGTCGGCACCAGGCGGTGAGGCACCTGTGCGTCTGGTGCCGGACACGCCGAACATCGCGCGTTCAGTACGGCCTGGTCTGTTGCAGCGCGTAGCCCAGCAGGCGCGCCTGCATGCGCTCGCCGATGCCGCGCGGCGCATCCAGCGCCATGCGCTGCAGGCAGGCCGGATCGCCGGCCTGGCGCGACAGCAGCGCGCGCGCCACGGTGGCGCGCTTCTTGCCGCTGCCGGCGGTACGCCGCTTGAGCCAGGCCAGTGCGCGCAGCAGGCGCTGTTCGACCTCGCTGAAGTCGCTGCCCAGCGGATAGTCGGGCAGGCTGCCGTCGGCGCGGAACGGGGCCATTGCGGCGCGCACCCGCTCGGCGCGGTTGCGCTGCCACTGCGGCGGCGCGACGAAATCGGCCCCGAGCTTGCGCGCGCGTTGGGCCTGTTGCAGCCGCGCGGGCTGAAACGCGGCGTCGGCGATGCCGGTCATCGCCACGATGCAGTCCTCGTCGGTCATGCCGCACAGGTCGGCGATGCCGTATTCGTTGAGGTAGATGTCGCGCAGATGACGCGGGATCGTGGTGTGGCCGTAGTTCCAGCGCAGGTTGGAGTGCAGCGCCGGCGCCTCGCCGCGGGTGGCGCGGAACATCAGCACGCTGCGTGCATCGTCTAGCGCGTGCGCCATCGCCACGAGTTGTACTGTCCGCCGACGCCGGACACCACGCGGCCGTCGTCCAGCGCGTCGGACACCGACGCGCCCAGTCCGCTGGCCATCATGCACGAGTTGAAGAAGCGCGCCTCGCGCCGTTGCAGGCGGCGCAAGCGCTCCTCGCCGTAGAGCTGGTTGATCGCGCTGATCCGGTGCGTGCCGGGGATGCGCTGCAGGATCAGCTCGGCAGCGGCGTCGAGGTCTTCGAGGGAGTCGGTCATCGGCCTAGCTTAGGCGAGCGCCGCGATACCGTGCTTCCGCGGTTGGCGAAAGCGCTTGACAACGGTTTCGATTACCCATGTAATCTATAAAAATTACAGGCGTAAACGATATGCCGATCAGCGATGCCGAAGCCGTGGTGATGGAGGTGCTGTGGAACCGGCATCCGCTCAGTGCCGAAGAGGTATTCGCGGCGCTGTCCGGGCATGGCGGCTGGGCTGAGCCCACGGTCAAGACCTTGCTCAATCGGCTGCTCAACAAGGGCGCGATCGGCGCCGACAAACAGGGCCGCCGCTATCTGTACGCGCCGCTGCTGCAGCGCGGGCAATGGGTGCAGCAACAGAGCGAGGGCCTGCTCGAACGCCTGTTCGGCGGCCGCGTCGCGCCGCTGGTGGCGCACTTCAGCGAACGCGGCAAGCTCAGCGACGCCGATATCGCCGAACTCAAACGACTGATCCAGGAGCTGGACGATGAGCGTTGACACGTTGGTAGCGGGACTGTGGGCCACGGCGCTGTCCGCCAGCGCGGCGATCGTGCTGGTGTTGGCGCTGCGCGCGCCATTGCGACGCGCGTTCGGTGCAGGCGCCGCCTATGCGTTATGGGCTGCGGTGCCGTTGGCCATGCTCGCCTTGCTGCTGCCTGGCGATCTGCGCCCGGCGCTGCCGGCGAGGTTGGCGCTGGCGCAGGTCTGGGTGGGGCTGCCGCAGGGATCGGCTGGCGCTTCGGGTGCGATGACGATGGCGAGCAATCATGTCGCGCTGTGGATGGCCGCACTCTGGCTGCTGGGCGCGGCGGCGATGGCGGCCAGGTTGTGGCGGCAGCAGCAGCGCTACCGGCATAGCCTGGGGCGGCTGTCGCCCGGCGCCGATGGCGTACTGTACGCGCAGCATGCGTTGCATGGTCCGCTGGTGCTCGGCGCCTGGCGCCCGCACGTGGTGCTGCCGATGGATTTCGCCGATCGCTATCCGGCCGCACAGGCGCAACTGGTGCTGGCCCACGAACGCATGCACATCGCCCGCGGCGACACCCGCCACAATCTGCTGCTGGCGGCCTTGCGTTGCGTGTACTGGTTCAACCCATTGCTGCACTGGGCCGCGGCGCGGTTCCGCTTCGACCAGGAACTGGCCTGCGATGCGGCGGTGCTGGCGCGGCATCCGGCTTCGCGCCGCAGCTACGCCGAGGCGATGCTGCAGACCCAGCTGGACGCGATCGCCTTGCCGGTCGGCTGCCATTGGCAGGCCGGTCAGACCTTGCGGCAGCGAATCGGGATGCTGCAGCGGCGGCCGGTGCGCGGTTGGCGGCGGCGTGCCGGTATCGCCGTGGTGGCGACGACGGCCATGTGCGGCGGGGTTGCGGCGTGGGCGTTGCAGCCGCTGCAGGCGTCCGCGCTGGCGGGAAGCGACAGCGCACCTGCGCTGTCGAATGCGCAAGGGCGGGATGCAGGTGCCCTGGCGGGCGCTGCATCGGGGTCGGGCGTGGCGCCGGACGGCACCGCGATGCCTTCCTCGCCCGCGTTCGCGTGGGCAGCCGACGCTGCGGCGGCCTCTGCCAAGCGTGGGACTACGCCTGCCAAGCCACTGGCGATGGCGCCACCCACCTATCCGCGCGAGGCGTTGCGCAAGGGTGCCTCGGGAAAAGTGATGCTGCTGGTCAATGTGGATGAGGCCGGTAGCGTCAGCGACGTGCGCTTGCTCGGGCATGGCAGCGGCGATGCCGCGCTGGACCAGGCGGCGATTGCGGCCTCCAGGCAATGGCGCTTCGTTCCCGCCCGCGAGCATGGGCGGGCCGTCCCGGGGCGGTTGCAGATTCCTGTCGTGTTCGAGTCCGAGATGGATCCGGTCCAGGCGCCGCCCGGGCTGGCGGGGGTTTCGGACTACCGCTGGTATCTGTTGAATTCGGATGCGACCGATGTTGGTCAGCGCATGTGCGACGTGTTCAAACGTGATGGGCAAGGACCGGCCGCGCGCCTGTATTGCGGCATGGCTGCAAAGACGGCCAAGCGATGAGCCTGCGCAGGATCTGCCTGACCAGCCTGTGCCTGTGCCTGGCCAGCTGTGCCAGCCAGCCGCATCGCGAGCAGACCCAGCGGCTGGACTCGGTGGATCGGCGCCTGCTTGCGCCACGCGGCGACGGCGCCCCGGGTGGGGCCGTTACGGCCTACACGATGCAGCCACAGCAGGTATTCCGCATGCCGCAGCCGCTGGACGCGGCGACGCCGCAGCTGCCGGCCGATTCGCCGCGGCGCACGCTGCCGCCGACCACCGTGTGCGTGCGCGTGATCCTGTCCGCGCAAGGCGCCGTGCAGCGCAGCGAGCCCTTGCACGACCGCAAGGAATGCAGTGCCGGCGCGCTGGCGGACAACGCCGATCTGCTGCAGGCGGTACAGCGCGAGGTCGCGCGCTGGCGCTTCGTGCCCGCGGCGATCTGCACCTACGCCGATCCGGCACAGCGGCCGGCGCTGGAGGGGCGCTGCGACGATGCAGTGTCGGTGGAAGAGGTGCCGGTGACGCTGGCCTACGCGTTCACCTTCGAGGTGCGCGAGGGCAAGGCCAGCGTGCAGGCCGGGCGGGTGGGAGGCCGCGGTGCGCGCTGAGCGTGCGCGCTGGTGCTGGCCCGTGACTGGAGTGCTTTTGTCACATGATTGCGGGTTTGGGATCAATTTCGGTAGCTGCGAGCCGCCAGTTGCGACAAGCACTACTGGTAAAGTCCGTCGCGACTGAAGTTGCTCCCACAAAGGGCAGCATCTCGCCAGAGATACCGCGTGCGGTGGCAGCAGAATCGCTACCGCGCGTTGTCATCGCGGCTACAGCATTTCCGGCTTGAACAACCGTCGCCGCGAGATCTCCGTGCCGGACAGCATGAACCTGCCGTCGCCGCGGTAGTGCAGGGTCCTGGGCAGTTTCGGCGACGTGGCGACGTGCGCCTTGACCACCTCCCAGATGAAAAGATTGTGCCTGGCGATCTGGCGGCCGTCGTGCAGGCGGCATTCGAAGTTCGCGTAGCACTCGGCGATCAGCGGTGCATCGACCTGCGCACCGGCCACCGCGGTCAGGCCGAACCGGGCGAACTTGTCGCGCTGCGCGCCGCTGCTGTTGCCGATGCCGACCACGGTATCGACCAGGTCCGCGGTCGGCAGGTTGATCGTGCACTGCGTGCTGCGCCGGACCAGCTCGAAGCTGTGGTTGGCGCTGGAGATGCAGCAGGCGATCAGCGACGGCGAGAATTCCAGCAGCATATGCCAGCCCATGGTCATGATGTCGCGCTGCCCTTTCCACGCCGAACCGACCAATACCACCGGGCCGGGTTCCAGGAACCGACGCACCTGGTCGAGCGGGAAATCGTGCTTGCGGTAGCGGCGCATGGGCGCATCCTCGCGGCGGTGGCGATGGCACAGTCTGGCCATCGGCGGTGAACGCGGCGTCGGCGTGCGCTACTCCAATCGATGGATCGCATCGGCGATGCGTTCCACTTCCTCGGTCTGGTGGCTGACGTAGAGCATCGGCAGGCGCACTTCGTCGCGCACGCGCTGCAGGTACGGGATCAGTTCGCCGCGGCGTTGCGCGTCCAGCGCCGACAGCGGTTCGTCGAACAGCAGGATCGCCGGCTGCGACAGCAATGCGCGGCCGATCGCCACGCGCTGCGCCTCACCGCCGGACAGATTCCCCGGGCGTCGCGCCAGCAGCGGTGCGATGCCGAGCAGCTCCACCACCGCATCGAAGCCGAAGCGCTGGGCCTGGCCGCGGCCGTGGCGGCCGTAGCCGAGGTTGCGGCGCACGTCCATGTGCGGGAACAGCCGCGCGTCCTGGAACACGTAGCCGATGCGGCGCCGATGGGTCGGCACGTCGATGCCGGCGTTGCTGTCGTAGAGCACGCGCGCATCGATCACGATGCGTCCGCTGCGCGGCCGCAGCACGCCGGCGATGGCGTTGAGCATGCTGGTCTTGCCGGCGCCGGAAGGGCCGACCAGCGCGACCACGCGTGCGCTTTCCTCGACCCGCAAGCGGCGCTGGAAGCGGCCGCGCTGCACGTCGATGTCGATGCTCAGCATCGGCGCGCGCTCCCGTGCGGCGGACGCGATACGACGCGGATTGGTCCCGCGGAACGCCATCGCGCAGCGGCGAGCAGCCGGCTCATGCGTCCGCCTCCGGCCCGCGCTGGCGCCGCACCAGCCATTCGGACAGCAGCAGCGCGGCCAGCGAGATCGCCAAGGCCACTGCCGCCAGCCGCCAGATCCCGGCTTCGCCACCGGGCACCTGCAGCAGCCCGTAGATCGCCGACGACAAGGTCTGGGTTTCCCCGGGAATATTCGAGACGAAGGTGATGGTGGCGCCGAATTCGCCCAGCGCCTTGGCGAAGGCGAGCGCGGTGCCGGCGACCAGCCCCGGCCAGGCCAGGGGTAGGGTGATGGTGAAGAACACCCGCCACGGCGCGGCGCCGAGCGTGGCCGCGGCCGCTTCCAGGCGCCGGTCGGTGGATTCCAGGGCCAGGCGGATCGCGCGCACCATCAGCGGGAAACCCATCACCGCGCTGGCCAGTGCCGCGCCGGTCCAGCGGAACGCGAACTGCACGCCCAGGTGCTCGAGCAGCCAGGCGCCGACCGGTCCCTGCGTGCCGAGCACGATCAGCAACACATAGCCGGTGACCACCGGTGGCATCACCAGCGGCAGGTGCAGCAACGCATCCAGCAGCGACTTGCCGGGAAAGCGGCGCCGCGCCAGCAACCAGCCGCAGGCCACGCCGAACGGCAGGCTGCCCAGCGCCGCGAGCAGCGCGACCTTGACGCTGAGCGCGATCGCGGTCAGCTCCTGCGGGGTGAATGCGAACAACGGCAATGGCTCAGTGCGCGAGCGAGAAACCGCGGCGCTGGAAGATCGCCTGCGCCGGCGGCGTGCCCAGCCAGCGCACGAAATCGGCCGCGGCCGGGTGCTTGCTGGCGCGCAGCGCGGCCACCGGATACACGATCGGCGCATGGCTGTCGGCGGGGAACACCGCCACCACCCGCACCTTCGGCTCGGCCTTGGCGTCGGAGCCGTAGACGATGCCCAGCGGCGCTTCGCCGCGCGCGACCAGCATCAGCGCGGCGCGCACGCTTTCCGATTCGGCCAGGCGCGCCTGCACGCCGTCCCACTGGCCGAGCGTCTGCAGCGCGGCGCGCGCGTACTTGCCGGCCGGCACGCTGGTGGTCTGGCCGACCGCCAGGCGGCCCTGCGCACCGAGCGCGGCGGCGAGCGCGCCGGGCTTGCGCAGATCGACCTTGGCCGCGCTCGACACCGGCGCCACCAGCACCAGCGTGTTGCCGAGCAGGTTGCGGCGCTGCGCCGGATCGACCAGTTGGCGCTGCTGCAGGTAATCCATCCACTCCAGGTCGGCGGAGAAGAACACGTCCGCCGGCGCGCCTTGCTCCACCTGCCGCGCCAGCGCGGAGCTGGCCGCGTACGAGACCTGCACCGGCGTGCCGCTGGACTGCTGGTAGGCGGTGGCGGCCTCGTCCAGGGATTCCTTGAGGCTGGCGGCGGCGAACACGGTCAGCGGCGTCTGCGCCAATGCCGGCGGCATGGCCATGGCGACGGTGAGCGAGAGCAGGCACAGCAGGCAGCGTAGCGAACGGGACATGGGGCGCTCCGAGGAATCAGGGGACGGGCGGCGATCGGCTGGACCTGGCGCGCAGGCCGCTGCGATGGCAGCGCGATCGTGCGCGGTACGCCCGCATCCTACCGTCTTCAGCGCGGCGCGGCGTGCAGGTCGTCGGTGCGGCCGGCCTGGATGTTGGCGCGCACCGACGGCTGCATCAGCCGCGGCGGCGCCAGCGTCGCATCGCGCGCCTGGCGCAGCGCGACGAACGCGGCTTCGCCGACGCCGTCGCACACGTGGATGTTGCCGCGGCGCTGCGCGCCGATGCTGGTTTCGCAGGCGACCGCGCGGCCGCCGGCGCCGTAGTCGTGGCAGACGAACACGCGAGTGGACTCAGGCAGCGCGTACAGTCTGTGGATCGAGCGGAACAGCGCGGCCGCGTCGCCGCCGGGGAAGTCGCAGCGCGCGGTGCCGCTGTCGGGCATGAACAGCGAATCGCCGGGGAACAGCGCATCGCCGATCAGGTAGGCGATGCTGTCGTCGGTATGCCCGGGCACCGCGATCACCTGTGCGGACAAAGCGCCGATCGTGAAGCGCTCGCCGTCGGCGAACAGGCGATCGAAGCCGCAGTGCGGGTCGCCGGCGTCCGCGGCCAGGCCGAACTGCGGCGCGAAGCGCGCGCGCACCTGGCGGATGCCGGCGCCGATGGCCAGCGTCGCCTGCGGCCAGCGCTGCTTGAACCACTGCGCCGCGGACACGTGGTCGGCGTGGGCGTGGGTTTCCAGGATCCAGCGCAGCTGCAGGCCGCGCGCGGACAGCAGCTCGGCCAGGCCCTGCACCGGCGCATCGCGCAGCGTGGCGGTGTCCGGCTCGAACTCCAGCACCGGATCGATCACCGCGGCAGCGCGACCGTCTTCGACCAGATAGCTCCAGGTGCCGGAACCGGCATGGTGGAACGGGTGGACGTTGGGAACCTGGCTCATGGGTCTGCCGTGGCGGGAGAGGAAGGGCCGACGTTGCAGTAGATGCCGTGCAAGGTGTCGAGGATGCGCTGCGCCGGACCCGGGACCAGCGAATAAGAGATGGTCTGCCCGTCGCGGCGGGTCTGCACCAGGCGGTCATCGCGCAGCAGCACCAGGTGCTGCGACAGCGCCGATTGGCTCAGGTCCAGGCGCGCGTTGAGTTCGCCCACCGACTGTTCGTGGTCCACCAGCAGGCACAGCCGCCGCCGCCGCTTTTCGTTGCCGAGCGCCTTCAACAGGCGCGCGGCCTCGCTGGCGCGCGCGCGCATCGCGGCCGCATCCATCGCGGGCGGCAGGCGGCGGGCCATCGGACTCAGAACGCGACCGGCAGGCCGGCGGCGGTCCAGCCGAGGAAGCCGCCGCTCAGCGAGCGCACCGCGCTGTAGCCGAGCTGTTGCAGGCTCAGCGCGGCCAGCGTGGAGCGGCCGCCGCTGGCGCAGTACAGCAGGATCGGCTGCTCGCGCCGGGCCAGCGCCGGGTCGGTGTCGAGGCGGAATTCGAGGATGCCGCGCGGGATGTTGATCGCGTTGGGCAGGTGGCCGACGGCGAACTCGCCGGGTTCGCGCACATCGATGATCCATTCGCCGGGCAGCGGCGTGGCGGCGGCATCGGTGCCGACTTCGTGGATCTGCGGGCGCGCCTGCCCGACCAGGGTGTGGGCGGAGGAATGGGGCATGGGGGGGTCCGGTGGATGAACGACGCTCATAATGTCAGCTGGCTCTAATAGAATAAAATTCTCATATCTCGCAGCCAGCGCGCGCTGTTCGTCGGCGCGCCGCTTGCGTTGAACGCGGACACCTTCGCGGCCTGCGCCGAACCCAGCGACATTCCGCTGCTGGTGGATTTCTGGGCGCCGTGGTGCGGCCCGTGCCGGACCATGGCGCCGCAGTTCGAGGCCGCCGCCGCGCAGTTGGAGCCGCGCATACGCCTGGGCAAGCTGGACAGCGAAGCGCAGCCGGCGCTGGCGGCGCGCTTCGGCATCCGCAGCATTCCGACCCTGGCCTTGCTGCGGCATGGCCGCGAACTGGCGTTACCAGGAACGCCCCGGTCGCGGCTGATGGCCCGAGGCCACCCGGAGCCGCTCCTGCAAAAAGCGACCACCGCGCGCTACTTGCCCAGCGCGGCGTTCAACGTCGCCGCCAGATCCGCGCCGGCCTGGCGCAGCTGCGCTTCGGCGACCGGGCGCCAGGTCGCCACGTAGTCCGCCGGCAGCTTGGCGCCGGGCGGATAGAAGCCCGGGCGCAGCATGATCTTGCACGAGGCTTCGGCCCAGGCCGCGGCCGGCGGCGGCAGCACGCTGCCGGCAGGCGCCGGCGCCGGCAGCGGTTGCGCCTGCAACTGCGCCAGGTAGTGCGCCTCGTCCAGGCCGCGGCTGCGCAGCAGGCCGCTGTCCCACAGCGAGTGCAGGTTGCTGCCCTTGCCCTCGAACTGGAGTTGCACGGTATTGCCGCCCTTGTCGTGGGCGTAGCCGGCGTGCAGCGGCTGCTGGATGTCGCCGGCGAAGTGCACCACGAACTTCAGCGCCTGGGTGCGCGCCGCCTGCGGTTGGCTGCGGTCGGCGAGGATCGCGGCCTGGCGGCGCAGCGCCGCGACCACGCAGTTGCCGTCGGGACAATCGCGGGTTTCCTCGTAGTGGCACTGCTCTTCGCCGAGGTTGACGTAGTGCCAGGGGCCGGTGCGCTTGCCCATGTCGGGGTTGCTTTCGCGCAATTGGTCGGCCCAGTTGGCGACGCCGGCCAGGGTCGGCTCGGATTCGCCCTGCAGCAGCCGCTGCACCTGCGCGCGGGCCTGCGGGGTGAGTTGGGAATCGGCGAGATCGGCGACCAGGCGATGGCCCAGCGGGCCCCAGGCGAAGGCGGCGGACGGCGCGGCGACCAGTGCCGCGGCGAGCGCGGCGGAAACGAAGAGAGAGGATTTCATACGCGGATTCTAGCCGGCGCCGATGACGTTGCCATGGCCGCGTCGGCGCGCCGCTGCGCAACCGCTAAGCCGCGCCCGCGCGGGCGCAGCCTGCGGGCGCGGCGGATCAGAAATACAGCAGGTAGGCGAGGCCGTAGGTGACCGGATCCAGCTTGGCCTTGCCGAGCGTGCCGCTGTCCACGTCCACGTCGCTGCGCATGCTGGTCCAGCGCGCGTCCACGCGCAGCGCGCTGCGCTCGCCGATGGCGACGTCCACGCCGGCATGCACGGCCGGGCCGACGCTGTCCTTGAACTCGACGTCGTCGCGGGAGAACGCGCCCTTGCCGTCGGCGCCGAGGAACGTGGTGTAGTTGAGGCCGACGCCGACGAACGGGGAGATGTCGCCGTTGCCGTTGAAGTGGTGCTGCAGCGACAGCGTCGGCGACAGCGCCCAGGCGCTGCCGATGTCGCCGCCCGGTTCCAGGCCGATCTTCTGCTGCCCGACCAGGGTCTGGATCTCCACGCCGAGGTTGCCGCGGAAGAAGTATTCGTAGTTGAACGAGACGGCCGGCGCGGTGTCGGCGCTGAAGCGCTGCCCGCTACCGCTCAGGCTGCCGTTCGAGGAGCCGGGCACCATGCCGTGGATGCCGTAGCTGGTGGTGAAGTGGCCGGCCGACTGCGCCGCGGCGGGCAAGGCGGTGGCGGCGGCGACGGCGGCGAGACGGCGGAACGACAGGCGTGGCTTCATTGGGAACCCCGGTGACGGCGAATGGGCGGATGCGAATCCCAATGTCGGCGCGGCGGCGACCGATCCACATCCTTGTGGAAGGCAGTCTGCCAGAGAAGCGCGGCGGTCGTGCGGCCTCAGAACTTCATCACGTAGGCCAGGCCGTACACCAGCGGATCGATTTGCGCGGTGCCCATGCTGGTGCCATCGACCTTGACCTTGCTGTCGATATCGGCCCAGCGCAGGTCCACCCGCAGCGCCGATTTGTCGGTGAGCGCGACGTCCACGCCGACGTGCGCGGCCAGGCCCCAGGAGTCTTCCAGCTTGAGCTTGCTGCCGGCCAGCGCGCCGGTGGTGTCCTCGCTGAAGAAGGTGGTGTAGTTGAGGCCGGCGCCGACGAACGGAGACACCTTGCCTGCGCTGTTGAAGTGGTACTGCAGCGAGACCACCGGCGGCAGGTCCTTGGTGCTGCCGACCTTGCCGACGCCCTTGACGCTGATGTCGTGCTTGAACGGCCAGGCGGCCAGGACTTCGATGCCGAGGTCCTGGTGGACGAAGTATTCGAAGGTCACGGTCGGCTTGATGTCGCTGTCGATGCTCAGCGGCAGGGTGCCGCCGGCCAGCTTGCCGTTGTCGGATTTCGGGTTGACCTGGTGGGCGCCGATGCCCACGGTCCAGTCGCCCTGCGACTGCGCCAGCGCCGGCAGGGCGCACAGCGAAAGGGCGGCGGCCAGGCCGGACAGCAGAAGGGGGGAGGTCTTGCGCATGATGGGCGTCTCGTTTGGGTGTGGGCGCAGTGTCCTGTCGCCGCCGCGGCGCCGCCTTGATCCTGATCAAACGCGCGTGCCGGGCGCGATGCGGCGGGCCTGATAGAATGCTGGCCCCTTTCATCCGCCGCGTCAGGCGCGGCCGCAGGAGCTACTGAAATGGCAATCAAGGTTGGCATCAACGGTTTCGGTCGCATCGGACGCAACGTGCTGCGCTCGGCGGTACAGAATTATAGAATGCTGGCCCCTTTCATCCGCCGCGTCAGGCGCGGCCGCAGGAGCTACTGAAATGGCAATCAAGGTTGGCATCAACGGTTTCGGTCGCATCGGACGCAACGTGCTGCGCTCGGCGGTACAGAATTTCGGCAGCGACATCGAGATCGTCGCCATCAACGACCTGCTCGAGCCCGACTACCTGGCGTACATGCTGCAGTACGACTCGGTGCACGGCCGCTTCGACGGCGAGGTGTCGGTCGACGGCAATGATCTGGTGGTCAACGGCAAGCAGATCCGCCTGACCCAGGAGCGCGACCCGGCGGCACTGAAGTGGGACGAGGTCGGCGCCGAGGTGGTGATCGAATCCACCGGCCTGTTCCTGACCAAGGACACCGCGCAGAAGCACCTCGACGCCGGCGCCAGGAAGGTGATCCTGTCGGCGCCGTCCAAGGACGACACGCCGATGTTCGTGTACGGCGTCAACCACGCCACCTACGCCGGCCAGGCGATCGTCTCCAACGCCAGCTGCACCACCAACTGCCTGGCGCCGCTGGCCAAGGTGATCAACGACAAGTGGGGCATCAAGCGCGGCCTGATGACCACCGTGCACGCCGCCACCGCCACGCAGAAGACCGTGGACGGCCCCAGCAACAAGGACTGGCGCGGCGGCCGCGGCATCCTGGAGAACATCATCCCGTCCAGCACCGGCGCGGCCAAGGCCGTGGGCGTGGTGATCCCGGAGTTGAACAAGAAGCTGACCGGCATGAGCTTCCGCGTGCCGACCTCGGACGTGTCGGTGGTCGACCTGACCGTGGAGCTGGACAAGCCGGCCACCTACGCCGAGATCTGCGCCGAGGTGAAGGCGCAGAGCGAAGGCGCGCTGAAGGGCATCCTCGGCTATACCGAGGACAAGGTGGTGGCCACCGATTTCCGCGGCGACGCGCGCACTTCGATCTTCGACGCCGACGCCGGCATCGCCCTGGACAGCACCTTCGTCAAGCTGGTGTCCTGGTACGACAACGAGTGGGGCTATTCCAACAAGTGTCTGGAAATGGTCAAGGTCGTGGCGAAGTAGTCGCGCCGCGTTCCCGCCGATTCTCGGGATCCCCTGTTTTGGGCAGGGGGTCAGGTTGCCCGAGAACTGCGACCGGCTGGTAACTACGGCCGCATCTGGTACGCCCTTTGGGGAAATGCCGACGTTTTATTGCTTCAAGGGTATCGGCTGGAGAATTCGAGGCGATGCGGGGGCTTGAGAATGCTTCAACGAACAGCGCCTCTTAAAGAAGGGGCGTGTTTTTTTATGCAGCCTGCATGCAGGTGCTTTACAGCGAGTCTCTCGAACGGTTCATCTCCATCTGGTCATAATCCTCGACGATGCCTTGGGCGTTGAATCGGATGGAGAGGCTGTAATTCTTTACATTGCGCGCACCGAGGCCATGGTCCTGTGCCACGTTTGCGGCGACCACGGGTGCAACGGGTAGGATGCCCCTTACGAAACCGGTCACGCGCTCGCGGATCTTCTCCTTTTGCCCATCCGTGGGATTGTAAGCCGAAGAATCGGCACTGCACCGAGGCACTCCAGGCTTGGATCAAGCCCCCTGAGGCAGGTTTTCATAGGGGCAACTTGTCTTGATGATACCCGGGTGCTTGATGCAAATCGACCCGGTTCCCTTTCGCTTGGCTCCTGCCTGGCTCCTGGAAATCGGGCAATTCCAAGGAGCAATCATGGCCAAGATCAAACTGACGAAAACGGCGGTCGATGCGGCGCAGCCTCAATCCACAGACGTTGAGCTACGCGACACGCTGGTTCCGGGCTTCCTGTGCAAGGTTACCCCCACAGGCCGGAAGGTGTTCATGGTTCAGTATCGCACCAACGCTGGCGAGCGCCGCAAGCCGTCGCTCGGGCTGTTCGGCGAACTGACCGTGGAACAAGCCCGTACGCTCGCGCAAAACTGGCTGGCTGAAGTCCGTCGTGGTGGCGACCCCGGCGGCCAGAAGGCGGAGGCGCGCAAGGCACCGACCGTTGCCGAACTGTGCACCCGGTTCATGGAGGACTACTCCAAGACCCGCAACAAGCCGAGCACCCAGCGTTCATACCAGCATCAGATCGACCGCTCGATCATTCCGGCCTTCGGCAACATGAAGGTGGCGGACGTTACTCGCCTGGATGTGACCGCGCTGATGAAGCGCAAGGAGAAGTCGCCCATCCAGGCCAATCGGGTGCTCGGCTGCATTCGCAAGATGTTCAACCTTGCCGAGCTGTGGGGCTACCGGCCCGATGGCTCCAATCCCTGCCGGCACGTTCCGAAGTACCCCGAGAAAGGCAAGACGCGCCTGATCACTGACGCGCAAATGGCGCAGTTGTTCACCTATCTCGAAAAGGCCGACGCCGAAGGACTGGAACATCCGACGCTGACACTGGCGATCCGGCTGCAGTTCGAGTTCGCTGCCCGCATGTCGGAGATCCTGCTGCTGGAATGGGACTGGATCGACCTGCACAACAAGCGCGTGGTCTGGCCGGACAGCAAGACCGGCGACATGTCCAAGCCCATGAGCGAGGAAGCGCACCGGCTCTTGTCGACCGCGGCGCGCTACGAGAATTCTCCCTATGTCTGCCCGTCGATCTTCAACCACAAGAAATCGCTGACCGCCAACTCCTACTATCAGGCATGGCGGCGCGTCCTCAATCGCGCCGGCGTTCCCCATGTCGGAACGCACGGCATCCGCCATCGCGCGGCAACGGACATCGCCAACTCAGGTGTCCCCGTGAAGGTCGGCATGGCGCTGACCGCACACAAGACGGTCACGATGTTCATGCGGTACGTGCACACCGAGGACGATCCCGTTCGCGCAGCCGCCGAGTTGGTGGCGAGCCGGCGCAAGGTCGTGATCGAAACGCGGCCATCGCCAGTCATCGACGTTCCGCCTTCAGCTCCGGTGACGCAGGAGCCAAAAAGCCCGGTCGCGGTCTACAAACCGTTTCGGCATCGCAAAGACGGCACTCGCGCAGTCCCGCCCGGCAGCAAGCGTGCGACCGATGCGCCGGCCGAGCTTGCGTCATGAAGGTGGCGACCTTGCTGTTTGTGATTTATAAGTTACAATGGAGGCCAAGCCATGATTGAAGTCAGGCGATACCAACGTGTCGATGGTGCGGTGCCGCTGACCGATTGGTTGGCCGATCTGCGGGACGTGCGGGCTCGGGCCAAGCTGGAAATCCGTTTCCGGCGGGTGTCCCTGGGCATCCTTGGCGACATCAAGCCGGTCGGCGAAGGTGTCCTGGAACTGCGAGAGGACATCGGCCCCGGCTATCGCGTGTACATCGGCCGGCACGGCGCGGCGCTGGTCATCTTGCTGTGTGGCGGTGACAAGCGCTCGCAGGATGCGGACATCAAACGGGCCAAGGAATACTGGCTGGACTGGAAACGGAGAAATACATGAGCAATCGCAAACATGCCGCCTCGGTCTCCCATAGCGAGGCCACCATTGCAGAACTGCGTGCCGATCGAGGCTTTGCGGTCGAGTACCTGAAATCCGCGCTGGAAGAACTGGACAACCCGGAGCATCGCGCCGTCGGCCTGCTCGCGCTGCGTGACGTGGCCGAGGCCTATGGCGGACTGGCGACGGTCGCCCAGGAAGCAGGTATCACCCGTGAAGCGCTCTATCGGGCGCTGTCACCGACAGGCAACCCCACGCTCAAGACCTTGCTGGCGGTTTTACATGCCGTGGGAATGCGGTTGTCTGTTGCTCCGGCTGAGCCGGTATCCGCATACAACTGATCTAAATCAATGAGCCCCATTGCCCGAGACGGATCAACCGTGTGGTCAGTACCTTCAAATGTTCCTCCTAGCAAAGGGGACATCACCGTCCGTCATCAGGGCGGCACAACGGTCAGCAAAAGCAGTTGGAACAGCCAGAGCGCTAAGGTGCCTCGCCCGAGTGACACCGACGTAGACCACGCGCTTTGCCTCCGCTTCGATCCGATCTGCCCACGATTCGAAAAGCGCCTCGCTGCGGTTCCTCGGGGCTCGATTGGGAGGAATTACGACGCAGACAGCATCGTACTCACGCCCTTTCGCCTCATGAATCTTGGCGCACCTCAGCCCGGTTTCGGTTGGAATCTGAAGATGACTTGACCACTGCCCATTGGGCGGCTTTCGGAAGAACGTACGCATCGTCACACCCGGAGGCAGCGGTAGGCCAAGCAGTTGAACCTGCGCATGCACGGTGTCGATCCACGCGAGGCGATCAGCGTCGGTATTCCCGCACACCTTGGGTAGATTCATGAGGAGAGTCAAAGTTCGTCGACGATGTGCGCGCCGGTCCATACCTGTCCGTTCGAAGGCCCGCCGAAGATGCTCGCCTTCCTGACGCAAACCCATGAAGTCCAGTAGCAGGGCTTCCGCCGCTTGCACTACCGTTTCCTTGGACCGCGCCGTCGCGGCAGGTGACCAGAACTCGGCCACTCGTCGGGCGAGCGATTCAATCCGCGAGGTCCCATTCGAGTCAACCGCGGCCACACTGCTGGCGGCACGCTGCGCGACATTGCCTGAATGCGCCAAGACAATTGCATTGGCCGAATCCAAACCAAGTTCGACCACCCGACCAAGGAAGGCCTGGCCGATCGCCGCGCTCGGACCGCGGCCACCGTATGACAGAAGTAGTACGGGATGTGCAACGGTCGCGGTCTCACCAACGGAGTCGTCTACCTGCGCCTGGCTTTTAAGCGTTGCAGCCAACCTGCAGATGGCAGGGCTGCTGCGGAAATTCCCTGTGAACTCATGACGCGCCTCTGCGGGATAGGTGTCCTTTAACTCCTGAATACCAGCCAGATTGCCATTGCGGAATTCGTAGATTGCCTGGTCGGGATCGCACACGAAGGTGACCCGCACGCCGTGTCCCCGCAACCAGGAGAGGATTTGCAAGTCGAGCGGATTGCAATCCTGTCCTTCGTCCACCATGACCTCATGAAACCGTGCCGCCAGCGCACGCCCTAGTGCCCTTCCCCTTACTGGATCGCGGATCAACTGCAGAGTTTGAACACGAGCATCGGCAGCGCTCAAATAGCCAGCCTGAAGCAAGCCACGTCGCCGAAGGGATGCAGCCTGTTGATACCTGGCTTGATGCTGTTGAACATGGTTTCGAAGTCCGGCGTGTCCAATCTTGTCGGGCAGAATCACATTGGTTTCAGGGTCGAAGAGATCCAAGCTCACCGGCTCACCTTGGAAGGCGAATTGCCCCGACAGCCGAATGCCGACGCCAAGGCTGTCCCAGCTGTCGAGGATGATCGGACGCGTTCGGCTTGCCACGGCACAGCCTGGCAGTACAACGAAGTGACGAACGAACGCATCGAGCGTGCCCATGAAGCTGGGGTGTCTCAATAGGGAATCGAGCGCCGCTGCACGACAGCGTTCCCGAAATTCGTCGACGGCGGAGTTTGTGAAAGACAGCACCGCCACGCCATGTCGCGCCGGCAATGCGGCTGCGATCCTCATCAAGCGCGCGATGATTGTCCGCGTCTTGCCAGCACCAGGGCAGGCATGCACAAATACGCCTCCGGCATACGCGGAAAATGCTTCCTGCTCTCCGGTTAGGCCCTGGATGCCGGTCATGCGTGCGCGGCGCCGCGGATCGCTTCGGCGAGATAGTCCGGCACCACGAAAGCCTCGCCTGCTGCGATGTGTGAGGCAATCGCTTGAGCCAAATCGCCCTTACGGGTCTTCTTGGCCTCTATCAGTTTGAGGAATGCATCGGGACGTTCTGGCGCTGCGACACCTTCTATTCGATCCGTCCAGTCGCGACGTGAATTGCGATGAAGTCGAAGGAACACGCTCTTTAGGAACGCTTCGTTGCCCGCGCTGAAAATCTCGTGCTCAAGCGTGTGCTGATTGGTCAACACCGTCAGGGCCTGCCGCGCGCGGTGTGTTACTGCGAGATTCTCCAGATCGAGTTTCCGATTCCCCAGCACGGTCGGGTCTGCATCGGTGATCACGATCAACCGGTCTGCAATGCGTGCGTCGCCATACGGCCGCAACAGCACTTCGACATACGGGCGGAAGTCCACGCCCTCGATCGCCACGATGACGGTTCCCTTGAATCGCAGCCACCCGTCAGCGTCTGCGGGAAGAACGATCTTCTGCGCGAGCACCGGCAACAGCAATGCCTCGGCGATTCCCTCCACCAAGATGGCTCTATTGCCGAACAGCAGCGCTGAGCGGGTCACATCTAGATAGCGGCTGATCTTGTCGAGCGTTTTCGGCTTCAGTCCGAGTTCGGCGATAGGCACGCTGACTGATTCAGAGACCGCTACCCCATTCTCTTCGCGCCGCCGCGATCTCATGACCACCAGATGCGATGGAGAGACCCATGCTGTCAAGTTCGGTGAATGCGTAGTGACCACGATCTGGATGCGGCCCTCCGGCTTGCCGGCCTCAATGGCGCGTGCCGCCGATTGACGTGCTTGCTCCAGAAGGAATTCGAGGACCAACACCTGGAGTTGCGGATGCAGATGCGCTTCCGGCTCTTCGACGAGGAAGATCGTCAGGTCGGCCTCCTTGGCTTTTGCCAGTTCGACAACGACCGTGGCCATATAGAGCAAGTTAGAGTAGCCGAGGCCAGATGCTCGAATGTCTTCGGGTGCGAGGCCAATGTCGGCCAAGCGGAACCGCAAGTCGCGGGCGACGTCGAGTAATGTTTCCTCCCCGAAGTCCAACGCTGCAACCTGAGGGCGGACACCATTTGTCAACATCCCCAGCGCGGTGCCGATCTCCGTATTCATCGTTTTCAGGATGTCGGGTCTGGCGACTGCCCGGCGGACACCTGCAAGAAAATCCCGCTCTTGCTCCTTCGGCAGGAAGTGGCGTAACAATGCCATGACCCGCGTTCCGCTGCCCGTACCGAGCGCTTGGTGCGCGTCACGCAGCGGCGGTAGGTACACGTGCCGGATCAGATCGGAGGAGCCAGCCTCAGGCTCGTTGGTGTCGAAGCGCCCGGCCCACATCGTGGTCTTGCCGCGTGGGGCGCGCTCGGATCGTGCCTCGTATCGATAGCCAAAGACCGCCTCATCCTGGGTGGGGTCCGGCACAGCCGAGATCAGCAAACCTTTCAACGTATCCCCAAGCCCCCTAAAAGTGCCTTCTATTTGGAAGTTGGGGACAGTGGCATGGCGTCGTACATCCTCGTCTTCTGGATACCGCTCCCTACGTCCGCTCAGCGGCAGTGTCAGCAGCCGGATTGCATCGACAACGTTCGACTTCCCGCCATTGTTCTCGCCAACCAAGACAGTCAGATCGGAACGAAGGCTGATGGTCACATTGTCGAACGACCGGAAACGCGAGATTGTCAAGTTCCCCAGATGCATGATCTCCCCTTATGAGCTCAGAGCAATAACGCTTGCCATGGCAACCGTGGCCGTGTGGCTCGCACTCACCAGCCATCGGACAATCCCCTGTTCGTCCGCGATCGCCACCAATCTGCGGTGCAGAGCAACAGTTGGTGCGCCTTTCCGCTGAGACACGACCTCGACATCCGTAAATGCGATGCCGTCGCCCCAGCCTGTACCAAGTGCCTTCAACACGGCCTCCTTGATGGCGAAGCGCGAGGCGAGCCTCTCGACCCTGTTGCCTCCTTCATTCGCAGTGGCTAGTTCCCCAAGAGTGAAGTACCGATCCAAGAAGCCGCCGGCCTGTTCGTTCATCAGCCGGGAGAAATCTGCTACGTCAACAACATCTATGCCGTGGGCCACAACGTTCCCGAACCTAGAGAGCTGATGGTTGTCGGTCATGCCAAGGACCTTGCGTTGTTATGAGCTTCCAATAGCCATCACGACCTGCGCGGAGCTTTCCGTCGCACGCTATCGGGTGGCCCAAGAAAAGTCAGACTCTTAGCATCCTGATCCACGAGTATCTTTCCGCCGCCGGCGCTCAGGACTTGGCGCCAGACCTCAAATCCGACCAAGATCGCGCGCTGCCACTCTCCAAGCGACCTTTCTCGCACTTCGAGTAGCGATGTCACACCTTTGATCGTGCGCAGCAACTTGTAGTCCAAATCACCGACACCTTCGAGCCACCGGTGTTCCTTCGCATAGTCAAAAACCAGCGCCGCGACGCCCTCGTCCAGAACCTGGGCTCTGCCGCCGTCCTGCACCTCGTCTACACGAGGGCTGCTCTTGCGCTTCCTCTTCAAGAGTTTTCGAATAACCGGCGACCAGCCGAGTACGGCGACATAACCGAGATGGAACACGTCGTGAAACCGATAGCCATCAGGGTCATCAGCGTTATCGGTTAGGTCGTCACCAATCTTCTTGCCGTTGACGCGCATTCGAATCTTCTTGCGCCCGTCAACGACGACCTCGCTGAGTTCAACTTCGAAACGTCGAGGCAACCGCTCGTGCTCTTCGAACTCGGCATCGAAAGCGAGCGAGCCTGTATCCTGCGGCCCCCAGCGGTCCCGAGTCTTCTTCAGATTTGCCTGCGCAATATCGTCAAGCTTGAGATCGAACTTCGCAGCGACGTTTCCGACATACCAAAGCAAGTCGCCCAACTCTTCCGACACTCGCTCCCTGAATAGGAGATGGGAATCGCCGTCTCGAAGGTGCTTCTTGTACTCACTGAGCAGTTCGCCCGTCTCACCTGCCAGACCGAGCAAAGGAACCATGAGATCGTTCCCTGCATCGCCGCTTTTCCGTCGCGAGGGCACGCGATCGGTTTTTTGTGCTTCCCGCTGGTAGGTGTTCAAGTTCATCACGAGCTTCCTAAGTCCAAGGTTGACTGGGCAGTTGACCTGTTCGCGGTTTTCTCATCCCGCATCTGGTGGACGCGGCCCGAAAGATCTGCCTCGATCTTGGAATTGATACCCCATTTGGGTGGATACCAAGGCAGGTCCAAAGGTCCGGTCGGAGAAAATTTTTGCTTGATGCGCGTGCGCCCGGAGATTCCGGCCACCTCTGGGTGAGCGACCCGCGCGTACTTGTCGACCTCACAAAAGAGGTTCTGGCAATCGATCAATTGCAGCCGGCGTCCCCACAGGGATTGGAATTTGACGCCTAGCCGCTCGAACTCGCGCTCTTGGTTATCAGCCATCAATCGGATCAGTTCCGCTTCGTTGAGACCCGCGTTGTCAGCGAAACACTTTTTCAGGCCATCGCGCGCACCGGGACCTGGGATGACGAAATCCATCTCGGAGAAGTCCGTGACTTCGCTGTAATTGATGTCGGTCACGAACTGGTATGCCAGGAAGTCCCCAATCGTTGGGTAGCTTCGTAGCAGTTCGAACGCGGTCTGCATCTTCTTCAACTGTGTCAACTGGCCTGCAAGGTCATCAGCCATCATTCGTTCCAGCAAGCGCAAATGGTTTTGATGCTTGGCCGTATGCCCGAAGGCGGAGCCGCCAGGCGGCATGATGTAGGCGGCCGAGTAGATTCGGCCCCCCGCCTTCATCGCCTGGCTCAGAACCTTGTCATAGTGCTCGAACTTGTAGTTCTTGAAGGTGACCTCGCCGAAGCTGTGCTCAAGCAACTTCCAGGTCTCGATCTTATTGAACAGCTTGAACAGCAAGGTACGGAACAGCACCTCGGACGGCGAATTTGGAAGATCGTCACGGTAGATCACATGCCTGATCAGGTACTGGCTGACACGATCCGAAGCACGATACGCGTTTGTAAACTTGTGGACCGAGATCACAGGATCGGTAGTCCACGGCGCTGACTTCCCCTTCAACCTTTGGCAGAACACGTTCTGCCGCTCCACGGCGAACCGCCAGTAGCTGTCGAATACCGGCGTCACTTTGATCGGCAGCAAATGCAATGGACTGACGGTCGGCGCAGGCACGGCCATGGGATCACTTTCCGCAGGCTGGTAACTCTTGCTGATGCCAACCCTCACGCGGCAGTCTCGACAACTTGCGCGCGCAGCTCTGCATTCACAGCCGGCGCCTCCAGAGCGAAACTTGTGCGTGCTGCGGTGATCAAGGGCTGCAAATCGACATCGGACTTGGAGATGCGTTCGAACTTCGCAACGCCGACAACAACATTCATTCTTAGAAGATCGGTTTTCATTTCATGAGCCATAAAGGCTCCCAACTGGGCAATGCCGAGGTAATTGCCGTATGCCTTCACGAACAGCTGCTGCGTCGCGTAGAAAGCGTTAATGACAAGTCCATGTTTGGTGGGCTCGAAACTGACGTGCTGGAGGCAGGGAAACTGAAGTTGAGCATCGGCGACATGATCTCGGGCTGGGTCGAATACGCTCGCCTGGAACATCGACCTCCGTACACCCTCCCGTCCTTCAAACTGAGACAGGATCCATTCGAGCTGATTGCCATTGCAGGGCCCCCGGCCATAGCCTGTCATTCGCTCAAAGTAGAGGCCGCGCCGGTTGTCTCGCGGGTTCATCGCTTGATAGCGCGGAAATGCGTCCTTGTAGTATCGGAACAGCGCGGCACGATCTCCTTGCGCTACCTGCCATAAGCGCTGCGGGAAGATCGTAAAAGCCACATCGTCAACGCTGCGCATACGTTTGGCCGCCAGCAACGTGTCAAGCGCCGAGCGGATAGCCGGTGTTTCCTGTACGACGCCGCGCTCATCGAAGCCGGTCACGCTCAGGATAAGCGGCGATATCTCGGGACCAGCATGATCAATGACGTGGAGCACGGCCTTGGCCCAAGCTCGCGAAATGTCAGGCTCGTCGACAAGAAGCGGGCCAATCGAATGGGGAAGCTTAGTCATCTGCAGTTTCCTCAAGGTGACGAAATCGAGCCAATCCAACATACTGACGCCTGGCTATACGAACATAGGTCGCCCACTGGGTACCGGGTATAACCACTCGCGTGATTCCACACTTCGCAGCACGAAAAAGTCGTCCGGCGGCCAGCTCACGCTCAGGCGCGAGCATTGAGGCGTCCACAACCACACCTGCTGGCAGCAGCAGCAGCCCGTCCTGCTCGATGTCGAGCGTCGGTGAATTCCAGTGCTGATCCGCGACTGTTAGCGGCATGGAAGTGACCTCGCCCAACACTTCGGTGCGGATCATCTTTGGTGTAATCCGCCCCAGGCGATCACGCTGCAGCTGGTTGATCATGTTGATACCGTAGGCGAGGTGATTCACCAGAGTCGCCTGCCCTACACCGAAATTGCAGGCGATGGCGTACATATCGAGGGCTGTCGCGCGGTTCGGGTCCAAGCCCCGCTTCGCGAAGGCCTCCCGTAGGCCAAGCGTGGGCATCAAGACAAAAGCCGCGAAAGCGTCAGCCAGAACTTCGTTCGGAGGGCGATCGGCGCTATTGGCCTGATCTTCCCGCAACTCGTCGATGGTCGAGCCGTGTCCAAAAACGTGATGCCCCAGTTCATGTGCGCACGTGAAAGTTCGTCTTGCCAAAGGCCTGAGCACAGAAACATGGATGCGCGGCTTCGGCATCCGGTCGTACATGCCCTCCATATTGATATCGTTGAAGCGGACCGCGACGTTGTGCGCCTCGCACAAGCCATAGATGCAGATGGGACTCTTGAGATCCACGCCCGCCTTGACGCGCGCCGCGATTGAAGCCTGCATGCCTTGCATCACCAGGGCTTTTCGCCCCGCGGTCGACGTGTTCGAGAGCTGAGCACTCATTTACTCACCCCTCCCTCTTCGGCGTCCGAGTTGCGCATCGACGCCAGCAGCCGCAGCAGTCGATCCAAATCGCCGGGCTTCAGCTTGCTCAGTTCGCGTGCGGCAAGCTGGAGTCGCGGGTCATTCATCTCGAGCTGCTCGGCTGTTTCGCCAAGCAGCCATGAAACGGTGACATCGTAGGTCTCCGCAAATCTCGTCAGTTCTTCTGCAGAAACACGGCGATTGCCGGCCTCAATCTCAGAAACCGTCGGCCGATGCATCTGCAGCACCTTGGCCACCTGGCCTTGCGACAGACCTGCGGCCTTTCTGGCCTCTCGGAGACGTTCGGCGAGCGCCGAGCGATGGGTGTCCGGGCCGTCTGTCATTGCGCGTTCGCCTGCTTGGGTTCAACCACGGCCTGGGCTTCTACCAGGGCTACGACCTTTGCCACGATCTCGTCAATCGTCAGCGCAATGCTGGAATCGTCCTGCCGGAAGATGTTCACATCATTGGCGATGCTGATCCCGAGCTTCGCGCCCAGCATGCCAATGGCGACGGGCCATATCTTGCTGTCGAACTTCGGCAATTCCTCGATAGGTTTCGTCGCGCCACCAAGCGGTGGGCACTCAAGCTCGCTCGTGGCTTGTATGTTCTGCAGCACTTCCACCAGGGTCGTCTGAATCAGAGCAGCATCCATTTGAACCTCCTTGCACGCCATTACGGCCGGTAAGAATATCTTACCATCACGTTTGAATCGCTGCAAGCGGCACCGTGGATGCGCGGCGACGGTCGTAGGCATCCGACTCTGCCCCCGGTGCAGCCTGCGCGCCGCGCTTGGCTCCAGGAGATCGGCTGGCAGCCCATCCGCGCCGCGCGTCGCTTGGCGCCCCTGGAGGTCGCCGATCGGGCTCCACCTGATCGGCCCAAAACGCAGTCACCGAACGGCTCGTCGGAGGCTACTTGGCTCCATCGCGTTCACGCTGACGGAGCCGCTTCACGTAAGGGCCATCGACCAGGTCGTCGGCGCCCAGGCCCAACACACAGCTCGCCAAGGAAGCGAGCGTGTTGTCGGTGACTTTGAAGTCGTTGGGGAGTTGGCCGTAGTTGCGCCCGCTGTTCTCGTCGATGGCGGCGAGCAGCGCCTTGATGAAATCGGCCCGGGACGGGCGCGAAGCCATGGTTGCAGCCGCGGTCAGGGGGTCTGTGGCTTCCATGACTGCATCCTCAGCATCGGAGGCCAGCTCTTGCAGGACGTCGCTCAGTGATGGCCAGTACTTCAGATCGAACTGGCCGTGAAGAGCGTCGAGGCGCTCCTGGACGTACGACGTGAAAAGGTAATTGCTCTTGGCCGCCGCCTCGATCACATCGCACACGTGGTAATGGGTGTCGGTGCTGAAGCCGGAGGTGTTGTGAAGATCGGAGCGCTGCTGCAGCAGACCAGCCAGTTCTGCCGCCTTCCTCGCAATCTGCTGGTTGACGTTGCCGAGATCGCCGCGTGCGGCACGCGCCTGTGCGATCTTCTCCGGGCTCCAGAACGCGGCGGTGCTGAGGACAAGCCCTAGAAAGACCTGCAGCGCATGCGGATGTGCGTGGAGCTTGCCGTGCAGTTCCTCATAGGCCTCGGTCAGCTCGATGCCACGAGCAAGCAGCCGATCTGCAACAGCGTTCTCGCTGGGCAGGATGCGGTGCTCGATGTTGTAGCGCTTCCCCTCGATGAGGATGTTTTCGCAGATCTGCTTGGGGTTATCGGATTGGGGTGCGCTCATGGCCTGTCTTTGATGGTGAAGATGCCTGGCAGCGTAGTTGACCAAGCCAGTTCTGTCGGTACCCCGGAGCCCGTCATCGAACGAGTGCTCAGGTACCCCAATGCCGATTCAGGTCTGGGCGTCCCCGGCCAAGAAGGCGGCCGGTCGCGCTGTCGTGCTGCGCATCGAGCCACCTGCGGCGTCTCGCCCCCTTCGGGCTTCCATCGTTCCCTCGCTCCGCTCGGCTGACGCCTACGGCCCGGCTTCCAGCTTCGGGCCTGCGCGCTTCGCTTGCGTGCGGTCGGCACAAAGGGATGGTCGTTGCCTGTCCAGCCGTCTTCCCTGAACTCATCACCTTCTTCGCGACTGTAGCCCGCGGCCATGTGCCGTCAAGGCGCGCAGGGCCGTGTCCTCGGCTGCGCCTGCGGGCCGCACCAACCCAGCGCTTGCCTCCTTGACGGCCCCCGTCCACGGGCTCCCTTCCGTCGCGGGCGATGAACTCAGGAAAGACGGTGGCAACGAGGCCAACCGGGTTCTTCGTGCCGACCGCACCGAACAGCCGAGAGGCTGGGCTCCGAATCTAGGAATCCGGTGTGCGGTTTCTTCAACAGCCAACTTTGTCAGGAGAAAGACCATGCAACTTGCTTCCCGCTTCGCATCCCGTTCGCCAGTGCTGCGTTCGGAACGTCCTTTGTCGGATGACCAAATCCGTGTCGTGGCCCCGTCCATCTTCGCGGACGCCCCGCACGAAAGCCGCTCGGACCGTTACAGCTACATCCCCACCGCCACCGTGCTGCAAGAACTGCGCGGGGAAGGCTTCGAGCCTTTCATGGTGTGCCAGACCCGCGTGCGCAACGACGACCGCCGCGACTACACCAAGCACATGATCCGGCTGCGCCATGCCAGCCAGATCAATGGCCGTGAGGCCAACGAAATCATCCTGCTGAACTCGCATGACGGAACCAGCAGCTATCAGATGCTCGCTGGAATGTTCCGCTTCGTGTGCCAAAACGGTCTCGTCTGCGGAGACACCGTGGCGGACGTGCGCATACCCCACAAGGGCGACGTGGCCGCGCATGTCATCGAAGGCGCTTACGAAGTCTTGCATGGCTTCGACCGGGCGCAAGAATCCCGCGACGCCATGCAGGCCATCGCACTCGACACCGGTGAATCGGAAGTGTTCGCCCGCGCCGCGCTGGCGTTGAAGTACGACGAGGACAAGCCCGCGCCCATCACGGAAAGCCAAGTCCTGATGCCGCGCCGCACGGACGACAGCCACCGCGACCTGTGGAGCGTGTTCAACCGCACGCAGGAAAACCTCGTCAAAGGCGGACTTTCCGCCCGCGCCGCGAACGGTCGCCGCCAGACCACCCGACCCGTGCAGGGCATCGACAACGGCATCCGCCTAAATCGCGCCCTGTGGCTGCTGGCCGATGGCCTGCGCCAGTTGAAAGCCTGAACCCCACGCGGCAGGGGCAGGCAGCAGCCCTTGCCGCTTCTCTCGCTGCTGTATCCCTAATCGCAAGGAGTTATCACCATGAACGCCGTTACCCAAACCGAAACCATCGCCATCGAAGCCGTAGCACCGCTGGAAGTGGCCGACCCGACCAAAAACCTAATTTTGGTTCCGCTCTCGCAATTGCTGCCGCGCCGCTCCAAGCGCAACGCGCGCACGACCCCGCGCCTGTCCATCCCCGAACTGGCCGCGAGCATTTCCCGCATCGGCCTGCTGCAAAACCTCGTCGTCATCCTCGCCGCCGATGGCGAGCATTACGAAGTGGTCGCTGGTGATCGTCGCCTGACCGCCTTGAAACTGCTGGCGAAGAAGAAGCGCATCGCCGCCGATCATGAAGTGCCGTGCCTGCTGGTGTCCGATGCCTCTGCCCGAACCGTCAGCCTCGCGGAAAACCTGCTGCGCGAGCAGATGCACCCCGCCGATCAGTTCGAGGCGTTCGCCGCGCTGGTCAAGGAAGGCCGTCCGGTGGAGGACATTGCCGCCGACTTCGGCGTGTCCCCGCTGGTGGTGCAACGCCGCTTGAAGCTGGCCAACGTCTCGCCGCGCCTGCTGGCCGACTACCGGGCCGGGGCCGTCACGCTGGAACAGTTGATGGCCCTGACCATCACCGACGACCACAGCGCACAGGAAGCCGCGTTTTACGGCGCGCCGGAATGGCAGCGCGGTGCTTCCGCGCTGCGCGAACGCCTGACCGAACGCGAAATCGACGCCACGCATCCGCTGGTGCGCTTCGCCGGGCTGGACGCCTACACGGCGGCGGGCGGCGGCATCCGCCGCGATCTGTTCGCGGAAGGTGACGCCGGAACCTACCTGACCGACGCCGCGCTGCTGGAAACGCTGGTGCGCGAGAAGCTGGATGCGCAGGCCGAGGACGTGCGCGCCGAAGGTTGGGCGTGGGTGGAAGCCGTGCCGCACATGAGCTACGCCGAGCGGCAGGCGTTCCAGAACGCGCCGCGCCAGCGCCGCGAACCGACCGCCCGTGAGGCCCGCCGCATCGCCTCGTTGCAAACCCGCCTCGACAAGATCGACGCCGAACTGGAAGAAGCCGACGACGCCGAAGACGAGGACAAGACCAAGGCGCTGGAACCGCGCCGCGAACAGGTCGCCGGGGAACTGCAAGCCTTGGAGGAAGCCTTGCAGGGCTACGCCCCGGAGGTGCGCGCCGTGGCCGGTGCCATCGTCACCCTCGACCGCAGCGGCGAAGCCGTGATTCATCGCGGGTTGCTGCGCGAAGCCGAAGCCAAGGCACTGCGCACGCTGGAACGCTTGCGGCAGGGTTTCGGCAGCGCGGAAGGCGAAGCCGGGAACGACGACGACAGCGAGAACGCCGAGCAGCCCAAGGCCGCGAACCTGTCCGACCGACTGGCGCAGCGGTTGAGCGCGCACCGCACCGCCGCGCTGCAAATCGAAGTCGCCCGGCATCCGCAAGTCGCGCTGGCCGCGCTGGTGCATGGCATGGTGCAGACCATCTTGCAGGACAACCACTACGGCCACGACTTGCCGCTGGGCGTGCGTTTGACCGTGCAAAACCGGCTGGAAGGCCTGGCCCCGGACTGGCCCGATTCGCCCGCCGCCGTGGCCCTGCGCGAGTTGCAGCAAGTCGCGGGCGAAGCGTTGCCGCAGGACAGCGCCGAACTGTTCGCCGCGCTGCTGGCGATGGAGCAAGGCGAACTGGTGCGGTTGCTGGCGGTATGCGTGGCGGCAACCGTGGACGTGGTGACGCCCCGCGCCACGTTGCACCAGCCGGGCGCGGAGCTGGCGCAGGCCGTGGGGCTGGATATGGCCGCATGGTGGAAGCCCACCGCAGACGGGTATTTCCAGCATGTGCCGAAGGCCGCGATTCTGGAAGCCGTGGGTGAGTTCGCGCCGTCGCACGCTGCCCGGCTGGCGAAGTTGAAGAAGGCCGACATTGCCAGCGAAGCCGAACGGCTGGCCGATGGTACGGGCTGGATGCCCGCCCTGTTCAAGAGCGGACACGACACGGAGCCGCAGGAAGGCGCGGAGGACGTGGAGGCGCCGGAAGATGCCACCGAGGAAGTGGAAGCCCACGCGCTCGCCGCGTGACATAGCAGCATGGCCCCGGCGCACAGCGCCGGGGCTTCACCTCAAACCGGTCGCGACAGGTCTGCCGCGCCCGGTTTCAACGCCCAAAGCAAAATCGCCACGTCGCCGCCTTCGACCAGGCGGCGACGTGGCGAGCGCACAAGTGCCTTGCGCGCGTACGACGATCGGTGCCCGCTGACGCGGGCAAGGTTTCGATGGCACCCCGCCGCAAGGGGCGGGGCTTGTGGGGCTACGCCCCGGCTTGCTGCGGCAGGTTGTGCGAAAGCGTGCCGTCCTCGACGCTGGCAATTCATCGCCTGTACGTCACGAAGGATGGATCACCGACACGCCGTCCCGACCTCGCTTATGGAACTTCCACGCCACGCTTCAAGCACATGGCCGCGATCAGCGGTAAGGCGCGTTCTTGCCTGTCGTTGGGGTGTTGGCCTTGCCCGTGTCAGGGCACAAGCCGGTGAAACCGTCATGCGGGGATGCCGAGTCGGCCAGGTCTCCATTCGGGACAGGCGGCCCGTGCGTCCTTGGCTTGTCGTGAATCCTGGTGGGGGCGCGGCTGCGCCTTGGGCTTCATGGCCGCAACCTTCCCGCGAAAACAATTTCCCCGCCGCTGCGCGGCTTCCTCGCGGGACAAATTCTTTGCGCTTCCAGGCCCTTCACGTTGTTGCGGCCGCTGCGCGGTGCAGCCAGCCCATCCCCCGCCGGCCGGATCACAACAAGGACGCGATGGGTGCGGCCTTGGTTCACCCGAAAGGAAACTTCATCATGGCTAACATCGGCACCTTCACCGCAGACAAAGACGGCTTCACCGGCACGCTCCGCACCCTGACGCTCAACGTCAAGGTCAAGCTGGTTCCCAACGACAAGGGCAGCAGCGAGAACGCCCCCGACTTCCGCCTGCAGGCGGCCGGTCACGACATCGGCGCGGCGTGGAAGAAGACCAGCGAGGCCGGGCGGGATTACCTGTCCGTGACTCTCGATGATCCTTCGTTCCCAGCAACGGTCTATGCCCGTCTGATCGAAGGTGAGGACGGCACGCACGACCTGATCTGGTCGCGCAGCAAGCCCCAGGCGGCCTGACCGGCCGCCCACCGCGCCCCGCCCATTGCGGCGGGGCGTCGCGCTACCTCGAGCATCCGCTGTCGAATCAACCTCCATTGACCAAGCAATCTGCGGTCAACCCGAGGCGATACTCGCTTCCATCAGCGCCGCCGCCTCGTGGAAATCCTGATCGCGCGCGAAGTCGATCGGCGTTCGCCCATGGGCGTTGCGCCTGCCGGCATCGGCGCCATGCGCGAGCAGGATGCGGGTGACCGCGGCCGCGCGATCAGGATCGTCGGGTGGAAGGATGAAGAGGGGCGTGGGACCTTCGGGGTCGGACAAGGCAAGATTGGCCCTGGCGGGATCCTCGCGCAGGATGGTTTCTAACCGCTCGGTCTGGCCCATATAGCCCAGCGTTCGCGGATCGCGGCTGAGCGGCGCGAGCCGCTCGGCGATATGCGGCTGGCCCATCATGACCGCCCAGCTCAAGGGCGTCCCGCCCCAGCGGCGCTCCTGCAGATCGACATCGCCGCCCGCTGCAACGAGCAGATCGACCGCTTCCATCGACCCCGATTGCGCCGCCCGGTGCAGCGGGCTGATCCCATCCTCGCCGAGGTTGTGGGGCTGGGCCCCGAGCGACAGCAGCAGCGCGACGGCTCGGGCATTGCCGAACTCCCCGGCGGCGAGCAGGGGAGCGGGATCGTCGATCAGGATCGGATCGGCAGCGAGCATCGCGCGGACACTGTCTTCGTCGCCCGCAAGACAGGCGGCCTGGAAGGCCTGGATACCATCTAGCGCGGCAGGCTGCGCGCCATGTCGTTCGAGCAGGGCAACCATCTTCAGAAAGCCCGACATCTGGGCGAGCGCATGGACCGACTGGTGGCGATAGGGCTGGATCGTGTCTGGATTGGCGCCACGGGCGAGCAGCCATTCGGCGCGCGCGAGATGGTTCTGGCCGGCCGCGCTGCCGAGCAGGAAATCGAGCGTGCTGATTGCCAGATTCCCGCCCGGCCGGCCTGCCGACGGGTCGCTCCACTTATGCGCGGCTCCTTGCGCCTCGCAATGTTGCCAGAGCTGCTCGTACCAACCGGCGTCGCCGGGGACGCAGGCGATGTTGTAGAAGGCCTGGAGATCGAAAGGATCGGCGCCCGCCGCGACCAGCAGGTCGACGAGCGCCTCGGCCTGGGGATGGCTCGGCCTGTGCTGTTCGCCCAGCCAGATGGCGCCGGTCAGTATCTTGAAGGGGCTGCCCCAGCCATCATCGAAACGGAAGTTGGGATCTGCTCCGGCGTCGAGCAGCAGGCGTGCGATGGTGACAGCGTTTTCGGTGTCGAGGCGGCCATAGGCAACATAGGTGAGCGCGGTCCAATTGAGACGGCCGCCGGTCCGGGGCGCGGCTTTCGGATCGCGTGCAAGCCGCCGCTCGACCTCCGCCAGGTCGCCGCAGGTGACGGCCGTGAACAGGCTGTGCCGGGCGATGTCCGGGTAGAGATCGAGGATGCGGCGGGCGATCCTGGTGTCGCCGTCCCAGCCGTGGCGCAGCAGCCGGTCGAGGCGATCGGCGCGGTTGCTGCCGGTAAGCGCCAGTTCCTCGATCGACGCCTTGAGCGCGGACCAGCTTTCACAGCCATATTCCCGGGCAAGCGCGTGCTGGACGTCACGAAGTCCGGGTTCGGTAGGCGCGGTGGGCCAAGCCGTGGTCAAGCGGCGTTTTGCGTCCGGCTCGGCGGCGCGCAACGCCTTGAGCCAACGCTTCGCATCCTTGCGGAGCGTTTCAACAGAGGTTCGGGGCGTGAGGACACGAGTCATCTTCAACCTTCCTTCCAATCGCCTGACGTCCGCTTACGAAAGGCCGGAAGAAGGGCTCGTAAGATCGCTCGATACTGGCTGGATGGGAGGGCTCCCTTGCCGCGGACAGGAGGCGCTCCAGATGCGCTCTGCCTCAATCATTGGCGAGCGCGTACCACCTGTCAATGCGGCGACGCTCGCCTCACCTAAGTTGAGTGGACACGATGCGCTCAATGCCGCTCTTTGCGGCGCTGCTGATCGAGTTCGGCGCGCGCCTACCCACTAGGCGCGCTTCCTCAACAGGTCTTCCAACTCCTGGCGCACCAGTTCCAAGAGCTGATTGGCCTTGTGCGGGCTGTCGCCGGCGTAGGCTAGCGTCAGCAGCGTGAGCGGGTGGATCTCCATGACCTCGCACAACTCGGCCAGCTTGTTCAGCGTCGGGCTTTTCAGGTCGCGCTCCAGGGAGCTCATGTAGGTGCGGCTGGACACGTCGGAGAACGCTTCCTGGCTCAAGCCACGCGCTTTCCTGACGGTCTTCAATGCCGCTGCCAATGAGTTCTTTGCCGCCATCCAAATGGTTTCCTTGAAACCATGGATGACAGTCGATTGCGCCCTATAGAGCTACAATCTATAGTGTTCATCTGATGTTGCCCTATCCGCTTTTGTGCTTTTACGGAAATCCGCATCGGCAGATAATTTCAAAGCTGGGGAGTCGCATCCGTGCCTTTCCTGACTTCCACAAAACCGCTTCCGCGCTTCCGTTCTTCTGCGGATTCGTGGGCTTGTGCTTTCGTGCTTCCAACCGATAGCACGCAGCCGGATTGGCGGTTCTGTGTTTGGGCGTACAAGCGCATCCGTGCATCGTCGGTTTCGTGGGGATCTCAGCCATGACTCAGCCGCTCCTTACCGCCGACCAGCGCTCGCAACTGCTGGCCAACGGCCAGGCCCGCGCCGCCAGCCGGGGCCTCGACCCACTGCCCGTGGTGCGGCTGTTCGCGCTGGATGCGCATGCCACCTGGCTGCTGGCTTCGCTCGATCCCGCCGATGGCGATACGGCCTACGGCCTGATTGACTTGGGGCTGGGCATGCCGGAGCTGGGCACCGTGAAGCTGTCCGATCTGACATCCATCGTCGGACCGCTCAAGCGGCCCATCGAGCGCGACCTGTATTTCACAGCGACGCGCACGCTGTCAGACTATGCGCGGCTGGCACGCATCAACGGATCAATCATCGACTGATCGATCCGCACGGCCCGCCGCAGTGGGCTATCCAGGCACAGGCGGTTGCGGCGCATTGTGTCTTTTTCGGTCTTGCTCAAGACCTTGCCGGTCTCAATCGACACTCATGCACCTGAGCGGTGCGAGTCGGACGCAAACAGTCATGATCTTTCGTGCGGGCTGCGGCACCGTGTCCCTTGCCGCGCACCACTTTCAGACTGCGCAGCCGTCGCATTCGGACGATTCCAGCAACGCTTCGGAGCCCATCAATCTTGACACTGCCAGTGTGCCGCATTACCCATGACGTGATGGCAACGATTCCGTAGCTCCCGCATTTCGATCCCGTGGTGACGTTCCTGCAATTCAACAGGAGGTTGCGTCATGGCAGATCGAAGCACCGAACCCTGGTACCCGACCGCCGCGTATCTCTATGCGCTGCACCTTGATGGCTCGGCTCTGGCCTGGGAGTACTTGCGCCGTCATCCCGACTACCGGCGCGACTGGCTGCGCCGTCGCCGGCATCCGGATGCAGCGCAGCGCTGGGGCCTGCGTTTGCTGGAAGACCCCGGGCTGGATGCGCGCGACGCGCACCCGACCTGGTTTCCCGATCACGATGCTGTGGTGCAGCTCTATCCCGATGCCGACCCGCCGCCCGATGCGGTGGCGTTCGAGTTCTGGCGCATCCCCGGGCACAAGCACCTGATCCACGATGGTCGGCGCTTGGTGCTGGTGACTCGCTGGCCAGGCTGCTGCCTGCGCCTGGCCTTCGCGCCTGGCCTGGACGATGGCATGGCCTACGCCTATGCCATCCGTGCCTGCGCCACACCTTGCGCCCGTTATCGCGCGCTTGCCGCCGAACTGGACAAGCTGGCCACCGATGCCGTACCAGCGACGGCCCGACCGCGCCCCTCTCCGGCCGCGCTGCTGGAACTGCATACCTTGCAGGCGCTCGATGCCGCCCTGGCGGGGGCGTCATTGCGCGAGGCAGCCGAAGGGCTGTTCGGCGCCGATGCGGCGGCCGAGGGCTGGTACACCGATGGCGGCCTGCGCTCCAGGATGCGCCGCCTGGTGCAGCGTGGCAAAGAGCTGATGCGCGGCGGCTACCGCCGCCTGGCACAGCTCGAATCACCTGGGGAGGGTCGTTCCGCACTCCCTGCAAAACGACCCTGAGCAGGACGCGCTGCCTTCTTGAGACTGCCTCCATCCGGCCGCGCTGTGTGGTCGGGCTTTCCTGACCGATGGAGGTTCTCACCATGCGACCTGCTCCCTTGCGGCCTGCCGCCGCTGCTGTCGCTGCGCCTGCGCAGCCCCAACGCTATCTGACCAACGACGAAGCCGCCAACTACCTGCGGCTGTCGCCACGCACGCTGGAGAAACAGCGCGTGATCGGGGGCGGGCCGAAGTTCCGCAAGTTCGGCCGCCGCGTCATGTACGCCGTAGCCGACCTCGACGCCTGGGCCGATAGCCGCAGCTTCGAGGCCACTTCCGACCCCGAGTACGCCGAACACCATTCGGCTGACAGCCGTGCGCGCTGACTGGCGGCGTGCCGGTAGCCATCGCCATGCCCAGCCCGTCAGGGCAAGCCTTGCGGCCCCGCGAACAGCTCGACCTGTTCCGCGCGCTGCCGGGCGACATGGCACCGCGCGACAGCCAGGACTTGATGGCCTATCCGTTCTTCTCGCTGGCGAAGTCGCGGCGCGTGGCGCCGATCGACTTCCGCAGCGGCAACGTCACGATCCGCGTGGAGGGAACGGCAGAGCATGGCATCGCCACGATCTGGGATGCCGACATCCTGATCTGGGCGGCCAGCCAGATCGTCGAAGCCAAGGATGCGGGGTTGCGCCCTTCGCGGCTGATGCAGGCCACACCCTACGAGATCCTGCGCTTCATCGGGCGCGGCAAGTCGCTGCGCGACTACCAGCGCCTGAAGGCCGCACTGGATCGCCTGCAATCGACCACGATTGCCACGTCGATCCGCGAGACGACCGGCAGGCGTTTGCATCGCTTCTCGTGGATCAACGAGTGGAAGGAACTGGCGGACGCCAACGGCGTGCCGCTGGGAATCGAACTGATCCTGCCGGACTGGTTCTATGCGGGCGTGCTGGACGCGGCATTGGTGCTCACCATCGACCCGGCGTATTTCAAGCTCACCGGCGGCATCGAACGCTGGCTGTACCGGCTGGTGCGAAAGCATGGCGGCAAGCAGCCGGGCGGCTGGCAGTTCGACTTCCGGCATCTGCACCGCAAGTCGGGCAGCACGGCCAAGCCCTACGACTTCGCCTGCGATCTGCGCGCCCTGGTGGCGCGGCAATCGTTGCCCGGCTACATCCTGGGCATCGAGCGCATGCCGGACGACGGAGCGGAGTTGCTGACCTTCAGGCCCGTGCCGCCAACGCCACGGGGATAACTCCGGTACAGCCTGTGAATGGCGTCGTGCTATCAGGCGTGCGAGGTATCGTGCTATCGGGCGTGTCCCTATCGTGCTATCAGGCGTGCGAAATCGTCGGAAAGCCAATAACGGCGCGGGTTTGCGGCCCTTCTAACTTCCCTAACTTAAATTCACTAACTTTTAGTAGAGGCGCGCCGTTTCGGTGGACAACTGCTGAAAGCCGAAAGCAACGGCAAACCCGAAGCCAAAACCAAAGACGTTCTGCAAAGCAGAAACGGGCCGGTTTCCCATCAGGGAGGGCTGCGCCATGATTGCCGCCTTGCTCAATCAGAAAGGCGGCGTCGGCAAGACCACGCTCGCCACCCACATCGCTGGCGAACTGGCGATGCGAGGGCAATCAGTGATCCTGCTGGATGCCGATCCGCAGGGCTCGTCACTGGACTGGACGCAACGGCGCAGCCAACAAGGACTGCCCCGATTGTTCAGCGCCGTAGGCTTGGCAAGAGAAAACCTGCACCAGGAAGCGCCAGAACTTGCCAGGCGGGCCGATCACGTCGTGATCGATGGGCCGCCCCGGATCGCCGCCTTGGCGCGCTCAGCGCTGCTGGCTGCGGATTGCGTGTTGATCCCGGTACAACCCAGTCCCTACGACCTGTGGGCCAGCGCCGAGATGGTGGCACTGATCCGCGAAGCCCAGGTGTTCAGGCCTGCGCTGCGCGCGGCCTTCGTCATCAATCGGCGCGTCAGCACCACCGTGATCGGACGCGAGGCGCGCAGCGCGCTCGCCGATCAGCCCTTGCCCGCGCTGCGCGCCGAGATACGCCAACGCATCGTCTTCGCCGACAGCGTGGCCGCGGGTCGGCTGGCGCGTGAGCTGACACCGGACGGCGCCGCAGCACGCGAAATCACCGCATTGGTCGATGAACTGCTGCGGTGGCCATCATGAGCAGCGGACCAGACAAACGCACTGGCAAACGCATCGCCATCGGCGCGCGTCCGCCCGCCAATCCACACGCCGAGGCGTGGATTCGCCAGGGCGACGGTGGCGACCTCAACAAGAGCGACCTTTACACGGCTCGCCTGACCCTCGACGTGACGCCCGCACTGCGCGCCCGCATCAAGGTTTCCGCATTTACGCAGAACACAACCGTGGCCGAATTGCTGCGCGGCTTGCTGGAACACGAGTTCCCGGAGAACACACCATGAATGCCCCCACTCTGGCGGCCACAGCTGCCACAACAATCACGGCAGCGCCGTCGCTGCACGCACTCGCCGGCCAGGCCGGCAATGTGCCGTTGACTCGTGTGGCGCTGGCCTTCGTGGAGCAGCGCATCAATCTCTATCTGCGCTTTGGCGACGCGGCGCGCACCCTCCAGCTCGACCGCTGGCGGCGCAGCGCAATGTTTCTGCCGGCATCCATTTTCTGCCGTATCCGCTGGGAATCGAACGACTACGGCACCACACGTTGGCAGCTCATGGTGATGCAGGCTTGCACGCCGCTGGATGCCGTGCAGCGCATCCCCGGCGTGCAGCCCGGCGCGCGCCTGCTGCTGCACGCCGAGGGCGAACAGAAGGTGCGCGCGGTGCTGGTGAAGATCGACGCCATCGAGGCGATGGGCATTGCCGCCATCGACGTGTCGCCCGCGTACTGGCGCACGCTGGGCAACCGTCTGGCGGCTCGCCTGCCACTGCCGAACTACACCGCCGAGCGGCACGCCGCCTGGCTGGCCGGGAGGGCGCTGCGATGACGCCCATCACAGCCGGCACTGCGCCTGGAATCACGCCAGAACCTCGCTCGCGCCTGCGCGTTCGCATCGTGCTGGCCGTCTTGTCCGCCTGTGGCCTCGCTGCGCTGGCCTGGGCGTCCTTCGTGCGGCCTGCGGCGCACGTCGTCTACAACCCATCCGACAGTGTTCCGGTCGGTTGGTATCGCATCGAACCTGTCGGCTCGCCGTCACGTCCTTTGCCCGTGGACAGCATCGTGCTGGCCCGGCTTCCGGCTCACGTGGCGGCACTTGCTGCGCAGCGCGGCTACCTGCCATCGCACATCCCGTTGCTCAAACGTGTGGGTGCTGTCGCGCCGCAACACGTCTGCATCGTGGAGGGCATGGTGCGCATCGACGGCGTGCCTGCGGCCGCCGCACTACCTGGCGACCGCAGGGGGCGACCGCTGTCATCCTGGCCACATTGCCGGCGTCTTCGCCCCGGTGAACTGTTCCTGTTGAGCACGACGAATCCAGCGTCGTTCGACAGCCGCTACTTCGGACCGATCCAAGCATCCACCGTGATCGGTACCGCGCAGCCGATTTACCTGGAGAAGCGGCGATGACTTTGCCCCACTTCCGGCCTCGCTGGCGCATTGGCCGACGTTCTGCCCACCTCGCGTCCGGCGCAATACAGCACGCCATTGACGTGCTATCAGGCGTATCGCTGCGAATGGGCTCGCCATGTCGCCGTGCGTGCAGCGCGAGCGCATTCGCGCCGCGCTTTGCACGGCATCGACTACTGCGTTGCGCCGTGTATTCCCCCGTGCAGACCGCTTGCCCCGAACGCGCCTTGCCTGTGGCATGGCGGGCGTTCGCCGGCTGGCCGGCCGCGCACCGCGCAGCGCCGCCGGGGCATCGCATCCCCGTGCCGTCAGGCCGGGGAAAGATGCAGGGCAAGATTGAAGGGTGCGGCACCAAGGTGCGCACAACGCCAGTCTGCACGTGGGGTTGGCGCGGCACGCGCTCTATCGCGGCACCGTGCCGCGAGTCGGTCCAAAGCCTTGTCGGCCTTGGAGAAATCGCGTGCATGCCACGCTCTTACCCGCTGGCCTGCCCTGGAGCCACGCCATGAGCAGGCGCGGCAATTCGGACGGTGAGGACCATTTCCGCATCCGTCCCGGCAAGCCGAAGCAGCGTGGTGATGCCTTTGTTTCGCAGGTGCTGCGCCAGGCCACCAAGGCAGCCAACGCCACCGGCGGCAAGCGCGGCAACACGCCCGGCTCACGGCTGGGGCGCGGTCATGTGGCGGCGCGATTCACCGGCCAGTCGCTATCTGCGTCGTCCCGGCGCGCCACGGTCAAGGTGCGGCTGGTGTATCTCAAGCAGGCCGGCGCGCGCTCGACCATCACCCACCTGCGCTACATCGAGCGCGAAGGTGTGGGCCGTGAGCAGGACACCGGCAAGGCGTATGGTCCGATGACAGACGAGGCTGATACCGCTGCCTTCGAAGAACGCGGGCGGGAAGACCGTCATCAGTTCCGCCTGATCGTCTCGCCCGAGGATGCCGAGCAGCTCGATGACCTGCGCACCTACACCCGCCATCTAATGGACCGCATGGAAGCCGACCTGGGCACGCGCCTGGATTGGGTGGCGGTGAACCACTGGAACACCGACAACCCGCACACCCATGTCGTGCTGCGTGGCAAAGACGACACCGGAAAAGACCTCATCATCTCGCAGCAATACATCACCCAGGGCATGCGCGAGCGCGCCGCTGAACTCGCCACTGAATGGCTGGGGCCACGCAGCGAGCTGGATATCCAGCGAACGCTTAGCCGCGAAGTGGAGCAGGAGCGCTGGACCAGCCTGGATCGCACCTTGCAGCGCGAGGCCGTGGATGGTCTGGTGCAAACCGAACGCTTCAACGAACCTCGGCTGCAACGCCAGCGCCTACTGCTCGTCGGCCGCCTCCAACGCTTGCAGCGCATGGGGCTGGCGACCGAAGTTCAGCCCACCGTGTGGACCGTCCATACCGATGCCGAACCGACCCTGCGGGCGATGGGCGAGCGTGGAGACATCATCCGCACGATGCAGCGAGCCATGAGCGGCAAACAGCGCGAACTGGCGGTGTTCCAGCCCGGCGAAGATGGCCGCGTCATCGTCGGTCGCGTGTCCGGCAAGGGACTGGCCGACGAGCTGTACGACAAGGGCTACCTGATTGTCGATGGCACCGATGGCAAAGCGCACTACGTCGCGCTGCCGCCGCGGTCGGAGCTGGAGCAGTACCCAGTCGGCGCGGTGGTAGAAGTGAAAGGTTCGGCCGAGATGCGCGCAGCCGACAAGAACATCGTCACCCTGGCGAACAATGGCCTGTACCGCGTCGATCACCACCTGGCGATCGAGCAAGGCCGGGCCAAGGCTGGACGCGACCCGCAGGAAGTGGTCGCCGCCCATGTCCGCCGGCTTGAAGCCCTGCGCCGTGCTGGCATCGTGGAGCGCGCGGCCGACGGCCTATGGAAGGTGCCGGACGACCTGCCTGAGCGGGGCCGCCAGTACGACGCCCAGCGCTTGGGCGGCGTGGCAGTGGAACTGAAATCGCACCTGCCCATCGAGCGGCAGGCCCGCGTGATCGGCGCTACATGGCTTGACCAGCAACTGATTGGCGGTGGACGCGGGCTGGGCAATCTGGGCTTTGGCGGCGACGCCAGGCAGGCCATGCAGCAGCGCGCGGACTTCCTGGCCGAACATGGGTTGGCCGAGCGGCGTGGGCAGCGCGTGATCCTCGCCCGCAACCTGTTGGCGAAGCTACGGGCGCGCGAGCTGGTGAAGACCGCACAGGACATTGCCGCCGAAACCGGCCTAGAGCATCGCCCGGTGGCCGACGCGCGGCGCGTGGCCGGCATCTACCGGCGCAGCGTCATGCTTACCAGTGGGCGCTATGCGCTGCTCGACGACGGTATGGGGTTCAGCCTCGTGCCGTGGAAGCCGGTGATCGAGCAGAGGCTGGGGCAGCAGATCGCCGCCACGGTGCGCGGCGGCGGGGTATCTTGGGAGATTGGGCGGCAGCGGGGGCCTGCCATCGGATAGGCTTTTTGCCCAGTGCTTCAGGTCAAATCTTGAGCGACCTGCTCGGCCAAGAAATCGAGCAACACCCTGACTCTGGCCGGCATATGCCGGCCAGGACCGACGAAGACCGCATGAATATCCTCCACGTCGCCGGGATTCCAGTCCTCCAACAGCGGCACTAGCCGACCCGCCGCCAGATCGGCACCGACGTGGTAGCGCGCCAGCCGGGCCACACCGAGTCCGGCCAGGGCCATCTGGCGCAGACTCTCGCCATCGCCCATGCGCAACTGACCCGACGGAGCAATCGCAGTTCCCACACCATCGCGGTCGATGAAAGGCCAGGCGTCCACGTGCCGCGCATAGCTGAGACCGAGGCGTTGGTGCCGTCGCAAGTCTTCCGGGTGTGCGGGCGTGCCAACACGCCCCAGGTAGTCGGGCGATGCCACCACCACGACGCCGCTGGTACCGAGCCGGCGTTGCGTCAGCAGCGAGTCCGGCAGCGGCCCGGTGCGGATGGCGACATCGCTGCGGTCGTCGAGCAGGTCCACCACCGTGTCACTCAGGACCACATCCAGTTGCACATTCGGGTAGCACTCAAGAAACTCCCGCAGGTGCGGCTGTAGGTAGTGGATGCCGAACGCCACCTGGCTGTTGATCCGCACGCGCCCGCGCGGCGCATCGGCCCGCGCTGCTTCGTGCTCGGCGCAATCGATGTCGTCCAGGATGCGCAGGCAACGTTCGTGGAAGGCAGTGCCTTCTGGCGTCAGCAGCAGCTTGCGCGTGGTCCGGTGCATCAGCTTCACTCCGAGGCGAACCTCCATCCGGCCGATGAGCTTGCTCACGGCCGAGGCCGTCATGCCCAGTGCTTCGGCAGCTGCAGTGAAGCCCTCGGCCGCGACCACCGCGACGAACACCTCCATCTCGAAAGCGCGATTGATATTCTGGCGAGACATTAGATGAATCCATTTCCAAGATGAAATTCACTGAAGCATCTATTTCATCATAATCAATCTATTTACGCTCGGAAAGGTCAATCAATCTGATCTATTCCGGAGTTCTCATGCAGGCTGTTTCCACGCAGCGCGGCGCCTTGCCCGCCCTGTTGTCCATGATGGTCGGGGGCTTCGCCATTGGCACCACCGAGTACGCGAGCGTCGGCGTTCTGCCGCAGATCGCCGATGACTTCGGAATCAACCTGGCGCGGGCCGGCCTGGTCGTCAGCGGCTATGCGCTGGGGGTCAGCTTTGGTTCGCCGGTCCTCGCGGCGCTGACGGGACGCCTTTCGCGCAAGACGCTGATGTTGGCGGTCATGGTGGTGTTCGTCATCGCCAATGCAGCCGCCGCGTTGACCACGAGCTATGAGTTCCTCATCGCCGCACGTGTTGTCTCCGCCCTGCCCCACGGCATCTTTTTCGGCGTTGGTGCTGCGATCGCCGCGAGTTTCGTTTCGGAAGACCGGAGGGCTTCGGCAGTCGCGATCGTGTTTGGCGGCCTGACGATCGCGGTCGCAGCCGGTGTGCCACTCGCGACCCTCATCGGCCAACGCATGGGCTGGCCGATGTCCTATTGGTTCGTCGCAGCGATCGGCCTTGTGTCGCTGGTTGCGATGGCAGCTACCTTGCCACGGAAGATCGACATCGCGCCGGCCGGCAGTCTCATGGAACAGGTCAAGGTGCTGGGCAGCGGTCGGCTGCTGATCGCATTCGGCATGAACTTCTGCGCATGGGGCGGCACCTTCGTCGCCTTCGCCTATCTCCCCAGCATCCTGGCGCACATCACCGGCTTCACGCCGAATGGCGTGACCTGGATGCTGGCCCTCTACGGCGTATCGGTGATCGTCGGCAATTTCCTCGGCGGGCGCGTTTCCGACAAGGCCGTGGTGCCGACGCTGGCGCTGATGCTCGGTGCGCAAGCGGCGGTGCTGCTGATCTTCACCTTCACCGCCTCGTCCATCATCGGCTCGATCCTCACGCTCAGCGTGCTCGGCGCGCTCATGTTCTGCAACGTACCGGGCTTGGCACTCTATGTCGTGCAGCTTGCCCAGCGCCACCGGCCTGGAAACGTGGACATCGCCTCCACCATCAACGTCTCGGCCGCCAACGCAGGTATCGCGCTCGGCGCTTTCATCGGCGGGCTGGTGGCGGATTCGCGTCTGGGACTGGGCGCAACGCCATGGGTCGGCGCCGTCATGGTTGGCGCGGGCCTTCTGCTGACCTTGTGGAGTGGCTGGCTCGACAGGACGCAGGCACCAGCCGACTCAGCGCAGGGCATTGCCACCGCTGCAACGACTGACTGAAGGCACGCTTCCATTCGAAATTTGAAATAGGTCAAGAAACGTCATGTCCGCACTGTTCACCCCGTTCAAACTGAAGGACGTCACTCTGCGCAACCGCATCGCGGTGCCGCCGATGTGCCAGTACAGCGCCATCGATGGCGTCACCAACGACTGGCATCAGGTGCATTACCCATCCATCGCCCGCGGTGGCGCCGGTCTGGTGATCGTCGAGGCCACCGCCGTCTCGCCGGAAGGCCGCATCACCCCCCGTTGCACCGGCCTGTGGAACGACGCCCAGGCCGAGGGCATGGCCCGCATTGCTGCTTCTATCAAGGCCGCTGGAGCGGTGCCCGGCATCCAGATCGGCCACGCCGGCCGCAAGGCCAGCGCCAATCGCCCATGGGAAGGTGACGACCACATCCCCGAGGACAATCCGCACGCCTGGCAGCCCATCGCGCCGTCGGGGATCGCCTTTGGCGCCGGCCTGCCGCGCGTGCCCAAGGCCATGACGCTGGATGACATCGCCCGGGTTAAAGCCGACTTCGCCGCAGCCGCACGCCGCGCGCGGGATGCTGGCTTCGAGTGGCTGGAGCTGCATTTCGCTCACGGCTACCTGGCGCAGAGCTTCTTCTCGGCCTATTCCAATCAGCGCATCGATCCGTATGGCGGCAGCTTCGACAACCGCGCCCGCTTCCTGTTGGAGACGTTGGCGGCGGTACGCGAGATGTGGCCGGAACACCTGCCGCTGACTGCGCGCTTGGGCGTCATCGAGTACGACGGCAAGGACGAGGAAACCGTGGCCGAGTCGATTGAGCTGGTCAAGCACATGCGTCAGGGTGGCTTGGACCTGCTCAACGTCAGCATCAACTTTGTGATCCCGGGCGGCAGGGTTCCGTGGGGCACACAGGCCTTCCTGGCGCCGGTCGCCGAACGCGTGAGTCGCGAAGCTGGGCTGCCGGTGGCATCGGGCTGGTGCATCGACGATCCGCACACCGCCGAGCGCGTGGTTGCAGACAGGCAGGTGGACCTGGTGATGACGGGCCGCGCCCACCTGGCCGTCCCGCATTACCCGTACCAGATCGCACTGGCCCTGGGCGAGGACAAGCCGGCTGGCGTGCTGCCGACCCAGTACGCCTATTGGCTGTCGCGCTACAAGGGGCCGGGGAAGGCCTCGGCGCAGTGACGAGAGCAGGGCCGCGCCCCGAACTTGAACGCATGAACTAACCGACCGCCAAGGAGGCTGAGCATGGAACTACCTCTTCGTCGTTTCCGCGGCCGTTGTAGAAGAACTTACTGCTCATCTTCCTTGGGCGATCGAGCATGGGGTCATAGCCTTGGCAGGCACATCCCCGAACTGGTCGGATGCTGTCAGGTCCTGAAAAGCTCCGCACCCATAAAGTCGATGAAGACACGCAGCTTCGGCGCGAGGTGCTTGCTCGACGGCCAAAGCATGCGGAAGGTGCCCTGATGCTGGTTGAAGTCGTCCAGCACCGTCATCAGTTCGCCCGCCGCGATGGCATCGCGCACCATGAAGTCCGGCAGGCAGGCGATTCCAAGACCATCTTGGGCGACGTGAACCAGGACCTCGGTGGTGTTGCACACCATCGACGCCGAGAGGACGGGTTCTGCTTCGCCCTCTGGCATGCGCAAAGGCCACGGCTCGAACTTGCCGGTGCTCGGAAACTTGTGTTGCAGGCAGGCATGACCCGTCAGGTCAGCGGGCACGCGCGGCGTGCCGTGCGCCGCGAAATATCGGGGCGCGCCGACCAGCAGCAGCTTGAAGGTACCCAATGGGCGGGACAAGAGCCGGGAGTCCGTCGGCTCCCCGGTGCGGATAACGGCGTCGAACCCGTCCTCGATCACATCGACCATCCGATCCGAGAAATCCACGTCCAGTTCGATGGCCGGGTAGCGGTGCATAAAGGCCGTCAGCGCCGGCATGACCAGGCCACTGACCAGCGGCAGGCTCACGCGCAGCTTGCCCTGGGGTGCTTGCCGAGTTTCCGACAGTTCCAATTCCGCCGCTTCGACCTCGCAGAGGATGCGCCGGCAACGCTCCAGGAACAGCGTGCCTTCGGCGGTCAGCGTAATGCTGCGCGTGCTGCGGTGAAGCAGGCGCACGCCCAGCCGCTCCTCCAGCCGGGCCACGCTCTTGCCCACGGCGGAGGACGAGATGCCGAGCACGCGCCCGGCTTCCGAAAAGCTGCGGGCTTCGGCCGCCTGCACGAAGAACGCAATGCCATTGAGGGAGTCCATTTTGCCGCCAATATAAGAATATTTGTCCGATATGTTCGGAACCTTAGCCTATTTATCTTAACTATGCACGCCCCTACGCTGACGGCTGCACAGGTTAGATGCGGCTGTCTTGGCTTTCGAGATAAGGCTTTGACGTCTGCCTGTCCCTCCCCGGACTCTTTGCGGACGTTTTCCATGACACAAGCCCAGGCCGCCACAAGCGGCACCACTGGCCGCGACTGGCTGCAACTGCTCGCCGCCTGCCTCACCGGCATCCTGATCCCGCTGTGCTTCACCGGGCCGGCCGTCGTGCTGCCGTCTATCAGCCAGGAACTGGGTGGGACGGCGGTGCAACTGAACTGGGTGGTCAACGGCTACATCCTGACCTACGGCAGCGCCATGATGGCGGCCGGCAGCCTGACCGACACCTATGGCCGCAAGCGCGTGTGGCTGGTTGGCTTGGCGCTGTTCGCGTTGATGACGTTCGCCATCCCGCTTGCGCCGACGGTCGGCTGGATCGACGGGCTGCGTCTGGCGCAGGGACTGGGCGGTGCGGCCGCCTTCGCCGGTGCCATGTCCTCGCTGGCGCAGACCTTCCAAGGCCCGATCCGCACGCGCGTGTTCAGCCTGCTCGGCACCACGTTCGGCATCGGCCTGGCCTTCGGGCCGCTGGCGGCGGGCTGGCTGGTGGAAGTGGCCGGCTGGCGCTGGGTTTTCCTGGCTACGGCGTTGATCGGCGTGGCCGGTTTCGGGCTGGTGTCGGTCAGCGCCACGGAGTCCCGAGACCCGGACTCTACTGGGCTGGACTGGCCCGGTGCCCTCAGCTTCACCGCCGCGCTGACCTTGTTCACCTACGGCATCCTGCTGGCGCCGGAAGAAGGCTGGCGCAGCGCTTCGGTACTCGGCGCACTGCTGGCTTCGGTCGTGCTGTTTATCGCATTCGTGCGCATCGAGCGCCGCGTCGCACGCCCAATGCTCGACCTGTCGCTGTTCAGTCGTGGGCGTTTCGTCGGCGTGCAGGTGCTGGCGGCGTCGCCGGCCCTCTTCTTCGTCACTCTGATCGTGATGCTGCCGGGCCGCTTCATCGGCATCGACGGACTGGGTGCTCTTGAAGCGGGACAAATGATGATTGCCTTGGCCGCACCGCTGCTGGTCGTGCCGTTCCTTGCCGCGCTGCTGTCGCGCTGGTTCACTTCCGGTGTGCTTTCCGGCGTCGGGCTGCTGCTGGTGGCAGTCGGGCTGGTCTGGCTGGGCCAGGTGCTGGCCGGCGGCGCCGGCCCTGCGCTGGTGGCGCCGCTGGCGCTGATCGGCATCGGCATCGGCCTACCGTGGGGATTGATGGATGGCATGGCCGTGAGCGTCGTAGAGAAAGAACGCGCGGGAATGGCGACCGGGATCTTCAACTGCGTGCGCGTCTCGGCCGACGGCATAGCCATTGCGGTAGCGGGCGCGCTGCTGGCGTTCCTGATCCAAGGCGGGTTGCTTGACGCCTTGGGCACGGCTGATCCAGCCGTTGTGATTGAGGCGGCCAATCGTGCCGCGCTCGGCGATCTGGCGCAGGCCAGCGCCCTCGTTACCGGAGAGCGCGCCTTGCTGCTGGCGACTTACGATCACGCATTCCGCTGGGTCTTGTACGTCCTGGCCGCTTCGTCGGCGCTGACCGCATTGCTGGTGTTCGTCTTGCTCGGCCGCTCACGCGCGCATGAAGAAGCGGGAGCGGCGGCGTGAACCCAATCGGGACAGACTCCTTGCCCGCCGACCTTGCACGGCATCGGGCCTATGCGCGGGTCTTTCAGCCGGGACGGCTCACCTTCGGATTCATCGCCCCACTGGAAGGCTACCCGGATGCACCCGCGCCCACGCTGGAGGGGCACGCGGCCCTGGCTGCCCAAGCTGATGCACTCGGTTTCGCGGCGATCTGGCTGCGCGACGTGCCGTTTCTCGACCCCAGTTTCGGGGACGTGGGGCAAATCCACGATCCGATGGTCTATGCCGGCTGGCTGGCGGCAATCACCCGGCACATCGCCATCGGCACGGCCGGCATGGTGATGACCTTGCGCGATCCCGTGTTGATCGCCAAGCAGGCAGCCAGTGTCGATCAGCTCTCCGGCGGCCGGCTGTTGCTGGGGTTGTCCACGGGCGACCGGGCAACGGAGTACCCAGCCTTGGCCCAGCGCTATGACAACAGAGCGGACCGCTATCGGGAAGCGCATGCGCTGCTGCGCGTCGTGACCGAGCAGCGTTTCCCCATGCATCAGACGGCGCACTACGGGCAGCTCGATGGAAACCTCGACCTGGTGCCCAAGCCCGTGGGCAACCGCCTGCCGACGTTGGCGATCGGTCGCTGCGGCCAGGACGTTGACTGGCTTGCTCGGCACATGGACGGCTGGATCTGGCATCAAAGCGACTTCGACCGCCTGCCGGACGTACTCGCGCAATGGCGCGCCAGTAGCGATGGGCAGGTGTTCAAGCCCTACGGCTATGGCGTCTTTTTCGACCTCGACGAGAACCCGGACGCGCCCTTGCAGGTAGGCCGCGGCATCCGCACTGGCAGGAATGCACTGATCGCCTTGTGGAAGCGACAAGAGGCGCAAGGCGTGTCGCACGTCGCACTGAATTTGAAGCCGCTGCGACGACCCGCCGCCGAGGTGCTGGAGGAATTGGCGAAGTACGTGCTCCCGCAGTTCCCCATCGGGGCGGTCGGCGTCGCTGGACAAGCCGTCAACACGTCGGACAACGAGACTTAGTGAGGACAAAAACATGAATGCACCTACATCCACCTCCACAGCGATCAAGATGGATGGTCTCCCGGATCGCATCGATGCCGCCATCGACACGGCGATGGCCGAACAACGGCTTGTCGGGGCCGTCGTCCTCCTCTCCCTCGAAGGGAAGATCGCCTATCAACGGGCCATTGGCTTCGCCGACCGCGAAGCAAACCGGAAGATGCGCGAGGACACGCTGTTCCGGCTGGCCTCCGTTTCCAAGCTCTACGTATCGATCGCGGCGATGGTGCTGGTCGCACGGGGCCGACTGGCCCTCGACGAACCCGTCGATACATGGCTCGCGGACTTCCGGCCGAAACTGGCGGACGGCTCGCAGGCGCAGATCACCCTGCGCCATCTGTTGAGCCACACGGCGGGGCTTGGCTACGGCTTTCTCGAACCGGTGGACGGGCCCTATCACCGCGCCGGCGTATCCGACGGCATGGATCTGTCGAACCTCTCGCTTGAGGAGAACATCCGCCGCATCGCTTCGGTGCCGCTTCTGTTCGCATCGGGAACGGCGTGGAGCTATTCCCTCGCAACAGATGTCGTGGGCGCCCTGATCGCGCGGGTCATGGGCGTGTCGCTTCCCGAAGCGGTGCGAGAACTGGTCATGGCACCGCTCGGCATCACCGATACCGGCTTCTCGGTCGTTGATGCCGCACGTCTGGCCGAACCCTACATCAACGAAGCGTCCGGCCCGCGCCGGATGGCGGATTCCGAAACCATCCCTCTCTGGGAAGGAGTCGAGGGACTGCGCCTATCGCCCTCTCGTGCTTTCGATGCGAACGCCTTCCCCTCCGGTGGCGCGGGCATGATCGGTACGGCGGGCGATGTGTTGCGCCTCCTCGAAACTTTGCGGCGGGGCGGCGAGCCGCTTCTGCCTGCCGAACTGGTCGATGTAATGGCCACCGACCATGCGCTCGGCATGGATCTCGCGCCTTGGCCGGGACGCGGCTTTGGCCTGGGCTTCTCCCTCCTCCGCGATCCGGCGACGGCAGGCTTTGCGGAAACGCCCGGCACCTGGCGCATGGGCGGGGCCTACGGGCATTCGTGGTCTGTCGATCCTGCGTGCAAGCTCAGTCTGGTGGCTTTCACCAACTCCGGTTTGGACGGCCAATCCCCAGGCGGACGGATACCGCAGGAGTTGTGCGCCGCGATCTATAGAGGTTGAAGTCATGGCCGAGCCGGTATTGAGTGCGCGTGAAGGTATGAGTGAGCGGATGGTCGCCGATGAGACGCAGCACACGCGCTTCGCGACCGGCCAACCCGTTTGGCGAATGTGGACGGCCGCGTGGTTGGTGACTGCTGTGTTCATGCTGTCCAACTCGCCAACGCCGCTGTACGTCCACTGGCAGCAGGAACTCGGTTTCTCCACCGGCACGCTGACGGTGATCTTCGCCCTCTACATCGCCGGCCTGTTGGGCACCTTGCTGGTGGCCGGGCAGTTGTCCGACCACTATGGCCGCAAGCCGGTGTTACTGCCGGGGCTGTTGGCCGCGCTGACGGCCTGCCTTTTGTTCGCCGGTGCGCAGTCGGTGCTGGCGCTGGGCATTGCCCGCCTGCTGACGGGCATTGCCGTTGGCATAACGGTATCGGCCGGCATGGCGGCGGTCGGCGACCTGGCCGGCAGCGAACGCAGGCGCCAGGCGGCCTTGCTGGCCTCGGTGTCGATGGTCTTCGGGGCTGGGTTGGGGCCGCTGCTCGCGGGCGGCCTGGCGCAGACGATGACCCATCCGATCCTGCCGGTGTTCGTCACCGAGCTGGTTGTCCTCGGCAGTGTGCTGATCGTTGTCTGCCTGTTGCCCTTGCAGCGTCCGCTGCGATCCAGCAGCCAACCGTTGCGGCTTCGGCTGCCCACGGTGCCCGTCGGCAATCGACGGCATCTGGCTTACGGCATCGCCACCTTCGGGCCGGGCATCACGGCAACCTCGTTCGTGCTGGCGCTGGGGCCATCGTTACTGTCCCGGCTGCTCGACGTGCGCAGCCCCATGATCGCCGGCGGCATGGCGTGCGCCATGTTCCTGACCGCCACTGGCGTGCAGTTCGCAGTTCGCCATTGGCCGATACGCTCGATCTTCCTGGGCAGCACCACGGCCACGACACTGGCGATGGCGAGCCTGGGCATCGCCGTGCATGCCTCGCTCGCGCCGATACTGGTGGCGGCCGCGCTACTGGCGGGTGCCGGACAGGGCCTGGGCCAGTTGGGCGGCCTGACCCTGATTGGCCTGCATGTGCCCGACGAACGACGCGCCGAGGCGAATGCAGTGCTCAACATCGGCGGCTACATCCCGGCGGGACTGCTGCCGGTCGCGGCGGGCTTCTTGATCGACCGGCTCGGATTGGCGGGCGGCGCCACGCTGTTCGCCATCGTGCTGGGCTTGGCCGCAGGCTTGGGCGGGCTGTTCGTGTTCAAGGCGCTGACGCCAGCGGTACTTGGCGAACCGCGCGTAACGCAAGACCCTGAGAGGGAATGACAGTGGAGCTACGGCATCTGCGCTGTTTCCTAGCCGTAGCCGAAGAACTTCACTTCGCCCGCGCCGCCGAGCGGCTGCACATCGAGCAGTCACCACTGTCGCGTGCCATCAAGGAATTGGAAGAAGACTTGGGCTTATCGCTGTTCGCGCGCACCACACGCAGCACGCGGCTGACCCGTGCCGGCAAGCTGTTCCTTGAACATGTGCCGCGTGTGTTCGCGGCGCTGGATCAGGCGCGCGGTAGCGTCAAGGCAGCAGCCAACGGTTATCACGGTCAGTTGCGCATTGCGCTTTCCGATGGAATCACGCCTTCGCGTCTGCCAGCCTTGCTGGCGCTGTGCCGGCAGGAAGAACCTGAAGTGGAAATCAGGTTCTTCGAAGTGCCGCTGTCGCAGCAGGTCAAAGGGCTGCAGGATGATCTGTACGACGTGGGGTTTGCCCAATCCAATGAAGTCGGCGATGGCATCGCAGCCGTGCCCGTTTGGAGCGATCCACTGATGGTGGCCGTTCCCGCCCGCCATCCCTTGCTGACCCACAAGCGCATCCCGCTGGAAGAACTGCTTCGCTATCCGCTGGTGCTGTGCGATCCGCAGGCATGCGAGGGCCACGCACGACAAGTCGAGCGCGTGCTACGCAAGGCGGACACGGAGCCGCTGGTTGCTGAGCGGGTCGCATCCTGCGACCTGATGATGGCGCTGGTATCGGCCGGGTTTGCGCTGGGACTGACCGGTGCCGCACACATCACCACGAGCCGGGAAGCAGGCGTTGTGGCGCGGCCACTGGCGGGCCGCTCGCCGGTGCTCACCACCTACCTGTTGCACCCAACGGGCGAACCTTTGGAGACGCTGGCGCGCTTCATCGACCGGGTGCAGGCCATCGAATCACCCGAAGCCGACAGGCCCGCGTCAGGCCGTCATTTCGACACTCAGGAGGAATTAGAGCCATGAGGAAGACCCTCCCGTTCATGCTGGCCGTGGTGTTGTCTGCCTGCGGCCAATCCGAAACACCCCAAACGAAAAATCTGCCCACAGTGGAAGAGTTGGTCGCCGATCCCGTTCGACTGAAAGAGCTGCGCCAGCAGTGCAAGACAGATCGCGCGAAGCTGGGCGACGAACTGTGCAACCGGGTGGCCGAGGCGACGCGCAAGCGGTTCTATGGCGATGGCAAGGTGCCTTACACACAACCGAAGGAATCGCCGAAGTTCTGATCGTTGGCGTTTGCTCCGAACCTTGCGATTTCTTTCTCGACACGCTGCAATGCGATACCGCTTGCGGCGTTTCCCGTGCTCTCGCCTCTGCACGAATTCTTGTTCTCTCCTCGACCTTTGTCCCGATAACGGTCTTTGACCGGCACTGACACGACACCGAACCTCACGCCTGCGGCACGTCCTTGTGCTTGCGATGTGCAGGAGCAATTCGGAGGTCGGGATGCAAGGAACCAGTGTGCTGTTCGGTCAGGTGATGACGGTGTTTGGCATCGTCATTGCCGGCGTGTGGGGTGCCACGCAATGGACGGCCGCGGCACTGGGTTATCAACTGCGCCTGGGCACGCCATGGTTCGACTTTTTCGGCACACCGATCTACCACCCGTGGCGGCTGTTCGAGTGGTGGTTCTTCTTCGATGCCTACGCGCCAAAGATCTTCGACATCGGTGGCGCCATCGCGGGCGGCAGTGGCCTCCTTGCGGTGGTCGTCGCCATCGGCATGTCAATCTGGCGCTCTCGGCAATCGAAACTGGTCACGACCTATGGCTCCGCGCGATGGGCTGATACCGCTGAGATTCGCAAGGCTGGACTGACCAGCCCAGCCGGTGTCTTTCTCGGCCTGCATAACGACCAGTACCTGCGCCACGAAGGGCCGGAACACGTCCTGACCTTCGCGCCGACGCGTTCCGGCAAAGGTGTCGGCCTGGTCGTTCCCACCCTGCTGTCCTGGCCAGCATCCGCCGTGATCCACGACATCAAGGGCGAGAACTGGAACATCACCGCCGGCTGGCGCTCGTGCTTCTCGCACTGCCTGCTGTTCAATCCGACCGATGCGAAGTCCGCCGCGTACAACCCACTGTTGGAAGTGAGGCGCGATGCGCATGAAGTGCGTGACGTGCAGAACATCGCGGACATCCTGGTCGATCCCGAAGGTGCGCTGGAGAAGCGCAACCACTGGGAGAAGACTTCGCATGCGCTGCTGGTTGGCGCGATCCTGCATGTGCTGTATGCGGGCGAAGACAAGACCCTGCGCGGCGTCGCCAACTTTCTCTCCGATCCTGCGTGCCCGTTCGAGGTGACGCTGCATCGGATGATGACGACGCGTCATCTCGGCGATGTCGCACATCCCGTCGTCGCCTCCGCTGCACGCGAAGTGCTCAACAAGAGCGACAACGAACGCTCTGGCGTGTTGTCCACAGCGATGAGTTTTCTTGGTCTGTACCGCGATCCCACGGTGGCCGAAGTCACCTCGCGCTGCGACTGGCGCATCGCCGACCTGATCTCGGCCAAGCACCCGGTGTCGCTGTACTTGGTCGTGCCGCCGTCCGACATCAGCCGCACCAAGCCGCTGATCCGGCTGATCCTCAACCAGATCGGCCGGCGCCTGACCGAATCGCTTGATGGCAGCGACGGCGTGGAGCGCCGCCACCAATTGCTGCTGATGCTCGATGAGTTTCCCGCACTCGGACGCTTGGACTTCTTCGAGTCGACCCTTGCCTTCATGGCCGGCTACGGCCTGCGCGCTTTCCTCATTTCGCAGTCGCTCAACCAGATCGACAAGGCCTACGGCCAGAACCATTCGATCCTGGACAACTGCCATGTGCGTGTGACCTTCGCCACCAACGACGAACGCACGGCCAAACGCATTTCCGAAACACTGGGCACGGCCACCGAGCTGCGCGCGCAGCGCAACTATGCAGGGCATCGACTCGCGCCCTGGTTGGGCCACCTGATGGTGTCACGCCAAGAGACAGCGCGCCCACTGCTCACCCCCGGCGAGGTGATGCAGCTTCCGCCGGACGAGTCCGTGGTGATGGTTTCGGGCCATGCACCGATCAAGGCCAGGAAGCTGCGCTACTACGCCGACGCCAACTTCAAGCGCCGCGTGCTGTCACCGCCGGTGCTCGCGTTAGGCGGATACGCCGACATGCCGCCTGCTCGTGCCGATGACTGGAGTGGCTTGGCCCTTCCCACGGTCCCATCCGCTGTCCCGGGGCTTTCCGGTTTCGGTGGGCACGCCGATGAAGGCGGCCCGCGCCAGCAGCCGGAGTTGTCCGAGGTCGCCGCCTACGCCCCCGAGCCGGAGAGCCCGGCTAGCGACGTGTCGCTGCTCGATGACGACGACTTTCCGCTTCCCCTCCCGAGCCAGCTTGATCCGGCCATGCAGCGCACGGCCCGGCTGGCGTCCCTCGACCCTAACGACGGAATCCAGCTATGAGCCAGGCGCGCCTCAATCTCTTTGTCCAACCCGACCATGCCAAGCGCCTGGACGAACTGGCCGCCAAGAAGGGCGTGTCCAAGTCGTCAATCGTTGCGGCGGCATTGGCGTCCTGGCTGTCGCCCGACGCGGGCGACCAGCGTGAAGCGGCCATCGCCAAACGGCTGGATCGGCTGTCGCGGCAGTTCGAGCGGCTGGAGCGCGACCAGAACATCCAGATCGAGACGCTGGCGCTGTTCGTCCGCTACTTCCTGACCGTGAGCACGCCGGTGCCCGAAGCGCATCAGGACGCGGCGAAGGCCCAGGGCAAGGCCCGCTTCGAGCAGTTCGTTGAACAGCTCGGCCGTCACCTGCTGCGGGGGCGCAGCCTGGTGCGCGACGTGGTGGATGAACTGCAGCCGCAGGATCATCCATTGGGGACGCGGTTGGACGACGCGGCGGCCGTGGCCGAACCGCGGGAGCGTACCTCATGAGCGCCGTTCCCAAGCCCGAACCGTCATCCGCTGCGACTTCCCAGGATCGCCGCATCCGCATGTTGCGCACGGCAATGGGACCGCTGATTGCCGCCGCGCTGGACGACCCGGACGTGGTGGAGATCATGCTCAACCCCGACCGGACGTTGTGGATCGACCGGCTTTCGACCGGCCGTGCGCCGATGGGCGTCGAGATGCCCGAGGCCGACGGCGAACGCATCATCCGCCTCGTCGCCGCGCACGTCGGCACGGAAGTCCATCGCGGCCAGCCGCTGCTGACCGCCGAGCTGCCCGAAACCGGCGAGCGCTTCGAGGGCATCTTGCCGCCAGCCGCGCCCGGCCCAGCCTTCGCCTTGCGCAAGCGTGCCATCAGCATCATCGGCCTGGACCGCTATGTGGCCGACGGCATCCTTTCCGCCGAGCAGGCCGGCTTTCTGCGCCGCGCCGTGCGCGAACGGCAGAACATCCTGATCGCCGGCGGCACCAGCACCGGCAAGACCACACTTGCCAATGCGCTGTTGGCCGAGATCGCCCTGACCGGCGACCGCGTGCTGGTGCTCGAAGACACCATCGAGCTGCAATGCGCGGCCCGCGACCACGTGCCGCTGCGCACCCGCGCGGGCGTGGTGTCCATGCAGGAGTTGGTGCGCGCCACGATGCGTCTTCGCCCCGACCGCGTGATCGTCGGCGAGGTGCGCGGTGGCGAGGCGCTGGACCTCATCAAGGTCTGGGGCACCGGCCATCCGGGCGGTATCGCCACGATCCACGCCAGCTCCGCGCTGGGTGCGCTGCTGCGCGTGGAGCAACTGATTCTCGAGGTGGCTGTGAACCCGCCGCGTGCGCTGATCGCCGAGGCGGTCAACGTCGTGATCTACATCGCTGGCCGGGGCCGCTCGCGCCACATCGAGCACATCGCCCGCGTGGTCGGCTTCGACGGCGCGGGCTATTGCCTGACGGATGCCCTGGAGCCGTCGCTTCCATCCCTTTCGCTTCCTTCCTCAACCACCCTTGGAGAACTGCCATGACGCATGCCCATATCCCTGCCTTCCGTACTTCCGTAAATCCGCATCCGCGACTCCACTCGCGATTCCATTCGCTGCTGCGGCCCGCACAACAAGGGCTGCTGCTGGGCGTCCTGATGTTGTGCCTGGCGACGACCGCGCAAGCGGCGGGTTCCAGCATGCCCTGGGAAGGACCGTTGACCTCCATCTTGGAATCGATCCAGGGGCCGGTGGCCCGCATCGTGGCGGTGATCATCATCATTTCTACGGGCCTGGCGCTGGCGTTCGGCGATACCAGCGGTGGCTTTCGCAAGCTGATTCAGATCGTCTTCGGCCTGTCCATCGCATTCGCCGCATCGAGCTTCTTCCTGTCGTTCTTCAGCTTCTCGGGCGGAGCCGTCGTATGAGCGTGCAGGCCGAGTTCGCACCGGGCTTCGAGGTGCCGCTGCATCGCTCATTGACCGAGCCGATCCTGCTGGGCGGTGCGCCGCGCACGGTCGCCATTGCGAACGGCACGCTGGCCGCCGCCGTCGGGCTGGGCCTGCAACTGTGGATTCCCGGTCTGGTGCTCTGGATCGTCGGCCACTCGCTGGCGGTCTGGGGCGCGCGACTCGATCCGCAGTTCATGGCCGTGTTCGCGCGGCACATCAAGCACCGCCCACTGCTGGACGTGTGAGGACACCCCCATGATGAATCTTGCCGAATACCGTCAACGGCCCGCGCTGCTGGCCGACTGGTTGCCCTGGGCCGGTTTGATTGCGCCAGGGATCGTGCTCAACAAGGATGGCTCGTTCCAGCGCACAGCGCGCTTTCGCGGGCCGGACCTCGACAGCGCGACGCAGGGCGAGTTGATCGCCACGTCCGCGCGGTTGAACAACGCACTGCGCCGACTCGGCTCCGGCTGGGCCTTGTTCGTGGAAGCCGAGCGACGCATGGCTGAGCATTACCCGCAGTCCGACTTTCCCGAACCGCTGTCCTGGCTGGTGGACGAAGAACGCCGGGCATCGTTCGAGGAAGACCACAGCCACTTCGAGAGCAGCTACCACCTGACGCTGGTGTATTTGCCGGCCGAGGATTCGCGCGCCCGCGCAGCCAAGCTGCTGTACGAGAACACGCCGCAGGGTGGCGCGGACTGGCGGGAACGGTTGACCGCTTTCATCGCGGAGACGGATCGCTTCTTCGACTTGCTCGATGGCGTGATGCCGGAGATCGACTGGTTCGATGACAGCGAGACGTTGACCTATCTGCATGCCACTGTTTCCACCCGCCGCTATCGGGTCGCGGTGCCGGAACATCCGTTTCATCTGGATGCCTTGCTGGCCGACTCTGCCCTGGTCGGGGGGCTGGCGCCCATGCTGGGTGACCAGCATCTTCGCGTGGCGTCCGTGCGCGGATTCCCGACCTCGACCTGGCCGGGACTTCTCGACGATTTGAACCGACTCGGCTTCGCCTATCGCTGGTCCACGCGCTACTTGTGCATGGACAAATCCGAAGCCGAGAAGGAGTTGGGCCGGCTGCGTCGCCAATGGTTCGCCAAGCGCAAGAACGTCGTCGCGCTGTTGCGCGAGACCATCTTCCAGCAGGAAAGCCCTCTCGTCGACACCGACGCCTCGAACAAGGCGACGGACGCCGATGCAGCCCTGCAGGAGTTGGGCAGCGACCAAGTGGCTTTCGGCTACGTCACCGCAACCGTGACGGTGCTCGACGTCGATGCTGGTGCGGCCGACGAGAAGCTGCGGCGGGTGGAGCGCGCGATCCAGGGTCGTGGCTTCGTCACCATCCCGGAAACCCTCAATGCCGTGGATGCGTGGCTGTCGTCGATCCCTGGCAACGCCTACGCCAACGTTCGCCAGCCCATCATTTCGACGCTGAACCTAGCGCACCTGATGCCGGTGTCTGCGGTTTGGGCCGGGCCGGAAAAGAACGCGCATCTCGATGGCCCGCCGCTGATCGTCACACGCACCGATGGTGCGACCCCGTTCCGGCTTGTGACGCACATCGGTGACGTGGGACACACCCTGGTGGTCGGGCCCACCGGCATGGGCAAGTCGGTGCTGCTGGCGACGCTGGCCCTGCAGTTCCGACGGTATGCAGGTTCGCGCATCTTCGTCTTCGACATGGGGCGCTCGATGCGCGCCACCATCCTGGGACTCGGCGGTGAGCAATACGATCTGGGCACCGATGGCGACATCGCGTTCCAGCCGCTGGCGCGCATCAATCAGGAACGCTACCGCACCTGGGCGGCCGAATGGCTGGAAGGCCGATTGCTGCATGAGGGTGTCGTCGTTGGCCCGGATGAGAAGGCGGCGATCTGGTCAGCGCTTGGCAGCCTGTCTGGCGCACCGGTGGAGCAACGCACGCTGACAGGTTTGTCGGTGCTCTTGCAAAGCAATGCGCTGCGCCAGGCCTTGCAGCCCTATGTGCTGGGTGGCGCCCACGGCAAGCTGCTGGATGCGGATTCGGATCGTCTGGGCTCTGGCTCAGTCCAGTGCTTCGAGATGGAAGAGCTGATGCATAGCAAGGCCGCGGTACTGGCCGTGTTGGGCTATCTGTTCGCGCGCTTCGATGAACGCTTCGACGGCGCGCCCACGCTCCTGATCCTCGACGAGGCATGGCTGTTCCTGGATGACCCGGTGTTCGCCGCACGCATCCGCCAGTGGCTCAAGACGCTGCGCAAGAAGAACGTCAGCGTCATCTTCGCCACGCAGTCGCTGGCCGACATACAGAACTCGTCCATCGCGCCGGCCATCGTGGAGAGCTGCGCGAGCCGCATCTTCCTGCCAAACCCGCAGGCGACCGAACCACAGATCAAGGTGATCTACGAAGGCTTCGGCCTGAATCGTCGGCAGATCGACATCGTGGCCGAAGCGATTCCGAAGCGTGACTACTACTACCAATCGCGGCTGGGCAACCGACTGTTCGACCTGGATCTGGGGCCGGTAGCGCTGGCCTTTGCCGGCGCTTCGTCGCCGCAGGACCAGCGCGACATCGACAGCGTATCGACATCCATTCCGTCCTCGGACTTCGCGGCCGCCTGGCTGCGCCACCGCGGCCTCCACTGGGCCGCTGACCTTGTTCCGTCATTTCCCTCGAACCCACCACAGGAGCACACGCCATGAAGAAGACCTTGCTTGCCCTTGCCGCCGCCGCATTGATCGGTGGCATGCCTGTAGCGCACGCGCAGTGGGTCGTGATCGACCCGACCAACCTAACGCAGAACATCATGACTGCCGCGCGCACGCTGGAGCAGATCAACAACCAGATCCGGCAGCTGCAGAACGAAGCGCAGATGCTGATGAACCAAGCGAAGAACCTCACCAGTCTGGACTTCAGCGCGTTGAACGAACTGCGCGCGGCGCTGGCCAACACCAACCGCTTGATTCAGGAGGCGCAAGGCCTGGCCTTTGAGGTGTCGCGGATGGACACGGAGTTTCGACGTCTGTATCCGGAGTCGTACACGGCGGCCATCTCGGGCACGCAGATGGCGTTGGATGCGCGCGAGCGCTGGAAGAACTCGCTGGAGGCGCTGCGCACCGCCACCAAGATGCAGGCGCAAGCGGTGCAGAACTTCGCCTCCGACGAGCAGACGCTGACCGACCTGGTGAATCGGAGCCAATCGGCCGTCGGTGCATTGCAGGCCACGCAGGCCACCAACCAGCTGCTGGCCCTGCAAGCGCGGCAGTCCATCCAGGCGCAGCAACTGCAGATTACCCAGGACCGCACCGCGGCAGTGGAACAGGCGCGTCAGGCGGCTGCCAACGAACGTGCCCGCGAAGTGCGGCGGCGCTTCATCGGTGAGGGCACACCGTACACGCCCCAACCCGTGCATTTCTACAACGACTGAGGGCGATGCCATGAACACCGCCTTTGCGATCGTCGTGGCGCTGCTGCTCGCCGCCTGCGGCGAATCGGCGCCGAACGCGTCTGTGGATGCGCTGGCGAACGACCCGGTGCGCCTCAAGGCCGTGCGCCAGCACTGCAAGTCCGATCACGCGAAGGCGGGGGAAGCGCTGTGTCGTACCGCCGCCGAGGCATTCCGCAGGCGCTTCTTCGCGGGGACGGGCGGGCCAGACGAGTACCGCACGTTGGCCGACCTGCCGCCGATTCCGCCGAGCTTCGACGAACCCGCCGCGAGGGATGTGCCATGAACGACGTCGCGATCATCGACCGTTTCCTGCTCGTCTTTTCCACCTACATCGATTCGGGCTTCGGCCTGTTGCGCGGTGAAGTCGCGTTCTTGACCGCGACGTTGGTGGTCATCGACATGACGCTGGCAGGTCTCTTCTGGGCGATGAGCCATGCCAGCGGCAATGGCGACGATGTGATGGCCAAGCTGATCAAGAAGGTGCTGTACGTCGGTGCCTTCGCCTACATCATCGGCAACTTCAACCTGCTGGCGGACATCGTGTTCCGCTCCTTCGCCGGCCTGGGCCTGACAGCCACCGGTTCGATGCTGAGCATGGAGAACTTCCTGCAACCTGGGCGCCTGGCCAAGGTGGGTCTGGATGCCGGCGGGCCGATCTTTCTGCAGATCGACGAGCTGATGGGTTTCCCCGAAGTGTTCGTGAACCTCAACGTCATCGTCGTGCTGTTCCTTGCATGGCTGGTGGTGATCCTGACGTTCTTCGTGCTGGCGATCCAGCTTTTCATCACGCTGATCGAGTTCAAGCTGACCACGCTCGCCGGCTTCGTCCTGGTGCCATTCGCGCTGTGGAACAAGACTTCGTTCCTGGCCGAGAAGGTGCTGGGCAATGTGGTGTCCTCCGGCATCAAGGTGCTGGTGCTGGCGGTCATCGTCGGCATCGGCACAGGGCTGTTCTCCGAGTTTCAGACCGTCCCGGACGAACCTTCTATCGACCACGCGCTGGTGGTGATGCTGGCCTCGTTGTCGCTGCTGGGACTTGGAATCTTTGGGCCGGGTATTGCCACCGGACTGGTGTCTGGAGCGCCGCAGTTGGGCGCGGGTGCCGTAGCCGGTACGGCCTTGGGCGTCGCGGGGACAGCGGCGGCCGTGGGTGCCGCCGCCACCGGTGTGGGCGGCGCTGTCGCGGCGGGCGCACGCATGGCGCCGACCGCAGCAAAGATGGCCGCGAGCGGTGCCCGCTCGATGGCCTCGACCGCCGGGAGCGCGAAGTCAGCCTTTCAAGCCGGTGCCGCAGGTGCCGGCGGCGGACTCAAGGGCGCGGCGGCAGGTTTGGGCAATGTCGCCAAGACCGGCGCGCAGTCGGTCGGGCAGAAGGTCGCCGCTGGCGCCCAGTCGATGAAGGCGCGGGCAGCTGCGGCCCTCAAGCCTGACGCCCCCGCTTCCGTTGCTGGTGCAGCAGGCGCCAGCAACGGCCCGGCCGCTCAAGGCGGTGCCGATGCCGCATCCGCCAATACGCAACAACCCGCGTGGGCCAAGCGCCTGCAACGCAAGCAGCAACTGAGTCACGCCGCCACGACCGTCGCCCACACGCTGCGCGGTGGCGACGGCGGTGGCTCGGGCAGCGGTCCCAGCTTGCGCGACGACTCGACTTCCTAAGGAGAACAGCTCATGCGATTCAAACGACCGCAGGTGCGCTACGCCGACACGCCGCAACCTGCCACCCCGTATCAATCCGCCGAACAGGTCTGGGACGACCGCATCGGCTCTTCTCGTGTGCAGGCAAAGAACTGGCGGCTGATGGCCTTCGGTTGCCTGGCGCTTGCATTGCTGATGGCGGGTGGACTGGTCTGGCGCTCGGCGCAGTCCATCGTGACGCCGTTCGTGGTGGAGGTGGACAACGGCGGGCAGGTGCGCGCCGTCGGTGAAGCCATCACGCCGTACAAGCCCAACGATGCGCAGACCGCCCATCACCTGGCGCGCTTCGTCACGCTGGTGCGCTCGCTGTCCATCGATCCCATCGTCGTGCGCCAGAACTGGCTGGATGCCTACGACTACACCACCGACCGCGGCGCGGCCGTGCTCAACGACTACGCGCGCACCAACGATCCCTTCGTGCGGGTGGGCAAGGAGTCAGTGACGGTGCAGGTCACCAGCGTTGTGCGCGCCAGCGACGCATCGTTCAACGTGCGCTGGACCGAGCGCCGCTACGTCAACGGCGCAGCCGCGGGGCTGGAGCGATGGACGGCGGTGGTCTCCATCGTTCTGCAGACGCCACGCACCGAAGAACGCCTGCGCCGCAACCCGCTGGGCATCTACGTCAACGGCTTGTCGTGGAGCCGTGAACTCGACTCAATCGAAGGAGCCAAGCCATGAAAGCGTCTTTACGCATTTACGTTTCTCTGTCTCTGTTGGCCCTTGCGGGCTGCGCCACGCAGGGCAAGCCGCCACCTGTCATCACGCTGGACGAGCCCGTTGCGGCACAGGCGCTGCCGGAATCACCCAAGCCAATCGAAGTGGTGGCCGTCCCGCAACCGCTGGCGTTGCCGGCACAGCTCAAGCCCCTGCCGCTGGAGTCGGAAGCCATCGCCTCCCCGGAACCGACGGACGAAAAGGTGCGCGTGTCCCGCGCCAACGCGGAGGCACGCATGGCACCGACCCGCGAGGGTTACGTCAATGCGATCCAGGTGTGGCCGTTCACCGATGGCGCGCTGTATCAGGTCTATGCGAGTCCAGGTCGGGTGACAGTCGTGTCGCTGCAACCGGGCGAGGAACTGGTGACGGTCGCTGCCGGTGACACCGTGCGATGGATCGTGGGCGACACGTCCAGTGGCGCGGGCGCCGATCTGCGTGTGAGCGTGTTGGTGAAGCCCACGCGCAGCGGCCTGAAGACCAACCTGGTCATCACAACCAGTCGGCGGACCTACCTGATCGAACTGACCTCGACCGAGAAGGCATGGATGGCGTCGGTGTCCTGGGACTATCCGAAGGACCGCATGCTGGCCTTGCAACGCCAGGCGCAGGCGGCACAGGTTGCCGCGCCGGTCGATGCCGGTTTGTCGCTGGAGAAGATCCGCTTCCGCTATGCGATCAGCGGCAGCAATCCACCATGGAAGCCGCTGCGCGCCTTCGACGATGGCGAGAAGGTCTACATCCAGTTTCCCGGCGGCATCGCGCAGGGCGAGCTACCGCCGCTGTTTGTGATCGGCGCGCAGGGCGACGGGCAGTTGGTCAACTACCGTTTCCGTTCACCGTACTACATCGTGGATCGGCTGTTCGGCGCGGCCGAACTGCGCCTGGGCGCGGACAAGGGCGACGTGGTGCGCATCGAGCGCACCGATGGACAGAGGAACTGACCATGAGCGACGACGATACTGCCGATATTCCGGTGCCGGATGTGCCGCCGAAGGTGGCTCCCGAGAACGTGACGCTGCGCGCCCAGCCGCGCCCGGTGACGCGTTTGAACCGCCGCATGCTGGCCGTGCTGGCTGGCGGCCTGTCGGTCGCGGTGCTGGGCGCGCTGATGTGGTCGTTGCAACCGCAACGTCGTGGTGGCTCGGAAACGACCGAGCTGTACAACGTTGATCGTGTGTCGCGTTCCGAAGGACTCGACCGATTGCCCGCGGACTATTCCAAGCTGCCGCCGGCGGTGCCGCAATTGGGGGCGCCGCTGCCGGGCGACCTCGGAGGCCCGATCCACAAGGCCGAGCAACAGGCGCAGGGCTACGGCTACCAGCAGCCGGGTCATGACCCCGCCGAAGCCGAACGCCTGGCGCGCCTGAAGGAGGCCGAGGAAGCTGCAGCTTCATCGGTGTTCTTCCGCGCAGGTGGAGCGAAGGTGGCCGCCGCGGCATCGGCGCAGGGTGTGTCTGCTGCCGGCCCGGCCGCGAATGCCGCGTTCGACCCGATGGCTGCTGGCCCGGCCTCCACAGCCGCGCAACCCGCCGACCCTACGGCCGTGCAGAACCGGCAGGATCAGAAGGAAGCGTTCTTGAGCAAGGGCGGTTCCACACAAACACGTAGTTCCGGAAATCTTCAAATGCCTGCATCTCCTTACCAGGTGATGGCCGGTACAGTGATCGCGGCTGCGCTGGTGACAGGCATCAAGTCCGATCTGCCAGGCGATGTGATCGCCACGGTGACCGAGCCGGTCTACGACACGGCCACCGGCAAGTTCCTGCTGATCCCGCAGGGCGCCCGGCTCATGGGCAAGTACAACAGCCAGGTCAGCTACGGGCAAAGCCGGGTGCAGGTCGTGTGGAACCGGGCCATCCTGCCGGACACATCCTCGTTCCAACTCGACAACTTGGTGGGCTCCGACCCCGCCGGCTATGCCGGGCTGGAAGATGGGGTCGATTGGCATTGGGATCGCATCCTCGCGGGTGCGGCGATGACCACGCTGCTGGGCATCGGCGCCGAACTGGCCGCGCCGGAGAATCGCCAAGACGGCGATCGCGTCATCATTGCTGGGCGCGATGGTCTGCAGGACACCGTAAATCAGGTCGGCCAGGAGATGACTCGACGCAACATGAACATCCAGCCGACCTTGACCAGCAGACCAGGCTTGCCGGTGCGCATCATCGTCAATCGGGATCTGGTGCTGCGGCCCTATCAGCCGCTTTTCTTCGTCAAGGGAACATCGCGATGAGCGCGAACAAGCTGCGCCTGGGGCCGCTGCCCAGGACAGAGACCGTCAAGCTCACCTTCGCGTGTTCGGCGAGCCTGAAGGCTGATCTGGATCGCTATGCAACGCTGCATGCGCAGACCTATGGCGAAGCGGTCGACGCGGCGACGCTCATCCCGCACATGCTGGAAGCGTTCATAGCGCGGGATCGGGGGTTCAGAAAACATCCTGTCTCAAGCACCTAGTTCAAGGCAGAACGCGACCCTGTTGGCATTGGCTTCAATTGTTTTGTCGGATTGTCATGTGCGACTCGTCAAAAGCTGCGCGATACACCGACGAAAATATTAGTAACGCCTTCCTTGTCCTTCTGGATGAGTGGGCTAGCCGTCGCCTTGTCTGGAAGGATTTGATGCGAAACAACGCCGGTCAGCTTCCAATCCGCATTGATCGCATACGTTGCGCCAAGTGAGAGATGTGGGATGACCAGACTTCCCGGCTTGTAGGAGGCCACACCGCGCGCCACCTCCTTGTCGAGCGTCCCGTAGTAGTAGTTGGCGCGCTTCTCTGACATCCAAGTCAAGCCAACGTTCGGCACGATCGTCCAGCGGTTCCCCACCTGCCAGAAGTACTGATAGTTCAGCTTGGCTTCTGCCGCCTTGCTGGCGCCAGTCGCATCAGTCAAGGCTTGAGCAGCCAAAACGCCGTAGCGTCCTTTCCAAGCCGCCTCGATACCAACGTCAGCGCCCATCTTGCGGTCTTCCAACTGACTGCGAGACAAGCCGTATTTCGCGAGCGTCGACTCCTTCATGTCTTTGACATCGAGGCCGTCGAACTTGCCGCTCACGATGGCGCTAACGCTGAACGAGTCGTTGTTCAGGAGGTGCAAACCGCCATAGCCGCCACGCAAGAACAGTCGTTCGCCTTCATACGACAATACCGGGAAAGGCATGACCTTGTCTTTCTGCCCGAGGTAGGTGCCAGTGCGTGCCGAGACCCCGAGACCGAGGTTCCATTTGCCCTGACTGGCATCTTCGACTTTGCCATCCTGGGCCATTGCCACTAGAGGCACGGTGAGAATCGCGACACTAAGAATACGTTTGCGCATAGAAAATTCGCTCATAAGAATATTGGGAGATGGGAGGGACTACCGTAAGAACGGCATACGTGATGATTGAAAAGAAGAGGTTCAGTGGCGCAGCCGTCTCCTAGGATTTAAGGACGCACTTCACAACTCTGGTCAAAGCGCGAAGCAAGAGATCTCTATCAAGATCAGGCGAATGAACTTGGCGCATCTTCAGACCTTCATAGAGCAATTCGATAACCAGACCGCGTTCCGCTACCAGCTCTTCCGGAATTCCGTGTCCACCCTCTGCCTTGCTTCGGCTCATACCGCGATGAAAACTTCCGCGCAGCGCCTCTTCGTACTCCTTGAACGCTTCGGCGATCACCGGATCACGGGTCGCTTCCGCTGTAATTTCCAGCAGGAAAACGGGATGGAGTTCATCGAGTAATGGATCGTGCGGACGCGCGAAGGCTTCAGTTAAATCTTTTGCGATGTCAGGTGTTTCGCGCTCGGTCTTGTGGCGTTCCAGCGTCGTCGTCAATTGACGCCGTATCACTGCCCTAGTGATCTCGGCCTTGCTTTCAAAGTACCGGTAGATCAGGCCCGGGCTCATCTCTGCTGCCTCGGCGATGTTGGCTACGCTGGTCGAGTTCAGTCCTATTTCAATGAAGCACCGCTGGGCGGCCACCAGGATTCGTTCACGTTGTGCCTCCGCCCGCGCTTCGCCTTGGGGAGTCCGTTGTCGTGTGTTCGTCGCCATGGTTTTTCCTTGTTCAATTGCCCCAAACTCTGCTGGTTGCTTCCGGGTGCATTGCGTCTCTGGTTGACGGTTGCTCAACCTGGAATACAGAGAGCCTCGCAGTGCGTTGATCATATTGAGAATAAACGTTCACTCTCTTTTTGTCAATGGCTGACCTTACTTGTCGTCAAGCTTGTATTCAGCCCTGGCCCTCGCTCTGAGCGGGTTCCAGCGTGGTCCAAGTCAGCAACACTTCAAGACCGCTGAAAATGCCGTAGACCCCCGCGACGGCGAAGTAACCCAGGCTCATGGTCGAGCCCCCTTGCGAACCATCGGGCAGCGACATGTGGTAATCCACGCGATGACATCGGCCCGGCGCCAAGACCCGTCGTGCAATGGCTTCGCTCACACCACGGAATCATTGCGAACCTCCACCGACGACCTTGTACAAAGTGACCCGGTTGGCCAGTTCGGCCTGCCGCACGCCGATCAACCCTTGCTGAGCCGCGTATAAGGTGCGCTGCGCGTCGAGCTGAGTCAGGTAGCTGTCCCGTCCTGCGGAATAGCGGGCCTGCGAGAGGTCGTAGGTGCGCGTCGCGGCTTCCACTAGAGCCTGCTGCGCCTGCCGCTGCCGCCCCAGGACGGCCAAGGATGCGAGCGCATCGGCCGTCTCTCGGAAGCCAGACTGGATCGCTTTTTCGTACGCCGCCAGTGCGATATCGCGGTCTGCCGTGGCGCCAGCCAGATTCGCGTCCAGCCGTCCCGCCTGAAAGATTGGCAGGCTGACCTTTGGCGCGAAACTCCAGGCGCGGCTTCCGCTCTCGAACAGGTCCGACAAGCTTGTACTGGCGGTGCCCACTGACCCCGTCAGGCTGATCGATGGGAAATAGGCGGCACGTGCGGCACCGATGTTGGCATTGGCGGCGCGCATCTGGTGTTCGGCAGCGACGATGTCCGGCCGACGCAACAGGATGTCCGACGGCGCCCCCTCTGGGAGTTTCAAGCTGTTCACGGTCACCGCATTCAACTCGACCGCAAGTCCATCCAGATTCACCGGGTGACCGACCAGCAGGGTCAGCGCATTGAGGTCGCGCTCCACCTGTCCGGTGTACTGCGCCTCCTCGGCCCGAGCCGCCTCAAGCTGCGTGCGCGCCTGATTGAGCTCCAGCGCAGAAGCGTTGCCCAACGCATGGCGTCTCACGGCCAAGTCGTAGGATTTCTCCTGGGTCGCAAGCGTCGACTTGGCGATGCCCAGCCGCTCACGGTCAGCAACCAGCGTCAGATAGGCATTGGCTACTTCAGCCACGAGGCTCAACTGCACGCTGCTCTGTGTCTCCTCCTGGGCCAGATAGCGCAGCAGCGCCGCCGCACTCAGTTCACGCACGCGGCCGAAGAGATCCAGTTCGAAGCTGGCGACGCCCAGTCCGACGCTGTAGGCCTGCGACACTGGAGCATCGCCACCCGTGCGCTCCCCGACGCCTGTGACCTGCAGCAACGGAAGGCGATCGGCGCGTTGGACCCGGTACAAGGCACGCGCTTTCTCGACGTTGAGGACCGAGACCCGCAGGTCACGGTTGTTTTCGAGCGCTTGCGAAATGAGTCCAGACAATTTGATGTCTGTGAAGAACTCGCGCCATCCAGCGTCGGACCGGATTGGTCCCGCATCAGGAACATCAGCAGCCAGTTCAGCCCACGTGCCCGTCGGCCATTGTGCGGCGACGTTAGGTTGAGCCTCAGGCACGGATGGCGACAAACTCATACACCCGGCAAGCAGAGAGACCACGGCGCCTACGATGAGCGTTTGCACGTTCTTGTTCATGGGACTTCTCCCGCGGGGGCGACGATCAGCGGGTCTTGGCCGGATGCCTTGCGCTGGACAAACAGTCGCTCCACCACCACGAAGAACAACGGGATGAAGAACAACCCAAGCAACGTGCCGACCACCATGCCGCCGAGCACACCAGTCCCGATGGCACGTTGCGCGCCGGAGCCAGCACCCGATGCCAGCGCGAGGGGGAGCACCCCCAAACCAAAGGCCAGTGAAGTCATCAGAATGGGCCGCAAGCGATCGCGTACCGCGGCCATCGTGGCCGCAATAAGTTCCGCGCCGCTTTCGAGGTTGGCCTTGGCGAACTCGACGATCAGGATGGCGTTCTTGCTCGTCAGGCCCACGGTGGTCAACATCGCAACCTGGAAGTAGATGTCGCGCTCCATGCCGGTGAGCGAAGCTGCCAGCGCCGTCCCCAGTACACCCAGCGGTGCAACCAGGAGAACGGCCGTCGGAATGGTCCAGCTTTCGTACAGCGCGGCCAGACACAGGAAGACGATCAAGAGTGACAGCGTGTACAGCAAAGGCGTCTGTGCACCAGCCTGGCGCTCCTGAAAGGAAAGCCCCGACCACTCAATGCCAAAGCCTGGCGGCAGTTCTGCCGCGTGGCGCTCAATCGCTGCCATGGCTTGGCCCGAGCTGGTTCCCGGTGCGGGCTCGCCCTGAATTTCGAGGGCGGAGATGCCGTTGTAGCGCTCCAGGCGCGGCGAGCCGTAGGACCATTGCGACGATGCAAAGGCGCTGAACGGCACCATCTGGCCCTCGGCGTTGCGCACCGACCATTGGTTGAAGTCCTCCGGCACCATGCGGTACGGACCGTCGGACTGCAGCATCACGCGCTTGACGCGCCCACGGTCGAGGAAGTCATCGACATAGCTGCCGCCCCAGGCCGTCGAAAGCGTCGCGTTGATCTGCGCCGTGGACAGGCCCAACGCAGACGCCTTGGCATGGTCGATCTTCAGCCGCAACTGCGGCGTGTCTTCCATGCCGTTGGGACGCACGTTAACCAAGCTCTTGTCCTTGGCGACTGCTGCCAGCAGTTGGTTACGCGCTGCCAGCAAGGCCTCGCGCCCCTGGCCTCCGTTGTCCTGAAGGAAGAAGGTGAAGCCTGCGGCCGTACCTAGCTCCGGCATGGCTGGCGGCGAGAAGGCGAACGCGAATGCGTCCTTGATGCTCGCAAACGCGCCCATCGCACGTCCTGCTACGGCGTCGACCGATTGCTCTTCAGTCTTGCGTTCTCCCCAGTCCTTCAACTTGACGAAGGCCAGCGCTACGTTCTGGCCCGTGCCGCCGAAGCTGAAGCCTTGAATGGTGAAGACAGACTCTGCCGCCTCTTTTTCTTTGGTCAAGAAATACTGCTCGACCTTCTCCACCGAATGGAGCGTGCGGCCCTGCGTGGCGCCGACAGGCGCTTGCACCATCGAGAACAGAATGCCTTGGTCTTCCTGCGGCAGGAATGAACTGGGCAGGCGCATGAACAACAGCACCATGAGGGCCACCAAGGCGAAGAAGATCGCCATGAACCGCTTGGAACGGCTCAGGATGCCGCCGATCGAGCGTTGGTAGCGCGCACTGCCGCTGTCAAAAGTGCGGTTGAACCATCCGAAGAACCCACGTTGACCATGGTGCTGCCCTTTGGGCAGCTGCTTAAGTAGGGTCGCGCACAAGGCCGGAGTGAGCACGATGGCAACCAGCACGGAGAGCGCCATCGCAGAAACGATGGTGATCGAGAACTGTCTGTAGATGACACCCGTGGAGCCAGACATGAAGGCCATGGGCACGAACACCGCCGACAACACGAGACCGATGCCGACCAGGGCGCCGGTGATCTGGCTCATGGACTTGCGCGTGGCTTCCAGCGGCGACAGTCCCTCCTCGGACATGATTCGCTCTACGTTCTCCACCACCACGATGGCATCGTCGACCAAAAGGCCGATGGCCAGCACCATCGCGAACATGGTGAGCATGTTGATGGAGAACCCCAGCGCGGCAAGAACACCGAAGGTGCCTAGCAGCACTACTGGCACCGCGATGGTCGGAATGAGCGTCGCGCGGAAGTTCTGCAGGAACAGATACATCACCACAAAGACCAACGCGATGGCTTCCACCAAGGTCTTCACCACGCCCTCGATGGACACACGCACGAACGGCGTGCTGTCAAAGGGCGTATAGGCCTTCAATCCCTTTGGGAAAAAAGGCTGCAGTTGTTCCAGGCGCTGCTTGATGCCCGTAGCGACTTGAAGCGCATTCGCGCCGGTCGCCAGCGTGACGGCAATGCCGCCGGCCGGCTTGCCGTTGAAGCGTGAGACAACGTCGTAGCTCTCAGCCCCCATCGCGATGCGGGCCACATCGCCCAGCCGCAGGATGGAGCCGTCAGTGTTGCTGCGCAGGACGATGCTTCTGAACTCTTCAGGTGCATGTAGACGGTCCTGCGCCGTGATGGTCGCGTTGATCTGCTGGTTGTCGGTGGCCGGTGTACCACCGAGCGAGCCGACCGCGACCTGTGCGTTCTGGGCGCGGATCGCGGCCGCGATGTCATCCGGCGTGAGCTTGTAGGTATTGAGCTTGTTAGGGTCCAGCCAGATGCGCATGGCGTACTTGCTGCCGAATACCTGGATGTTGCCGACGCCGGGCACGCGGCTGAGTGGATCAACGAGGTTGGCTCCGACGTAGTCCGAAATGTCGTCCTTGTCCATGCTGCCGTCTTCGGAGACGAAGGCGAGAACCTGCAAGAACCCGGTGCTGGACTTGGACACATTGATTCCCTGGCGTTGCACCTCCTGCGGTAGCAGCGGTGTCGCCGCCTGCAGCTTGTTCTGCACCTGGACCTGGGCGGTGTCGGGGTTGGTGCCGCTCTGAAAGGTCAGCACCACAGAGGCGCTGCCGTCTGCCGAACTGGTCGAGGAGAAGTACAGCAGGCCGTCCAAGCCTTTCATGTTCTGCTCGATGATCTGCGTCACCGAGTCTTCAACCACTTTGGCCGATGCGCCTGGGTAGTTCGCAGAGATCGAGATCGTGGGTGGCGCGATCGTCGGGTACTGCGAGATGGGCAGCGTGAAGATTGCAAGACCACCTGCGAGCATCACGATGATGGCAATGACCCAGGCGAAGATGGGACGGTCAATGAAGAAGCGAGCCATGGTCTGTCCTCTCAGCGCACGCCGGCGGCGCTGGCTGCCGGGGAGCCCGCTGGAGCGGGAGCGGCCTTGGCTTCGGTCGTCTTCACCGCGATGCCGGGCTGGATCTTTTGCAGACCTTCCACGATGACCTTGTCACCTGCGGCCAGCCCGCCATCCACAAGCCACTTGTCGCCCACGGTGCGGTTTGCCTGGATGGCGCGCTGCTCAACCTTGCCGCCCTTGTCGACCACCATAACGGTGGCATCACCCTTCGGACCGCGAGCAACGCCTTGCTGAGGGACCAACAGGGCCTCCTGGCGTGTTCCGTTGCCGACGATGGCACGTACGTACATGCCGGGCATGAGAAGTTGGTCCGGGTTCTTGACGACAACACGCAAGGAAAAACTTCCCGTCGTTGGGTCGACCGTCATCTCCGAGAAGGCCAGTTTGCCGCTGTGCGCATAGGGCGTGCCGTCTTCGAGCAGGATCGAGACAGGCAACGCGCCGCCGTCCTTCAGTGAGCCAGAAGACAATTCCTTGCGCAGGGCTAGCAGTTCTGCGCTGGACTGGCTGAGGTCCACATAGATCGGGTCCAGTTGCTGCACCGTCGCGAGTGCCGCACTTTGGTTGGCTGTGACCAGCGCACCTTGCGTTACGGACGATCGGCCGATTTGGCCGCTGATGGGCGAGGTGATCCGTGCAAAGCCTAAGGTGACGGCGCTGCCATCGGTGTTGGCCTGCGCGGCCTTCAAATCTGCTTCGGCTTGACGCAGTGACGCCAGGGCATCGTCGTTGTCCTGCTGGCTAACCGCTTCGATACGCGCGAGGTCAGCCGTACGCTTCTGCGTCAGCCTGGCATTGGCCACGGTGGCCTGCGCCCGCGCCAAGTTGGCTTCGGCGTTGTTGAAGGTGGCCCGGTAACTCGCATCGTCCAGTTGGTAGAGGGCCTGGCCGGCCTGCACGCGTCCGCCTTCGGTGAACAGGCGCCGCGCGACGATGCCATTGACCTGCGGCCGAACCTCGGCGATCAAGGACGGAGCCACACGACCAGGCAGCTCCCGCGTCAAGGTCACGGGCTGTGGCTGCAAAGTGACGACGACGACCTCCGGCTGGCCTGCGCGAGCTACGGGCGCGCCCTCCTTGCTGCAACTGGCGAGAACAACGGGTAATAGGCCCGCGATAAGCAGACGAGAGGGAGAAAACAAGGACATCGAGCGAGTTCTAAAGGAGGCGGCCATGCCACCGACAAACGAGAGTAAACGTTCATTCTCTTTTCTTGTCAAGTTATTTTTGCGCGCGATGCTTACCAAGCTCGGTTTCGGACGGTTCACGAGGCGAAAGGCCGTGAGTACGGCTCCGTGTACGTCGTGATTCCACCCAATCGTGCCCCTGAAAACCGGGGGTGAATCCCTTTTTTGAATCGTGGGAAGTCAATCGGCGCTGCTCTTACGTCTGTCAGCGCAAGTGTTTCGTACGCATTGACCGTGGTCGACATGCCGCCCCGGATCAGCGCTTCTCTTTGCCGTCGTCGAGCTGTTCAATCCGCAATCGAGCACGCGCGGTCGCTTGCTGGAGCCGCTCCGCCATTAAGTCCGATCTGCCGGCGATGTGATTGCCACTGTGACTGAGCCGGTCTACGACACGGCCACCGGCGAATTCCTGTTGATGCGCCTCATGGGCAAGTGCGGCCGTATCAGCCGCTGTTCTTCGTCAAGGGGACATCGCGATGAGCGCGAACAAGCTGCGACTGGGACCGCTACCCAGGACAGAGACCGTCAAGCTCACCTTCGCGTGTTCTGCCCGCCTAAACCTTGACCGCTATGCCGCGCTGCATGCGCAGACCTATGGCGAAGCGGTCGATGCGATGACGCTGATCCCGTACATGCTGGAAGCGTTCATAGCGCGGGATCGCGGCTTCAGAAGAGCCGACGCCATCAAACCGGTCGGACGCAAGACTTCTGGTGTCAGCTAAAAAGAATCGACTGCGAATCACTCATCCAACCAAAAAAGCCGTTCCCGCAGATGCGGGAACGGCTTGTGCGTTGGTGCCCGAGGCCGGAATCGAACCGGCATGACCGTGAGGTCGAGGGATTTTCTTACCACTTCGACTTTCGCCGCCAGCGCATGCGCTGTTCGTGGTCTGGAGCACGCCTTCACCATAGCCTTGCGGCCGTAGGTGCCCGCCGTCTGCTCTCTACACCTTCCCACGAACCTTTCGATTCAGGGCTTGGCTCGGCGTTGGCTCGGACGCTTGCGCGTCCAGGGCGTTCACCGACTTTGACGGACTTCACCTTCGGAGTTTCCTCCGGAGGGCTCAAATTGCTTCAAGTCCCTTGTGTCTACCAGTTTCACCACTCGGGCTGGCTTGACTCGTTAACGAATCCATTTTCGCCCGGCCACCACCGGGCTTGCTCCAACTATACCGCTCGCTTGGCTCCTGGCTGGCTCCCAGCCTTCCAAGAGACCAACCTAGGCTGCGTGCCCGAAGGCCTGGAAGCCCGCGCCATCACTAGCTTTGCGGGCTACTTCCTTGCAAGGAAAAAGACTTGACAAAGGAGGTTTTAAGTCCAATGTGTATCGTATGCGCCTTGCTTGGCTGAGGCTTTTTGGACATAGTCCGGCTCGCCATAAATGGCGCGAATCTCTTCCTTCGTCGTCTTGCCGAGGATCAGGTTCTTCTTCAGCGCTTCGGTGGTGTAGAGACTCGGGTCGTCCACCTTTTCGGCGAACGCCGGCGCAGCGAAGGAGGCGGCCAGCATGGCCGAGATGCAGAGCGTGCGAAAAGGCTTCATGGTCATATCCGTTTACCCTGTGATTGCGCCTGAATTTCCAAATTCCATCCATACCATGCTGACACATCCGCATTCGGCCCGCATCAGCGATGCGTGCCGAGCTTAGGCGCGCCGAAACGGCACCGTCAAGGCGCGTTTTGGCGGCCGCCGCTGGCGCGGTCGCGGCGAGGCCGAACTCGTCTACCATCTGCGCCAGGACCGGCGCCGCCGGACCATGGGCACGCGCACCGCGCCGTGCCGCCTTGGGGATGGCGTCCGGATGGAAGCGTGGATCGTGCTGGCGGTATTGGCGGTGCCGGTGCTGCTGATCGTGATGCTGGTGGCGCTGGCAGGCGTGCGCCGGCGCGTGGTGGCACTGGAACTGCAACTGGCGCAACTGCACGGCGCCGCGCCGCAGGCGGCGCCGGCCGCTGCCCGATTCGACGCCGCCGCTGTCGATGCCGATGCCGGGAGCGATGCGCCGTTCGCAGAAAGCGATACCGCAGCGGCTCGCCCGTTCGCCGTGGCCGCGCCTGTCGCGGTCGCACCGCGCGCGCCTACGCCGCCGCCGCCGTTCGCCGCGCGCCCGGCCGCGGCGGGCGCGGCCGCGGACATCAGCGTCGCGCCGCTGCCGCCCGCCCTGCGCGGCCCGGATCCGATCGAGCGGCTGCTGGCCGGGACCAAGCGCTGGTTCACCGAAGGCAACGTGCCGGTCAAGATCGGCATGCTGGTGCTGCTGGCCGGCGTCGCCGCGCTGCTGAAGTACGCTGGCGACCAGGGCTGGCTGCGCATGCCGATCGAACTGCGCTATGCCGGCATCGCCGCCGCGGCGCTGGCCGGCCTGGGCTTCGGCTGGCGCCAGCGCGAACGCCAGCGCAGCTTCGCACTGGCGCTGCAGGGCGGTGCGATCGGCGTGCTGCTGCTGACCGTGTTCGCCGCGTTCAAACTGTCCGCGCTGATGCCGGCCGGCGCCGCGTTCGCGCTGAGCATCGTGCTGGTGGCCGGCATGTGCGTGCTGGCGGTGCTGCAGGAATCGCGCACGCTGGCGGTGCTGGCCACGCTGGCCGGGTTCCTGGCGCCGATCTGGCTGTCCACCGGCAGCGGCAACCATGTCGGCCTGTTTTCCTACTACGCGGTCTTGAACGCGGCGGTGTTCGCGATCGCCTGGCATCGGCCGTGGCGGGTGCTCAACCTGCTCGGGTTCGGCTTCACCTTCGGCATCGGCACGCTATGGGGCGTGCTGCAGTACCAGCCGGCGAAGTTCGCCAGTACCGCGCCGTTCCTGCTGCTGTTCTTCGCCTTCTACCTGCTGATCCCGATCCTGTACGCGCGGCGCCAGCCGGCCGCGCGCGGCAAGCTGATCGACGGCAGCCTGGTGTTCGGCACGCCGCTGGTCGCGTTCTCGCTGCAGGCCGGGCTGCTGCGCGGCGAGGGCCTGCCGCTGGCGCTGTGCGCGCTGGCCTTGGCGGCGCTGTATGCGCTGCTGGCCGCAGCGCTGATCCGGCGCGAACGCTTCGCGGTGCTGGGCCAGGCCTATGCGCTGCTGGCGGTGGGCTTCGCCACGCTGGCGGTGCCGCTGGCGCTGTCCGCGCGCGCCACCGCCAGCATCTTCGCGCTGGAAGGCGCGGCGCTGGTGTGGCTGGGACTGCGCCAGCAGCGCGGGCTGCCGCAGTTCAGTGGCGCCGGCCTGCAACTGGCCGCGGCGCTCGGCTTCGTGCTGGGGCTGGATCTGGCCGGGCACGACGCCCAGGCGCTGGCCAATGCGACCTTCATGAGCGGTGCGCTGCTGGCCGTGGCCGGTTTCGCCAGCGCCTGGAGCTATCGCCGTGCCGGCGCCGACACGCCGGCGCCGGCCTGTTACCTGTGGGGCCTGGCCTGGTGGTGCGGGATCGGCGTGGCCGAGATCGAACGCTTCGTCGCGGCCGCGGCGCAGGCCGACCTGTTGCTGGCCTTCGTCGCGCTCAGCGGCTGGCTGGCCGCCGAGGCGCAGCGCCGCTGGCCGGCGCGCGCGCTGGCCGCGACCACGCTCGGCGGGCTGCTGCTGGCGTTGCCGCTGGCGGTGCTGCAGGCACACGCGCACGGCCAGCCGTTCGCCGGGCATGGCGCCTGGGCGTGGACGCTGTTCGCGGTGCTCGGCGTGCGCAGCCTGCTCTGCCTGCGCGGCAGCGGCGGCTGGGTGGCGCGGGCGGCGCAATTCACCTGGTGGCTGGTGTGGCCATCGGCGCTGTGCCTGCTCGGCAGTTGGCTGGCGCGGCGCTTCGCCCTGGCCGAAGGCTGGCAGTGGGCGTTGCTGCTGGCGCCCTGGCTGCTGGCGGCGGCGCTGTCGCTGCTGCGCTGGCCGTGGCTGGCCGCGCCACTGGGGGCGGACTTCGACCGTTGCCGCAGCGCGCTGCAAAGCAGTCATTTCGGCCTGCTCGGAGCGGCATGGCTGTGGACCTTGTGCGTGCCCGGCGCGAGTGCGCCGTTGCCGTGGGTGCCGGTCATCAATCCGCTGGAACTGACCCAACTGCTGGTGGTGGCGCTGGCCGCGCGCTGGCTGTGGTCGCCGAGCGCGCCGGCGCCGTTGCGCGGCCAGCGCCTGCAATTGCTGGCCTGCGCGGGTTTCCTGTGGGTCACCAGCGTGACCCTGCATGCGGTGCATTTCTGGAGCGCGGTGCCCTGGCACGCGCTGCTGTCCGATGGCGTGGCGCAGACCAGCCTGACCGTGGTGTGGAGCGTGCTCGGCGTGCTCGGCTGGGTGCTCGGCTCGCGCCGCCGCCAGCGCGGCCTGTGGCTGGCCGGCGCGCTGCTGATGGCGGTGGTGCTGGGCAAGCTGCTGCTGGTGGATCGTGGCAACCTCGGCAATGTCGCCGGCATCGCCTCGTTCATCGCCTACGGCCTGTTGTGTACCGTGGTCGGCTATTTCGCGCCGGCGCCGCCGCGCGCCATCGAACCGGCCGAGGAGGCCCATCCATGAAACGCCTGATTCTTGCGGCAGTGCTGCTGGCGTTGCTGCCGCTCGCGGGCTTCGCGGCCAGCCAGCGCGACGCCTATGCGCAGCAGTGGCCGCTGACCCTGCAGGATCCGGGCGCCGGTGCCTACCGCGTGCAACTCGACGATGCGGTGTACCGCAGCACGCACCTGGCCTCGCTGGGCGACGTGGAGGTGTTCAACGCCGCCGGCGACGCGCTGCCGGCAGCGCTGTTCGCCGCCGAGCAGGCCGAAACCACGCCGCGCCGGCAGCCGCTGCCGTGGTTCCCGCTGCCGGCCGTGGCCGGTGGCGGTGCGGACGACCTGGAGCTGATCGCCGAGCGCGACAGCGACGGCAGCGTGCGTCGCATCCGCACCCGTCTCGCCAGCGGCACCACCGCCAGCGCCGCCGAGGCCGGCTGGCTGATCGACGCCAGCGCGCTGCGCGAGCCGTTGCGCGCGCTGTCGCTGCAGTGGGCCGCCGATACGCAGCCGCGGCAGGCGCGCTACCGGGTCGAGGCCAGCGACGATCTGCGCGATTGGGAGTTGCTGGTGCCGGAGGCGACCCTGGTCGACCTGGCCAACCAGGGCAATCGCCTGCAGCAACTGCGCATCGGCATCGATCGCCAGGTGCGCTACCTGCGCCTGCTGCCGTTGTCGTCGCCGCCGCTGCCGCGCCTGACCGGGGTGGAGGCCGAACTGGCGCCGGCGCCCGCCGCCGCCGCCTGGCACTGGCAGCAACTGGATGCGCTGCACGCCGATCCGGCGCAGCACAGCTTCGACTTCGCATCGCCCGGCCGCTATCCGGTGGCGCAGCTGGACATCGCGCTGCCCGGCAACAGCGCGATCGAATGGCGCGTGCAGAGCCGCGACAGCGCCGAGGCGCCGTGGCAGGACCGGGCCGGGCCGTGGGTGGCCTACCAGGTCGGCGCCGGCGCCAGCCGCTCGCCGCCGCGGGCGCTGGCGCAGCCGGTGCGCGATCGCTACTGGCGGCTGCTGGCCGCGCAGGATCCGGGCCGGCAGCGGCCGGCGCTGCGCCTGGGCTACCAGCCGGAAACGCTGATCTTCCTGGCGCAGGGCACGCCGCCCTATGCGCTGGCCGCCGGCAGCGCGCGCACCCAACGTGCTGCCGCGCCGTTGGCGGCCACGCTGCAGGCCTTGCGTGCGCAGCGCGGGCCGCAATGGACGCCGGCCACGGCCACGCTCGGCGCGGCGGTGCCGCTGGCCGGCGCCGCCGCATTGCAGCCGCCGCCAGCGCCGCGCGACTGGAAGACCTGGCTGCTGTGGGCGCTGCTGGTCGGCGGCGCGCTGAGCGTGCTCGGCTTCGCCTTCAGCCTGTTGCGCAAACCGGCTGCGCCCGGCGCGGGTTGATCGGCCGCCGGCGATCCGCGCGGCCGCACGCTGCGCGATGTCTCGATTTGCCGCTGTACGGTGGACGCCGGACAATGCGCTCCTTGCGCGGCCAGCGCGCGCCGGCCCGAGCGTGCCTGCATCGGGCGCCGATGCTGCGCGCGGCCGCTTCACTTCCTCAGCAACCCCACGATAGCGAGCAACCGACAATGCCCATCCTGCGAATGACCGATCTCGACCTGTCCGGCAAGCGCGTGCTGATCCGGCAAGACCTCAACGTGCCGATCGACGACAACGGCCAGATCACCTCCGAACAGCGCATCCTGGCCTCGGTGCCGACGCTGCGCCACGCGCTGCAGCAGGGCGCGGCGGTGATGGTGACCTCGCATCTGGGCCGGCCCAAGGAAGGGGTGTGGACGCAGCAGGATTCGCTGGCGCCGGTCGCCGCGCGGCTGGCCGCGCTGCTCGGCACCGAGGTGCCGCTGCTGCGCGATTGGGTCGACGGCGTGGAGGTGCAGCCGGGCCGGATCGTGCTGCTGGAGAACTGCCGCATGAACGTCGGCGAGGGCAAGGACGACGAGGCATTGTCGAAGAAATATGCGGCGCTGTGCGACGTGTTCGTGATGGATGCGTTCGGCACCGCGCACCGCGCGCAGGCGTCCACCCACGGCGTGATCAGGTTCGCCCCGGTGGCGGCCGGCGGCCCGCTGCTGATGGCCGAGCTGGACGCGCTGGCCAAGGCGCTGGAGCACCCGGCCAAGCCGCTGCTGGCGATCGTCGCCGGCAGCAAGGTCTCGACCAAGCTGGAGCTGCTGTCGAACCTGGTCAACAAGGTCGAGCAGCTGATCGTCGGCGGCGGCATCGCCAACACCTTCATCGCCGCGGCCGGCTACCCGGTCGGCAAGTCGCTGTGCGAGCCGGACCTGCTCGACACCGCACGCAAGATCGTCGCCGACGCCAATGCGCGCGGCGCGGCGATCCCGCTGCCCACCGACGTGGTGGTGGCCAAGCAGTTCCTGCCCGATGCCGAAGCCACGGTGAAGGCGCTGGCCGACGTCGCCGACGACGACCTGATCCTGGACATCGGCCCGCAGACCGCCGCGCACTACGCCGAACTGATCGCCAAGGCCGGCACCGTGGTCTGGAACGGCCCGGTCGGGGTGTTCGAGTTCGACGCGTTCGGCCATGGCACCGAGACCCTGGCGCGCGCCATCGCCGCCTCGCCGGCGTTCTCCATCGCCGGCGGCGGCGACACCCTGGCCGCGGTCGACAAGTACGGCATCGCCGAGCAGGTCAGCTACATCTCCACCGGCGGCGGCGCGTTCCTGGAATTCCTGGAAGGCAAGACCTTGCCGGCGGTGGCGGCGCTGCAGGCGCGCGGCGCGTGAGTGCGAACAGCCTGTTCTTCGACCTGGACGGCACCCTGATCGATTCGGAGGCCGGCATCGTCGGCGGCATCGTGCACACCTTCGAACAGCTGCGGCAGCCGGTGCCGGCGCCGGGCGCGCTGCGTGCCTGGATCGGCCCGCCGCTGCGCGACAGCTTCCACGACCACTTCGACGCGCCGGCGCTGGTCGAGCAGGCGCTGGCGCTGTATCGGCAGCGCTACGACGCGCAGGGCTGGCGCGAGCATACCGTGTACCCGGAGATCGGCGCCGCGGTCGAGGCGCTGGCCGCGGCCGGCCATCGGCTGGCGGTGGTGACCTCGAAGAACAAACGCTTCGCCCGGCGCATCGTGCAGACGCTGCCGTTCGCCGCGCACTTCGAGGAGATCGTCGGCGCCAGCGACGACGGCCAGCGCCGCTTCAAGTCGGACCTGATCGCCGAGGCGCTGCGGCGGCTGTCGCTGCAGCCGGCGCAGTGCGTGATGATCGGCGACCGGCGCATGGACATCGAAGGCGCCAACCACCACGGCATGCGCAGCATCGGCGTGCTGTGGGGCTTCGGCGAGGAGGCGGAACTGCGCCAGGCCGGCGCCAGTGCGCTGGCCGATGTGCCGGCGCAGTTGCCGGCGTTGGTTGCTTGACGGCTGGGAATGGGGAATGGGGAATAGGGATTGGTAAAAGCGGTGCCGCTGCGGCACTCGCGCATTTCCTCCATTCCCGGTTCCAGATGCGATGACCGGCCTGCGTCGCGTGCGCCGGTCGTAGCGCCAGACCGCCATGTGGCGCGTCTGTTCGGCTCTTGGCGGGTTCGCCTGACAGGGCAGGGAACAGTGCAAGATAGGCGAGTCCATGCTTGTCTGGGCTTGCCTGAGATGGCGCCTGCGCCGCTGGTAGGGCGCGGGCGAGGTGGCGCCGGCGCGGCGCCGAGTCCGCATACTGTCCCGCACTGTCTGCAAGACATGCATGAATCCGCTGTCGCCTATGCCGATTCACCATCCTGCCGGCGCAGTGCCTGTGCTAGTTTTGACGGCTTTTCCAGGGAACCACGTCATGATCGAACGCCAGCGCCGCACCAAGATTCTCGCCACCCTCGGACCGGCCACGGATCCGCCCGGCGTGCTCGAGGACCTGTTCCGCGCCGGGGTCAACGTCGTGCGCCTGAATTTCTCCCACGGCGATCCCTCCGGCCAGGCCAGGCGCGCCGCCGAAGTGCGCGCCGCCGCGCAGCGCGTGGGCAGCGAAGTGGGCATCCTCGCCGACCTGCCGGGCCCGAAGATCCGCATCGAGCGCTTCGCCGCCGGCAAGGTGTCGCTGAAGGCCGGCGCGCGCTTCGACCTGGTCGCCGACGCCAATGCGCCGGCCGGCGACGCGCACCAGGTCGGGGTCAGCTACCTGGGCCTGCCCGACGACGTCAAGCCGGGCGACGTGTTGCTGCTCGACGACGGCCTGCTGCAGCTGCAGGTGGTCGAGGTCGATGGTTCGCGCATCGTCAACACCGTGCTCAACGACGGCGTGCTGTCCGACCGCAAGGGCCTGAACAAGCAGGGCGGCGGCCTGTCGCTGGGCGCGCTGACCGAGCGCGACAAGGAACTGATCGGCATCGTCGCCAAGATCGGCGTGGATTTCATCGCGGTGTCGTTCTGCCGCAACGCGCAGGACATGCACGACGCGCGCCGCATCGCCCGCGAGCACGGCTGCGAGGCCGCGCTGGTGTCCAAGATCGAGCGCACCGAGGCGATCGAGAACCTGAGCGAGATCGTCGAGGCCAGCGACGTGGTGATGGTCGCGCGCGGCGACCTGGGCGTGGAGATCGGCGATGCCGAACTGCCCGGCCTGCAGAAGAAGATCATTCGCGAGTCGCTGGCGCAGAACAAGGTGGTGATCACCGCCACGCAGATGCTGCAGTCGATGGTCGAAAATCCGATCCCGACCCGCGCCGAGGTGCTGGACGTGGCCAACGCGGTGATCGACGGCACCGATGCGGTGATGCTGTCGGCCGAGACCGCCGCCGGCGCCTATCCGGTCAAGGCGGTGCAGGCGATGGCGCGGATCTGCCTGGGCGCCGAGCGCCAGTTCGAGATGGACACCGACTTCGAGGCCGCGCAGCGCAACCTCGAGCGTGCCGACCAGGCGATCGCGATGGCGACGATGTTCCTGTCCGAGCACATCGGCCTGAGCGGCGTGGTCACCCTGACCGAATCCGGCGGCACCCCGCGCTTCCTGTCGCGGTTCCGCTCGAAGATGCCGATCTACGCGTTCACCCGCCACGACGGCGCACGCCGCGGCATGGCGATGATGCGCGGCGTGTTCCCGATCAACTTCGACAGCCGCGGGCTGACCCCGCGCGAAGCGGCGCGTGCGGCGATCCGCCTGCTGGTCGAGGCCGAGCGCATGGGCCCCGGCGACCGCGTGGTGTTCACCAGCGGCGAGCACATGGAAACCCATGGCGCGACCAACACGCTGCGCCTGCTCGAGGTCGGCCTCGACGGCCGCGCCAGCGGCCTGGGCGAGCTGTAGTCGCAGCGGCGCCGCCAGGTCGGCGCAGGACCGCGCGCTGCGTCCGCAGCGCGCGGTTTTTTTGCCTGTCGCGGCGGCGCTGCCGGCGACCTGCCAGCGCAGGCTATTGCGTCCGCGGTCGCGCATTGCGTCCACCGGATGGAAACGGTTGCAAGCATTTCGTGAAGGAATCGGTCGCGTTTGCCGCGATATACTTCAGGTTTACCCCCTCCCTCCCCCCGTGCCATAGGAATTCCATGAGCATCGAACAGCTTGCCGAAACCGCACAGGCGATGGTCGCCCCGGGCAAGGGCATCATCGCGATCGACGAATCCACCAGCACGATCGCCAAGCGCTTCGCCAGCGTCGGCATCGAGAATGTCGAAGAGAACCGGCGGGCCTATCGCGAGCTGCTGCTGACCACGCCGAAGCTGGGCGAGCACATCTCCGGTGCGATCCTGTTCGATGAGACCATCCGCCAGAAGACCAAGGACGGCGTGCCGTTCGCGAAGTACATGGCCGAGCACGGCATCATTCCCGGGATCAAGGTCGACAAGGGCGCGCATCCGCTGGCCGGCATGCCCGGCGAGCTGGTCACCGAAGGCCTGGACGGCCTGCGCGCGCGCCTGGAGGAGTACTACAAACTCGGCGCGCGCTTCGCCAAGTGGCGCGCGGTGATCGCCATCGGCGAGGACACCCCGTCGGGCGTGTGCATCGAGACCAACGCGCACGCGCTGGCGCGCTACGCGGCGCTGTGCCAGGAGCAGGGCCTGGTGCCGATGGTGGAGCCGGAAGTGCTGATGGACGGCAACCACGACATCGAGACCTGCTACGAAGTCACCGAAGCCACGCTGCGTTCGCTGTTCGGCGCGCTGTACGAGCAGAACGTGGTGCTGGAAGGCACCATCCTGAAGGCCTCGATGGTCATCGCCGGCAAGGACTGCGACGAGCAGGCCAGCGTCGAGGAGGTGGCCGAGTCCACCGTGATGTGCCTGAAGAGCACCGTGCCGGCGATCCTGCCGGGCATCGTGTTCCTGTCCGGCGGGCAGACCGACGAGCAGTCCACCGCGCATCTGAACGCGATGAACCAGCTCGGCACCCTGCCGTGGCCGCTGAGCTTCTCCTACGGCCGCGCGATGCAGCAGGCCGCGCTGAAGCTGTGGGCGCAGGACATGAAGGGCAACTTCGCCAAGGCGCAGCAGGTGGTCTACGAGCGCGCCAAGGAGAACGGCCTGGCCGCACTGGGCAAGTGGCAGGACTGACCCTGCCTGCCATCGCGCATGAGCAACGCCGGCATCGCCGGCGTTCTTTTATTGGGTGAAGGCGAATGCGGGTTGCGGCGCTGCCGCATGCGGCGGCACCTGATCGGGGCGCATGCGTGGCGAGGCCGTCCCTGGCGTGCCCGGCAGCGCCCCCGGCAAGGTGCTGCCGACCCGCGGCGTGGGGGTGCGGCCACGCAACGCCTGCGGAAGCGGCGTCTGCAGCAGGCAGTGGGAGGCAGGTGCGCCTCGCGCAGGCGTGCGCCATGCGATGGACGCTTGCGGCCGCCCATCGCGTGCGGGGACAAGGGCGGCTCAAGCCACCTGCGGCGGTGCCGGCTGCAGCAGCGAGGCCTGCATCAGCGCCTGCTGGCAGGCCTTGTATGCGGCATCGCCGTAGGCAACCAGGATCACCCGCTTCGGCACCGCATGCGCGCGCTGCCAGGCAGCGGTCTCGGCGACCGCGATGCGCGCGGCCTGGTGCAGCGGATAGCCATACACGCCGCAGCTGATCGCCGGGAACGCCACCGCGTGCAGGCCCATCTGCTCGGCCAGGCGCAGTGAGCGCCAATAGCAGTTGGCGAGCAGCGCCGGTTCGTCGTGGGTGCCGCCGCGCCACACCGGACCCACGGTATGCAAGACATGCCGCGCCTTGAGCCGATAGCCCGCGGTGGCGCGGACCTCGCCCACCGGGCAGCGCACGCCCGGCTTGAGCTCGGGCAGGCGTCGGCACTCCTCCAGCAGGCCCGGACCCGCCGCGCGGTGGATCGCGCCATCCACCCCGCCGCCGCCGAGCAGCGACTCGTTGGCGGCGTTGACGATGGCGTCCACGTCCAGTTCGGTGATGTCGCCTTGCCAGATGTCGATCTTCATGGCGCGATCTTTATGGGATTCCAATGATGGAAATGTGATGGACACGGCGTTCGGGCCGAGTGCGTGCAACGGCGGCTCAACCGGCGAATGTGCCTGGTCCTGATCTCGGCGCCTGCGGCAGGTGGAGGCGCGGCCGCCGTGACCTCGCCCGCACGTGCGCCGGCCTGTGCCTGCGGCGTTTGTGGCCGCATTGCGTTTTTTGCAATGAGCGGGTGAAAAAATGCTGATTGAATACATTCGCTGAACTTCATTACAGTCGGTGCGTAGTGCGACGCCTGTCACGGCGTCGAGGGGATCTCGGCGTGGAAACCGCATCCTCGCAGGCACTTTCTTCCGATGTTCGGGCGCTTGCGCAAGGACGACATTGGGTCCTGATGCCGGCCGTCGTACACCGCGGCCGGCGTTTTCGAGCACCGCCCTTCATTCGGATTGCCCATGCAGCCTGTGTTTTCCCCGGTTTCGATGGCGCTTGCCGCCATGCTCCGCGCATCCGCCGCCGGGTCCGGCAGCGCGCCCGCGCGCCGCGGCGGGCGGGTTTGCGCAGGCGACGCGGGGCGATGAAGCGGCTGCTGGATTTCCGTCTCGCCGAGCACGGCACCACGGTCCGCACTGAATTGCTGGCCGGTACCACCACCTTCCTGACGATGGCCTACATCGTCTTCGTCAATCCCGACGTGCTCGCCGCCGCCGGCATGGATCGCGGTGCGGTCTTCGTGGCGACCTGCCTGGCCGCCGCGCTGGGTTCGCTGCTGATGGGGCTGATCGCCAACTATCCCATTGGATTGGCGCCGGGCATGGGGCTCAACGCGTTCTTCGCGTTCTCGGTGGTCGGCGCCATGGGCTATGCGTGGCCGCAGGCGCTGGGCCTGGTGTTCGTGTCCGGCTGTCTGTTCGTGCTGTTGACCCTGACCGGTGCGCGGCGCTGGCTGGTCGACGGCATTCCGCAGGCGCTGCGCTGCGGTATCGCCGCCGGCATCGGCTTGTTCCTGGCCTTCATCGGCCTGCAGAAATCCGGGCTGGTGGCGGCCAGTCCGTCGACCCTGCTCGCGCTCGGCGATCTGCATCGTGCCGAGCCGCTGCTGGCGCTGGCCGGGTTGGCATTGATCGGCATCCTCGATGCGCGCAAGGTGCGCGGGGCGATCGTGCTCGGCATCCTGGCGGTCACCGTGGCCGGCCTGCTGCTCGGCAAGGTCCGCTATGCCGGGGTGATGGCGTGGCCGCCAAGTCTGGCGCCGACCTTCCTGAAGCTGGATGTGGCCGGCGCGCTGCAGCAGCACGCCGGCGCGACGGCGCTGCTGCACGTGCTGCTGGTGTTCCTGCTGGTGGAGCTGTTCGATGCCACCGGCACGCTGACCGGCGTGGCGCAGCGCGCCGGACTGTTGGCGCGGCCCGAGCAGCGGCGCCAGTTCGATCGCGCGCTGCTGGCCGACAGTTCGGCGATCCTGGCCGGTTCGCTGCTCGGCACCTCCAGCACGACCGCCTATGTAGAAAGCGCCGCCGGGGTGCAGGCCGGCGGACGCACCGGGCTGACCGCGGTCGTGGTCGCGGCGCTGTTCCTGCTCGCGCTGCTGTTCTCGCCGCTGGCCGGCATGGTGCCGGCCTATGCGACCGCGCCGGCGCTGATCTACGTGGCCGCGCTGATGCTGCGCGAGCTCGTCGAGGTGGACTGGCAGGACCTGACCGAAGCGCTGCCGGCGGCACTCGCCGCGCTGGCGATGCCGTTCACCTATTCGATCGCCGATGGCCTGGCGCTTGGGTTCGTCGCCTATGCCGCATTGAAACTGGGCAGCGGGCGCTGGCGCCAGGTGCATGTCGCGAGCTGGGTGATCGCGGCGCTGTTCGGGCTGCGGTACGCGCTGTAGCCGGCGTGCAAGGCCGCCGCACCTGCATCGGCGGTGGTCGGCGGGCGCGGGCGGCGGATCCAGTCACTCATTCCAGCAAAGGGCAACGATGGATGTATCGAGCAAAACGGTGAGCCTGGGGGGGCTGCTCTTTGCGGTGGTGCTGGCCGCTGCGGCGCTTGCCGCCGCGGCGAAGCCGGTCGCCGGCGGACCTGCCGCTGTCGCACGCCAGGCCAGCGTGGCGGCGCAACTGCGCGAACTGCGCCTGCAGCCGCCGCGGCTGCGCAGCTTCCTGCAGGCCATGCCCAAGGGCGGCGACCTGCACAATCATCTGTCCGGCAGTGTCTATGCCGAGGATTTCCTGCGCTGGGCCGACAAGGACGGCGACTGCGTGACGCTGGCCGACTATACGTTGCGGGCGCCGCCGTGCAGCGAGGGCCAGGCGCCGGCGCGCGGGCTGGCTGCGCGCGATCCGGGGCTGTACGCACGGACCGTGGATGCGCTGTCGATGCGCAATTTCGTTCCCGGGCAGCCGCAAGCGTCCGGGCACGAGCGTTTCTTCTCGACCTTCGGCAAGTTCCAGGCGCTGAGCCAGCGCCGGGCCGAGGCGCTGGCGCTGGTGCTGGAGCAGGCGGCGCGCGACCGCGTCGGCTACGTCGAATTGATCGTCAATCCGACCGCGGCCACGGCGCTGGCCGCGCTGGCGCTGCAGCGGCCGTGGCAGCCCGGCGACTATGCCGCCGCACTGCGCCAGCTCGACGCTGCGCTGCCGGCGGCGGTAAGCGCCTCGATGCAGGAATTCGACCAGGTCCAGGCGCGCCTGCGCGCACTGTTGCAATGCGACACCGCGCAGGCGCGTCCGGGGTGCGCGGTGGCCTACCGCTATCTGCCGTATGCCGACCGCGCCATGCCGCAGGCGTACGCGTTCGCACAGATCGCGCTGGGCTACGCGCTGGTCAAGGCCGATCCGCGCTTCGTCGGCGTCAACATCGTCGATCCGGAAGACAACCCGGTGGCGTTGGCCGACTACCGTGCGCACATGGCGATGTTCCGCTTCTTCTCCGCACGCGATCCGCAGGTGCGCCTGAGCCTGCATGCCGGCGAGCTGACCCTGGGACTGGTGCCGCCGGCCGAGCTGCGCTTCCACATCCGCGAGGCGGTGGCGGCGGGCGCGCGGCGCATCGGCCATGGCGTGGACATCGCCTACGAGGACGCTGCGCCGTCGCTGCTGGCGCAGATGCGGCGCCAGCGCGTCGCGGTGGAGATCAACCTGACCAGCAACGACCTCATCCTCGCGGTGAAGGGTGCACAGCATCCGCTGTCGATGTATCTGCACGCCGGCGTGCCGGTGCTGTTGTCGACCGACGATGCCGGGGTCTCGCGCAGCGACATGACCCACGAATATCAGCGCGCGGTGCAGGAGCAGGGCCTGGACTATCCGGCGCTGAAGCAGATCGCGCGCAATGGGGTGAGCTATGCGTTCCTGCCTGGCGACAGCCTGTGGGGCGAGGACGGCAGCACGCCGTTGCCGGCCTGCGCGGCCGCGCTGGCGGCCGCGCAGGCCGACGCGGGATGCGCGGCGCTGCTGCAGGCGAGCGAGAAGGCGCGTCTGCAATGGCAGTTGGAAGCCGACTTCGCCGCGTTCGAAGCGCGCGCATTGCGCAGTCCCTACTGATGCGTGCGTGGCCGCCCGTCCGCCCGCGCGCTGTCGCAGCGAACCCGGTCGCCGTGGCGTCGCCGCCGCGCTTGGCCGGCGCGCTGCGTGCGCTTTGCGCCTGTGCGGTTTTTCGCCGCCGCGCGGTGGCGGCCGCTGCCGTACCCGCTGCCGCCGCCGCGCGTGCCGCGGCCGCCAGCCGCCGCATGCCGGCGCGCCTGCGCTTGCTGCTGCTGTGCCTGGGTGTGGTCGGCACAGGCTCGGCGGCGGCGCAAAAGCGTCTGCTGATCCTCGACGACGATATCGACGGCTTCAGCCCCGCGCAGCTGATGGCGCTGCAGGCCGAGGACGTGCAAGTGCTCGGCATCACCGTGCTCAGCGGCAACGTCTGGCGCGACGAGGCATTGGCGCATGCGCGACGTCTGCTGGAGATCGCCGGACAGCCGCGGATTCCGGTGCTGCCTGGCGCGGTCTACCCGCTGCTCAATACCGAGGCGGCGACCGAACGCTGGGAGGCGCTGTACGGCAGGCTGGTGTGGAAAGGCGCATGGATGAAGCAGTGGGTGGAAAGCAATCTGCAGGCGGCGCCGCGCCATCATGGCCCGGAACTGGTGCCGGACCTGGCGCTGGGCAATCCCAGCGTCGTCCCGGCGTCCGCCGAACTGGCCGCCATGTTCCTGATCCGCAAGGTCCACGAGTTTCCCGGCCAGGTCAGCATCGTCGCCACCGGCCCGCTGACCAACCTGGCACTGGCGCAGCGGCTGGATCCGCAGTTCGCCACGCTGGCCAGGGAGCTGGTCTACATGGGCGGCAGCCTGAACCCGCAGCAGCGGCGCGACAGCGTCGCCGCCGGCCAGTTCGCCCGCGAGTTCGCCAATACGCCGCGCCGCGAATTCAACATCCGCTGGGATCCGGAAGCCGCCAGCATCGTCATGCGCGCGCCGTGGCGCCGCATCGTGATGGTGCCGGTGGATCCGTCCACCGCCACCGAACTCACGCCTGCGTTGTTGCGGCGGATGAGCCGCGGCGATACGCCGATCGCGCGCGCGCTGCAGCGGCGCCAGCCCGGCTTCCCGCTGTGGGACGAGCTGGCGGTGGCGGTGTGGCTGGAGCCGACGCTGGTCGTGCGTGCCGATGCGTTGTGCGTCGACGCCAATACCCAGTTCGGCGCGGGCTACGGCGACGTGCTTTCGTGGGCGCCCGGCTATGCGCCGGGCCTGGGCGAGCAGCGCCAGGCGGTGGTGCGCGAGGTCGACGTGCCGCGGTTCGAACGCATGTTGGTGCGGTTGTCGACCCGTCCGGCGGCGCCGGCGGTCGGCGTGGCGGTGCCGTGACCGTAGCGTGCCGTGCGGCGCCGAAGCGCGGCACGGACGAGACGTTTTGCTGGTTCGCAAGGATAGGGGTGAGTGCGCAATGGGGTCGATGAAACCTGGTCGGATCGCAGTCCCGGGGCTGTGCGTGACGCTGTGCGCGGGCCATGCGGACGCTGCCGGTCCGGCGCATTGTGGCGCGGATGGCAGTCCTGGCCAATTCCGAAAACGGCGAGGACGCCGGCGACAAGCCGGACGAGTACCCGTGCCGGGTCGAACGCGAACGGCTGCGCCGGACCATGGCCGTGCGCGGTGCCGTGCGCGGCGCCCGCCGCAACGCGATGCGCAACCTGCAGGGCCGGAACGCCGCCCAGTGCATCGAGCGCTCTGCCGGCGCGGGCTTGGTCGATCCGCAGCGCGTGCTGGCGCTGCGCACCGCGCGCAATCCTGCCAGCCGCCGCCCGGCGTCGGCCCACTGGCCACGATCGGCGACGAGACGCCCGGCCAGATCGCCGCCTGCCAGGCCAACGACCGCGTCGGCGTGCCGGTCGTGCATGAAATCCGCGCCCACCGGGCGCGCCACCGGGCGCAGATTCCAGGGAGCGCAGCATGACCCGGCGCCGCTGTTTCGGGGCGCGGGCCGGAGCTGCCCACGCACTGGGCCGCTCAGGCGAGAAGGTGCGCAAGCCGGAGCGACGCAACGTCAGGAGATCACCCAGTCCGGGGCGGGAATGCCCTCCAGCGCGGGCTGGTCCGGCATCGCCGGCGAGACCGCACGTACGTTTCAGCCGATTCATCCGCTACTCCTCTCCCACGCAGGCACCCACATGAAAACCCTCCCCCTCAGCAGCAGCGCACTGGCCGTCGCCGTGTGCGCCGTTCTCTGTATTCCGGCCTCCGCCGCCTTCGCGCAATCGCAATCCGACGCCACGGCGGCGGCGCTGCGGTCCAGCGTCAGCAGCACCTCCAACACCACCAACTCCAACGCCACCAAGCGCGTGCAACAGCTGGACGCGGTCTCGGTCAGCGCGCAGTCGCTGTCGCTGGGCGGCGGCAACATGCAGGTGCAGGTCGCGCCGAAGGCGGTCTCCACGATCGGCCGCGAGGCGATCCTCAAGACCGCTCCGGGCGCCAACTTCACCCAGATGCTGGCCTCGATCCCCGGTGCGATCTCTGCCACCAACGACGTCACCGGCCTCAACGACGGCAACTTCAGCGTGCGCGGCTTCCCCGCCGACGAAATCGGCGTGACCGTCAACGGTGTGCCGATCAACGATTCGGGCAACTACAAGATATACGCCACCGAGTACGGCGACACCGAGAACATGGGCGACATCACCGTCGAGCAGGGCTTCCCGAGCGTGACCTCACCGGTGATCGGCGCGGCCGGTGGCAACATCGCCTGGGTCAGCGTCGATCCCACCCACGACGCCGGCGTGGACATCAGCCAGAGCCTGGGCAGCAACAACTACAAGCGCAGCTTCGTGCGCTACAACACGGGCGACCTCGGTCCGGTGCGTTCGTGGATCTCCTATTCCCACAACGAGACCGACCTGTGGCGCGGCGCCGGCGAATCGAAGGTGACCAAGGTCGACGGCAAGTCGGTATGGACCATCGATGCGGACAACTCGGTCACCGCCTCGCTGCAGTACAACCGCGAGGTCAAGAACAACTACCGCAACCTGACCAAGGCGCAGATCGCGCGGTACGGCTACCATTACGGCTACCTCCAGCCCTACCAGTCCAGCAACGCCGGCGACTGGGTCGGCACCGAGGTCAATCCGTTCACCAGCGCGATCGTCAGCCTGGACGGCGAGTTCGCCCTGAGCGACAGCCTGCATCTGTCGGTGGTGCCGTATTTCGTCTATGGCTACGGCGGCGGCAGCTACGGCTACGCCAACACCTACGTGTTCTACACCTCCGACACCTTCCGCCCGGGCCTCCACGTCAAGTTCAAGCAGGACTTCGGCCTGAACGACAGCCTGGAGTACGGCTTCCTGGCCGAACGTCCGCGCCAGCAGGGTTCCAACCCCTACCTGCCGGCCGACGGCCAGGGCAATCCGTCCGACATCTGGGGCCACGAGAGCGCCCACTACTACAAGAACGCCAACGGCACGCCGAGGATCGGCTACACCTACTACTCGACCACGCCGACCTACCGCGTCTTCGCCACCAACACCTGGACCCCCAACGACCAGTGGACCGTCAGCATCGGCGGCGCCTACACCTGGGTGCAGCGCAAGGGCTGGTACTCGACCTGGCCGGACTCGGGCAACGGCATCGACCTGGCCAGCGCGTCCTCCAGCGAGCTGTACGCCTCCGGCGCGCGCACCTACAAGCGGTTCACCCCGACCGCCGGCCTGAAGTTCCAGCTCGACGAGCGCAACCAGTTCTACCTGGGCTTCGGCGAGACCTACCGCGCGGCGATCAACACCTCGGCCCTGTACGACATCTGGGGCGCGGCCTACGCGCAGGCGGCGGGCAAGTCGGCGTCGGTCGGCGACGCCGCGCCGGAGAAGGCGACCACGTTCGACCTGGGCTGGCGCTTCTACGGCGACAAGTTGAGCGCCTCCATCGATGCCTACGCGACCGACTTCAAGAACAAGCAGTTCAGCGGTTCCGACCCGGCGACCTCGGCGCCGGTCTACTTTTCGCTGGGCGAGGTCAAGATGCGCGGCGTCAATGCCGAGTTGAACTACAAGCTCGATGACCACTGGTCGGCCTATGCCTCCTATGCGCATGCCACCAGCGAGATGCAGGACAACGTCGCGCTGGGCAATACCACCTACCGGACCCAGGGCAAGACGCTGGTCAACGCACCGAAGAATTCCGGCTACGTGTCGGTGAACTACGACCAGGGCCCGTTCTGGGCCAGCCTCAGCACCACTGTGCAGAGCGGCATCTGGGGCACCTTCAGCAACGCGGCCGGCTCGTACTCGGGCGGCTTCTCGGTGGTCAACCTCAATGGCGGCTGGAACTTCAAGGACTTCGGCGGTCTGAAGAAGCCCTACCTGAAGGTCAACCTGTTCAACCTCGGCAATCGCCAGGCGCTGAACTACTCGGCCACCACCTCGCTGGCCACCACCGCCGCGGGCGCCTCGTGGCAGTTGCTGCAGGACCGCACCGTGATGGTGACCTTCGGCGGCTCGATCGCGCTATAAGCAGCACGGCGGCTCCCGGCCGTCCGCGGGTTGCGCGGGCGGCCGGATTGTTTCCGATCCGGTGTGCCGCACCGGCCCCGCCCGCCCCCTTTATTTGTCCACCCAATGACCGAATCGCATCGCTCCGCTTCCGGCAAACGCCTGGTGATCCTCGAAGACGACATCGACGGCTTCACTCCCGCACACCTGCTGTTGCTGCAATCGCCCGAGGTCGAAGTGCTCGGCATCTGCGCCGTGAGCGGCAACATCTGGCGCGACGAGGTCCTCGCCCACAGCTGCCGCCTGCTCGAACTGGCCGGCCGTCCCGACATCCCGGTCCTGCCCGGCCCGGTGTTCCCGCTGCTCAACTCCGAAGCCGCCACCGAGCGCTGGGAGGCGCTGTACGGCAAACTGGTGTGGAAGGGCGCCTGGACCAGGCAATGGATCGACGCCGACACCGTGCAGAGCTCGCCGCGCTACCACGCCCACGACGTCGTGCCCGACTTGGCGCTGGGCAATCCCAGCGTGGTGCGTCCGTCCGACGAGCACGCGGCGCTGTTCATGCTGCGCATGGTCCGCCAGTATCCCGGCCAGGTCAGCATCGTCGCCACCGGCCCGCTGACCAACCTCGCCCTGGCGCAGTCGCTGGATCCGCAGTTCGCCACGCTGGCGAAGGAACTGGTCTACATGGGCGGCAGCCTCAATCCGCGGCGCCGGCGGGACAGCGTCTCGGCGGACCAGTTCGCGCGCGAGTTCGTCAATTCGCCGCGGCGCGAGTTCAACATCCGCTGGGACCCGGAAGCGGCCCGCATCGTGCAGCGCGCGCCGTGGAAGAAGATCGTGATGGTGCCGGTCGATCCGTCCACCGCCACCGAACTGACCGCCGATCTGGTCGCGCGCATCGGCGCCGCCGACACCCCGATGGGCCAGGCCCTGCGCCGCCGCGAGCCGGGCTTCCCGCTGTGGGACGAGCTGGCCACCGCGGTCTGGCTGCGTCCGCAGCTGGCCAGCGTCGCCGAAACGCTTTACGTCGACACCAATACCGAGTTCGGCCCCGGCTACGGCGACACGCTGTCGTGGGCACCGGGCTATCAGCCGGGCCTGGGCGAACAGGCGCAGAGCGTGGTGCTGGAGATGGACGTGGCGGCGGTGGAAGCGCTCTTGGTCGAGCGCCTCAGCGCACCGCACCCGCCATCGGTGGGGGCGCCGCTGCCGATGGCCTGAGCGCCGCGCTGCCTGGCCGTTGCCGTCGGTCGCGGGTGATCTCGACATTGCCGTTCGCTGCGCAGGGGCCTGTCCGCAGCGGCGCAGCCGGCGGGAAACGCCTCGCAGCGATGATGCGATGTACGTGCATGCACGTGGCTTTCTTTCGCGTGGTTTTTTTGCGCAAGCCATAAGGAAAAAGGAATTCGCCCGAATGGCGCAAGCCTTTGCCTTCGCGGTTGCTTCAACCCGTAGACTCGGATAGCGCAGGCGCAGGGGACGCCCCATCGCGGTTGCCGACCCGAAGCCCACCCAGAGCCGCCGCCACGACGCCAGGACCACGAGACCGATGTACATTCCCGCCGAATACCAGCCAGGCATCCAGCGCAACGCCGGACTGCTCGACGGCTACGCCCGATTGCTGCACGACTTCACCGCGCCGGCCGAACCCCGGCCCGCAGCAGGCCCCGGCCAGATCGCCGCGATCGTCGAAGCCACCCGCACCACGCCCGGCCACGCGCACGCCCATACCGCACGCACGCTCGCGCGCATCGCCGACGCCAATCCCGGCCTGAACGCCTTCACCCGCCTTCTCCCCGAACGCGCCCACGCCGATGCCACCCGCGTACAGGCCAGCCTGGCCGGCGGCCGCGATGGCGGCACGCTCGCCGGCGTCCCGTTCGCGGTGAAGGACCTGTTCGACGTCGCCGGTCTGCCGACCACCGCCGGCGCCGCGATCCGCGCCGACGCCGCCCCGGCAACGCACGACGCCGGCCTCGTCCGGCGCCTGGCCGAGGCCGGCGCGATCCTGGTCGGCACCGCCAACATGGACGAGTTCGCCTACGGCTTCGCCACCGTCAATGCGCATTACGGCACCACCCGCAACCCGCACGACACCGCGCGCCTCGCGGGCGGCTCGTCCGGCGGCTCGGCGGCGGCGGTCGCGGCCGGGCTGGTGCCGTTCGCGCTCGGCTCGGACACCAACGGCTCGATCCGCGTGCCGGCCGCGTTGTGCGGCATCTATGGCCTGCGCTCCAGCCACGGCAGCCTGCCGCTGGACGGGGTGTTCCCGTTCGTCGATGCGTTCGACGTCGCCGGCCCGTTCGCCACCTCGGTCGCCGACCTGCGCCTCGCGCACGAGGCCATGAGCGGCGCATCGCTGCCGCCCTGCGACGCCTCCGCGCTGCGCATCGCCCGCCTCGGCGGCTGGTTCGCACGCAATCTCGATCCCGCCCTCGCCGCCGGCCTCGATGCACTCGCCAGCCACCTCGGCGTCGCCGCCACCCGCGAGCTGCCCGATGCCCCGCGCGCGCGCGCGGCGGCCTTCGTGATGACCGCCGCCGAAGGCGGGTTCCGGCACCGCGCCGCGCTCGCCAAGGATGCCGCCGGCTTCGACCCGGCAACGCGCGACCGCCTGCTGGCCGGGCTGCAACTGCCGGCCGCGGCGATCGCCGACGCGCAGCGTTTCGCCGCGTGGTTCGACGCTGCGATGCGCAAGCTATGGGACGAGGTCGACGTGCTGGTCGCGCCCGCAGCGCCCTGCGTGGCCCCGCGCATCGACCAGGAGAGCATCGTGATCGACGGCCAGCCGGTGTCCGCACGCGCCAACCTCGGCCTGTTCACCCAGCCGCTTGGTCTGGCCCGCTGCCCGGTGCTGGCGGCCCCGCTCAGGCGTCCCGGCCAGTTGCCGCTGGGCGTGCAGTTGATCGCCGCGCCCGGCCGCGAGGACCGCCTGTTCGCGCTCGCCGCCAGGCTCGAACAGGATGGACCGATCGGCTACAGCGCAGCGGAGGCGCTGCGCTGATGCTGCACACCCTGCGCTCCCGGCGCGGCATGGTCGTCGCCCCGCACCACCTCGCCGCGCAGGCCGGGCGCGACGTGCTGCGCGACGGCGGCACGGCCATCGACGCCGCGGTCGCCACCGCCGCCTGCCTGGCCGTGGTCTACCCGCATATGACCGGCATCGGCGGCGACGGCTTCTGGCTGATCGCCGAACCCGATGGGCGGGTGCATGCGATCGATGCCTGCGGCCGCGCCGCGCAGGCGGCCACGCCGGAGCATTACGCCGGACTGGCGGCGATCCCCTGGCGCGGCCCGGGCGCGGCCAACACCGTTGCCGGCACCGTGTCCGGCTGGGCGCTGGCGCTGCGGGGGAGCGACGCGCAGCTGCCACTGTCGCGGCTGCTCGACGACGCCATCCATCACGCTGTGGCCGGCGTGCCGGTCACCCTCGGCGGCGCCGCCATCGCCGCGGCCAAGAGCGCCGAGCTGCGCGACCAGCCCGGCGCCTATGCGGCGATCTTCGAAGCCGCCGGCCGGCCATTGCGCGAAGGCGAACTGCTGCGCCAGCCGCAGCTGGCCGCCACGCTGCAGCGCCTGGCCGCGGCCGGCCTGGACGATTTCTACCGCGGCGCGCTGGCGGCCGACATCGCCGCCGATCTGCAGGCCCTGGGCAGTCCGCTGCGCGCCGCCGATCTGGCCGCGCACCAGGCCGAGGCCAGCGTGCCGCTGTCGGTGGCGATCGCCGGCGCGCGCCTGTACAACCACGCGCCGCCGACCCAGGGCCTGGCCTCGCTGCTGATCCTGGCGCTGTTCGATCGCCTGGCCGTCGACCAGGCCGATGGCTACGCGCATCTGCATGGGCTGATCGAAGCGACCAAGCAGGCGTTCCTGGTGCGCGACGCGCACGTCGGCGACCCGGCCTGGATGACCCTGGACGCGCAGGCGCTGCTCGACGACGCCGCGGCGCTCGACGCCATGGCCGCACGCATCGACCCGGCCCGCGCGCTGCCGTGGCCGCAACCCTCGCAGGCCGGCGACACCGTGTGGTTCGGCGCGATCGACGGCGCCGGCCGCGCGGTCAGCTGCATCCAGTCGACCTATTTCGAATTCGGTTCGGGGCTGGTGCTGCCGCGCAGCGGCATCGTCTGGCAGAACCGCGGCTGCAGCTTCCGTCTCGCCGCCGGCGGCTGCAATGCGCTGGCGCCCGGGCGCAAGCCGTTCCACACGCTCAATCCGGCGCTGGCGCGCTTCGACGACGGCCGGCTCATGGCCTACGGCACCATGGGCGGCGAAGGCCAGCCGCAGACCCAGGCGGCGCTGTTCAGCCGCTACGCGCGCTTCGGCATGCCGCTGCAGCAGGCGCTCAGCGCGCCGCGCTGGCTGCTCGGCCGCACCTGGGGCGAGGACAGCACCACGTTGAAGCTCGAAGACCGTTTCGACCCCGCCGTGGTGCAGGCATTGCGCGCGAGCGGCCACAGCGTCGAACTGTTGCCGCCGTTCACGTCGCTGATGGGCCACGCCGGTGCAGTGCTGCGCGAGGCCGACGGCACCCTGTGCGGCGCCAGCGACCCGCGCAGCGATGGCGCGGTGGCCGGCTGGTAGTCTGTTGCTTGCGTAGCGGCCGCAGACGATGGCGAGCGACCGCAACGTCGCAGTTCGCGCCCGCGCCGGAGCGCTGGCGGAGGCGGCGCCGACGGATCCGCAGCATGCGCCCGCCTCGCCGACGCTTCCGTACTATGGCGCCTGCGCACCGAAGACGGCGCGACGCGCCGAGCGCCAGGCCCAGACAGGAACCGATGCCGCTATGCCGACCTTCTCCCGCTTCACCCGCTATTTCATGGAAGTGGCGCATTGGCGCAGCATCCGCCGCGCCTCCGAAGCGCTGCACGTGTCGGCCTCGGCGATCGACCGGCAGATCCTCAAGGCCGAGGAAAAGCTCGGCGTGCAGTTGTTCGAGCGCCTGCCCGGCGGACTGCGCCTGACCAGCGCCGGCGAATTGCTGCTGGTCGACGCGCGCCGTTGGGAAAAGAGCTACCGGCGCGTCCTGGAGCAGTTCGACGAGCTGAAGGGCCTGCGCCGCGGCCACGTCGAGATCGCGATGATCGATGCATTGAGCGAAGGCATCGTGGTGGAGGTCATCGCGCAACTGATCGAGGACTATCCGGGGATCACCTTCGGCCTGCAGACCGAGGACAACCAGAAGGTCGCCGACAAGGTCATCGCTGCTGAGGTGGATTTCGGGCTGCTGCTGGACCCGGTCAGCGGCGTCGACCTGGAGGTGCTGGCCTTCGCCGAGATCCCGCTGGGCATCTGCATGCCGGTCGGCCATCCGCTCGGCGGCAGGACCAGCCTGCAGTTGAACGAGGTGCTCGACTACCGCCTGCTGCTGCCGGCCGCGCCGTTGATCGTCAACGAACACGCCAAGGTGGTGTACCAGCGCCAGCACATCGACACGCGTCGCTGCATCCGCTGCAACGACGTGCGGACGCTGCGCTCGCTGGTCCGCCAGGGCGTCGGCGTGGGGCTGCTGTCGCAACTGGACGTGGTCGCCGACCTGGCCGAGGGCCGGCTGGCGTTCGTGCCGCTGCGCGAAGGCCTGGCCAAGCCGATGACGTTGTCGCTGTGCGTGGCGCCGCAGCGGCAGCTGTCCAAGGCCGCGCAGACGATGCTCAAGGCGCTGGCGCCGCGGGTCGAAGGCATCCTGGGCGATCGCTAGGGCGTGTCATCCATTCTCGAGTCGGCCGCGTTGGATCTGGCGGCCTGCCAGACCCGCCCCGCAGGGCCGCGCTTGCGCGCGCACGCCACCGCGTCATCGCTCGGGCGTGGACCGATGTCCACTTCCTGCCTCTTCCTTGCCGCATGCACGCGCATGCGCGGCGCGGCCTGCTCGGGGAGTGACGACATGCCCTACATGATTGGGCCGGAATAGCGCAGCTATATCGCAAAAAGTCGGCGCAGTCCTAGTAATACCTGTTGCAAGGGGCCGAGCGCGTGCTCGATGGCAATGACATCATCCGGCGGCAGCGTGCGCAGTTGCCGGATCAACTGCCAGCTTCGGCTGGACCTCACCTTGCTGAGTGCCTGGAGACCTGCATCGCAGATGGTCAGGGCGGCGCGGCGCTTGTCCATCGGAGCACGCGGACCGGACGATAGACGACCCTGCTGGACCAGTCGGCGAACCGCGAGGCCGATTGTTGCCGGATGCTGCTCGATCTGGGTCCCGAGCGTGCTGATACCGATGCCGGGGCGGGCCTCGACACGCATGAGAATGGCGACTTCCAACTGGGAAATGCCGACGTCGCTGCGCTCCATCATCAGACACCTGGTCAGATTGAAAATCATCGGTCTCATTTCGTCCGCCAGGGAAAGCAGATGTTGATCGGGGACTTCCGCCGTGGCCATGCGGGGGACCACCCGGGGACGGGAGGGCGACGAGCTGCGCATTGTCGTGTCCGACGCCTCTTGGTGCAGTGGCATCGACTGCAGGGCATCCAGGACCTTTCTCAGTACGCCACTGTGCGACCAGCGGCGCGCACGGGTGTAAACGGTGTGCCACGGGCCGTATTCGGGCGGGAGTTCCTTCCAGGGACATCCGGTTTCCATGACGTGCAGCACTGCCTCGAGTACGAGGCGGCCGGAAAGTTTGACATTGCCTCGTTCCTGCGGCAGGAAGTGCGCAACCAGGAGGAATTCCTCATCGCCAAGCCGACAGGTCGGGAGTTTAGTGTTCACTTGTAGTGTTCATTCAAGTGCGGCGGGGCAGCGTTTCTGGGGGCTGACGAACCAGGGGCGTAGTTTGGGAAAAGAGAGGAAATGGCTGAAAAGGAGGGGTTATTCATGGCGCTGATGCTGATGGGGAGCATACCCGGTGAGGCTGGCCAGTGGAACATGACAAATCCCTATATGAACACAAACACGTGTTCTTTGATTTTGGACCTGCTGGGGATGAGTAATGGCGCACCGGCCTGTTTGCGCGATGTCTGGCCGGTGGAGTTCCCGACTCTCCCCACGACAGGCCATCATGATTCGTACAACTTGCGCAACACGCTTGTCGCGGCTGGCGCTGGCGACCCTTCACGTTTCGGCACTGACTGCCGTGGCCGCCGTGGAGGCATATGCTGAGGAGACGGACGGCCATGCCGGTACCTCGACGGTGACGCTCGACAACGTCACCGTGACCGCGCAGAAGCGCAAGGAGAGCATCCAGAGGGTGCCCTCCGCGGTGACCGCGGTGCTCGGCGAGCAGATCCAGGGCGACGAGCTGCGCACTACCAAGGACATCGCCAAGGAGGTTCCAGGGGCGACCTCGTGGAATGCCGAGTACCGTGCGCGTCCGCGCTTCTTTATCCGCGGCATCGGCTCCAACGAGGCCACCAACAACGCCGTCCAGCCCATCGGCATTTACTTCGACGAGGTCTATTACCTCAACAGCTTGTTCCTCGGCGGGCCGCTGTTCGATCTGCAACGGGTCGAGGTGCTGCGCGGTCCGCAAGGTACCCTCTGGGGCAAGAACACCACTGGCGGCGCCTACAACTTCATTTCCAAGGCCCCCAGCGTGACGCCGGGCGGTTATGCCAAGGTCGGCGTAGGCGACTATGGCCAGCGACTGCTCGAGGGAGCTTTGGGTGGCCCGCTGCTCGATGGCGTACTGGCACAGCGCTTCTCGGTCCACGACGACGAGCGCGACGGTTGGGCGAGCAACCGCCGCAATGGACAGAACATCGGCGGGCTGCGGGACCTGGCGTTGCGCTACCAGTTGTTGGCCAACCTCAATGCCGACACGACGGCCAGTTTGAACGTGCATGTCCGGCGTTTCAGCGGCAGTTCCACGCCCAGCTACCCGGTCACCCGCCCGGGCGTGGCGACGATCGACGGGTATACCTCGCCCTATGTGCTCACCGGGGATCGCACGAAGGTGGACTACAGCGGCGACGATGTGGACACCGATGTCGATACCGAGGGCGCCAACCTCAAGGTCGACTGGAACATCGGCGACCTGCTGCTGACCTCCATTAGCGCCTATGACGACGGCAAGCGGGAGACGCCGGTGGGCGATTCCGGCTACACGCCACAGGCGTACTCGTACTCCTACAGCAAGAACAGCGCCCGCCAGTACAGCCAGGAACTGCGCCTGGCTTCGCCGCGCGAAGAGCGTTTCAACTGGATCGTCGGCGCCTACTATTTCGACGATCTCAATCACAACGATTCGGCCAGCGCGACGGTATACCCGGTCAGCACGACCAATCGCGCGCTGACTTACAGCCGATACCGGCAGACCACCAGGAGCAGCGCGGTGTTCGGCAGCGCCACCTACGACATCACGGACAGGTTCGCCCTGACCGCCGGTCTGCGCTATACCTCCGAGAAGGTTGGCATCGACCTGGAAACGCTCTCCTCGCGCAAGACGGTCGATGGGACGGTGCCGTTCAGCGCCGGCACCTGGTGGCGGGTGGAACAGTCGCCGCTTGCGCTGCAGTCGGTTCAGCAGCTGCATGAGAACCGCAGCTGGAACAACCTCGGCTTCGACGTCACGCCGCGCTATCAAATTAGCGACAGCCAATTGGCCTATGCCCGCATCGCCAGCGGCTATCGCTCTGGCAACTACGCTGGCGGCGCGAGCGTCAGCTCGCCACCAGTAGTCGTGAATCCGGAAAAGCTCACTGCCTACGAGATCGGCTACAAGAGCGAATGGCTGGACGGCCGGCTCTCGGTCAACAGCGCGGTCTACTACTACGACTATCGGGACATCCAGCTGACCGTCAACCGCATCATCGACGGAACCTTTCGCTCGATCCTGGCCAACGCGGGGCAGGGCCATGTCAAGGGAGCGGAAGTGGAAGTTCGCGCGCTGCTCACCGATCACCTGGTCCTGCACGGCAACATCAGCTCGCTGCGCACCAAATACACCGAGCTGGTCACGGGCACGACCAGCTACAAGGGCTACAACTTCGCCCGCGTGCCCAACGAGACGGGGCTGATCGGCCTGGACTACAGCCTGCCGCTGGGCAGCGGCGCGCTGAAGCTGGGCACCGACTGGTCCTATACCGGCAGGCACAACTTCAACGTCACCGACAGGACCGATCCGTACGTCGTGCAGGAAGGGTACTGGCTGGGCACGGTGCGGGCCGGCTACGACTTCAACGGTGGTCGGACCAATGTCGGCGTATACGCGAACAACGTGACCGACAAGGTCTACAAGATTCAAGCCCAGCTGTACTCCAATGGTTTCTACGTCACCCGTCTGGGCGATCCGCGCACCTACGGCGTCACCCTCACCACGCGCTTCTAGGCAAGTCCTGTCTTCCGGCCAGCGACGGCGTCGCCGTCCCTGGCCGGCGGATATTCCCCAAAGCGAGGCATACCATCCATGTCGATTCCCGTCAGCAGCGTCGCCGAATCCGACGCCCGAACCGCTGCAGCACCCTCCGCACCCGCGGACGGGAGCGCCTGGGAAACCCATTGGTCGCTGACGGTGATGCTTCTGCTGGGCTTGATCGGCATCATCGACGCAGCGATCATCGGCGCGCTGATCACCCCGCTCAAGCAGGAGTTCTTGCTCAGCGACGAGCAACTGGCGCGGCTGTCTTCGGTGTTTAGCTTTGCCGGCATGGTAGGTGCGCCGCTGTTCGGATGGTTCGCCTCGCGGCATGGCCGCAGGACCACCATCGTGATCGGTGCGATCATCTGGAGCATCGGCTCGATCGCCTCCGGCGGCGCCGGTGGCCTGGCGAGCCTGCTGCTATGGCGGGCGTTGACCGGCTTCGGCGAGGCCGCCTACAACGGCCTGGCGCCGAGCTGGCTGGCCGACCTGTATCGGCCGCAGGCGCGGCCGCTGGTGATGGCCGCCTACATGGTGAAGAACAAGATTGGAACCGCCGTGGCATTGGCGTTGGGAGGCTGGGCCGCTACTCGCTGGGGTTGGGAGGCTGCGTTCCTGATTGCCGGCGTCCCGGGCCTGCTGGTGGCGCTGTTGCTGCTGCAGGCCAAGGAGCCGTCGGCGGGCGTCACGGATGGGCTGCGGCTTGGCGGCGTCGGGCCGCGGCGAGTCGGTTTCAGGGAGGGCCTGTCGGTCCTGCGCTATCCCGGTTTCGTGATCCACACGGTAGCCACGTTGTTCTTCTTCGCGGGCATGATCGGGCAGGGCTGGATCCCGGCCTACCTGCATCGCACCTATGGCACCGCCAACCAGGAGGCGTCGCTGTTCCTGGCCCAGGTGTTGCTCTACACACTGCCGGCGGGCCTGCTAGGCGGTTTTCTGGCCGGGCGCTACCTGCGCTCCCGGGCATGGGTCTTTCCGGCCTTCATGATCGCCACGATGGCATTGGCCAGCGCGCAGCTGTTCATGGCCTATACGCTAGGCGACGAACGACTCGCCCACTGGCTGATCGGCACGGGGACCGCGACGTTCGGGCTGGGCATGGGGCCGATGACCACCCTGACCATGGAAACCGTACCGCCGTCGCTGCGTCCCTACGCGACCTTCCTGTTCGTGCCGGTGCAGGGGATCTTCGGAATCGTGGTCGCCCAGGGCTTCGGGGTCGCCTCGGATGCCTACGGACTGGACAACGCGATCCTGATTTCGCCAGCGGGCTACCTGGCTGCCGGACTGGTCTGGTTGGTGTTCCTGGTCTGGTGGAAAGCCAGCCGTTCGCGCCAATCGGCCTACTACTGAACCCCTGGCGCCGCACTCCCTCCATTGCCCGATAGCGCATGCCTTCCATGAGCCAGCTCGTCATCGCCAGTCAATTGCCGCAGCACGCCAATGCAGCGCTGGCGCGCCATCTGCCTGGCGCCCGGATCGTGCCGATCCCGCCAGGAGCACCAGTGGATCTCCCTGCCGAGGCCAGCGTGCTGTTCGCCGGCCCCATGCGTATCCATGGCCGTGATGTGCCCGATCACGCCCCCGCCGGCTGGCCCTACGGCCTGCGCTGGATTCAGGTGTTTTCCAGCGGCATCGATTCTTACCCCGACTGGCTGTTCGACCTGCCGGTTGCCACCGGCCGCGGCAGCAACGCAGTGGCCATCGCCGAGTTCGCGCTGGCGGCGATCTTTGCGGCTGCCAAGCAGCTGCCGGCAGTCTGGCGGATGGGTACACCCGATGCGCCCCGATTGCCGCGTCCGCAATTGGCCTCGGTGCAGGGCAGCCGCATCGGCGTCGTCGGTTATGGTGCCATCGGCAGGGCATTGGCGGAAAAGGCCATCGCGCTTGGCGCGCATGTGCAGGTGGTGCGGCGTTCCGCGTTGCCGCTGGACCTGCCGCAGGCCGTCCGTGCGGATGACCTCCGGCAGCTGTTCGCCGAGTCGGATCACATCGTATTGGCCGTACCGCTGACGCCGACCACGCGCGGCATGGTCGATGCCCGGCTGCTCGAAGCCGCCAAGCCCGGCTTGCACCTGGTCAACGTCGCGCGCGGCGGGCTGCTCGACCATGCCGCGCTGCTGGCTGCGCTGGACGACGGCCGCATCGGCGTGGCGACGCTGGACGTCACCGAGCCGGAGCCGCTGCCGCCAGAGCATCCGCTACGCAGCCATCCGGGCGTCCGCCTGTCCAGCCACATCGCCGGGGCCAGCCCGGACCTGTTCGACAACGTGCTGGCGATTTTCCTGCACAACCTGCGGGCCTGGCAGGCCGGCGAGCCACTGAGCAACCGGGTGCGGGCCGAAGACCACGCGGCCGCGACCTGGAGTCACACCCCATCACCGCAGGAGGAAAGCGCATGAGTTGGCATCCCGTTGAAAATGGCTGGCGGCGCAGCGTGGACGGCCCCGAGGCGCTGGTCATCGTGTTGCACGGCTACGGCAGATCGGGCGAGAACATCAAGGCCCGGCTGGCCGAACCGCTATCGCGGGCGTTTCCGCAGGCCGCCTTCTTCGCCCCCGACGGCTTCGAACCCTACGAGGGCGATGACCATCCGGGCCGGCAATGGTTCAGCCGCAGCGGCATCACCCCCGAACTGCGCCTGCAGCGGTTGCAGGCGGTGTATCCGCGTCTGCTGCGCTTGATCGGACAGGAACTGGAACTCGCCGGAGTAGCGCCGGAGCGGTTGGTGCTGGCCGGCTTCTCGCAAGGAGCGATCCTGGCATTGCACCATGCGGCGGTGTCCACGCAAGCCCATGCGAGGGTACTGGTCTATTCCGGTCGTCTGGCCACCGTGCCGACCGCGGCCGCGCCCACGCCACTGACCATTCTCTATGGCACCGCCGATGCCGGCAGCGAGGGACTGAGCGCCGACGCGGCGCCCCTGCGCGCCGCCGGGCATCCGGTCGACGTGCACCTGCTCGAGGGCGTCGGCCATGACATCACCGCCGAAGGCATCGGCATCGGCATCGACGCGATACGGCGCAGCCTGGCTGTGGCCGAGCCGCTGGCCGGTTGAAGATCCGCACATCCACCCTTCATTACTGCAACCGAATCAGGAGAACCTCCATGGGCATTCGCAGAATCAGTCACATCGTCCTGTATGTTCCGGATCCTGCGCGCAGCATACGCTGGTATCAGGAGCTGCTTGGGGGTGGCCTCGTGCCGACCACGCCGGTCGATCCGGACAAGCCGACGCCGGTGTTCACCCAGTTCGACGCCTCGGACAACGATGACAATCACGATCTGGCGTTCTTCCCCACCGGCGGCGGCGGCCAGCGTTCCGGGCCATGGAAGTCCCGCTTCGAGCAGCAGGATCCCACGGCGCCCAAGGCTGGGCTCTACCACGTGTCCTACCAGGTCGAGACGCGCGAGGAGATCTACCGCATCAAGGACGAACTCGAACGTCAGGGCCGTCTCGGCAACGTGCACGAAGGCGAGGACGGAGAGGGCTTCGTGCGCGTCTACGGCACCGACTACGACGGCCTGCTGTTCGAGGTCAGCTGGGTGCCGCCGCTGAAGCGACAGCTCAAGTCCGCGCACGACAAACTGCCTGGGCCGCAGCTGTCCGCCGAGGAACGCGAGCGTCGCCATCGCGAGAACGAGGTCAGGATGCGCCACGCACAGGAAGCGCGTCTGGCACGGGGCATCCCCGAGTCCGTGGCCTGAATCATGGCTGCATATCCCGCCAGACAGCCGCAACAGCACGAACACGCCGCCACGGCGGAACTGCTTGCGCTGCGCCAGGCGCTGCTGACGATCGTCGGGCCGGACGGCCTGCTCGATGCGGTCGACATCGCGCAACGCAGCGCGGGTGCGTTTCGCGACGATGCCTTGCAGGCCGGACTGCTGGTACGCCCGCGCAGTACCGATGAAGTCGCGCAAGTGCTGCGGCTTTGCCATGCGCACGGGCAGAGCGTGGTGCCGCAAGGCGGCCGGACCGGGCTGGTGCACGGCAGCGACGCGCGCCCGGATCAACTGATCCTGTCGCTGGAGCGTATGAACCGGATCGAACAGATCGATCCTTTGCAGCGCATCGCGGTGGTCCAGGCCGGCGTTGTATTGCAGGCATTGCAGGACGCCGTGGCGGAACAGGATCTGTTCTTCCCGCTGGATCTGGGCGCGCGCGGCAGCGCCACCCTTGGCGGTAACGTCGCCACCAACGCCGGTGGCAACCGGGTCATCCGCTACGGCATGACGCGCGACCTGGTGCTGGGCGTGGAGGCAGTACTGGCCAACGGCAGCGTGCTGTCCTCGCTCAATCGCATGATCAAGAACAACGCCGGCTACGACCTCAAGCAGCTGTTCATCGGCACCGAGGGCGGCCTGGGCGTGGTCACGCGGGTGGTGCTGCGGCTGCTGGAACGCCCGCGCAGCCAGAATCTGGCGCTGCTGGCGGTGGACCGTTTCGAGCAGGTCATCGCGCTGCTCAAGTATTTCGACCGCGCTCTTGGCGGTGCATTGTCGGCCTTCGAGGTCATGTGGAGCGATTTCTACGAACTGGTGACCCGGCCTCCGGCAAAAGGCAGTGCGCCGTTGCCGCATGGGCACGGCTGGTACGTGCTGGTCGAGTCCCAGGGCGGCGACATTGCGCGCGACGGGCAGGTGTTCCAGGACGTGCTGGCCGCTGCGCTGGAGGATGGCCTGCTGGCCGATGCGGTCATCGCCGCTTCCGAACGCGAGCGCACCGCGCTGTGGTCGCTGCGCGACGACGTGCTGCAGACCAACCGTCACGGCACGGCGTACATGTTCGACGTTTCCCTGCCGGTCGCGGAGATGGAGCGCTACGTGCACGATGCGCACGCGGCCCTGCGCGCGCGCTGGCCGGACGTGCATCTATGGACCTTCGGTCACCTGGGCGATGGCAACCTTCATTTCGCGGTGCGTCCGCCGGGTACCGACCAGGAGGCGCGTCCCGAAGTGGAGGAGATTCTCTATCGTCCGTTGGCCGCGTTCGGCGGCTCGGTCTCGGCCGAACACGGCATCGGCGAGGAGAAGCGCCGCTATCTGGACATCTCGCGCAGTGCCGCGGAGATCGCCGCCATGCGCGTACTCAAGCAGGCGCTGGATCCGAAGGGAATCCTCAATCCAGGCAAGGTATTGGCCGATGATTGATGGTTCGCCGCCGCAGCGCCTGCATACCTGTGGGTGGCTGCATGCCGTTTCCGACCCGGTTACGGGCGCAGACCGTCGCTGTCGCGCGCAATGAGCCTATCTGCCCTTGACGCGTCCGCGGTTGCCGGCAACGAGACGCGCGCTCCCGCTCCCGCGGCGGTGTTCCGGCTACCGGATCGTCCCCTGGCGTTCGCACTGCACTTCCTGCGTCGCTATCGCCGCTGGTATCTGCTGATCGTGTTCCTGGAGATCGGTGCAGCCACCAGCAGCATGTGCGCGCCCTATGCGATTGGCGGCATCGTCAAGCAGGTGTCCGGTCCGGCCGGACCGCTGACCGTTGGCCTGCTGCAGTGGCTGGGCCTGTTCGCCACGCTGAACCTGCTTGAGGCGGTGTTGGCCCGGGCCAGCGGTGCCTGCCGCGTCCACGTGGCGCCGCTGCAGCGTACCCAGGCGACTGCCGAGTTGTACGCGTTCCTGCACCACCATTCGCTGCGGTTCATCAGCAGCAATTTCGCCGGGGCGTTGGCCAATCGCATCTCCGAGACCGCCGTGGGCGTCAACATGGCGACCTGGACGATCCTGTTCGAGTTCCTGCCGATCGCCATCGCGCTGTGCGTGTCGGTGCTGTTGCTGGCGCATGCCAACACCACGCTGGCCGGGTTCGCGCTGGCATGGTCGCTGACCTTCGTGGCGGTGTCCTACATGCTGGCCCGGCGCTGCCGGACGTATGCGCGCAGCCACGCCGAGGCGCGCGCCGAGACGGTCGGCAAGGTCGTGGACACGGTGTCCAACCTGTCCAGCGTGCGGCTGTTCGCGCGGCTGGATTTCGAACGACGCAACCTGGACCAGTCGCTTGCCCGCGAGGTGAAGACCTTCCGCGCCTCAATGGGCTACAACGAGAAGATCCTGCGTTTCCAGTTCGGCGCGGCGGTGCTGCTGAAAGTGGGCGTGGTCGCCATCGCTGTGCTGCTGTGGAGTCGTGGGGCGATCGGGGTTGGCGAGTTCGTCATGAGCGTGAGCGTCGCGCTATTGGTCATCGCCGAGACACGCAATCTCAGTCGTCGTTTTCTGGAGTTCTTCGAGTACATCGGCAACATCGAGAACGGTGTGCGCACGATCGTGCAGCCGCACGAAATCACCGACGCCCCCGATGCCGCCACGCTGGTGGTGCATCGGGCCAGGATCGAGTTCAAGGACGTGGATTTTGCCTACGAGGACGGCAGCTGGGTCTTCCGCGGGCTGAACCTGCGCATCGAACCCGGCCAGCGGGTGGGGCTGGTGGGCTACTCCGGTTCGGGCAAGTCCACCCTGCTCAACCTGTTGCTGCGCCTGTACGACCCGCAGGCCGGGCAGGTGCTGTTGGACGGCGTAGACATCGCCACGGTGAAGCAGGAATCGTTGCATTCCCAGATCGGCCTGATCCCACAGGACCCGGGCCTGTTCCACCGTAGCCTGCTGGAAAACATCCGCTACGGTCGCCTGGACGCCAGTTTGCAAGAAGTCGAGCATGCCGCCCGCGTGGCCCATGCGCATGAATTCATCACCGACATGGACCAGCACTACGACGCGCTGGTGGGCGAGCGCGGTGTCAAGCTGTCCGGTGGCCAACGCCAGCGCATCGCGATCGCGCGGGTGGTCCTCAAGGACGCGCCGATTCTGGTCATGGACGAGGCGACGTCGAGCTTGGATTCGGTTACCGAGCAGGCCATCCAGAACAGCCTGGATACGCTGATGCCCGGCAAAACCGCGATCGTGGTGGCCCACCGCTTGTCCACCATCGCGCATCTGGATCGTATTCTGGTGTTCGACCGTGGGCGCATCGTGGAGGATGGCAGCCATGCCGAATTGCTGGCATGCGGCGGTCTCTACCAGCGGCTGTGGTCGCGTCAGGCCGGGGGGTTTCTGGCGACGACGGCAGCTGAGGCGTGAGTAGCTGCGCTGCCAGGTCGAGCATCCCGGTTTCCGGATGCCTGGAACGCCGGCGGTCGGAGTTCCGATGCCTGTCGCAGGGCTTCATGCAGACCTGAGCGGGTAGTGCAGTGTTGGATCCTGGCATGTCTGATCCGACCTAAGCAACCTCATGATTTTGCCGATGGCGTTCACAGGCCCCAACCGTCAGGAGACAAGCGACGATGAGCAATTTCGGTCCGTTGGTGGAGGTAGGCTGGCTGCGCGCGCACCTGGGCGAGGACGACCTCATTGTGCTTGATGCCAGCGCCTACCTGCCGGCCGAGGGCAGGGATGGCCGCGCGCTGTACCGGCAGGCGCACATCCCCGGCGCGCGCTTCTTCGACATCGAACTGTTCTCCGACCCAGAGACCGGGCTGCCGCACATGGCGCCCTCGCAGGGGCGCTTCGCCCGGCTGGCCGGCGAACTGGGGTTGCGCAATGACGCGCGGGTGGTGGTGTACGACCAGAAGGGGCTGTTCTCGGCTGCGCGCGCCTGGTGGCTGCTGAAGCTGTTCGGCCACGCGCGGCTGGCGGTGCTGGACGGCGGGCTGCCGGCCTGGACCGGGGCCGGGCTGGCGACCGCGCTGGGCGAGCCGGCGCCGGCCGCGCCGACCCGCTTGCAGGTCGCGTTCCGCCCGGCGCTGCTGCGTGGACTCGGCGACGTGTGGGCGAACATCGACAGCGGCCGCGAGCTGGTGCTGGATGCGCGCGGGGCCGCGCGCTTCACCGGCGAGGCTCCCGAGTTGCGCGCCGGCATCGCCCCGGGCCACGTTCCGGGCAGTGCCAGCTTGCCGTTCACCGAGTTGCTGGAGGCGGATGGACGGCTCAAGCCGGCCGCGACGCTGCGCGCGCTGTTCGCCGCGCGCGGGGCCGACGGCGCGCGGCCGGTGGTGACCAGCTGCGGCAGTGGTTTGACCGCGGCGATCCTGCTGCTGGCGCTGGAGGCGGCGAGCCTGCCGGAAGGCGCGCTATACGACGGTTCCTGGACCGAGTGGGGCGGGCGCGAGGACACGCCCAAGGCACTGGGCGCATGAGACGCGTCCGATGAGCACGTTCCCGGACATCACCGGCCTGGTCGGGCACACGCCCTTGCTGAAGCTGCGCCGCGCCTCCGAGCTGACCGGCTGCACGATCCTGGGCAAGGCCGAGTTCCTCAATCCCGGGGGCTCGATCAAGGACCGTACCGCGCTGGGGCTGATTCTCGATGCCGAGGTGCGTGGCGAGTTGCGCCCGGGCGCGACGATCGTGGAGGGCACCGCCGGCAACACCGGCATCGGCCTGGCGATGCTTGGCGCCAGTCGCGGCTATCGCAGCAGCATCACCATGCCCGACACCCAGAGCCGGGAGAAGATCGACGCGCTGCGCGCCACCGGCGCCGAGGTGCGGCTGGTGCAGGCGGTGGCCTATGCCGACCCGGCGCACTACGCGCACGTGGCGCGTCGGCTGGCCGAGGCGATGAACGCGGTGCGACCGGGCAGCGCCTGGTTCGCCAACCAGTTCGACAACACCGCCAACCTCGACTTCCACGAGCGCACCACCGGCGTGGAGATCTGGGAGCAGACCGGTGGCGCGGTGGACGGCTTCGTCTGCGCCACCGGCACCGCCGGCACCCTGGCCGGGGTGGGGCGGGCGTTGAAAGCGCGCAAGCCGCAGCTGCGGATCGCGCTGGCCGACCCGGCCGGCTCGGCGTTGGCCAGCTACGTCAATACCGGCGAACTGAAGGCCGAGGGCAGCTCGATTAGCGAGGGCATCGGCTCCAGCCGGGTCACCGCCAACTTCGCCGCAGCGCCGATCGACCTGGCCTGGTCGATCCCGGACGCGGAGTCGGTCTCGCTGATCCACGATCTTATCGTCCATGAAGGGCTGAACCTCGGCGGCTCCAGTGGCGTCAACCTCGCCGGCGCGATCCGGTTGGCGCGCCTGCTGGGCCCGGGCCACACCATCGTCACGATCCTGGCCGACGGTGGGATGCGCTACCAGGGCAAGCTGCTCAACCCGGCTTTCCTGCATGGCAAGGGCTTGCCGGTGCCGGCGTGGCTGGAGCGTGGCGCGGCCGCGGAGCCGGCCCGATGAAGGAAGGGGGCGGGCGCGGCGCGGTTCGCGGAGGAGCGTGCGCGCCGTTGGGCCGCCGGGCCGACCGCCGCGACCGGTCGGAGCGGCGCCGCAGCTTCGGCCACTTCGCTACCGGCGTGGAGGGTCGTCACCGCCCGCTGCGCCGATGACGCGCCACCGGGCATGGCCAGCAACAGCCTCGCCTCGTTGTCGCTGTCGCCATCACTGCTGTTGTGGCCGCTGTTCAAGGACTCGCCCAACAATGCCGCGTTACCGGTGAAGCTTCGTCGGCATTGATGGCCGCGCGAGGCCATGCGCCGACCCTCCCGCAAAAGCGGTGCCTGGCCATGCGCACAATTTTGCAACGCGCTTGCGCAAAAAACACGTTTGCACGCACGCAAGTGGGCCGCCTATGGTGGCGCGTGCCGATGCAGTGCGCTTGGGCGCAGGCGCCGCCGCCGCCCACATCGATCCGCATCGCACCGCGTTGCCCGCATCGTCCCGATGCGGCGCCGATCGCTGCGCGCGGGCTGCCGGCGCAGGCGCTTTTTTCGCAACGTTCGACACCCAGAGGAGAAGGCGGCATGACGATCCAGCGCGCCACGCGCCATTTGCGCCCCGGGGACGCGGTTGCGGCGCGTCCCGCAGATGACCGCGCGCGGGGCAGGCATCGGATGAGCGCGGCGCGGCGCAGGTCGCTGGTCGTGCGCCTGGCCCGCTGGTGTCTGGCGCTGCTCTGCGCCACGCTGCTGTCGCCCTGGGTCGCCGCTGCCGCGGCGGACCCGCCGATCGCGCCCAAGGTGCTGGTCATCACCATGTTCGAGGCCGAGGCCAGGCCGTGGCGCCAGGCGCAGGACTTCAGTGTGCAGGTGCCGGTGCCCGGCCTGTCGCCGGACTATCCGCAGGTCGGCTGCACGCGCGCCGGCCTGTGCCTGGCGACCACCGGCATGGGCTATGCCAACGCCGCCAGCGCCATCGCCGCGCTGGTGCAGTCCGATCGCTTCGACCTGCGCGACAGCTACGTGCTGATCGCCGGCATCGGCGGCGTCGATCCGGGCGAGGGGACGCTGGGTTCGGCGCACTGGGCGCGCTACGCGATCGACGGCGGCCTCATCCACAGCATCGACCCACGGCAGATTCCGGCCGACTGGCGTTCCGGGGTGGTGATGTTCGGCGCCAGCCGGCCAGGCCAGCCGGGCAAGTGGAAGGCCGGCACCGAGTTGTACCGGCTCGACGAGGCCTTGCTGCAACGCGCCTACCGGCTCAGCGTGGGCACCGCGCTGCGCGACAGCGCCGCCGCGCAGGCCTACCGTGCCCGCTACCCGGCCGGCCCCGGCCGGGCGCCGCCGGCGGTCAGCATCTGCGACACGCTGTCCGGCGACACCTATTGGCATGGTTCGCTGACCGCGCAGGCGCTGGCCGATTATGTGACCCTGGCGACCGCCGGCAGCGGCCGCTACTGCACCACGCAGATGGAGGACAACGCCACGCTGACCGCCCTGCGGCGTGGCGCCGAGGCCGGCCGGCTGCGTTTCGCGCGCATCGCGCTGTTACGCACGGGCTCCAACTTCGATCGCGAGGCGCCAGCGCAGACCGCGGCGGACTCGATGCTCGCCGACAGCGGCGGTTTCGCGCTGGCGGTGGACAATGCCTACCGGGTCGGCAACGCCCTGGCCGCGGAAATCGTCGGTCATTGGGAGCAATGGCGCATCGGGGTGCCTCGGTAAGGGCCGCGATGCCGAACTGCACGAATACGCACATTGAATGGAAACGCATTGCGTTTTTTGCAATGGCCGGCCGCGAAAACGGTGTTTGCCGGGCCGAGTCGCTCTTCGTATATTGATCGCACCCCGGCTGCGGCGCGCGGGGCGCTCGCAAACACTTCATTTGCAAGGAATTCGGCGCGAGAGGACGGCGCGTGCGCGCCGGCTGGAATATCCCGCCAACGGTTTTGCCGCCGGGCTGCGATGACGGCGCCTCCCCAGGCGGAACCCTTCAACCCAAGCGGAATTCATGTATGTGCGACTCCCATCGATCCCCTGGTTCCGACTGCGGTCGGGCCTGAGCCGGAGCACCGCATGCCGATGCCGGCTTCCTCGCCTGGCACGCGCGCGGTGGCGCGCTGCGATGCGCTGGGCATGGCGCCCTACAGCGACAGCGCGGACGGCCTGTTCCGCGGCTGGCTGAGCCCGGCGCATCGCGCCGCCGTGGCGGCCGTGGCGGAATGGATGGGCGAGGCCGGCCTGCACACCCGCATCGATCCGGCCGGCAACCTGCTCGGCCGCTACGAGGGTCTCGCCGTGCAGGCGCCGGCGCTGCTGATCGGCAGCCACCTGGACAGCGTGCGCGATGCCGGCCGCTACGACGGCCCGCTCGGGGTCATGCTCGGCATCGAATGCGTGGCCGCGCTGCAGGCGCAGGGCCGCCGGCTGCCGTTCGCGATCGAGGTGATCGGGTTCGGCGACGAGGAAGGCTCGCGCTTCCCGGCGTCGATGCTGAGCAGCCGCGCCGTCGCCGGCACGCTGGATCCGGCGGCGCTGCAGGTGCGCGACGGCGACGGCGTGACGCTGGCCGATGCGCTGGCCGCCTGGGGCCTGGACATCGCCATGCTGCCGAGCGCGGCGCGCGCACCGCACGCTGTGTTGGCCTATCTGGAAGCGCATATCGAACAGGGACCGGTGCTGGAGGCCGAGGGCCTGGCGCTGGGCGCGGTCACTGGCATTGCCGCGCAGCGGCGCTACCGCGCGCTGCTCACCGGCCGCGCCGGCCATGCCGGCACCACGCGCATGGACCTGCGCGCCGATGCGCTGGCCGCCGCCGCCGAATGCGTGCTGGCGGTGGAGCAGGTGGCGCGCGCCGGCCCGGCGGACCTGGTGGCCACGGTCGGGCGCCTGCAGGTGGCGCCGGGGGCGGTCAACGTGGTGCCGGGGCGGGTCGAATTCTCGATCGACGTGCGCGCCGGCGACGACGCCGTGCGCGATGCGGCGGCCGATACGATCGCGCAACGCCTGCATGCCATCGCCGCCGCGCGCGGCGTGCAATTGGACCTGCAGTGCGTGCAGGACCTGCCGGCCAGTCCTTGCGCTGCGCGCCTGGTCGCCGCGCTGGACGCGGCGATCGCCGCGCAGGGCCTGGCGCCGCGGCGGCTGGTGTCCGGCGCCGGCCACGACGCGATGGTGATGGCGGCGCTGTGCCCGACCGCGATGCTGTTCCTGCGCTGCGCCGGCGGCATCAGCCACCACCCGGCCGAACACGTGGATCCCGCCGACGCCGATCTGGCGGTGGCGGCGATGCTGCATTTCATCGAGTCCCTGGGAGACACCCTTGTCCGTTGACCCGCTGCATGCCGAGCTGTTCGGCGAAATCGATCCGCCGCAACGCCTGTTGATGGGCCCGGGCCCGGTCAACGCGCATCCGCGCGTGCTGCGCGCGATGTCCGCCGACCTGCTCGGCCAGTTCGATCCGGAAATGACCGGCTACATGAACCAGGTGATGGCGCTGTACCGGCCGCTGTTCGGGACCGAGAACCGCTGGACCTTCCTGGTCGACGGCACCGCGCGCGCCGGCATCGAGGCGGCGCTGGTGTCGCTGGTGGCGCCGGGCGATCGCGTGCTGGTGCTGAACTTCGGCCGCTTCGGCCTGCTGCTGGGCGAGATCCTCGGCCGCATCGGCGCCGTGGTCGAGAACGTGGAGGCGCCGTGGGGCGAGGTGCTGCCGATGGAGGCGGTGGCCGATGCGATCGAGCGCTTCGCGCCGCAGCTGGTGGCCTGCGTGCACGGCGACACCTCGACCACGATGGCGCAGCCGCTGGACGGCCTCGGCGCGCTGTGCCGCGCCGCCGGCGCGCTGTCCTACGTCGATGCCACCGCGACCATCGGCGGCATGCCGATCGCCAGCGATGCCTGGGGCGTGGACGTGGTCACCGGCGGTTTGCAGAAGTGCCTGGGCGGGCCGTCCGGCTCGGCGCCGATCACCGTGTCCGCGCGCGCCGCCGAGGCGATCTTCGCGCGCCGCCACGTCGAGCGCGGCATCGTCCGCGACGACATCGCCAACGGCCGCGGCGTGCGCATCGGCTCGAATTATTTCGACCTGGCGATGGTCATGGACTACTGGTCGGACAAGCGCCTGAACCACCACACCGAGGCCACCAGCATGCTGTACGCGGCGCGCGAGTGCGCGCGCATTGCCCTGCAGGAAGGCCTGCCCGCCCGCTTCGCCCGGCACGCCGCGGCCGGCCGCGCGGTCGCCGCCGGCGCGCGCGCGCTGGGCCTGCAGGTGTTCGGCGACGACCGCTACCGCATGCCCAACGTCACCGGCGTGGCGATTCCCGCGGGCATCGATGGCGAGGCGGTGCGGCGTCGCATGCGCGAGGATTTCGAGATCGAGATCGGCACCGCGTTCGGGCCGCTGCAGGGCAAGCTGTGGCGGATCGGCGCGATGGGCTACAACGCGATGAAGCACAAGGTGCTGATCACCCTGGGCGCGCTGGAAGCGGTGCTGCGCGCCGAAGGCTACGCCTGCGCGCCGGGCGCCGGGGTGGATGCGGCGCTGGCCGCCTGGCACGCCGACGGAGCGCAGCGGTGAGCGCGGTGCGCGACCTGGTCGGCTACGGCGCGCAGCCGCCGGACCCGCAGTGGCCGGGCGGTGCGCGGGTGGCGCTGCAGTTCGTGATCAATTACGAGGAAGGCGCCGAGAACAATGTGCTCAACGGCGATGCCGGCTCGGAGGCGTTCCTGTCGGAGATGGTCGGCGCGCATAGCCAGCCGGGTGCGCGGGCGATGGCGATGGAGAGCCTGTACGAATACGGCAGCCGTGCCGGTTTCTGGCGGCTGCAGCGGCTGTTCGCCGCGCGCGGCGTGCCGGTGACGGTGTTCGGTGTGGCGCAGGCTTTGGCCGCCAATCCCGAAGCGGTACAGGCGATGCGCGACGCCGATTGGGAGATCGCCAGCCATGGCTGGCGCTGGATCGATTACCAGCAGGTGCCGGAGGCGACCGAGCGCGCGCATATCGCCGCAGCGATCGCGCTGCACACGCAAGTCACCGGCGCGCGCCCGCTGGGTTGGTACCAGGGCCGCACCAGTCCCAATACCGCGCGGCTGGTGGCCGAGGAGGGCGGCTTCGTCTACGACGCCGACAGCTACGCCGACGACCTGCCGTACTACGACCGCCGCCACGGCCGCGCGCAGCTGGTGGTGCCGTACACGCTGGATGCCAACGACATGAAGTTCGTCGCCTACAACGGCTTCGCCGACGGCGAACCGTTCTTTCGCTACCTGCGCGACAGCTTCGAGCAACTGTGCGCCGAAGGCGGGCGGATGATGTCAGTGGGCCTGCACGGGCGCATCGCCGGGCGCCCGGCGCGGGCGCTGGCGCTGGCCCGCTTCGTCGATCATGCGCTGGCCAGCGGCCAGGCCTGGATCGCACGGCGCATCGACATCGCCCACCACTGGCAGCAGGTGCACCCGGCATGATCGTCGACGCGCCCGAGGTGCTGGCCGAAGTGCAGGCGGCGTTCGCCGCCTACGAGCGCGCGCTGATGGCCGACGATGTCGCCGCATTGGACCGGCTGTTCCACGATGCGCCGACCACGGTGCGCTACGGTGTCGGCGAAACGCTGTACGGCGCCGAGGCGATCCGCGCGTTCCGCCATGGTCGTGGCGGTTCGCCGCAGCGTCAGCTGTTGCGGGTGCAGATCGTCGCCTATGGGCGCGACTTCGCCACCGCCGATGCCGAGTTCCTGCGCGAAGGCGCCACCCGCCGCGGCCGCCAGAGCCAGAGCTGGGTGCGTTTCGCCGACGGCTGGAAGGTGGTGTCGGCGCACGTGTCGCTGCAGGGCGACCACGCATGAACGCCGCCGACTGGAATGCGCTGTCCTCTGCCGCGTTCGTCGCCCGCCTGCACGCGCTGTTCGAGCATTCGCCGTGGGTGGTGGAACGCGCGGCGGCGCGGCGTCCGTTCGCCGATCTGCATGCGGGCCTGCTGCAGGTGCTGCATGCGGCCAGCGCCGACGAGCAGCTGGCGCTGATCCGCGCGCATCCGGAACTGGCCGGCAAGGCTGCGATCGACGGCAGCCTGACCGCGGCCTCGGCCGCCGAGCAGGCGCAGGCCGGGCTGGACCGGCTCACCGCCGAGGAGTTCGCGCGCTTCCATGCGCTCAATGCGGCCTACCGCGCGCGCTTCGATTTCCCGTTCGTGATCTGCGTGCGGCTGACCGACAAGGCCGGGATTCTCGCGGCGATGCAGGCGCGGCTGGCGAACGCGCGCGACGCCGAGATCGCCACCGCGCTCGACGAGATCGGCAAGATCGTGCGCTTGCGCCTGGAGGGTTTGCGGTGAGCGCCGCGGCCGGCGGCTTGCAGGCGCTGTCGGCGCAGGTCGCGCGCGAGCTGCAGTGGCTCGGCCATGGCGGCCCCGACTGGACCCGCCCGCAGCGGCACGGCGCCGAACATGTCTACGACGTGGTCGTCGTCGGCGGCGGGCAGAGCGGTCTGGGCGCGGCGTTCGGGCTGCTGCGCGAGCGCATCTCCAACCTGCTGGTGATCGACGAGAATCCGGCCGGCCAGGAAGGCCCGTGGGTCACCTACGCGCGCATGGTCACCCTGCGCACGCCGAAGGAACTGAGCGCGCTGGACTTCGGCATGCCGTCGCTGACCTTCCGCGCTTACTGGGAAGCGCGCCACGGCGCGGCCGCCTGGGACGCGCTGGGCAAGATCGCGCGCGCCGACTGGATGGACTACCTGCGCTGGTACCGCGAGGTGCTCGGCCTGCCGGTGCGCAACCAGGCGCGGCTGCTGCGCATCGAACCGCTGCCGGCGCAGCGCCTGCAGCGGCTGCACCTGGCCGGCGGCGACAGCCTGCTCGCGCGCAAGGTGGTGCTGGCGACCGGGATCCAGGGCGGCGGGCAATGGCACGTGCCGCCGCTGGTGGCGCGGACGCTGCCGCGCTCGCGCTACGCGCACACCTCCGAGGCGATCGACTACGCGGCCCTGGCCGGGCGCCGCATCGGCATCCTCGGCGGCGGCGCCTCGGCCTTCGACAACGCCCAGCACGCGCTGGCCGCAGGCGTCGGCGAGGTGCACGTGTTCCTGCGCCGCGCCGAACTGCCGCGGGTCAATCCGATCCGGCACATGGAGCGCAGCGGCATCATCCCGCGCTTCGCCGCGCTGCCCGACGCCGACAAGTACGCGATGATGGCCAGCTTCTTCCGCCACAACCAGCCGCCGACCAACGACACCTTCGAGCGCGCCGCGGCCTGGCCCAATTTCCGCCTGCATCTGGGCAGTCCTTGGCAGCACGTGACCGAAGACGCCGACGGCGTGGCGGTGACCACGCCGCACGCGTGCCTGCAGTTCGATTTCGTGGTGCTGTCCACCGGCCTGGTCACCGATCCGGCGCTGCGCCCGGAACTGGCCGCGGTGGCCGACGGCATCGTGCGCTGGTCTGACCGCTACCGGCCGCCGCAAGGGCAGGGCGTGCCGCTGCTCGACGCGCACCCCTACCTGGGGCCGGGCTTCGAACTGCTGCCGCGCACGCCCGCGCATGCGCCGGCGCTGCATGGCCTGTTCGCATTCAACTATTCGGCGCTGCTGAGCCTGGGCCTGTCGGCAGCGGCGCTGTCCGGTCTCAAGCACGCGTTGCCGCGCCTGGTGAAGGCGGTCGCCGATCAGTTGTTCCTGGACGAGCGCGAGGCGATCGTCGGCGCCTACCTGGACTACGCCGAACCCGAATTCGTCGGCCAATGGCCGTTGCCGCAACCGGAGCAATGCGTCGGATGAGCACGCTATCGACCCATGTGCTGGACCTGAGCCGCGGCGTGCCCGCCGCCGGCGTCGCGCTGCGCCTGTTCGCCGGGCAGACGCTGCTGCACGCCGGCGTCACCGATGCCGATGGGCGCTGCCCGGCGCTACGCGAATTGAGCCTGGCGGCGGGATGCTATCGGCTGGAATTCGTAGTGGCCGACTACTTCCGCGGCCAGGGCGTGGCCTTGCCCGAGCCGCCGTTCCTGGACGTGGTGCCGATCGCGTTCGGCCTGGCCGCTGCCGCGCATTACCACGTGCCGCTGCTGGTCTCGCCGTTCGGTTATTCCACCTATCGGGGCAGCTGAGATGGACGCGGTGCGGTTCCTGCTCGATGGGCAATTGCTGGAACTGGATGCGGGAGACCCGACCGCCAGCGTGCTCGATCTGCTGCGCTACCGGCTCGGCCGTACCGGCAGCAAGGAAGGTTGCGCCGAGGGCGATTGCGGCGCGTGCACGGTGCTGGTCGGCGAACTGGCCGGCGCCGATGGCGACGAGCGGGTGCGCTGGCGCGCGCTCAACGCCTGCATCCTGTTCGTGCCGATGCTCGACGGCAAGGCGTTGCTGACGGTGGAGAGCCTGGCCACCGGCGGTGCGCTGCATCCGCTGCAGGACGAACTGGTGCAACGTCACGGCTCGCAATGCGGCTTCTGCACGCCGGGCTTCGTGATGTCGTTGTACGCGCGCAGTATCGGCGCGTTGGGCACCGAGCAGGCGGCGGTGGCCGACGTGATCGCCGGCAATCTGTGCCGTTGCACCGGCTATGGCCCGATCCTGGAGGCCGGTGCGGCGGTGCCGCTCGCGCCGCGCGACGATGCGGACACGCTGATCGGCTTGCGCGCGCTGCGCCGCCGCACCGCACTGACGCAGGCGCATGCCGATGCGGCCGCCGGCCGCGTGCGCCGCAGCGTCGCCCCGCGCAGCGCCGACGAACTAGCCGCATTGCTGCTGGAACGTCCCGACGCGCGCCTGGTCGCTGGCGCGACCGATGTCGGCCTGTGGGTCACCAAACAACAACGCGTGCTCGACGATGTGGTGTTCATCGGCGACATCCCCGAGTTGCGCGAATTGCACGACACGCCCGATGGCCTGAACATCGGCGCCTGCGTGCGCTACAGCGAAGCGCATGCCGCATTGGCCGCGTTGCACCCGGCGCTGGGCGAGCTGCTGCGGCGTATCGGCGGGACCCAGGTGCGCAATGCCGGCACCATCGGTGGCAACATCGCCAACGGCTCGCCGATCGGCGACATGCCGCCGGCGCTGATCGCGCTCGGTGCCATGCTGACCTTGCGCCATGGCGATGCGCGACGCGCCTTGCCCCTTGAGGAGTTCTTCCTGGCCTACGGCCGCCAGGCGCGGCTGCCGGGCGAGTTCGTCGAAAGCGTCTACGTGCCGCGCCCGGCGGCCGCCACGCTGTACCGCGTGGACAAGCTCAGCAAGCGCTTCGACAGCGACATCTCCGCGGTCTGCGGTGCGTTCGCGCTGCACATCGATGATGGGGTGGTGATCCAGGCGCGGATCGCCTTCGGCGGCATGGCCGGCATTCCGCAGCGCGCGCGTGGCGCCGAACAGGTCTTGCTCGGGCAGCCATGGAGCGAGGCGACGATCGAGGCCGCTGCGGCCACGCTGGCGCAGGACTTCAGTCCGCTCAGCGATGCGCGCGGCTCGGCGGCGTATCGCCTCGCTGTGGCCGCGAACCTGCTGCGGCGGCTGTGGATCGGGCACGCGCATCCGCACGAACCGCTGTCGGTGCTGGCGCTGGAGCTGGTCGATGGCTGACGGCCCGGCCGCCGCCGCATCGCCGCCGCAGGTGCATCGCTCGCTGCGCCACGACAGCGCGCAGGCGCACGTCAGCGGCCAGGCGCGCTACATCGACGACCTGCCCGAGCCGCCCGGCCTGCTGCATCTGGCGTTCGGCCTGAGCGAACACGCGCATGCGCGGCTGCTGCGCGTGGACCTGGCGCCGGTACGCGCGGCGCCCGGCGTGGTGGCGGTGTTCGCCGCCGCCGACATTCCCGGCGAGAACAATGTCGCCCCGGTCGCGCACGACGATCCGCTGTTCGCCAGCGACGCAGTGCTCTATCACGGCCAGCCGCTGTTCGTGGTCGCCGCCGACAGCCATGCCGCGGCGCGGCGCGCGGCACGCCTGGCGCGGGTCGAGTACGCGCCGCTGCCGGCGCTGCTCAGCATCGCCCAGGCGCGCGCCGCCGGCGCGGTGCTGGAACCGGCGCAGCGCATGGCGCGCGGCGGCGACGTCGAGGCTGCACTGGCGGCGGCGCCGCGAAGCTGCAGTGGCGCGCTGGAGATCGGCGGGCAGGAGCATTTCTATCTGGAAGGGCAGGTCGCGGTGGCCCTGCCCGGCGAGCAGGGCCAGCTGCATGTGCTGTCCTCGACCCAGCACCCGAGCGAGGTGCAGCACCTGATCGCGGACCTGCTCGGGCTGGGCAGCGCCGACGTGACCGTGGAAGTGCGGCGCATGGGCGGTGCGTTCGGCGGCAAGGAGACCCAGGCGGCGGCGCCGGCGGCGGCCTGCGCGCTGGTCGCGGCGCTGACCGGGCGCCCGGCCAAGCTGCGCTACGACCGCGACGACGACATGCGCATCACCGGCAAGCGCCACGACTTCCTGGTCGACTACCGCGCCGGCTTCGACGACGACGGCCGCATCCTGGCGCTGCGCCTGGAACTGGCCTCGCGCTGCGGCGCCACCACCGATCTGTCGCTGGCGATCAACGACCGTGCGATGTTCCATGCCGACAACTGCTACTGGCTGCCGGTGGTGGAGATCGTCTCGCACCGATTCCGCACGCACACCGTGTCCAACACCGCGTTCCGCGGCTTCGGCGGGCCGCAGGGCATGCTGGCGATCGAGCGGGTGCTGGACGCGGTCGCCGCCGCGCTGGGCCGCGATGCGCTGGCGGTGCGCCGCGCCAATCTGTACGCGGCGCCGGACCGCAACGTCACTCCGTACGGCATGACCGTGGAGGACAACGTCGCACCGGCGCTGATCGAGGAACTGGCCGCGCGCACCGATTACGTGGCGCGGCAGGCGGCGGTGGCCGCGTTCAACGCGCGCCACCGGGTGCTGAAGAAGGGCCTGGCGCTGACCCCGGTGAAGTTCGGCATCAGCTTCACCACCAGCCACCTCAACCAGGCCGGCGCGCTGGTACTGGTCTATGCCGACGGCTCGGTGCAGCTCAACCACGGCGGCACCGAGATGGGCCAGGGGCTGATGATCAAGGTCGCGCAGATCGTTGCCGACGTGTTCGGCATCGAGACGGAGCGCGTGCGCATCACCGCCACGCGCACCGACAAGGTGCCCAATACCTCGGCCACCGCGGCGTCTTCGGGCACCGACCTCAACGGCATGGCCGCCTACAACGCGGCCAGCGCGATCCGCGCGCGCCTGGCCGCGCTGGCCGCCGAGCGCGGCGGCGTGGCGCCGGAGCAGGTGCGTTTCGCCGCCGGCAAGGTCAGCGCGGGCAGCCTGGCGCTGGACTTCGGCGCACTGTGCCGGCAGGCGCATATGGCGCGCATCTCGCTGGCCGCCAGCGGCTACTACGCCACGCCGAAGATCCATTACGACCGCGCCAGCCACCGCGGTCGCCCGTTCTACTACTTCGCCTACGGCGCGGCGCTGAGCGAAGTGGTGATCGACACGCTGACCGGCGAGCACAAGGTGCTGGCGGTGGACGTGCTGCACGACGTCGGCCGTTCGCTGAATCCGGCGATCGACCTGGGCCAGATCGAGGGCGGCTTCATCCAGGGCATGGGCTGGCTGACCACCGAGGAGCTGGTCTACGACGCGCACGGCCGGCTGCTCACGCATGCGCCATCGACCTACAAGATTCCCACCGCCAGCGACCGCCCGGCGCGCATGGACATCCGCCTGTGGGAAGCCGGCCGCAACAGCGAGGCGACCATCCATCGCTCCAAGGCGGTCGGCGAACCGCCGCTGATGCTGGCGATCTCGGTGTTCTGCGCGCTGACCCAGGCGGTGGCCGCGGCGGCGCCGGGCGCGGACGTGCCGGCGCTGGACGCGCCGGCCACGCCGGAGCGGATCCTGGCCGCGATCGCGGCACGGCGCGCCGATGCGCGCTGACTGGAGCCTGCACGCCGAAGCGGCGCTGGCGCGCGGCGCGGCCGCGTTGATCACGGTGCTGGCCACCGCAGGCTCGACCCCGCGCGAGGCCGGTACGCGCATGCTGGTGAGTGCCGACGGCAGCATCGGCAGCATCGGCGGCGGCGTGCTCGAGTGGCGCGCCTGCGCGCTGGCGCGCGCGCTGCTGGCGCAGCCGCCGGGCAGCTGGCAGGTGCAGGACTACACCCTGGGCGCGGCTGCAGCGGCGCGCTGCAACGGCAGCTGTGGGCAATGCGCGGCGCACGCGCAGGCCGACGACCTGCTCGGCCAGTGCTGCGGCGGCCGCGTGCGCCTGCTGCTGGAACGGCTGGACCCGGCGCACAGCGACTGGCTGCGGCAGGCGACGCTGGGGCGCACCCTGCTGACCCGGCTGCTGCCGGGCACTCTCGAACACCGCATCGGCGATGCGCCGGCGCAAGCGCTGTCGCTGCGTGCGCCGGCGCCGCTGGCCGGCGCATCGCTGGCGATGCCGATCGGCCCGCGGCGCACCCCGCTGTACCTGTTCGGCGCCGGCCACGTCGGCATCGCCATCGCGCGCGCGCTGCACGGCCTGCCGTTCGAACTGTGGTGGTCCGATCCGCGTGCCGACCTGGCCGCTACCGCCGGCGCGGAGCATCTGCACGACCCCGCATTGCTAGCGCGTGCCGGCGCGGCGCCGGCAGAGGCGATGCTGCTGATCCTGACCCACGACCACGCGCTGGACTATCGGCTCACCGCCGCCGCGCTGACCGGCCGCGCCGGCTTCGTCGGCCTGATCGGCTCGGCCTCCAAGCGCGCGCGGTTCCTGTCGCGGCTGCGCCACGACGGCCTGCACGATGCTGCGCAGGCGCGGCTGACCTGCCCGATCGGCTTGCCCGGCATCGACGGCAAGGCACCGGCGGTGATCGCGGTCGCGGTGGTCGCGCAGCTGCTGCTGCACGCATCGGTGCTGCCCGCGCAGCGTGCCGGCGGCGCACAGCAGGCAGGCCGCGCGCCGCAGCCGGGCACGCCGCTGGCGGTCGCGCGATAGCGTGCATCCCGACGAAGCACTGCGCTTCGCCTTGAGCTCCCACAAGCGACATCATCTGCAATGGATGACACGCCCTAGCGTGGCTGCTGCCGCCGCGTGTAGGCCTTGACGTCGTCGAGGGTGACGTGATCGTTGTGCAGGATGTCGATCTGCTCGAAGTGCTGGACGATGTAGCCCAGGCCGCCGCTGCGCGCCTGCTGCTTGGTGATCGCCGCGCCGTGCGCCAAGCTGCCATCTGCGTCCAAGGCGGCGTCCAGGCGTTGCTGCGCTTCGTCCTCCAGGGCGTCGCCGCTACTGGTCGTCTGCGGCGTGGTGTCGGCCGCGCCGGATTGTGCGGATGGCGCAAAGGGGCCGTCGATGCCGCCGTGCGGGGTCGTCGCCGGCGCGATCTCCGCGATGGCCTGGATGGGCAGGGTCTGCGCAGCGGCGGCACTGGTCAGTAGCACGAGCAGCGCTGGAAAATAGCGGGAATACACGCTGGAACGCATGATGATGGGGGTCCTTGGGTGAAGCAAGCGAGTCGCGGCTGCAACGGGATTCAATGCGTAGCGCCGTCGGCGGCCGTGGCCGCGTCGACGCCGCGGTTGTCCGGCCAGGGCGCATCCAGCAGGGCCAGCGGGATGGCGCCGCGGATCGGCTTGCCGGCGTAATAATCGCGGAGATCGGCCTGCATCTTCGGCCGCGAGCTATCGTCCAGGTAGATCATGTGCCCGCCGGCGTAGTTGCTGACCAGGATGTCGGCCTTCAGGCCGCGGACGGTGCGCAGCCGCGCCAACTGCTTTTCGGTGGCGTAGAAGGGAGTGGCCAGGTCGTGGTAGCCACTGAGCGCGAGGACCTTCAGTGCCGGATTGAGCCGCAGCACGCCGAGCAGGTCCGGAATGCTGTCCGGTGCGCGCTTGCCGGCATGGGAGAAGTCCCATTGGTCGACCGTGTCCATGTTCAACCAGACGTAGCTGGCGTTGGGCGCGCTGAAGCCGAGGTAGTCGGGGAACTGCCGTTGCAGCGCGTTGATCAGCGGGCGTTCGATCAGCACGCTGGAGGGGTCGTCATCGTGCTCGAGCCGTGGATCGTCGCTGCGCAGGCTGGTGCGGCCGTCGTAGCGACCGATCCTGCGGCCTGGCAGCAGCGCATCGCTGAAGGGCTGCATGCTGAAGTAGCCGTGCAACGCCTGCGCGCTGAGGCCGGACAGCGGCCGCCACCGCTCCAGGACCGCGGCGCCTGGCAGCACCGGCTTGCCCAGCACGGTGGGAAAGCCGTACTGGCTCAGCGTCCAGCTCGGGCCGTAGGGTTGGAACTCGTTGTGCGCGACGGTCACGAATGCACGCATCTGCAGCGCATAGAACTCGTCGCTGGCGCTGACGTCGGTCTGCTGATGATACGCAGCGGACGCTGCGTAGCTGGGAAAGTACGCGCCGATCGTATCGCCGCTGTACTTCATTCCCTTGGCGTAGTCCGGGTAGTAGAGCGATCCGCTGAACAGCGTGTCGCTGAAGTAATTGAGTATCGACGATTGCAGCACGATGCCGGTGAGGTGCACGCCAGCCGATTCCAGCGCCAATGCCAACATATCGGTGCGTGTGGTGCCGTACGATTCTCCATACAGGTACAGCGGCGCGTCCTGACGCAGGTTGACCTGCAGGTAGCGGCGAATGAAGTCGCGCATGACCCGCACATCGCTGTCGCAACCCCAGAAACTGCGGTTGGTGTTGGGCAGTATCGCTTCGGACAGGCCGGTGCCGGGCGGATCGATGAACACCATGTCGGTGGTGGCGATCAGGCTTTCGGCGTTCTCGACCATCGGGTAGTTGGGCCAGCTGCCGAAGGCCGGATCAGAGGTGGCCAGCCTCGTCGGTGCGAACGAGCCCAGGTGCAGCAGCGCCGCGGCGGCCCCGGGGCCGCCGTTGTAGAAGAACGTCAGTGGTCGCGGCCTGCCGTCATGCGGCGCTGCGTTATAGGCCACGTAGGACATCGAAGCCTGCGGCCGCCCGGACGGATCCCGCGCGATCAGGTGGCCCGTGAGGGTGATGTAGTCGAGCGGCGGCTGCCCTGCGTGCCAGACATGGTGCATCCGCGCCGCACGCTCGTTGGCCAAGCTGGGATCCAGGCCCGCATCGGCCTTGGAGGAATAGGCGATGCGATCGATGTAGGGGCTGTCCGTCGCTTGCGCATGCTGCTGCGCGCCAGCGGGCATCTGGGCGCCGGCGAGCAGCAGGCCAACGGCGAGCAGGCGACCGGCGGCGGCAAACGATACGCGGCAGCCCGCGGCGCGGGCATTGCGAGACATCATGACGGATCCTTGCGAACGGGAGAGGGCGATGCCAGCATCCAGCCGCTGGCGCCCGTAGCGCGAGCGCGCGATGGAATTGGGCACAGGTGCTTCGATCGACATGCTGCAGGACATGTCGCCCCTCTGCATCCCGGAACGGTTCCGGTTTGTCCTCGGGCGACGCTGCGCATCGTGCCCGGATCCGGTGTTCCTTTATGAGATCCTTCCGTCATTTATCGCATCTGTGGCGTTCCTGGCAAGCGGCTGATGCGTGTTCCAAGGGCACGCCGCCGCGCTCCGGCGTGTGGATGCTTGCTGCGATTGCGGCGACCGCGACGGTTTCTGCGAGCGCATGAGAAAGTCCGGTCTTGCATGCGCTGCGGAACAATTTCCGCAGATGGCATTGCATCGTTCCGTTGCTTCCGGCGCGGCCGGGGACCGACCGCAGCCCAGCGTCCCGTTCGAGGCAATTCCTCGGCACCCGCGGCGATCGCAGGCGCGCCGCGTACTGCGTACTGGCGGCGTTACGGCAGGCCCGCCAGCCAGTCGTCGTCGGAGCCTTCGTTGATGTCGGCGAACAGCGGGGTGGAGAAGTAGCGCTCGCCGGTGTCGGGCAGCATCGCCAGGATCACCGAGCCGGGTGCGGCGGTCTCGGCCACGCGCAGCGCGGTGGCCACGGTGGCGCCGCCGGAGATGCCGGTGAAGATGCCTTCCTCGGCGGCGAGTCGGCGCGAAACGGAGATCGCATCGGTGTCCTCCACGCTCAGCACCTCGTCGTAGACCTCGCGGTTGAGCACCTCGGGCACGAAGTCCGGGGTCCAGCCCTGGATCTTGTGCGGCTTCCATTCCTGGCCCTGCAGCAGGGCGGCGCCGGCCGGCTCGGTGGCGGTGATGCGCACTTCCGGACGCACCAGGCGCAGCACTTCGCCGACGCCGGTGAGGGTGCCGCCGGTGCCCCAGCCGCTGACGAAATGGTCGAGCCGGCGGCCGGCGAAATCGCGCAGGATTTCTGCGGCGGTGGTGCTGCGGTGGTAGGCCGGGTTGGCCGGGTTGGCGAACTGGCGGGCCAGGAACCAGCCGTGCTGCTGGGCCAGTTCCTCGGCCTTGCGCACCATGCCGCTGCCGCGCTCGGCGGCCGGGGTCAGGATCACCTTGGCGCCGAACGCGCGCATCAGCTTGCGGCGCTCGATCGAGAACGTCTCCACCATCGTCGCCACGAACTTGTAGCCGCGCGCGGCGGCGACCATTGCCAGGGCCACGCCGGTATTGCCGGAGGTGGCTTCGACGATGGTGTCGCCGGGCTTGAGCAGGCCCTTGGCCTCGGCGTCGAGCACGATCGCCAGCGCCAGCCGGTCCTTGACCGAGCCGCCGGGATTGAACGCCTCGACCTTGACGTACAGGCTCACGTGCGCGGGCGGCAGGCGCTGCAGCTTGACGATCGGGGTGTGGCCGATGGTGTCGAGGATGTTGTCGTAGATGGCCATGCGCAGGGTCTCCGGAAAGGGATGCGGGGATGCGGGTCAGGCGGCGTGGGCCAGGGTAGGCACGGCCGGCTTCGGGGAAGGTGAGGGCGGTGCGGGCAGCGGCGCGGCGCCGAACCAGTGCAGGGTGGTCGCCAGTGCGGCGACCTCGCCCAGGATCAGCAGCGCCGGCGAACGCACCTGATGCGCGCGGGCGGTATCGGGCAGGTCGGCCAGGGTGCCGACCACCACCCGTTGCTGCGGACGCGCGCCGTTCTCCACCAGCGCGAAGGGGGTGTCGGCGGCGCGGCCGGCGCGCAGCAGGCGCGCGCGCACCGTGTCCAGCCCGGCCACGCCCATGTATACCGCCAGGGTCTGCCGTTCCTGCGCCAGCGCGGCCCAGTCCAGCGTGTCGAACGATTCCTTGCAGTGCGCGGTGACCAGGCGCAGCGACTGCGCATGCTCGCGGTGGGTCAGCGGGATGCCGGCGTAGGCCGCGCAGGCCAGCGCCGCGGTGATGCCCGGCACCACCGCGTAGGGCACGCCGTGCGCGCGCAGATATTCCAGTTCCTCGCCGCCGCGGCCGAACACGAACGGATCGCCGCCCTTCAGCCGCACCACGCGGCGGCCGCGCCGCGCGTGTTCCAGCATCAGCGCGTGGATCTGCTCCTGGCGCACGCTGTGGCCGCTGGCCGACTTGCCGACTTCGATCGCCTCGGCGGTGCCCGGCAGCAGGTCCAGGATCGCGGCGCTGACCAGGCGGTCGTGCAGGACCACGTCGGCGCTGCGCAGCGCGTGCAGCGCGTTGAGCGTCAGCAGCCCGGGATCGCCGGGGCCGGCGCCGACCAGGGTCACCGTGCCGGGACGGATCGGTGGCGCCAGCGCCGCGACGGCGGATGCGCCGATGTCGAGCTGCGCGTCGCCTGCCGCGGGCGCGGCGGCCGGAGCGGCCGCGCCGGGCGCGGTCTGCGCCAGCACCCGCTGCGCGGCGGCCGCCTGCAGCGCCAGCCGGTTCAGTGCAGGCTCGTCGCTGGCGGCGATCAGGTACCACACCGCGTCCAGCCAGGCGGCATCGAAGCTACCGCGCAGCCACCGGAGGCGTCCGGCGTCGGCCCAGGCCTGCAGTGCCGGGGTCAGCGCCGGCGCGCCCAGCCGCGGCGCGGCGCCGGCCGCGAGCAATGCCTGCACCTGGCGCTCGGCGGCGTCACCGCCGCCGACCACCAGCACGGGCCGCTCGCGCAGGTCCGGATACAACGCAATCGGGGCAGGACTCACGGCGGTCGCGGCGTAGGAAGGAGGAGGAAGGGGTGACCGTAGCGCCGGCTTATAGCGCCCGGAAATGACTTCATGCATCTGTCAGATAGCTTTCGGTTATAAGGTGGAAGTCCCATTTCTCCACTACAGTCGTGGCTGCTCCCGCCCGGTAGCGCCGCCCTCGCTCCGATGACGCTGACCCAACTCCGCTACCTCGTCGCCATCGCCGATGCCGATCTCAACATCACCCTGGCGGCGGCGCGCGTGCACGCCACCCAGCCGGGGCTGTCCAAGCAGCTCAAGCAGCTGGAGGACGAACTCGGCTTCCTGCTGTTCGTGCGCAAGGGCCGCAGCCTGGAGACGGTGACCCCGGCCGGCCGCGAAGTGATCGAGCGCGCGCGTGCGGTGCTGGCCGAAGCCAGCAACATCCGCACCTACGCCGCCAACCAGCGCCGCGAGAGCCAGGGCCAGCTGACCCTGACCACCACCCACACGCAGGCGCGCTTCGTGCTGCCGCCGGCGGTGGCGCAGATCAAGCAGGCGTATCCGCAGGTCAGCGTGCACCTGCAGCAGGCGGCCGAGAGCGCGGCGCTGGACCTGCTCAGCCAGGGCGATGCCGACATCGCCATCGTCAGCACCGCCGGCAGCGAGCCGGGGGCCGGCATCGCGGTGCCGCTGTACCGCTGGCGGCGGCTGGTACTGGTGCCGCGCGGGCATGCGCTGGACCTGCCGAAGCGGGTGCCGGACATGGCCGCGCTGGCGGCGCAGCCGCTGATCAGCTACGAATCCTCGACCCGTTCCGGCTCCTCGCTGCAGCGCGCCTTCAGCCGGCTCGGGCTGGAGCCGAGCATCGCCCTGACCGCGCTCGACGCCGACCTGATCAAGACCTACGTGCGCGCCGGACTCGGCGTCGGCCTGCTCGCGGAGATGGCGGTGCATGCCGGCGACACCGACCTGCGCGCCTGGCCGGCGCCGCCGGAGATCCCCGAGTGCATCGCCTGGGCGGTGCTGCCGCGCGACCGCGTGCTGCGCGACTACGCGCTGGAGCTGGTGCATGTGCTGGCCCCGCAGATCGATACCCGCGACCTGCGCCGGGTCATGGAGGGCAACCAGGAACCGGACTGGCCGACCCCGCCGAGCTGGGAAGAACTGACCCAGACCATCACCAGCTGAGGCGCCGCCGCCTGGGCCGGCGCCGGCGCGCCTAGTCGCCTTGCGCGGCAGCGGCACGGCCGGCCCGCGGCGGGCACGGCGCAGGAGCGCTGCTTCCGACGCGATGGCTGCAGGGTTCCATCGCGCTGACCGCATGCGCGTGACGGGCATCGTTGGCAGGCGGCCGGTCCGCACATGGCGCTGCGCTGCCTCGCGTGGCGCCCCACCTTGCGTCCAGCACTTGCGCGAGGTCGCGCGGCAGCCATTTTGTTGCGGCGCAACATCTAGTGCTTGTGCCAAGCAATTGTTTTCGATGGGAATTTCAAGAAATTGAATGATTCTCATCGCGCTCCTGTCAGGAACTTCCGCAGCCCCTGTAGGGGAGTTGCGAGGGCATCTGTCAACGGCCGTCAAGTTCGCCCCGACACAGTCGTTACAGATTCCACTGCGACGCACAAAGCGCCGCTTAGCTCGGAGAGAAGCTCATGGCCTGCCGTCCCACCTTGCCTCGTTCGATCGTCTTCCTGGCGTTGAGCACCTGCCTGTCGCCGGCGTTCGCCGTCGAACTCGGCGAGCATTTCACGCTCAGCGGTTTCGGAACCCTTGCCGCGCTGCGCACGGATACCGACGATGCCCGCTACATCCGCGAATCGCAGAACCGAGGCGCTGGCGATGCGCTGAATTTTGCGACCGATTCCAATTTCGGCCTGCAGCTCACCGGCAAGGCCAACGATTGGCTGTCGGCGACCGTGCAGACCGTCACCAAACGCCGTTCCGATGCCTACAACGCCACGCAGGTGGATTGGGCTTTCGTGAAAGTACAACCGATCGCAAACCTGAGCGTGCGTGCCGGCCTGACGACGCTGCCGACCTTCGCCATTTCCGACTCGCGCAGCATCGGTTACGCCAATCCATGGATCCATGCGCCCAATGAGGTATACGGCATCGCGTTCGTGGATCGGCTCACCGGCGTCGACGCCAGCTATGCCCACGATCTGGGCGGCGGTACCGTCAAGCTCACTGTGCTGGCCGGCAGCTCGCAATTCACGTTCGAGACGGGCGGGGTGATCTACAAGCAGGACATGAAGCGCCTGCGCGGCGCCAGCTTGCAATGGGAAAACGACTGGCTCAGCCTGCGCGCCGGGCGTGTGCAAGGCCGTCCGCAGCTGCCTGCGTTCTTTGGCGCCGACAACGAGGTCTTTACGTTCGACGGTTTCGGCGCGGTCTTGAACCACAGCAATGTGCTGCTGCAGGCCGAATATGTGATGCGCCGCTCGGACAAGCTGCCCGCGTTGATCGACGCCGATGCATGGTACGTCCTCGGCGGCTACCGCATCGGCGATTTCCAGCCGTTCGTCAGCTACGCCAAGCTCGACCCGGCCGATGGCGCGGCTCCCAGCAATGGCCGCCAGACCACCACCTCGCTGGGACTGCGCTGGGACTTCCATCGCTCCTTCGCGCTGAAGGGGCAATGGGACATGGTCGATACGCATGGGACCCCGGGTGTGAGCTTCAACGACATCAGGCCGGGCTTCGACGGCAAGGTCAATGTCTTCGCCCTGGCACTCGATTTCGTGTTCTAACGCCGTTACCACCTGCGGAGATTTCCATGAAGAAGATCCATATCGCCGTCGCCGGTTTGGCGTTGCTGGCACCGTTGAGCGCCGTCGCCGGTGCGATCGTGGCGGCGAAAGATTCGCCGGTCACCATCGCCAACGTGGACGAGGCCAAGAAAGTGTTCCTCGGCCGCCAGGCCAGCAGCGGCGGCAAGACCCTGCTGCTGCATTACCAGAAGAATCCAGCCGTGCGCGGCGAGTTCGAAACCAAGGTGCTGGGCAAGACCGGCGCCGATCTCGCCGGCTACTGGTCCAAGCTGATATTCACCGGCAAGGCCACGGCGCCGACCGAGGTGGCCGACGATGCCGCAGTCAAGGCGAAGCTGAAGGGCAATCCCGCGGCGGTCGGCTATATCAGTGATGCGGCGGTGGATGACTCGGTCAAGGTACTGCTCAAGTATTGAAGCGCCGCTCGGTCAACAATTGGGGAGATATCCGATGTCAGCAACGACAAGACGCCTGTTCCTGCCCGGCGTAGGCGCGATTGCACGTTTCAATGGGCGCCTGTCCGGGCGCCTGCGCCATCTGTCCATCCGCGCCAAGATCCTGCTGCTGCCGGCCATCGCCCTGCTGGGTCTGGTCGGCTACAGCATCCATACGATGGTGGTGTCGCGCGGCAACATCCAAACGCTCGAACGTTTCGCCGACCATGCGCTGCCGGTGATGTCGCTGGCCGCGCAGGCCAGCCAGGGGCTGGTCGAGACCCAGGCCACGTTCACCCAGGCGCTGGGCGACAAGGACGAGTTCCTGCTCGAGGATGCGATCAAGGCCGGGCAGGCCACGCGGGCGAAGATCGTGGCGATCAAGTCCAAGGATCCTTCCTATGCGCAGCGGATCGACCAGCTGGTGGCGATATGGGACCGCTATGTCGAGAAAAGCCGGCTGGCGGTCGCTGGCGTGATCGGTGGCGACGGCGACATGAGTGCGTTCCAGACGCTGGTCGGCGACAAGCAGGCGGCCTACCGGAAGGTCCACGAAGCCTTGACCAGGCTGGGCGCGGACAGCGAATCCAGCTTCAAGAACGCGCTGGACGATGCGGCCGGGAAAGCCAACCGCGCGGCATGGATAGGCGTGTGGACGACCTTGGCGCTGCTGTTGCTGACGGCCTTCGCCGCGCTGTTGATCGATGCCGCGATCAGGCAGCCGATCGAGCGCCTGAACCAGGCGATCGGCCAGGTCGCGCGCGGCGATTTCACGGTACGCGTGGAAGACGCCGGGCGCGATGCGATCAGCACCATGTGTCGCTCGTTCAATGCCCTGCTGGTAGCGCTCAATGCGGCGATCGGCGAAACCAATCATGTGCTCGCGGCGGTAGGCCGCGGCGACTTCGGCCAACGCGTACGCGCCGACCTGCCCGGCGACCTGGCCGAGCTCAAGCGCGGCGTCAACGCTGGCGCCGACAGCGTGCAGCGGACCATGGATGCCTTGGACGCGGTGATGGAGGCGTTGTCCGCCGGCAATTTCGAGGTGCGCATGAGCCAGGACGTGCAAGGAGAATCGAGCGCCAAGGTGGACCGCGCGATGTGCCTGCTGCAGGAGTCGCTGGAGCAACTCAAGCGCAGCCTGTCGGCGACCGCCGCGGGCGACTTCAGCCAGCGCATCGAGACCGACCTGCCCGGCGACCTGGGCGCACTCAAGCAGGCGGTCAACCAGTCGCTGGACGGGCTCGATCAGGCCTTCGCCGACATCACCGCGACCACGCACGCGCTGGCGCAAGGCGACTTGACCCGGCGCATGCGCGGTACCTACTCCGGGGCCCTGCGCGAACTGGCGCAAAGCCTCGACGGTTCGCTCGACAGCCTGGGGCAAGTGATCTGCGAAGTGGCCGAGACCGCAGCGGACGTGAGCCTCGGCGTCAACGAGATCGCCGCGGGCAATGCCGACCTGTCGGTGCGCACCGAACGTCAGGCGGCGGCATTGGAACAGAGCACGGCCAGCATCGGCAGTCTGCTGGAATCCTCGCGGCAGGCCGCCGACAACAGCCGCCAGACCAGTGAGCTTACCCAGAGCGCGTTGAGCGGATCTCGCGATGGCGCCGAGGTGGTCGGCAAAGCCGGGCATTCGATGCAAGAGATCAACCTGTCCAGCAAGCGGATCGGCGATATCGTCGGGCTGATCGACTCGGTGGCGTTCCAGACCAACCTGTTGGCCTTGAACGCGGCGGTCGAGGCCGCGCGAGCGGGCGAGTACGGCCGCGGCTTTGCGGTCGTGGCCGGCGAGGTCCGGAATCTGGCGCACCGTACCGCGGCCTCGGCCAAGGAGATTCGCGGGCTGATCGGCGAGTCCAACCAGCGCGTTGCCGAAGGCACGGAGCTGGTCAACGCGACGCGCAGCCAGCTGCAGGCGATCAACCAGACCAACGAACGCGTCGCGGTGCTGTCGCGCGCGGCGGCGGCGGCGGCGCAGGATCAATCGCAAGGGCTGCAGGAGTTGAGCCGTGCGGTCGCCGATCTGGAGGCGGTGAATCAGCAGAACAGTGCGCTGGTGGAGGAGGTGGCCGCGTCCAGCGATACCTTGCGCGAGCGCGCGCAGCTACTGGAGCAGACGGTAGCGCGTTTCCGTTTGCAGGGCGCCACGTCCGACGCCGGCGCGCTCAGAGCGATGCCGATGGCATCGTGACGGCGCCAAACCGGCATGGCCGCGAACGACGGCGGCATTCACGGCTATCCCGATCGGGTTGGCCGGCTGTGGCAGGCGCAGCGGGCGGTGGCAGCGTCGCCACGCAGCGGCTGCCCAGGTCCCGCGGGCTGCACGCCTCGACACTGCCTGGTTCCACGCTTGCATCACTGGGGGGCCGCTGTCGATCGGCTTGACCGCCGCGATCGGGATCTGGCCAATCAGCGCCGCCGGCGGATGCTGCGGTCGAATGCCGGCGCGCGCGCGTTTCCAGGATCGCGTAGCCATGCAGCGCGCGCGACGGCGATCGGGCGCGCGGTCCAGGGCATGGGACATGGTTCACGGGTGTTGGCGCCGCCGCGCTCATGCCGTCGCGGCGGCTGCGCCCGGGGCGGCGCCGGATGCCGCGGCCAGGGTCTCGCTCCCGGGCAGGCGCTCGCTGTAGCGGTCGACCAGGTGCGGCGCCAGGTCGCGGGTGAGCAGGGTGAACTTGACCAGTTCCTCCATCACATCCACCACCCGGTCGTAGTACGCCGACGGACGCATCCGCCCAGGCGTGTCGAATTCCTGCCAGGCCTTGGCCACCGACGACTGGTTGGGGATGGTCAGCATGCGCATCCAGCGGCCGAGCACGCGCATCTGGTTGAGCGCATTGAACGACTGCGAGCCGCCGGACACCTGCAGCAGCGCCAGGGTCTTGCCCTGGGTAGGGCGCAACGCGCCCTGGCTGAGCGGGATCCAGTCGATCTGCGCCTTGAGCACCGCGCTCATCGCGCCGTGCCGTTCCGGCGACGACCAGACCATGCCTTCGCTCCACAGGGCCAGCTGGCGCAGTTCCTGCACCTTCGCATCGCTGTCGGGCACGGCATCGGGCAGCGGCAGGCCGGTGGGATCGAACAGGCGCGTTTCCGCGCCCATCGCCTGCAGCAGCCGCGCCGCTTCCAGCGCCAGCAGCTTGCTGTAGGAGCGCTCGCGCAGCGAGCCGTACAGCAGCAGGAGGCGCGGCGGATGCGCGGCGCGGGCGGCGCTCAGCGCCAGCGGATCCGGGCGCACGAACGCGGCCGGGTCCAGGTTCGGCAGCTCGGACAGGTCAACCGACACGGCGGCCGTCCGCATCGATCAGCGGTTCGCCGTCTTCCTTGGCGAAGGCGCCGCGCTGCGGCGAGGGCAGGATATCCAGCACCGTTTCCGACGGCCGGCACAGGCGCGTGCCCAGCGCGGTGACCACGATCGGCCGGTTGATCAGGATCGGGTGCTGCAGCATCGCGTCCAGCAGCGCGTTGTCGTCCAGCGCCGGGTCGTCCAGGCCCAGTTCGGCGTAGGGCGTGCCCTTGTGCCGGATCGCCTCGCGCAGCGGAATGCCCAGCGCCGCGATCAGCGCCTGCAGGGTGGCGCGGTCCGGCGGGGTTTTCAGGTATTCGACCACGCTCGGTTCCGCGCCGCTGTTGCGGATCAGTCCGAGGACATTGCGCGAGGTGCCGCAGGCGGGGTTGTGGTAGATCGTGATGGGGCTCATCGGGGGGACTCGGTGCGATTAAGGAAGACGCAGCGCTATGCCGTGCACGCGGCGCTGGGCGCTGCAGCGTCGGGCAGCGGGCAGGTGCCGTTGCCGCAGCAGTTCTCGGTCAGGAAGCCGATCAGCGCGTCCATGCGCGCGTAGTCGGCGCGCAGCCGGATCACCCGGCCCTGGCGTTCGTCGGCGATCAGGCCGGCACCGCGCAGCACGTGCAGGTGCGCGGTCAGCGTAGCCGGCGCCAGCCCCAACGCGGCGCGCAGTTCGCCCACCGCCATCCCGTCCGGCCCGGCCTGGACCAGGGCGCGGTAGGCGGCCAGGCGGTGCGCGTGAGCCAGCGCGCGCAAGGCGGCAACGGTGTGGTTGGCGTCCATCGTTTCGATATTTCCAGAAGTTACGAAATTAGGCAAGCGGCAGCTAGAACCGCTGCGGCCGACATGTGCAGCGCTGTGTCCCGTCGGATGCGATGCGGCGGGGCATGCCCGGGCCGGCCATGCGCGCCGAACACTGCGTGGCGTGCGACCGACAGGGCTGCGTCGCCGAAGGTGCCGTTCGATCCGCTCGCCGGGCCGTCTGTCGTTGCAGTTGCGGGGGGGCAAGCCGGCGGATGGCGATCGCGGCCGATTTTGGCGGCCTGCCGTCGGCGGCCGTTCCGCGCGGCCGGGATGCGCGCTTATGTCGCGTTGGCGCCGCGCGGGGCCTCGACTAGACTGCGGCGGTGATTCGCCGCCGCCGCCCGATGTTGCTCTGGGGAACGCTCGCCATGCTGGCGATCGTGCTGATGCTGGCTGTGCCGTTGCTGAGCCGCTGGCGGCAGGCGCGGTCCGGCGACTGGGCCGCTGCCGCGGCGGGGGCGCTGTGCACCAGCCGCGGCCTGCAATCGATCCTGCCGTTGCCGGCCGTGGGGTTGCCTGCCCACCACGCCGGCGCCCATGACGACGGCGGCATGCTGCACGAGCAGGCCTGCGACTACTGCCTGCTGGCCGCGCGCCTGCTGCCCTTGCTGGCGCTGCTGTGGCTGGTGTTGCCCTGGTTGCGCCAGCGCGCGCCGCTGGCCTCGCCGCGCCCGCCGGTGGTGGACACGGGCACCTGGCGCGCTCACGCCGCACGTGGGCCTCCACTGCACTCCTGAAACACGAACCGCTGTTCTTTCGTGCCGCGGCGTCGCCGCGGCACGTCTTCGTGCTGATGGAGTCATCGATGATCCGTTTCTTTTCCGTGCCGCGCATGGCGGCGTACGGCTGCGTCTGTGTCGCGGCCAGCGTGACCGCGCCGAGCTACGCTGCCGATAGCGGCGTGCAGCCGCCCGCCGGCGATTCCGCATTGACCCTGGGCAAGGTCCAGGTCAGCGCCAATCCGCTGTCCTTGCCCACCGCGCGCAGCGTCCTGAGTTCCGTGGACATCCTCGGCGGCGACCTGTTGCAGGACCAGCACGTGGACTACAGCTGGGAGCTGCTGATGCGCGCGCCCGGCGTGCAGGTCACCCAGTTCAAGATGGGCACCGATGCCGGCCGCTTCTCGTTCCGCGGCTTCAACGGCGAAGGCCGGGTCAACGCGGTCAAGCTGCTGATCGACGGGGTTCCCAGCAACGACAACGCCGGCGGCATGCCGTACCTGGACGCAGTGTTTCCGCTGGACATCGCCGCGATCGAGATCGTGCGCGGCACCAACGATCCGCGCTACGGGCTGGACGCCATCGCCGGCAGCGTGGATGTGCTGACCCGCAGCGGCGGCAACGACGGCCGCGCCAGCGTCACCGCCGGCAGCTTCGGCACCCGTGAGGTGCAGGCCAGCCAGGGCATCGAGCGCGGCGGCTGGAGCCAGAACTATTTCGCCGCCTGGCGCGACAGCGACGGCTACCGCGATCACGCCGACGCGCGCAAGCGCGCGTTCGCCGGCAAATGGTTCTATACCGCGCCGGACTTAGCCTGGCGCGCCGGGCTCAGCGCACGCTATTACCGCAACGCCGCGCTGGAGGCGGGCTATCTGGATTACGCCAGCGCGCAACGCGCGCCGCGCAGCTCGCCGGACTATGCGCGCGACGACCGCAGCGGGCGCCAGACCGGGCAGCTGAGCCTGCACCTGGACGCACAGTTGGCCGACGCCGTGCAGGGCAGCGCCAAGCTGTACTGGAATCGCTACCAGAACCAGCGCTGGGTGCGCTTCACCGCCGCCGGCGCGCAGCAGGAACGCGATACCGACGAAACCCAGCGCGGTTTCCTGGCCAAGGCCAGCTGGCGTCCCGAGGTGGACTGGGCGACGTCGTTCGCGCTGGAAGGCGGCATCGACGCGCAATGGCAGGACAACACCTCGCAACGCTATCGCACCGTGGCGCGGGTGCGCACCGCGCCGTTGCGCGATTGGGATTTCGACCTGGACACGCGCGGCGCCTACGTGCAGGCGGTGATCCGCCCGTTCGAGCGCTTGCAGCTGGTGCCGGGCTACCGTGTGGACTGGGTCGACGGCAGCTTCCGCGATCGGCTCGGCGGCGCGCGCTATCCGGCCTACGCCTACGGCGCGATCCAGCAACCCAAGCTCAGCGCGGTGTTCGCGCTGACCGCGCAGAGCAGCGTCTATGCCAACCTCGGCCGCACCTTCCAGATCGGCAGCGGCAACGGCGCCTACCGCAGCCAGCCCGGCAACCTGGCGCCGTCCTACAACGACGGCTGGGAAGCCGGATTGAAGTTCGCCGACGGCAGGCGGCTGGATGCGCGCATCGCCTACTGGGAGCAGCGCGCCTCCGACGAGGTGGCGACCATCCTCGGCGTCGATGGCACGGTCGGCACTGGCGAGGTCGGCAACGTCGGCAAGACCTTGCGTCGCGGCTGGGATGCGCAGCTGAACCTGCGTGCGGACGAACGCTGGACGCTGTGGCTGGCGTATTCGCGGCAGCGCGCGCTCATCGTCACCCCCGATCCGAGCGCGCCGGCCACGCGCGGCAAGGAGATCGAGAACGTGCCGCACTACCTGGCCAGCGCCGGCATCGACTGGCAGGCCACGCCGCGGCTGAAGCTGTCGGCCTGGGGCAATGCGCAGGGCGACTACTACGTGGAGCGCAGCAATACGCTGGGCCGCTACGGCGGCTATGCGCTGGCCAACCTGGGGGCGACCTGGGCGTGGCGCGCGCAGCGCGAGCTGTCGCTGCAGCTGAAGAACCTGAGCGACCGCCACTACGTCTACGCCTGGTACGACAGCGGTTCCTCCGGCTACTCGCCGGGCGATGGCCGCGCGTTGTACGCCAGCCTCAGCTGGGGTTGGTGATGGCCATGCCGAACCCGGCGGCGGCGGCGCCGGCGCGCTTCTATCGCGCGGTGTGGCGCTGGCATTTCTACGCCGGCCTGCTGGTGCTGCCGCTGTTGGCCTGGCTGGCGCTGACCGGCGCCGCCTTCGTCTACCAGCAGCCGATCGACGGCTACTTCCACCGCGCGCTGAAGACGGTTGCGGTGCCGGCGCAGGCGCAGGCGGCTACGCCGCAGCGGCTGGTCGCCGTCGCGCTGGCGGCGCAGCCGGGGCAGGCGCTGCGCTACACCACGCCGCCGCGGCGCGATGCGTCGGCGGAAGTGACCGTGGGCACGGCTGACGGCCGCCGCGTGGTGGTGTACGTGGATCCGTACCGGGCGCGGGTGCTGGGTCGCTTGCCCGAGCACGGCACGGTGGCGTGGACGATCCGGCGCCTGCACAGCCTGGCCCTGGTCGGGCCATGGGCCAGCGCGTTGATCGAAGTGGCTGCGGGCTGGGCGATCCTGCTGGTGCTGACCGGTGTGTACCTGTGGTGGCCGCGCGGCCGCCGCGGCGGCGTCACCACAGTGCGCGGGCGGCCACCGCAGCGCGTGTTCTGGCGCGATACGCATGCGCTGACCGGCAGCGTGGTCGGCGCGATGCTGCTGTTCCTGGCGCTGACCGGGATGCCGTGGTCGTGGTTCTGGGGCGCGCAGGTCAACCGTCTCGTCAACGGCCATCACTACGGCTATCCGGCCGGCTTGCGCGTGGACCTGCCGATGTCCACGCAGCGCCTGAGCGACGAAGAGGTGCCGGCCTGGTCGCTGCGCCAGGCGCGGCTGCCGCAGTCGCAGTTGCCGAAGACTGCGTCGATGCCGATGTCGATGCCAATCGTGGCGCCAGGCGCGCCTTCAGTGCCGAGCGCCGCGGACAACGGCAACGACGCGCATGCCGCGCATGGCGGCATGGCGATGGAGGCGATGCCGCCGCAGCCTGCGGCAGCCGGCGCGATCGGCCTGGACGCGGCGGTGGCGCGCTTCCAGGCGCGCGGCATCGCCGCCGGCTACAGCGTGGCGCAGCCGCGCGGCGTGCGCGGCGTGTACACCGCGTCGGTATATCCGCCGGACCTGGCGCAGCAGCGGGTGATCCACCTGGACCAGTACAGCGGCAAGGTGCTGCTGGACATGCGCTACGCCGATTACGGGCCGCTGGCCAAGGCACTGGAATGGGGCATCAACGTGCACCTCGGGCAGCAGTACGGCACGTTCAACCAGCTGCTGCTGATCGCCTCGTGCCTGGGCATCCTGCTGCTGTGCGTCAGCGCCGCGCTGATGTGGTGGAAACGCCGCCCGGTCGGCGGGCTGGGCGTGCCGCCACCGCCAGCGGACCGGCGCAGCATGCGCGGCGTGCTCGCGCTGCTGGCGATCGGCGGCGCGCTGTTCCCGCTGGTCGGGGTGTCGCTGTTGCTGATGCTGGCGCTGGATTGGTGGTGGGTGCTGCGGCGGGAGTGAGGTGGGGCTGGCTGGGCCGTTGCCCTGTCCGAATGCGCTGTAGGAGGGGTTTTCAACCCCGACCGCTTGCGCGGCCTGGCGCCGTAGCGGCTGCGCTCTGCGCTTTGTCGCGGTTGAAACAGCGTCTACAGGGAGCTGCGCTTAGGCACTGGCCGGGTGCACTGTAGGAGGACTTCAGCCCCGACCGCATCCGAAGCCGAAGGTGCATCGCTGCGTTCGTCGCGACTGAAGTCCCACAAGGAGCGTGCGATGGCCTGCTGAGGCCTGTGCGCGGGCCGCGCCTCAGACGTCCTCGTGGATCCCGCACTCGCGCTTGAGGCCGAAGAAGCGGGTGTCTTCCTCGCGCATGCCCGGTTCCCAGCGGCGGGTGGTGTGGAAGTCGCCGATCGACACATAGCCTTCTTCCCACAGCGGGTGGTAGGGCAGGCCGTGCTGCTGCATGTATTGCCACAGGTCGCGGTCGCTCCAGTCGGCGATCGGGCTGACCTTGTAGCGCTCGCCGCGCTTCTGCACGAACGGGGTCTGCGCGCGGCTGTCGGACTGGCTGCGGCGCAGGCCGGTGAACCAGGTGCCGACCTTCAGTTCGTCCAGCGCGCGGCGCATGGGCTCGACCTTGCGCAGGCTGTTGTACTGCTCGATGCCGACCATGCCCTGTTCCCACAGGCGGCCGTGGCGCGCTTCCATCCAGGCGCGGCTGACCAGCGGCCGGTAGACCTTGAGGTTGAGCTTGAGCCGGTCGGTGAGTGCGTCGGCGAAGCGGTAGGTCTCGGTGAACAGGTAGCCGGTGTCGATCAGGATCACCGGGATGTCCGGCAACTGCTGGGTCAGCAGGTGCAGCGTCGCCGCCGATTGCGCGCCGAAGCTGGACGATAGCGCGGCCTCGGCCGGACCATGCGCGAGCGCCCAGGCCACGCGCTGCGGTGCGCTCATCGGCGCCAGCAGCGCGTTGACCGCGTCGAGGTCCCAGGCCGTCGCCGGCGTGTTGGCGGAGTCTTGTTGGGCGGAAGCGGGCAGGGCGCTCATGGGTGCAGTTCCGAAGGAATGAGATGGCGGTGGGTGGGGTAGGCGGGCAGGTCGACCAGGCCGCTGCGGTGCAGGAAATCGCCGAAGCCTTCGTCGTGCGCGCGTTCGCCGGCATAGCGCGCGAACAGCGGGTCGAGCGCGTCGAGGATTTCCGGTTCGGTGATGTTTTCCCGATACAGCGTGTTGAGACGCTGGCCGCGGTGGTCGGCGCCGAGCATCAGGTTGTAGCGGCCGGGGGCCTTGCCGACCAGGGCGATCTCGGCCAGGTACGGCCGCGAGCAGCCGTTCGGGCAGCCGGAGATGCGCAGCAGGATCGGCGCCTCGCGTAGCCCGTGCCGGTCGAGCAGCGGTTCCAGCTTGTCGGAGAACTCCGGCAGGTAGCGTTCGGCCTCGGCCATCGCCAGGCCGCAGGTCGGCAGCGCCACGCAGGCCATCGCTGCACGCGCCAGCGCAGTGCGCGCCTGGTTGCCGGTGTCCAGCGCGTGCGCGCGCACCAGGGTGTCGATCGCTTCGCGCTGGGTGGCGGGAATGCCGGCGACGACCAGGTTCTGGTTCGAGGTCATGCGCAAGTGCGCGCCTTCGCCATCGCGCTGCAGGTGCTGGGCGATCTCGCGCAGCCCGCTGAGGTGCGGCGCGCCGCCGGCGTGGTCGGCGATGCGCCCGGCCGGCAGCGACAGGGTCAGGTGCCAGCGGCCGTCCTCGCCTTCGCTCCAGCCGTAGCGGTCGCCATTGTGCTCGAACGCGAACGCGCGGGTCGGCTGCAGCGCGATGCCGGCGCGGCGCTGGATCTCGGCGACGATGACGTCCACGCCATGGTCGTCGATGGTGTACTTGAAGCGCGCGCGCTTGCGCACCTCGCGGTTGCCGAGATCGCGCTGGGTGGTGACCACCGCGGTGGCGACGTCGAGCAGGTGCCCGCGTTCGATGAAGCCGATCACGTTGGCCACGCGCGGGTAGGTTTCGGCGTCGCCGTGGGTGCTGCCCATGCCGCCGCCGATGCTGACGTTGTAGCCGGCCAGTGCGCCGTCGGCGCCGAGCACGCCGATGAAGCCGAGGTCGTTGGCGAACACGTCCACGTCGTTGACCGGCGGCAGTGCGAAACCGATCTTGAACTTGCGCGGCAGGTAGGTGTCGCCGTAGATCGGTTCGTTTTCCTGGCCGCTGCCCGCCACGCGCTCCTCGTCCAGCCAGATCTCGTAGTAGGCGCGGGTATTGGGCAGCAGGTGCTCGGACACGCGCGCGGCATCGGCGTACAGCGTGGCGTGCGCGCGCGAGGCCAGCGGGTTGGCCGCGACCTGCACGTTGCGGTTGACGTCGCCGCAGGCGGCCAGGGTGTCGATCAGCGCGGCGTTGATCGCCTGCATCGTGGCCTTCAGCTCGCGCTTGATCACGCCATGGAACTGGAACGCCTGGCGGGTGGTGACGCGCAGCGAGTGGTTGCCGTAGGTGGTGGCGATGGCGTCGAGCTTGAGCCACTGCTCCGGTGTGATCACCCCGCCCGGCGTGCGCGTGCGGATCATGAACTGGTAGGCCGGCTCGAGCTTCTGCCGGCGGCGCTCGTCGCGCAGGTCGCGGTCGTCCTGCTGGTAGCTGCCGTGGTACTTGATCAGGGTCTGATCGTCCTCGCGCAGCGCGCCGGTGACCGGATCGGCCAGGCTCTGCAGCAGCGACCCACGCAGGCGGCGGCTTTCGGCCTTGATGTCTTCGACGTTGCTCATCGGGGCGGGAATCGGGAATAGGGAGTGGAGAATGGCAAGTGCGGCTGTATCGGGCTACGGAAATCGTGTCGGAGCCGGCTGTTGCCATTCCCGATTCCCGTTTCCCGATTCCCGGCTTCAATACACATCGCGCGCATACCGCCCCTCCCGCTGCAGCGCCGTGAGGTAGGCGGCCGCGTCCTCGGCGCTGCGCGCGCCGTGCTCGACCACGATCTGCTGCAGCGTGGCGTGCACGTCCTTGCCCATGCCGATCGCGCCGCACACGTACAGGTGCGCGCCGTTCTGCAGCCAGTCGTAGACCTCGCGGCCATGCTCGCGCAGGCGCTGCTGCACGTAGACCTTGTGCGGGAGGTTGCCGTCGCGCAGCGGCTGCAGGTCGCGCGAGAACGCCAGCTCCAGCCGCTGCAGCTCGCCGCTGCGCAGCGCCTGCTGCCACTCGGCCTGGTACAGGAAATCCTGGTTGAAGTGGCGGGCGCCGAAGAACAGCCAGTTGCGGCCGCTGGCGCCGCTTTCGGCGCGTTCCTGGACGAAGCCGCGGAACGGCGCCACGCCGGTGCCGGGGCCGATCATCAGGATGTCGCGGCTGGCGTCGGCCGGGACCCGGAAACGCTCATTGGGTTCGATGTAGACCGGGGCGCTGTCGCCTTCGGCCAGGGCCGCCAGATAGCCGCTGGCCGCGCCGCCATGGGCGTGGCCGTGCGCCTGGTAGGCCAGCACGTCGACGGTGAGGTGGACTTCGTCGCCAACCCGCTTGCGGCTGGAGGCGATCGAATACAGGCGCGGGGCCAGGGGCCGCAGCGCGTCCAGCAGCGCGCTGTGGTCCCAATCCGCCGGCCAGCGTCGCAGCACGTCGATCACCTGGTGATCGGCCAGCAACGCCGCCAGACCGGCGGTCTGGGTAGGGTCGAGCAGCTGGTCCAGCGCCACGGCGGCTGCGCGGCGGGCGACCGCGGCCAGGAACGGCCGCGATGCCCGGGTCAGTTCGCGATGCGTGGCGAGCCACTCGTGCAGGGGTAGAGTGTCCGCACCGACGGTGACGTGCGCATGACCGTCCAGTCGCGTCGCCGTCAACACCGCCTCGACCAGCGCCGGCGGGTTGCGGTGGCGGATGCCCAGCGCGTCGCCCGGCTCGTAGTGCAGGCCGCTGCCGGCCAGCGACAGCTCCAGATGGCGCACGTCCTTGTCGGCCTGGCCATGCGCCGCGTAGCGCGGACCCTTGAAGTCGCGGCCGCTGATGCGCTGGTTGGCCAGCACCTCGGCGGCGAACGGGCGCTCGTGGCTCCAGCCGGCCGCGGCGGCGCCGCGCAGCGGGGTCACCGTCGCCGACGGCACGGCGGGATTCTTCAGCAACTCGCGCGCCTGCGCCAGCACCTGCGTGCGCCACGGCGCCGCCACGGTGTCGATGTCCAGGTCGGCCTCGCCCAGCGGCAGCAGCCGCTGCGCGCCGAGTTCGGCCAGGCGCGCGTCGATGCGCCTGCCGATGCCGCAGAAGTCGGCGTAGCTGGAATCGCCCAGGCCGAGCACCGCGTATTTCAGTTCGGGCAGCTTCGGCGCGCGCCGGCCCTGCAGGAACTCGACCAGGCCGATCGCGTCGTCCGGCGGATCGCCTTCGCCCTGGGTGCTGATGACCACGTACAGCAGGCGTTCGCCGGCCAGTTCGCGGGTCGGGTAGGCATCGGCGCGCAGCAGGCGCACGCTCAGCCCGGCGGCCTCGGCCTCGGCGGCCAATTGTTCGGCGGCGCGGCGGGCATTGCCGGTCTGGCTGCCGTAGACCACGCTCAGCCGTTGCGGACTGTGGCTGGCCGCGGCGCCGCCGGGCAGCACCGCCAGCGACGGCGGTGCATGGCCCTGGCCCTGGGCCAGGCCGGCGGCATAGCCGGACAGCCACCACAGGCTGGCCGCATCCAGCCCCTCCACCGTCCGCGCCAGCAGCGCCTTGCGCTCGTCGGGCAAGGGGCTGGGCGGCAACGCGGGCGAGGCGGCGGTCATGACCGGTCCGGGTGGGAAGTAAGGGATGATCGATGTTAGGGATTCGTTGCGCGGCATAGAAAGGAGCAGGGGTTATCGGCTTATGCCCCCCGCTTATTTCAGTGCCTGCCAGGCGCATCACACACTGCCAGCCCCGGTCGTCCCAGGCCGCGGGCGCTGCTACCCTCGGCATCCCCCTTTCCAATGAGCCTTGCGTTGTCCCCGATGCGTTCTTCCGCCCTGTCCCACCTCGACCGGCTCGAGGCCGAAAGCATCCACATCCTGCGCGAGGTGGCCGCCGAGTTCCGCAATCCGGTGCTGCTGTATTCGGTGGGCAAGGACAGCTCGGTGCTGCTGCACCTGTTGCTGAAGGCGTTCGCGCCGGCGCCGCCGCCGATCCCGCTGCTGCACGTGGACACGCGCTGGAAGTTCCGCGAAATGATCGCCTTCCGCGACCGCCGCGCCGCCGAAACCGGGGTGGACCTGCGCGTGCACATCAATCCCGACGGCATCGCCCAGGACATCGGCCCGTTCACGCACGGCGCCACCGTGCATACCGACGTGATGAAGACCCAGGGCCTGAAGCAGGCGCTGGATCAGGGCAAATTCGACGCGGCGATCGGCGGCGCGCGCCGCGACGAGGAGAAGGCGCGGGCCAAGGAGCGGGTATTTTCGTTCCGCAACGACAAGCATCGCTGGGACCCGAAGAACCAGCGCCCCGAGCTGTGGAACCTCTATAACGCCCGGGTCCATGCCGGCGAGAGCGTGCGCGTGTTCCCGTTGTCCAACTGGACCGAGCTGGACATCTGGCTGTACATCTACCGCGAGTCGATTCCGGTGGTGCCGCTGTATTTCGCCGCCGAACGCCCGGTGGTGGAGCGCGACGGCGCGCTGATCCTGGTGGACGACGCGCGGCTGCCGCTGCGCGACGGCGAAGTGCCGCAGTTGCGGCAGGTGCGCTTCCGCACCCTGGGCTGCTATCCGCTGACCGGCGCGATCGAGTCGCAGGCCGATACGCTGGAAAAGATCATCGCCGAGATGCTGCTGGCCACCACCTCGGAGCGGCAGGGGCGGGTGATCGACCAGGATCCGGGCGCGTCGATGGAGAAGAAGAAGCTGGAGGGGTATTTCTGATGGGCCGGGAATGGGGAATAGGGAATCGGGAATCGCAAGTGCAAAAGCAAGAAGCATCGCAGCCACCGGATGAGTCGTGGGAGACCGCTGTTTCCATTCCCCATTCCCCATTCCCCATTCCCGGCGATGGCGGCGACGCCGTGGCCGCCTACCTGCAGCAGCACGAACACAAGCCGCTGCTGCGCTTCATCACCTGCGGCAGCGTCGACGACGGCAAGAGCACCTTGATCGGGCGCCTGCTGTACGACAGCAAGCGCCTGTTCGACGACCAGCTCGCCGCGCTCAGCGCCGACAGCAAGCGCCACGGCACCCGCGGCGGCGAGATCGACTACGCGCTGCTGCTCGACGGCCTGGCCGCCGAGCGCGAGCAGGGCATCACCATCGATGTGGCTTACCGCTACTTCGATACGGACCAGCGCAAGTTCATCGTCGCCGACTGCCCCGGCCACGAGCAGTACACCCGCAACATGGCCACCGGCGCGTCCAGCGCCGACGTGGCGGTGGTGCTGGTGGATGCGCGCAAGGGCCTGCTGACCCAGACCCGTCGGCACAGCTACATCGTCGCCCTGCTCGGCATCCGCCACGTGGTGCTGGCGGTGAACAAGATGGACCTGGTCGATTTCGACCAGGCCACCTTCGATGCGATCGCCGCCAGCTACGCGGCGCTGGCCGCGCAGCTGGGCATCGCCCAGGTGCAGTGCATCCCGCTGTCGGCGCTGGACGGCGACAACCTGTCGCAGCGTTCCGCACGCACGCCCTGGTACGACGGCCCGGCATTGCTCGAACACCTGGAGCGCCTGGACCTGGCCGCGCGCGATGCCGACAGCGGCCTGCGCCTGCCGGTGCAGTGGGTCAACCGCCCGAACCAGCAGTTCCGCGGTTTCGCCGGCACGCTCGCGGCCGGCCAGGTGCGACCGGGCGATGCGGTGGTGGTGCTGCCGTCGGCGCGCCGCTCCAGCGTGGCGCGGGTGCTCGACGGCAACGGCGATGTGGACCAGGCGGTGGCCGGGCAGGCGGTGACGCTGACCCTGGCCGATGAGATCGACATCAGCCGCGGCGACGTGATCGCCGCCGCCGCCGACCCGCCGGAAGTGGCCGACCAGTTCGCCGCGCATGTGCTGTGGATGGACGATGCCGCGCTGCTGCCGGGGCGTCCGTACTGGCTGAAGATCGGCACCCGCACAGTGTCGGCCAGCGTCAGCGAGATCAAGCACCGCATCGACGTGAACACGCAGGAGCGGCTGGCCGCCAAGCGCCTGGAATTGAACGAGGTCGGCTACTGCAACCTGTCGCTGGACGAGTCGATCGTCTTCGAGCCATACGCGCGCAACCGCGCGCTCGGCGGCTTCATCCTGATCGACCGGCAGAGCAACGCCACCGTCGCCGCCGGCACGCTGGATTTCGCGCTGCGCCGCGCCGGCAACGTGCACTGGCAGCACCTGGAGGTGGATCGCGCCGCACGCGCGCGGATCAAGGGCCAGACGCCGAAGGTGCTGTGGTTCACCGGCCTGTCCGGCGCCGGCAAGTCCACCGTCGCCAATTTGGTCGACAAGCGCCTGCATGCGCTCGGCTATCACACCTTCATCCTCGACGGCGACAACGTGCGCCACGGGCTGAATCGCGATCTGGGCTTCACCGACGAGGACCGGGTGGAGAACATCCGCCGCGTCGCCGAGGTGGCGCGGCTGATGGCCGACGCCGGGCTGATCGTGCTGGTCAGCTTCATCTCCCCGTTCCGTGCCGAACGGCGGATGGCGCGCGAGCGCTTCGCCGCGGGCGACTTCGTCGAGGTGTTCGTCGACGTGCCGCTGCACGTGGCCGAAGCGCGCGACGTGAAGGGGCTGTACGCCAAGGCCCGCGCCGGGCAGATCCCCAACTTCACCGGCATCGATTCACCGTACGAGGCGCCGGAGCAGCCGGAGCTGCACCTGCGCGCCGACGGCGACAACGCCGAGGTGCTGGCGGCGCAGGTGCTGACGTTGCTGGATCTGCAGGGCTGATCGCAGCGGCCCGGCAGGGCTGCCGGGTCGCTGCCGTTCCCGGCGTTGGTGTTCGCTTCGTCGTTTCCGCGCTTTGAAGCGGGCGCAGCAGGCACCGGCGGCTGGTTTCAGTGCGCGTCGGGCTGCGTCTGCGTCAGCCGCTGCGGCGCGCGCCGCGGCGCCTGCAGCAGTTGCACGAACTGCGCGGCGATCACCGCGCCGGCGAAGTGGCGCTGCACGAACTGGCGGCCGGCCTGGCCCATGCGCTGGCGGCGCTGCGCATCGCACAGGCGCAGGATCGCATCGCGCCAGGCCGCCACGTCGCCGGGCTGCAGCAGTTCGCCGCTGACGTCCGCATCCAGCGTCTCCGCCACGCCGCCGACGCGGCTGGCGAGTACCGGCACTTCGCTGGCCTGCGCTTCCACCGAGACCCGGCCGAAGGTTTCCGGCGCCAGCGAGGGAAAGGCCAGCATCGACATCGCGTTGTAGTACGGCGTGGTGTCGTTGACCCAGCCGACGAAGCGGTGCCGTCCGGCACTGGCCTGGGCGCCGGCCTGCGCGTGCAGGCGCGCCGCATCCGGGCCATCGCCCAGCCACAGGCAATGCAACGCCGGTTCGCTCGCCATCGCCGCGGACACCGCTTCCAGCAGCGGGAAGATGCCCTTGCCGCGCTGCAGGCGGCCGCTGTAGCCGACCACGATCGCATCCTCGGGCAGGCCGAGCAGGGCGCGCATCTCGCGCCCGCGCCGCGGATCCGCACGCAGGCGCTCCATGTTCACCGGGTTGTAAAGCACCTGCACCAGCGCCTCGGGCACGCCGCGGTCCAGGTAGGCCTGCCGCGCATAGCGCGACACGGCGAAGAAGCGCGAGGCCAGGCGCGGGATCGCATAGCCGGAACACGCGCGCATCGCCGGCGCGCGGTGCCGGAACAGCGCCACGCGGATGCCGAGCGCGCGGCCGGCCAGCAGCAGCGGCCAGTATTCCTTGCCGAAATTGCCGACCAGCCAATCCGGCTGCAGGCGCCGCGCCAGGCGCAGCAGCGGCGCGTAGCCGGCCGGATCCAGCGCGTTGCGGAAATGGCCGAAGTGCACGCCGATGCCGCTGCGGCCGAGTTCCTCGGCGATCAGCCCGCCTGTGCAGGCGATCGCCTCGACGCGATGGCCGGCGCCGGTCAGGGCCTGCGCCAGCGCCACGAAGTGCGTCGCCGCGCCGGTGTTCTCCGGATTGGTGCCGACGAACAGGAACTTCATGCGCGCCGATCCTCGTAGCCGGTCAGCGCGCGCAGCGCGAACTGCGGCAGCAGGTGGTGCCGCGCCACCTGGATGCGCGGATAGCGCCAGGGATCGGACCCGGGCACGGCGCGGCCGCGGCGGGTGGTGGTCGCGGCGACATAACCGGCCTCGCGCACCGCCGCGGCCACGCGCGCGTCCACGTCGCCGTACGGGTAGCAGAACTGGGTGACCGGTGCGCCGAGCCGATCTTCCAGTTCGCGCCTGCAGCCGCCGATCTGCTCGCGCAGATCGGCATCGCTGCACGCGGTCAGGCGTGGATGCGAGCGCGTGTGCGCGCCGATCTCCATGCCGCCGCTGCGCCATTGGCGCAGCTCGGCCAGACTCATCAGCGGCTTTTCGATACCGAGTTTCTGCGCGTCCCAGGTGTTGTGGCGGCCGATGCTGCCGCTGACCGCGTACACGGTGGCGCTGAAGCCCAGGCCTTGCAACACCGGCAGCGCCGCATGCAGGTTGTCGAGGTAGCCGTCGTCCAGGGTCACCACGGCGACCCGGCCGTGGCGTTCGCCGCGCAGGTAGGGCATGGCGTCGGACATCGACACGCCGCGGTAGCCCAGCCGCCGCAGCAGGCGCATCTGCCGCGCGAAGCGCGCCGGCGCGACGTACAGACTGCGGTACACCTGCAACTGCCGCGGCGCCTGCGCGATGTTGTGGTACATGAAGATCGGAATACGTGCCGCAGCGGCGGAGGTCGCGGAATGCATCGGGACGGCTCGGGACGGTTGCGGAGGAGGGAGGGCGCGCTGCATTAGCGCGTGCAAACCTTTCGCCGGCCTGTCGTGTGCGCTGGCGCCACGGCGGATGTCGCGGCGGCCATGTGCCGCCGCGCTTCTCCGCGGCGCGCGCATGCATCGGGCGGCGCTGCGCGTGCGCGCCGCCGCGGTTATGCTCGGTTGCCCGCCTGCAGGAGCACGGCCGATGCCCGATGACCCCAGCGCCACGGCATGGCGCGATCTGCGCCTGAGCATCGACGGGATGCAGCTGCGCCGTTGGCGCGGCGACGATCTGGATGCGCTGCTGCGCCATGCCGACGATGCGCAAGTGGTGCGGGGCCTCAGCGAGCGCTTCCCGCATCCGTATACGCGTGCCGACGGCGAGGCGTTCCTGAGCGGGCGGGTGGTCGATCTAGACCATCCGCTGCTGGCGATCGAGATCGATGGCGAGGCCTGTGGCAGCATCGCCGTGCGTCCCGGGCGCGGCGAGCGCACGCATGTCGCCGAACTGGGCTATTGGCTGGGGCGCCGGCACTGGGGCCAGGGCCGCATGACCCGGATCGTCGCCACGTATCTGGACTGGGCGGTTCCCGCGCTCGGGCTGTTGCGTATCGAGACCAGCGTGCTGGACAGCAATCCGGCCTCGGCGCGGGTGCTGGAGAAGAATGGCTTCGTGCGCGAAGGCATCCGCCGCGGCGCGCTGCGCAAGCATGGGCGCCTGCACGACCTGCACCTGTTCGGCCGCATACAGGCGCCTTAGTGCGGCGCGCCGTACCGCCGCCGGCGATGATGGACGCGTGGATGCGGGTTTTCCGGCACGCTATGCGGCTGGCGAGGGCGCATGGTCGTGGCCACGGGTGCCAGAGGCATCTAGGGTCGGCGCGCGTCGCCCGCGTGACGCGGAGGCTTCTGTGGCGGGCGATCGCATGCGGACAGTTCGCCGGTGCGCCTGCCGAGATGCTGGGATTGCCACTTGCGCCCGTCGCGTGCCGGTTCAGTGCTGTCCGTTGTTGTGGTGTCGCGCGACTTCAAGCGAGCACGGCGGTTGCCGCCTGCGGCGAGCGCGGCCGTGGCATTTGTCTACGGTTTGTTTCGCATAGGCGTGACGCCAGTTGCGAAGTTGTCGTGACGACATCTCGATTTGCGGAAGTTGTGCTGAATTATCGCGTTTCAACGCGTATTCGGCCAATCCTTCCTTTCGCGCTTCCGCCACGCTTCGCGGCGCCGGCCATGTGCGCCGCTCGGCGACGAGGACATGCATGGCCGTTGCGATCGCCACACCTCATCTGGCAGCCGCCGGTTGTCGAAACAATGACTTTTCAACGGAGAGAACATAATGAAGAACACACGCCTGATTTGGTCCGGCCTCATCTGCCTCGCGGGCTTGTCTTGCGCGGGCCTGGCGATGGCCGACAACGCGCGGCACGGCATGGGCGCAATGTTGCCGAAGCTGCGGCAGCCGGTGACCATGCCCGAGGTGAGCGCCGCGAACATCGCGTCGGCACCGCCGAGCAGCGTCGACCTGAGCCGCTGGGCGGTGGCGATCGGGGATCAGGGAGCTGTCAACTCATGCGTGGGGTGGACCGTCGCCCATGACCTCGCCGGTTGGTATGCCAATTTCAATGGGAAAAGCGTCAACCTGTTCGCCCCGATGTACGTCTATTCCCAGATAAACGGCGGCGTCGACGAGGGGGCTGATCCGATGGACGCGTTTCGTCTCTCGATCAAGCAGGGGATCGATACCGAGCAGGACTATTTCCAGGGCAACTACGATTGGAAAGATCTGCCTACCGACGCCGAGCGCGCGAATGCGGCAAGATTCAAGCCGCAGTTGTTCAAGGACTATACCGTGCTGTTCTCCGACGGCAACGCCAACGGCGGCAGTGCGCTCAGCAACGCGCTGAAGGTGGCGCTGGCGAATCATCAGCCGGTCGCGATCAGCTTTGCGGTGCGTCCTGGATTCGACAATATGTCCCCCAGCAACCCGGTCGATAGAGACAACAGCGGCAAGATCCAGGGCTATCATGAAGTTCTCGCGGTCGGCTACAACGCCGATGGATTGCTCATCCAGAACCACTGGGGCACCCAGTGGGGCAACAAGGGCTACGGCATCCTCGCCTGGAGCGTGGTGGAGCACGATGTCGGTCAGGCAATCGTCGCCACAGCGAATCATTGAAGTGAATGCCACGGCTGGTGCATTGCGCACCGGAGCAACGTGCTGAGTACACGCTGTACATGCTGGATGCGGAAGGATCGGCGCAGGCACGATCCTTCCGTCCGGTCGGTCATGCCGGAGCCGTGATCGGGGGCAGTCCTGCGCTGTCTCGCGCGGAAGACTCATGCTGGTTCGGTGAGCGTTCGTGCGGCGGTTTGCCGCGAGCACGATTCCGATCCCGTCTCGCCGCGCATGCGCATGCGGCCGGATCGCGCGAGCTGGTTGAGCGCCAGGCACCCTTCGGACGCACGAGGACGCGACGGCGGCCTGCGCGCAGCTCGTGCTAGCACGGTGGCGCCCGCTCGCCGCGTGCACCTCTGGAGCGAGATGCGTTTCGCAGTCAGCGCCGATTCATGCACAATCGAGGCAGCCCCCGTTCGCGGGGCGACCTTCTAGCGCCTCGGGGAACTGCGTGGAATCGATCATCACGGCATTGAACGGCTTGATCTGGAGCAAGGCGCTGATCTTCATGTGCCTGGCGGCCGGCCTGTACTTCACCCTCCGCACCCGCTTCATGCAGGTGCGCGGCTTCGTCGAGATGCTGCGGCTGACCATCGGCGGGCAGAAATCCGATGCCGGCGTGTCCTCGTTCCAGGCGCTGGCGATGTCGATGGCGGGGCGCATCGGCATCGGCAACATCGCCGGCGTGGCCACCGCCATCGCCTTCGGCGGGCCGGGCGCGATCTTCTGGATGTGGGTGATGGGCTTCTTCGGCGCCGCCACCTCGTACATCGAATCGACCCTGGCGCAGATCTACAAGGTCAAGGACGCCGACGGGCGCTACCGCGGCGGCCCGGCGTACTACATCGAAAAGGCGATGGGGCTGAAGTGGTACGCGCTGCTGTTCGCGTTCGCCACCATCGTCGCCACCGGCTTCCTGATGCCCGGCGTGCAGGCCAATGCGATCGCCGACAGCGTGGTCAACGCCTGCCGCGGCGGCCCGCTGTGCGGCCCGCTCGACGGGGTGTGGCTGGGGCTGCCGGCGGTGCAGGCGCTGAAGCTGGGCATCGGCGCGAGCGTGGCGCTGCTGCTGGCGGTGATCATCTTCGGCGGGGTCAGGCGCATCGCCACCTTCGCCGAGATCGTGGTGCCGTTCATGGCGCTGGGCTACATCCTGATGGCGGTGGTGGTGATGGTGCTCAACGCCGAGCGGGTGCCGGAGATGTTCTCGATCATCTTCCGCAGCGCGTTCGGCGCGCACGCCGCGTTCGGCGCGCTGCTGGGACTGGCGGTGGAGTGGGGGGTCAAGCGCGGCATCTACGCCAACGAAGCCGGGCAGGGCACCGGCCCGCATGCGGCGGCCGCCGCCGAGGTCTCGCATCCGGCCAAGCAGGGTTACGTGCAGGCCTTCGCGATCTACTTCGACACGATGATGGTGTGCACCGCGACCGCGTTCCTGATCCTGGCCACCGGCAAGTACAACGTGTATGCGCCGGACGGCGGCGAACACCTGTTCGCCGGCCTGCGCGGCGTGCAGGAAGGCCCGGGCTACGCGCAGGCCGCGGTGGACGCGATCCTGCCCGGCTGGGGCGCCGGCTTCGTGGCGCTGGCGCTGTTCTTCTTCGCCTTCACCACGATCATGGCCTATTACTACATGGCCGAGACCAACCTCAGCTACATCAACGGCAACCGCCGCCGTCCGTTCAGCGTGCTGGTGCTTCGGCTGGGCATCCTCGGCATGGTGGTGTTCGGCGCGTTCCACGACGCCAAGCTGGCGTGGTCGCTGGGCGACATCGGCGTGGGCCTGATGGCCTGGCTCAACATCATCGCCATCCTGATCCTGCAGAAGCCGGCGCTGCTGGCGCTGCGCGACTACGAGCGGCAGAAGAAGGCCGGCCTGGATCCGGTATTCGATCCGCTGCCGCTGGGCATCAAGAACGCCGATCTGTGGCGCGAACGCCTGTTGCCGCCAGCGCCGCGCAGCGAATGATCGCCGCGCGCTCGCGCGTGCCGCGATGACGCGCTGCCGGCCTGCGGCCGGCAGCGGTGTCGCGCCCAAAGGGGCCGGACGCGCTCAGTAGGAATCAGTAGGAGATCGTCGCCGAGGTGGCGGTGGTGTCCACGGCGTAGTTGCATTGCGGGCTGATATCGGAGCTGTCGCTGATCGACTCCCATGGCGGCGACGTCACCCGGTTGAAGTTGCGGTCATAGACCGCGATGTCGCTGAAGGTGATCGTGCCGCTGCTCGGATACTGGTCGCAGCTGTCCACGGAATACACTTCCAGTGCGCCGCCCACCACCTGATCCGTATTGCCGTAAGGAACACTGGTCAGCCTGACGCTTTGTCCGCTGGTCACGTTGTGTGTATCGATGTTCCATTTGGAGCAGACGACGCCTGCGGCACACGTCGAGTAAGTGTCTCCCACGATCTGGTCGCCGGGTTTGGCGGAAATGGAATCGCTCAACCACACGGTGCCGTCCTTGCAGCAGTTCCAGCTGCTGAGGTCCCAACTGTTGTTGTAGCCGCGATAGCCCAGGACCGGTTGCAGGATGGTCTCGCCTACCAGGCCCGGGAAGAAGTAGACGGTCTGGTCGGCCGCATTGCTCGGGCTGGGCGGCACTTTCCAGCTGGCCACGATGCGCCCGATCGGCACGCCGGTGGTATAGCCGGACGCCTGGATCCACCCCGAGTCGATGGGCTTTTCGACCGATTGCCGGCGCGCGGCCGCGGGCACGGCAACGCTGCGCACCAATTGGCCTTCGACGCCGCGACCGTCCGGCCTTACCCTGATCCCGTCCGGGGTGAAATTGTCCTGCGTGCAAAGCAGCGGCTGCTCGCGCCGGCCATCGGCGCGCTGGATGCCGCCGTCGTCGAGGATCCGCTCGCCGTTGCCGAGGTGATGCACGCACTCCGGCGCAAAGGAGCCGAACGGGGTCATGACGTAGCTGCTCGGGACGCCTGCCGGCTTGTGTTCTGCGCGCAGGCTGCCGACCCGGGCGAGTCTGGCATCCGGCGCGCCATCCTGGGTCGCCGCCGATGCGGCGCCGGCCACACCGAGCAGGGTGAGTAGCATCAGTGCGGCGCTGGAACAACGACGCAGTGTCGATCGTGCGATACAGACAGAGGATCTCATTGGGATCGCCTTGTGGTGATGAGACAGGGAGGATTGCTGCGGGATCCCGCTCGGCTCGGTGCTGCAGCCTGCGTCCGCTTGTACCGGAGCAGTCGTCTTGGTTTCGAGGCGAGGGGGCCGGCACTGCGAAGCCGGGTGGTGCGGTCGTGGTTGTTGTCGATAACCACGTCCGTTGCCGTGCCGTGCCGTGCCGAGGCGACGATGAGCCACGCCGGAGCGAGGCGATTGTGAAAATTCGTCGCCTTTTGCGGTGAATTCGGCATGGCGCCCAGGAATGGCAAACGGTTTCACGGTCGCAATCGGATCGCTGTTCTCGTTCTCGGCGCGGTGGGTAGACAATCCATGCGCCGTCGCCGGACGCCGTCGCCATGGCGGGCGGAAATGCCGGTGCCGGCCGCGCCGACCGAGCGCAGGCGCGCAGGCGTTGCCGCGTGCACGACGGCAACCGCACCTGCAGTGCCGGGATGAGCGAAAATCGCCGGGTCGCGCCGGTACGGTGCGTCGCCATTGCGCTCCAGGAGAGCTTGCCCATGTGTCATGACCTTTCTTCCCCGTGCGTTGCCGCCGCCGCGTGCGCGGCACTGCCGAGCGTGCCGCGATGAACAATCCCTGGGGCAACCGTCCGCGCGGCCCGCGCCCGCCCGCGCCGCCCGAACGCTCCGCGCCCGTGCCGCGTGCGGCCGACGCCAATCGCGGCGAACTGCGCCTGTACGGACTCAACGCGGTGCGTGCGGTATACGCGCGCCGGCCCGAGGCGATCCGCAAGCTGTACCTGGCCGAGGCGCGGATTCCGGCGCTGCAGCCCCTGCTCAAGTGGTGCGCGGCCAATCGCATCGGCTACCGCGTGGTGGTGGAGGCCGATCTGAACAAGCTCGCGGCCAGCGCGCACCACGAGGGCGTGGTCGCCGACGTGGTGCGCGCCGAACCGTTGCCGCTGGCGGCGTGGCTGCAGATGCTGGCGCCGGGTCCGGCGCTGGCGTTGTGGCTGGACGGGGTCGGCAACCCGCACAACTTCGGTGCGATCCTGCGCTCGGCCGCGCATTTCGGCGCCGCCGCGATCCTGCTGCCGGACACGGCGACGCTGGCCCTGTCCGGTGCCGCCGCGCGCGTGGCCGAGGGCGGCGCCGAGGCGTTGCCGCTGGTGCGGCTGCCGCCGGCGGAGGCGGCGCTGGTGCAATTGCGTGCGGCCGGCTTCGCATTGGCGGCGACGCTGGTGGACGGCGGCGACGATGTGTTCGCCGCCGCGCTGCCGCCGCGCCTGGTCTACGTGATGGGCGCCGAGAGCGAGGGCATGGACCGCGCGTTCGCGCAGGCCTGCGAACTGCGCCTGTCGATCCCCGGCAGCGGCGCGGTGGAAAGCCTCAACGTCGCCGCCGCCACGGCGGTGCTGCTCGGCGCCTGGCGCAGCCGCGTCGCGGCGTCGGAGGCGACACGGTGAAGCCGGCGGCGCTGCCGGCGCTTCTGTGCCTGCTGCCGGGCGCCATGCCTCCGGCAACTGCGCCTTGCTCGACCAGATCGCGGCGCGGCGCTGGGTGCGCGACAACATCGCCCGCTTCGGCGGCGACCCGGCGCGCCGTTCTTGCGCGTGCATGGGGCAGGGAGAGCGGGAGGAAGTGAGCTGGAGCGATGACACCGCACCGTGTGCGCGCACAAGCGCTGCCCTGCGGGTTGGGTCTGTCCCAACGCGACCTGCTCGGGAATCGATGACACGCCCTAGCCGGCCGCCTGCGGCAACGGCGCATCCGCCGGCGGCGCGGTCGAGCCGCGCGTCACCAGCGTGTACTTCATCACCTGGTGGATGCCGCGGCTGGGCAGGCCGTCGCGGCGTTGGCGGATCTCGCCGAGCAGCAGCGCCACCGCCGCGCGGCCCATCGCAGTGACCGGCTGGTGGATGGTGGTCAGCTCGGGCCAGATCGTGGTCGCCACCGGCGTGTCGTCGAAGCCGGCGATCGACAGGTCCTCGGGCACACGCAGGCGCAGGCCGTAGGCGATGGCGACCGCAGCGGCGGCCATGTCGTCGTTGCTGCACAGCAGCGCGGTGGGGCGCGGCGCGGCGTGCAGCAGCGCGGTCGCGGCGACCAGTCCGGAGCGATAGGTGAACAGGCCTTCGGCCACGCGCGTGGCGGCGACCGGAAGGCCGGCCGCGGCCATGGTGTCGAAGAACGCGCGGCTGCGCAGCGCGCTCGGGGTGTGCTTGGGATCGCCGCTGATGAAGCCGATGTCGCGGTGGCCGAGGTCGATCAGGTGGCGGGTGATCGCGCAGGCCGCCTGGTAATCGTCGATGCGCACCGAACTGACGCCCTGCATCGGCGTGCCGGTGGCTACCGCGACGACCGGGATGCCGCGCGCGTCCAGTTCCTCGATGGTCTGCCGCGAGTCGCACAGCGGCGGCGGCAGGATCACCCCGTCCACGCCGGCGTCGAGCAGGCGCTCGGTGGCGGCGCGCTGGCTGCCCATGTCGTCGCTCTTTTCCACCAGCACCTGGCTGCCGTCCAGGCTGCTCTGCTCGAGCACGCCGAGCATGAACTGGTTGAGATAGGCCGCGCTGGGATTGCTGTACAGCACGCCGATCCGCGCCAGGCTGGCGGTGCGCAGCGAACGTCCGGCGAGGTTGGGACGGTAGCCGAGCGTCTTGATCGAGGCCTCGACGCGCTCGCGCATCGCCGCGCCCACCCGCGGGTGGCGGTTGATCACGCGTGAGGCGGTCATCGGCGAGACACCCGCGTGCCGCGCCACATCCAGCAGCGTCACCGCGGAGCCTGCACGACCTTGCCGTTTGCCCATCGTGGGTCCTGGCGATGCTGCGAAAGGGGGAAAGCCTGCACGCATCCCCGCGGCAGGCCGGCCAGCTTACTCCCTGGGCGGTTGCACTGTCTTGGCCTGGCTGCCGAAGCCGCCGTCGGCTTCCGCGGCCAGGTAGGCGAACACCGCGTAGGCGGCGACGTTTTGCGCCAGCGCCTTGGGGTCGATCTTGTCCAGGGTGTCGTCGGCGGTGTGGTGCAGGTCGAAGTAGTCGCTGCCGTCCTGCGCCAGCCACGCCCAGGCGCCGCCCTTGGCCGCGAGCGGGCCCACGTCGGGGCCGGGGCCGCCGCTGTCCGGCGCGTAGTCGATGCCGAGCGGCGCCAGCGCCTCGGCGATCTGCCGGGTCGCCTCGCGCGAGCCCGCCGCGTCGCCCGAGCCGGTGTTGAACGCATAGATGCGGCCGGCGCCGAAGTCGCTCTCGGCGGCGATCTGGTGCAAGGCCACGTCCTTGGCATGCGCCTGCGCATAGGCCTTGCCGCCGTACAGCCCCTGCTCCTCGTTGGCGAAGGCGACCACGCGGATCGTGCGCTTGGGCGCGCGCTTGAGCTGGCCGATCAGGTGTCCGGCGGCCATGCTGATGCCGACCCCGGCCCCATCGTCGATCGCGCCAGTGCCCAGGTCCCACGAATCCAGATGACCGCCGATCACCACCACGTCCTTGGGCTTGCTGCGCCCGGTGATCTCGCCGATCACGTTGTACGAGGTGGCCTGGCCGTCCCAGCCGCAGTCCAGCGCCAGGCGCAGGCGCACCGGGCCGCGCGCGAGCAGCCGCGCCAGCTGGTTGGCGTCGGGCACCGACAGTGCCGCCGCCGGCACCGGGGTCAGGCCTTCCTCGAAACGGGTGATGCCGGTATGCGGCACGCGGTGCGAATCGGTGCCGGCCGAGCGCATTACGAAGCCGATCGCGCCCTTGCGTATCGCTTCCGACGGCCCCTTGCTGCGCACCGCGCCGCCGTTGCCGTAGTCCTTGCCGTCGCGTGCCTTGAGCATCTGGTAATCGACGAAGGCGATCTTGCCGCGCAGCGCATCGGCCGGTGCGGCCTGCAGCGCGGCCAGATCGGCGAAGCGCACCACCTCGGCCTCGACCGTGCCGGCCGGGCTGCCGCCCAGCGCGGTGACGCGCAGCGGCTGCGCGTTTGCGCCCAGCACCTGTGCGTGCTCGCTGCGCCGCTCCCATTTCGGGAACGTCACCGGCTCGGTCCACACCTTGTCGAAGCCCAGCGCCTTGAACTTGGCCGTGGCCCACGCCACCGCGCGCGCATCGGCCTCGCTGCCGGCCATGCGCGGGCCGACCTCGGTGGTCAGCGATTCGACCACCTTCCAGCCGGTGTCGTCGGCCAGCGCCTGCTCGCGCAGCGTGGCGGCGGTGGACAGCGCCGCGGCCGGGATGCGGGTGGTCTCGGCCGCGGCGGCGGACGCGGTGGCGAGCATGGCGGCGATGACGACGGCAAGACGGCGCATGGAGGACTCCGCAACAGGGGAAGCCGCGAGCTTAGCAGCGCGTGGCTGGCATGCGCGCCGCCTACTTGGGCGCGGCGTCGTTGTTCAACGCATCGCGGATCTCGCGCAGCAGCAGCACTTCCTCGCTCGGCGCCTTGGGCGCGGGCGGTTCCTTGCGCGCGAGGCGATTGATCGCCTTGACCAGCATGAAGATGGCGAAGGCCACGATCACGAACTGGAGGATGGTGTTGAGGAAATCGCCGATGCCGATCACCACCGCCGGCACGTCCTTGCCCGCCGCATCCGCCGTCGCCGCCTGCAGCGTCCACGCCCAGCGCGAGAAATCCACGCCGCCAGCGAGCATGCCGATCGGCGGCATGATGATCTTCTCCACCAGCGCGGTGACGATCTTGCCGAACGCGGCGCCGAGCACCACGCCGACCGCCAGGTCCAGCACGTTGCCGCGCATGGCGAATTCCTTGAACTCGCGGATCATGCCCATCGGGGCTCCTCAATCGTTGCGCGGGCCTGTCGCCGCCGTGCAAGCCTAGCGCAGTCGCGCAGTCGCGCAGTCGCCGTCGTTCGCGGATCACGTTGCGCAGCGCGCGGCGACGCGCATGCGCTGGTCGCTCAAGCGACGATCGTGCCGTGGCGCTCGGCGACGTTCTCCAGCCGCGCGCTGAAGCGATCGCCCGGCTGCAGCGCGGCCACGCCGGCCGGCGTGCCCATGAACACCAGGTCGCCGGCGCGCAGCGCGAACAGCTTGGACAGCTCGTGCAGGATCTCCGGCACGTTCCAGATCATCTGGTCGAGCAGCGATTGCTGGCGCACCTGGCCGTTGACCTCCAGCGACAGGTTCAGCGCCTCCAGCGCACCGACTTCGCCGGCCGGGATCAGGTCGCTGATCGGCGCGGAATGGTCGAAGCCCTTGGCGATGTCCCACGGCAGGCCCTTGGCCTTGGCCGCGGCCTGCAGGTCGCGCCGGGTCAGGTCCAGGCCGACGCCGTAGGCGAGCACCAGTGCGGCGGCATCCTCGACGCCGAGCACGCCGGCCGGCGCATCCTGGCCGAGCGCCACCACCAGTTCCACTTCGTGGTGCAGGTCCTGGGTTGCGGTCGGGTAGGGGATGGCGTCGTCGCCGATCACCAGCGCATCGGCCGGCTTCATGAAGAACGTCGGCTGGCCGCGCGCGGCCTTCGAGGCAGGAGCGCTGGCGCCCATCTCGCGCGCATGGTCGGCGAAGTTGCGGCCCACGCAGTAGATGCGATGCACCGGAAACAACCCCAGCCCACGCACAGGCACGCGCGGAGCTTCGGCAGCGGCGAAAAGGTCTTTCATGGGCACGCATCCAGAGAAGAACGGGATGCAGCAGTTTAGCGCGTCAGGTTCGACCCGACTCCGGCAGGCGTGCGGATGTCGCTTTCACGAATCCCCAATCCCGAATCCCCAATCCCGGCCTTACAACGGCAACGCCGGCTTGCGCAACACGCGGTACTCGCCATCGACCACCTGCTGGCGCGCCGCGGACGGGCGCTTGCTGCCGCGCTGGCTCAGCAGCTTCATGGCGATGCCGCCGAGGATCATCGCCGCGCCGACGAACACGCTGACGAACACCAGCCCGGCGAGGATCGCCAGGCCCAGCAATCCGACGGCCAGCTTCACCAGCGGATGGCGCGGCTTGCGCGGCGCGAAGACATGCCGGAACTGATCGAAATTGAAGGCGCGTGTACGCATGGCAGAAGTCTGTGTCAGTTGGAACCGAGGGCGCAGTATCGGCGCTGTCTTCTGTGACGGAGTGAAAAGTTCGTTAAGCGAAAAATTAACACTTCCCTGTTCAATGGGTTGCATGCCGTTGCCGGGTGAAGCGCGGTGCGGGTAGCGAATCGCGGACATGCAAGAATGGCGGCCCTTTCCGCGTTGCCGCCGTCGTCCATGACCGAGTCATCGTCGCCCGCCGTGCTGGCGCAGCTGGAGCAGATCGAACCCGGCAGTCTGGTCGAAGCCGAGGCCACGCTTGGCGGCGAGGTCGCATCGCTGCTGCTGTACCGCGATGGCGACGGCGTGCGCGCCTGGGCGAACGTGTGCCCGCATGCCGGGCGCCGGCTCGACTGGGCGCCGGGGCAGTTCCTGAAGAGCCGCGAAGGACACGTGGTCTGCGCCGCGCATGGCGCTGCATTCGAGTTGCAGCACGGCAGCTGCGTGTCCGGGCCGTGCCGCGGCCAGAGCCTGCTTGCGGTGCCGGTGGCGGTGCGCGAGGGCCAGGTGGTGCTGGCCTGAGTAGTGATGCGGCCGGAGCGCTAGAATGCGCCCCACCAGGCCATCGACATCAGGTTGACCATCAGCACCACCACCGCGGTATAGATCAGCGACAGCGGCGTGCCGACGCGCCACAGTTCGCGCGGCTGGTAGTTGGCCGGGCCGGTGATCATCGAGATCACCGGGTTGGACGCGGTCATCAGGTTGTTGGAGGCCGACAGCGCCACGATCAGCGCGAACGCGGTGGGATTGCCGCCGGCGGCCAGCGCCAGGTTGACCGCGATCGGCACCATCACGATGGTCGCGCCGACGTGGCTGATGACCAGCGAGAACGCGGTGGTCAGCAGCGCCAGCGCGATCTCCAGCGCCCACACCGGCACGCCTTCGGGCAGCCGCGCGATGGTATGGCCGGCGACCCACGCCGCCGCGCCGCTGCTGTCCATCGCCCAGCCCAGCGGGATCAGCCCGGCCATCATGAAGATGGTCTTCCAGTTGATCGAGGCGTAGGCCTCGTCCATGCGCAGCACGCCGGTCAGCAGCATGCCGGCCACGCCGGTCATCAGGGTCAGCGCCACCGGCAGCTTGCTGGTCAGCGCGATCAGGATGGTCAGGGCGAAGATCGTCATCGCGATCTTGAACTTGTGCGGGCGGTGCTCGCCCTTCGGATAATCGGTGACGACCACGAAGTCGCGACTTTCCGAGGCCTGCGCCAGGTCCTGCCAGATGCTGTGGAACACCAGCATGTCGCCGGCGCGCAGCGGCACCTTGCGCACGTCCTCGCGGATCACCTGCTTGTCGCGGTTGATCGCCAGCAGGCTGATCCCGGCCTGCTTGCGCAGGCGCAGCTCGGCCGCGCTCTTGCCGATGAAGCGCGAGGTCGGCGGGATCACCGCCTCGGAGATGCCGGCGCGGCTGGGATTGAACAGGTCGCCGAGATTGCGCAGCCGCGAGGACAGGCGCAGGAACTGGTTCTGCGCGAAATCGGCCACCTGCTGGCGCGCGCCCATCACCCCGAGCACGCTGCCGACCCAGATGCGCATGTCCGCCGGCGGCGCCAGGCGGGTGTCGTTGCCGGTCTTCAGGGCCAGCAGCAGCGGCGCGTCGTGCACCGTCTCGGCCTCGCCCAGGGTCATGCCGACCAGCGGGCTGTCGGCGCTGACGATCAGTTCGAACACATCGCCTTCGATGCCGTAGGTGCGCGCGAAGTAGCTCTCGGTGCGCGCCGGGGTGACCCCGTTGTTGATCAGCTGCTCCTCTTCCATCAGCGTGCGGTCGCCGCGCACGCGGAAGTAGATCAGCGACGCCAGCAGCAGCGCCACGCCGATCGGCAGCGGCGCGAACATGCGCAGCGGCTCGATCGTGGCCATGCCCGAGGGCAGGTTGTTGTTGGCCGACTGCAGCAGGTCGTTGAGCAGGATCAGCGGCGAGTTGCCGACCATGGTCAGCGCGCCGCCCATCACGATCGCCGCGGCGATCGGCAGCAGTAGCCGCTGCAGGGTCAGCCCGGTGCGCGCGGCCAGGCGCGAGGCCACCGGCAGGTACAGCGCCATCACCGAGGGATTCTGCATGAACGAGGAATTGAGCCCGGCGATGCCGGTGGTCAGCAGCATCAGCCGCTCTTCCACGCCGTGCGCGCGGCGCAGCAGCCACGACGCCAGCCGGTTCAGCGCGCCGGTGCGCTCCAGCCCGGCGCCGAGGATGGTGGTGGCGATGATGCTCATCACCGCGTTGCCGGAGAAGCCGCTGAACAGCTCCTCCGGCGCGATCAGCCCGGTCACCCCGAGCACCACCAGCACCACCAGCGCGACCACGTCGGCGCGGATGCGCTCGAACACGAACATCGCCATCGTGAAGCCGACCAGCCCGAGCACGAGCTTCATATCGGTGGTCAGCGTCAGCGCGGTGTCCATGCGGGGCCGGGAATGGGGAATCGGGAATGGAGAATGGCAGAAGCGACGGTCTGACGCAGTTGGCGCTATGCGGATACCGGGGGCGGTTGCTGTTCCGATTCCCCATTCCCTAGGGCCGATTCCCGGTCGTACAGCAAATCCCACACCCCATGGCCCAGCTTCTGGCCACGGGTCTCGAAATGGGTCTGCGGGCGCCAGTCCGGGCGCGGCACGTGGCCGCGCGGGCCGGCGCGGTTGACCAGGCCGGCGGTGGCATCGAGCACGTCCCACATCTGCTCGGCGTAGTCGGCCCAGTCGGTGGCCGCGTGCAGGCGGCCGCCGGCGCGCAGCTTGCGCACCAGCAGTGCGGCGAACGCCGGCTGCAGCAGGCGGCGCTTGGTGTGGCGCTTCTTGTGCCACGGGTCGGGGAAGTAGATGCGCACCTCGTCCAGCGCGCCGTCGGCGATCTCGTGCTCCAGCACTTCCACCGCGTCGTGGTGGTACAGGCGCACGTGTTCGCTGGCGTCGGCGGCCAGCGCGTTCAACACGCGGCCCACGCCGGGCGCGTGCACCTCGATGCCGATGTAGTCGCGGGCCGGGTCGTGGCGTGCGGCGAAGCGCAGCGCCTCGCCGTTGCCGAAGCCAATCTCCAGCACCTTGGGCGCGGTGCGGCCGAAGGTGGCGTCGAGATCGCGCGGCTGGCCGGCGTAGTCCAGGCCGAAACGCGGCCACAGCGCGTCGAACGCGCGCTGCTGGGCGGGGGTGAAGCGGCCCTGGCGCAGCACGAAACTGCGCACCTGACGGCGGCCTTCCTCGATGGTGAAGGGCTTGGGCGGGGTCTTGGCGCCGGCGCTGGAGAACGGATCGGTCATGCGCGGCCTCAGCCGATCAGCCCGTCGACCGGCGACGACGCACTGGCGTAGCGCTTGCGCGGGATGCGACCGGCCAGGAACGCCTCGCGCCCGGCCTCGACCGCCTTGCGCATCGCGCTGGCCATCAGCACCGGGTTGCGCGCGCCGGCGATGGCGGTGTTCATCAGCACGCCGTCGCAGCCCAGTTCCATTGCGATCGCCGCGTCCGAGGCGGTGCCGACACCGGCGTCGACGATGATCGGCACCTTGGCGTTGTCGATGATCTCCAGCAGGTTGTAGCGGTTCTGGATGCCCAGCCCGGAGCCGATCGGCGCGGCCAGCGGCATCACCGCCACGCAGCCGATCTCCTCCAGGCGCTTGGCCAGGATCGGGTCGTCGCTGGTATAGACCATCACCTCGAACCCGTCGGCGACCAGGATCTCGGCGGCCTTCAGGGTCTGCACCACGTCCGGGAACAGGGTGCGCTGGTCGCCGAGCACTTCCAGCTTGGTCAGGTTGTGGCCGTCGAGCAGTTCGCGCGCCAGGCGGCAGGTGCGCACCGCGTCTTCGGCGGTGTAGCAGCCGGCCGTGTTGGGCAGGATGGTGTAGCGCTCCGGCGGCAGCACGTCGAGCAGATTGGGCTCGCCCGGATTCTGGCCGATGTTGGAGCGGCGGATCGCCACGGTGACGATTTGCGCGGCGGCGGCCTCGGTGGCCTGCCGGGTCTGTTCGAGGTCGGCGAACTTGCCGGTGCCGGTGAGCAGGCGCGAGCGGTAGGGCTTGCCGGCGATCAGCAGCGCATCGTGGGGGGCGGGAGCGTTCATCGCCGGATTATCGCCCATCGCACCCGGCGCTGCCGAGTCGGGCGCCGCGCATCGCGCCGCGCGGGATTCAGCCGCCGCCCAGCGCGTGCACGATCTCGATCCGGTCGCCGTCGCGCAGCGCGTGCGCGGCATGCGCGCCGCGCGGCACGATCGTGCCGTTGACCTCGACCGCGACCCGGCGCTGCGCCAGCCCTTCCTCGAGCAGCAGGGCGGCGACGGTGGTGTGGGGCTGCAAGGGGCGGACCTGGCCGTTCAATTCGATGTTCATGGCATCCATTGTGCAATGCATGCCGCCGCGCGCGCGATGTATTGCGGCAGTGCAACGTGAGCGTGAGGGGCAGAGGTGAAATCATGCCTGCCATGCGGCTGCGTATGTTCTGGCCGCTCCCTGCGTCACCGTCATTATCGCCTGGGAGGGCATCCATGACTTCGTCCATCCGTCCACTCCGTTCGCTGCTGGCTGCCGCGATCGTGCTCGCCGCCGCACCCGCGTTCGCGCAGCAGACCTACAGCCGCACCGTGTTCTTCGGCGACAGCCTGACCGACGCCGGCTACTACCGGCCGCTGCTGCCGGCCTCGGCGCAGGCGGTGACCGGCCAGTTCACGACCAATCCGGACTGGGTCTGGGCGCAGTACATCGCCGACTACTACGGCACCAACGGCCACGCCAACGGCAATGGCCAGATCGGCGACGACTACGCTGCCGGCAACGCCCGCGTCGGCGTGGCCAATCCCAGCGCGCTGGGCGTGGCGCCGTCGCTGGCCACGCAGGCCAGCAACTATCTGGCCGCCAACGGCGGCAAGGCCGACCCGAACGCGCTGTACAGCGTGTGGGGCGGCGCCAACGACCTGCTCGCGGTGGCGGACGGCGCACCGGCGCAGAGCACCATCGGCAGCGCGGTGACCTCGGAGGTGGGCATCGTCGCCAGCCTGCGGGGCGCCGGCGCGCGCTATGTCCTGGTCGCCGCCATTCCCGACGTCGGCCTCACCCCGCGCTTCCGCGCCGGCGGCGCCACGGCGATGGCGCAGGGCACCGCGCTGGCCAGCAGCTACAACAGCGCGCTGTTCGCCGGGCTGAAGAGCGCCGGGCTGCAGGTGATCCCGGTGGATACCTTCCACCTGCTGCAGGAAGTGATCGCCAGCCCGTCCACCTACGGTTTCAGCAACTCCACCGGCACCGCCTGCCAGCCGCAGATCACCGCGCAGTCGCTGACCTGCAACCCGACCAGCTACGTCAGCGCCGATGCGGCCGACAGCTACGTGTTCGCCGACGGCATCCATCCGACCGGCCGCACCCACGAGATCCTGGCCCAGTACGCGCTGTCGATCCTGGAAGGCCCGCGTCTGCAGCAGGTGCTGAGCCACTCGGCCGAGGTCACCGGCCGCGCGCGCGCCGACCAGGTCGCCTGGCACGTCGACGGCCGCGCGGAAGCGGACGGCCTGCGCTGGTGGGGCAACCTGCGCGGCGACATGCAGCGCTACGCGCACGGCGACCTGTACGATGGCCTGGCCCCGGCCGGCCTGTTCGGCGTGGACTGGTCGCGCGGCGAGTGGGTGTTCGGCGGCTTCGGCGGCTTCGGCCGCGTGGATGCCGACTTCGGCAACCGCGGCGGCGACTACACCCAGGACGACAGCACCCTGGGCGGCTTCGCCGGCTGGTACGGCGAACACGCCTGGGTCAACGCCCAGGTCAGTTACAGCTGGCTGAGCTACGACGTCAAGCGCAAGGTCAACCTCGGCCCGGCCACCATCGAGCACAACGGGTCGCCGGACGGCAGCAACCTGACCGCGGCGCTGCAGGGCGGCTACGAATTCGGCCAGGGCGCGTTCAAGCACGGCCCGGTGGCGGCGGCGATCTGGCAGAAGGTCAAGCTCGACGGCTACACCGAGAGCAACCCCAACTCCAGCGCGCTGGGCTACTACGACCAGGACGTCGAGTCGCTGGTCGGCCGCGTCGGCTGGAAGGCCAGCCTCGACGCCGGCGCGGTGAAGCCGTACCTGCAGGCGACCTACGACCACGAGTTCAAGAAGGGCGAGCAGGCCACCGCGTGGCTGCAGACCATGCCCGAGCTGGGCGCCTACGCGGTGCCGGGCCTGGCCATCGACCGCAACTACGCCTCGGTGGTGCTGGGCGCGCGGACCAGGCTGTGGGGCCTGGAAAGCAATGTCGGCATCGCCGCCAGCAGCGGCCAGAGCCGCGCGCACGACACCTCGCTGTTCGTGAACTTCGGCGGCAGCTTCTGAGCGCGGTATCGCTGTTGTCCAGCATGCCCGGCCATGCGCCGGGCATGCTGGACTTCAGGAACGGGCGCCGCCGAAACGGCCCTTTGTGGGAGGGGCTTCCAGCCCCGACGCATTATTGATAAGGCGTCGGGGCTGGAAGCCCCTCCCACAAAAATCCCAGATGCAAGTACTGGCAGCTACTGGCAGCGCGATCGCTCAAGCGCCGGCCCCCCATCGCTGCAGCTCGGTCGCGCCGATTTCTTGCGCAACCGCCGACCCACCGCATAGACTGCACCGGCGACGCGGGCGTAGCTCAATGGTAGAGCTGTAGCTTCCCAAGCTACTGACGTGGGTTCGATTCCCATCGCCCGCTCCAGTTGTGGGAATTTCAGCGCTAACTCATTGATTGCGCTGACTATCTTCCAAGGCTGAAGACGACCTCGAACGACCTCCCGAGGTATCGTTTGAGGTACCGTTTGCCAAAGCCCCACTTGCTGATCAGGCGCTCAGGCCGCTACGTGCGCTTCCTGGTTCCTGCTGACTTGCAGGGGCGAGTCGGCTCACGTTTTCTCGTTCGCGCCTTCTATCCTCCCCCAGGCGATACCCCGGCCGAGGTGTTTTTCAACGAGGACAGCCTTGCGCTTCGTGCGCGAATCCACCGCCTCTGAGTCGAGCTGCTCCCGCATTTTCGACCCGGGCGATGGCGCGATGTAGCCCTGGTATCTGTCGCGACGGATTCGATCGGCGGCCTTGTCGCGATCGATGCCCGAGATCAGCGCTCAGTCGCGGCGACAGCCTGTAAACGGCTCCGAAAAACGCTGTGGCCGCCTCGACGCGCTTGCAGGACGCTCACCTGGAATCCGGCGCTGGCCGGGTGTCCGGGCCAGCGTTGGCCTTGATCCAGGCGTCGCGCTGCGGCGGGGTCATCGCTTCCCAGCGATCGCGCAGCGCCTTGCGCTGCTCCGGCGGCAATGCGCGCATGCGCTCGAACAGCACGCGCGCCTCTTCACGCTGTTGCGGACGCATGTCTTCGTAGCGGCGTGCGCCCTTGCGCGCGCGTTCGCGCTGCTCGGGAGTCATCGTCTGCCAGCGCTGCGCATGTTCGAACATCCTGCGTCGCTGTTGCTGTGCATCGTTCCAGCGTTGCCGTATCGGCGCGATCAGCAACTCGCGCTGCTGCGCGCTCAGGTGCTCCCAGTCCGGCAGCGGCGGGCCCGCATCGGCGTCGGCATCCGGCGGCGGCGGCGCGGCGAACGCCGCCAGCGGAGCGGCACCGGCCAGCAGGGCCAGCGTCAGCGAGATGCGGATCAGGCGGTTCATCGTGTTCATTCCATCGCCAGCGAGTTATCGGAACCCAGCCACAGGTACAGGTCGGGGTTTTCTTCGAGCAGCCCGGCCGCGGCGTCGTCGCCGTCGCCTTGCTGGGCGACGCTCGCCGATACCGCCGACGCTGCCGACACCGCCGTCGCCGCGGGAGCGCCGGCGACGCTCGCCGCCGGGATGGCGACGGGCAGCGCCGGGCGCAGCAACAGGTGCATGCCGAATGCAGCGCCGAGCAGCGCCGGTGCCGCCGCCAGCAGCCAGCCCCGGCGTCGCGCCGGAGCGGCCTGCGCGCGGCTGTGGCTGGCGTCGTGGCGGGCGCCGCGCAGTCGCGCCAGGGTCTGCGCCGGCAGCGCCCGCAGCGAGGCCTGGTGCAGGCGGCGCATCTGCGCGTCGAACGCGGCCGAATGTGTGGTGTCGGGTTTCACCGGAGGTCCTCCAGATGTTTCTGCAACGCTTCGCGGGCGCGCGACAGGTGGGTCTTGACCGAGCCTTCGGAGCAGCCCATCGCGCGTGCGGCGGTGGCCACGTCCAGCTCTTCGAGCACGCGCAGGGTGAAGGCTTCGCGCTGCCGCGCCGGCAGGGTGCGCAATGCCGTGACCAGCCGCGCATGCGTCTGCCGCTGCTCGTGGCGCTGCGCCGGACTGGGACCTTCGTCGGCCCAGTCCGGCTGGCTGTCCTCGCTGCGTTCGCGGGCCGGCGCCCAGAAGCGCAGGCGGAAGCCGCGGCGGCGCTGCAGGTCGATGATGCGCCGGCGCAGGATGCTCCAGAACAGCGGGGTCCATTCCTGTGCCGGCCGCTCGCGGTAGGCGAGCAGCTTGATCATCGCGTCCTGCACCGCATCCAGCGCATCCTCGCGCTGGCGCAGGCCGGCCTCGGCGAAGCGGAACGCGCGTGGGCCGATTTCGGCCAGGAACGCGTCCAGCGACACCGGCAGCGGACGCACAGCGTCGTCGCTGTCGATGTCGGTCGATGGGGGGGCGAGGGCGGGCGTACTCACCAGCACAGCTTAGCTTCCTGGCGCGGGGATACCGTAGATAACGCGCCGCCGCCGCAGGGGTTGACCGGCCATCGGGTCGGTTGCCGCCGGTTGCCGCCGACCTAGGGCGTGTCATCCATCCCCGAGCAGGCCGCGCGCGCAGGAGCGGCCCGACGGGTTGGGTCTGGCAGCCCGTCAGCCGGCGCCGTGCGGCTTGACCCGACCACCCGTCAGCGCTGCGCCACGCGCCACCAGTTGACGGCCTGCCGGACCCAACGCGGCCTACTCGGGAATGGATGACGTGCGCTACAGCCATCGCCCGCCGATTCAGTACGCGGTTATGATTGCGGCGGTTGGGCGCGGCGCCCGGGAGAAGCGAGTAATGAGCGACGGTTTCGTGGCCTTGTACATCTTCATGCTGGCGGCCATCGCCGGGCATGTGATCATCTCGCGGGTGCCGGTGATCCTGCACACCCCGCTGATGTCCGGTTCCAACTTCATCCACGGCATCGTGCTGATCGGCGCGATGGTGGTGCTCGGCCACGCCGATACCACGCTTGAAAAGGCGGTGGGCTTCTTCGCCGTCCTGCTCGGCGCCGGCAACGCCGCTGGCGGCTATGTGGTCACCGAGCGCATGCTGGAGATGTTCAAGTCCAGCAAGGCGCCGGCGAACAAGGCCAACAAGGGGGGCGATTGAATGCGCGGCGCCTGGCCATTGCGCTGGTGCCTGCGGCAATGCTGGTCCCGCTGCCCAGCTTCGCGGCGGGCTTTCTCTCCTAGGTGCTGCCGTCCGGGCAGGTGTCCTTCCTTGTTGGAGCGCGCATGAGCACTGCCGAAGCACTGTCCTGGCTGGTGAAGGCCAGCTACCTGGTCGCTGCCACCCTGTTCCTGCTCGGCCTGCAGCGCATGGCCTCGCCCAAGACCGCGCGCAGCGGCATCCATTGGGCCGGGTTCGGTATGTTGCTGGCGACCGCGGCGACGTTCCTGCTGCCCGGCCTGCACAACCTGACCCTGATCCTGCTGGCGATCGCGATCGGTACCGGCGCGGCCTGGATCTCGGCCAAGAAGGTCGCCATCACCGACATGCCGCAGATGGTCGCGCTGTACAACGGCATGGGCGGCGGCTCGGCGGCGGCGATCGGCGCGGTGGAGCTGCTGCGCTTCTCGTTCCTGGCGCACCGCGACACCTCGCACTGGAGCGAGAGCGCGATCGCCGCGCTGGCCGCGCGCCAGCCCGACGCGACCACGCTGGCGCTGGCCATCGTCGGCTCGGCGATCGGCGCGATCTCGCTGTCCGGCTCGGTCATCGCCTGGGCCAAGCTCGACGGGCGGCTGGACAAGCGCGTCACCTTCCCCGGCCAGCAGGCGTTCAACCTGCTGGTGTTCGTGGCGATGCTGGGCCTGGGCGCCTGGGCCGCGATCGGCCTCAGCCCGGTGGCGATCGTGGCCTTCTTCGCGGTCGCGCTGGCGCTGGGCGTGCTGATGACGCTGCCGATCGGCGGCGCCGACATGCCGGTGGTGATCTCGCTGTACAACGCCTTCACCGGCCTGGCGGTGGCGTTCGAGGGCTATGTGCTGGGCAACGAGGCGCTGATCATCGCCGGCATGATGGTCGGCGCGGCCGGCATCCTGCTGACCCGGCTGATGGCCAAGGCGATGAACCGGCCGATCAGCGGCGTGCTGTTCTCCAATTTCGGCGGCGGCGGCCAGGCGCAGGAGATCAGCGGCGCGCAAAAGCCGATCGAGGCCGGCGACGTGGCGGCGATGATGGCCTACGCCGAGCGCGTGGTGATCGTGCCCGGCTACGGCATGGCGGTGGCGCAGGCGCAGCACAAGATCTGGGAACTGGCGCAGCGGCTGATCGAGCGCGGGGTCAAGGTCAAGTTCGCGATCCACCCGGTGGCCGGGCGCATGCCCGGGCACATGAACGTGCTGCTGGCCGAGGCCGGCGTGCCCTACGACCTGATCGCCGACATGGACGACGTCAATCCCGAGTTCCCCAGCACCGACGTGTCGCTGGTGATCGGCGCCAACGACGTGGTCAACCCGGTCGCCAAGACCGATCCGGCCAGCCCGATCTACGGCATGCCGATCCTGGACGTGGTCAATTCCAGGAACGTCGTGGTGATCAAGCGCGGCAAGGGCACCGGCTTCGCCGGGATCGAGAACGCGCTGTTCTACGCCGACAACACGCGCATGCTGTACGGCGACGGCGCCGAGGCGGCCGGCGCGCTGGTCAGCGAACTGAAGGCGCTCGACGGCGGGCATTGAGCGTCGCCGGCAACAGGCGCGGGCGGGTGCCTGGGCCGCGCATCGGTCGTGGCCGGCAGTCGCGGCTGCAGCCGCTTCTACCAAGTGTTTCAGGGAGGCCTGTAGCAGCGGTTGCAGCCGCGGCCACCGCCATCAGCGCGCGCTGAAATACGCCACGACCAGGCCGATGCACAGCCACAGCGCGTCGCCGGGGCGGTTGGCCAATACGGTCAGCGTCCACGCGTAGCGCGCGCCCAGCTTCAGCGACGAATCCCACGGATCCAGGCCCAGTCCCGCGCCCACGTGCGCGGCGGCGATGCCCCAGTTGGCGGCGGCGATGACCAGCGCGGTGGCGAGCACCGCCACGGCGATGCGCAGCCTGCCGCGCGGCAGCGTGCCCAGGCGCAGCATCCACGCGATCTCCAGCGCCACCAGCACTGCCATCCAGCCGGACTGGCGGCCCAGGCTCAGGGCGACCAGCATCCAGGCGATCAGGGCGGTGAAGCCGCCCAGGCACAGCAGCAAGGGCCATAGCCAGTGCGAGGTCCTGGCCGGCGTGGAGGAGGGCGGCATGCGATGTTCCCGGAGAATCCGCACAGGATACCCTTCGCCGCGTTGCCCGCGCACTCGGATAAACTGCACGACTTGCACCGGCGGGGCCTGCCCCCATATCGCCCCCATGTACTCACGCAGCAGCGAACCTGTCCAATTCGAACGCGATTGCGCGGCGGTGATGGTGCCGCAGGGCGACGCGGTGACCCTGCCGGCCGGCAGCTACGGCTATATCACCCAGGCGCTGGGCGGCAGCTACACGGTATTCGTGGAAGGCAACCTGTTCCGCATCGCCGGCAAGGACGGCGACGCGATCGGCAAGGAGCCGCCGCCGGGCCTGGACCTGCCCGACGGCGCCAGCGACGAGCAGGTCGAGGCGCTGATCTGGCAACAGCTGCGCACCTGCTTCGATCCGGAGATCCCGTTCAACATCGTCGATCTGGGCCTGGTCTACGAAGTCGGCGTGCAGCCGCGCGAGGACGGCCAGCGCACGGTCGAGGTGAAAATGACCTTGACCGCGCCGGGCTGCGGCATGGGCGAGATCCTGGTCGACGACGTGCGCAGCAAGCTGGAGCTGATCCCGACCATCGCCGAGGCCGATGTCGAGCTGGTGTTCGATCCGCCGTGGGGCCGGCATATGATGTCCGAGGCCGCGCGCCTGGAAACCGGCATGCTCTGACCCGCGCGCAACGCGCCGAGCCGGGGCCGGGAGCAGGCGCCGCCGCTGCGTCCGGATGACGCAGCGGCACGGCCGTCCCTCGACTACCACAGGAAACCCCGGTGTCCGCTACCGAGCCGTCTTCGCAGTTCCGCCTGATCCCGTCCACCACCGCGCGCAGCGCCGAGCAGCGCGTGCAGATCCTCGCCGCGCCGGGCTTCGGCAACTATTTCACCGACCACATGGTCGCCATCGAGTGGGACCGCGAGCAGGGCTGGCACGATGCCCAGGTGCGCGCCTACGGCCCGCTGGCGCTGGATCCGGCCGCCTCGGTGCTGCACTACGGCCAGGAGATCTTCGAGGGCATCAAGGCCTACCGCCATGCCGACGGCTCGATCTGGACCTTCCGTCCGGAGGCCAACGGCAAGCGCCTGCAGCGTTCGGCGCAGCGCCTGGCGCTGCCGGAGCTGCCGGTGGAGCTGTTCGTCGAATCGCTGCGCCAGCTGATCGCGGTCGATGCCACCTGGGTGCCGTCGGCGCCGGAAACCAGCCTGTACTTCCGTCCCTTCATGATCGCCAACGAGGCGTTCCTGGGGGTGCGCGCGGCGCAGAAGGCCGGCTACTACGTCATCGCCAGCCCGGCCGGCGCCTACTTCGCCAAGGGCGTGGCGCCGGTGGCGATCTGGCTGTCCACCGACTATGCGCGCGCTGCCAAGGGCGGCACCGGCGCGGCCAAGTGCGGCGGCAATTACGCCGCCTCCTTGCTGCCGCAGCAGCAGGCGCAGGCGCAGGGCTGCTCGCAGGTGCTGTTCCTGGACCCGGTCGAAGGCAAGTATCTGGAAGAGCTGGGCGGGATGAACGTGTTCCTGGTGATGCGCGACGGCAGCCTGGTCACCCCGGCGCTGTCCGGCAGCATCCTGGAGGGCATCACCCGCGACAGCATCCTGCAATTGGCGCGCGATCGCGGCATGAACGTGGTCGAGCGCCAGGTGAGCATCGACGAATGGCGCGACGGCGTGGCTTCCGGCGCGATCGCCGAGATCTTCGCCTGCGGCACCGCCGCGGTGGTGACCCCGATCGGCCAGCTGAAGGGCAAGGATTTCGCGGTCGGCGACCTGGCCGCGCCGGCTGGCCCGGTGACCCTGTCGCTGCGCCAGGAACTGACCGACATCCAGTACGGCCGCGTGGCCGATTGCCACGGCTGGTTGCTGCGCCTGGGCTGAGTCCTGGCGTTCTTCGCCCGCCGGCACTGGCGGGCGCCGAGCTGGGCGTGGCGCAGACCGCGCCCAGCGTCGAACTTTCCTTCGTCCACTCGCCATGATCCGGGCGCTGCCGCCGCCAGGCGCGTCAGGCCGCTCTGTCGGTATCCCAAGGCATCCCAAGGCATCCCATGGTTGACAGAGGCCGATGGCACCTGTCGCGCGCGATCGCGCCGCGCTGCAAGAAAATGTCCCGAGACTGTCTCTGCGTGTCAATTTCGGCGTCGTCTTGTCGCGAAAAGCGAAAGAGATACGATCCTTTATGTTGATGGCCGTCACGCTTATGGATTTTGGACGATAAATGCCTCGTCCATACCCGGCTGTATTGAGATAGCGTCGGATGAACGGCTGGCAACAAGGAGCCGGTCTGGGATCGTGCTGCATCTGGATTCAGTGCCTGTTTAGGCAATCCGCAGTGCGAAAAATCGCCGTCAGGTGGCAATCAACGAAAAGGAAGTTCCGAATGTCCGAAATTTCGCAACGTGGTTCGCGTCAGCGTCCTTGGCTGCTCGTGCTTGGAGCGTCCGCATTGACTTCGCTGTTGCTGGCGACGCCGGCGTTCGCCGGCGACGTCAACCTCTCCGGCCTGTCCGCCGAGCCGACCGTGCAACGCTTCATCGTCAAGACCCGCGATGCCGCGCCCGTCGGCATCGCAAGTGCGTCCGCCGCCACTTCGCCGACGCTGCGCGCGACGCTGCAATCGGTCGCCGCGGCGATGCCGGCCAAGAACGGCCGCGCGCTGGGCCTGACCAGCCTGCGCCGCCTGGCGGTCGGCCCGGAAGTGATCAAGGCCGACCGGGCGCTGGACCATGCCGAAGCCGAGACGTTGATGCGCCGGCTGGCCGCCGACCCGAACGTCGAATACGTCGAAGTCGACCAGCGCATGACCATCGCGCTGACCCCGAACGATTCCAGCCTGTCCAGCCAGTGGGCCTTCGGCACCACCACGGCAGGCATCAACGTGCGTCCAGCGTGGGATCAGGCCACCGGCACCGGCGTGGTCGTGGCGGTGATCGATACCGGCATCACCAGCCATCCGGACCTCAACGCCAACATCCTGCAGGGCTATGATTTCGTCAGCGATGCGGACCGCGCGCGCGACGGCAACGGCCGCGACAGCAATCCGGCCGACGAAGGCGACTGGGCGGCGGCCGACGAGTGCTATTCCGGTTCGTCGGCGTCCAATTCCAGCTGGCACGGCACGCATGTCGCCGGCACCATCGCCGCGGTGACCAACAACAGCACCGGCGTCGCCGGTACCGCATTCAATGCCAAGATCCTGCCGGTGCGCGTGCTCGGCAAGTGCGGCGGCTACACCTCCGACATCGCCGACGCGATCGCCTGGGCTTCCGGCGGCACCGTCAGCGGCGTGCCGGCCAACACCACCCCGGCGGAAGTGATCAACATGTCGCTGGGCGGCAGCGGCACTTGCTCGACCACCTATCAGAACGCGATCAACGGCGCGGTCAACCGCGGCACCACCGTGGTGGTGGCGGCCGGCAACAGCGCCGCCAACGTCTCCGGTTCGGTGCCGGCCAACTGCGCCAACGTGATCGCGGTGGCGGCCACCACCTCCTCGCGCGCCAAGGCCAGCTACTCGAACTACGGCAGCGGCATCGACATTTCCGCGCCGGGGTCGAGCATCCTGTCCACGCTCAACGACGGCACCACCACCCCGGGCAATGCGAGCTACGCGTCCTACAACGGCACCTCGATGGCGACGCCGCACGTGGCCGGCGTGGTCGCACTGATGCAGTCGGTCGCGCCGACGCCGCTGACGCCGGCGCAGGTGGAAAGCACCATCAAGAGCAGCGCGGCCAGCTTCTCCTGCTCGCAGGGCTGCGGCGCCGGCCTACTCGACGCCAACGCGGCGGTGACCGCCGCGCTGGGTGGCACCCCGCCTCCCACCGGCAACACGCTGCAGGACGGCGTGCCGGTCACCGGGCTGGGCGCCAGCACCGGCTCGGAGTTGAACTACACGGTGACGGTGCCGTCCGGGGTCAGCTCGCTGACCGTGACCATCTCCGGCGGCAGCGGCGATGCGGATTTGTACGTGCGTCTGGGCAGCGCGCCGACCGACAGCAGCTACGGCTGCCGTCCCTACCTCAACGGCAACAGCGAAACCTGCACCTTCAGCTCGCCCAGCGCCGGCACGTACTACGTGCGGCTCAAGGCGTACAGCACGTTCTCGGGCGTCACCCTGACCGCGGACTACTGATCCGTCCGCTGCGCGGCGCGCGCCTGGACGGCGCCGCCGCGCAAGCGTCGACCCCGAACGGATCGGCAGCAGGGCAGGACGCCCTGGATGCCGGAACGTCTGCAGCCCCGCGCCTAGCCGCGCGGGGCTTTTTTTGCTGCCGGCCAGGACCGGGACTGCGAGACTTCCCGAGTCCCGCTCAGTTCCGCGACTGCAATTTCGACAGCAGCCGCAGGAACTCGATGTACAGCCACACCAGGGTGACCATCAGCCCGAACGCGCCGTACCACTCCATGTACTTGGGTGCGCCCTGTTCCACGCCGGTTTCGATGAAGTCGAAGTCCAGCACCAGGTTCAACGCTGCCACCACCACCACGAACAGGCTGAACACGATGCCGACCGTGCCGGAGGCGTGGATGTAGGGGATCTGGATATTGAACAAGCCCAGCACGATGGTTGCCAGGTACACCAGCGCGATGCCGCCGGTGGCGGCCACCACGCCCAGCTTGAAGTTCTCGGTGGCCTTGATCAGCCCGCTGCGGTAGGCGAACAGCAGCGCGAACAGGGTGCCGAAGGTCAGCAGCACCGCCTGCAGCACGATGCCGTTGAAGCGGTGTTCGTACAGCGCCGAGATCGAACCCAGGAAGAAACCTTCCACCAGCGCATACAGCGGTGCGGTGATCGGCGCCCAGGTCTTCTTGAAGGTGGTGATCATGGCCAGCACGAAGCCGCCGATGGCGCCGCCCAGCACGTAGCCGATGATGCCCGGCGCGATCACTTCGTTGCCGGCGCCATCGACCGAGATCGACTGGCTCCACGCGAACACCGCCGTCAGCACGGTCAGCAGCAATAGCGCGCCGGTCTTGTGGATGGTGCCGTTCAGGGTCATCGACTCGCCGTCGCGCGAGACCACTGCGCCGCTGCCGAGGTCGAGGAAGGTGGATTCCTTCAAGGCGGGGTTGCCGCTGCGGATCATGCTGTTTCTCCCTGTAAAAAAGACGATTGGCCGGTATCGGCCGCAAGTGGCGAGGATAGCGCAGGCGCCGGTGACGACGCGTGCGGTTGACACTTGGCCGCGAGGTTCCCACAATAGCCGACCTTTCCGGCCTCGGCCACGAGGGATGTTCCGCCGGGGTATAGCGCAGTCTGGTAGCGCGCCTGCTTTGGGAGCAGGATGTCGGGGGTTCGAATCCCTCTACCCCGACCAATTCGATGTCCAACGGCGGAGAGGAATGCGACAATCCGGCCCGGGCGCCCGTAGCTCAACCGGATAGAGCACCGGCCTTCTAAGCCGGCGGTTACAGGTTCGATTCCTGTCGGGCGCGCCACACCGGTGCCGGGCAGGGTGTTGCAAGAGTTCAATGGTGGCTGTAGCTCAGCTGGTTAGAGTACTGGATTGTGATTCCAGATGTCGGGGGTTCGAGTCCCCTCAGCCACCCCATTGATCGCGTGACCCGCTGCTTCGCGGGGTGTTGCAACGAAGCAAAAAAGCACATAAAGTGTGCGACTCAGTTTCAGGGCCGTTAGCTCAGTTGGTAGAGCAGTTGACTCTTAATCAATAGGTCCAAGGTTCGAATCCTTGACGGCCCACCAAATCGAACAGCCACTTGGCGCAAGCCAAGCGGCTGTTTTTGTATGTGCCGAGCAGGCGCGAGGGCATGCTGGCCACGGCGTGCAAATCCAAATGCGGGCGAGTCGCTCAGTCCTGCGCCGCCGCGATCGCCAGCGTCGCCTCCAGCGTCGCCTCGGGTCGCAACGCGGCGTGGCGTAGCGCCTGACGGGCAGTCAGGTTACGCCGCGCGGCGCCAGCTGGCGGCCTGCCGACAGTGCGCGCGCTCCGCGCGGGCGGCATTTCGAGAAGCCCCGTCACCGCACGTAGGGCGATGGCCGGGGGTTTATGAGTTCGGAACTTGTGTAGGGGTGTGCAAGATTGTGTCTGGTGGGTCGGAAAGATCGATGCAGCCGCTGCCAGTCGCCGGATGAACCGGTCGGCGTTCCTCGCCCTGGCCGTCGGGCATGAGCTGGGCGCCGATGCCCCGCCGAAACCGTTTCGCCGGTAACGGCTCCGATTGCAGGCCGCACAGAAGCCGCTCTACAGGGCGTCTTCTCGTGAGGGTTCGTGCCTTAAGTGGTTGATTCAAGATAAATCCGGGTCTGTTCCCGCTTGTCGCGTGCAGGTCCCGCATCTCCGGCGGCCGACCGGGCCGGGCGGCATCCGCTGCGTCGGGCGCCTTTTTCTTTGCCGGCAGGCCTGCAACAATGCGCAGGCGCGCGCTCAGGCGCCGCAGCGCGAAAGTGGCGGAATTGGTAGACGCCCTGGTTTTAGGTACCAGTGCCGCAAGGCGTAGGGGTTCGAGTCCCCTCTTTCGCACCATCCCGGCGCCGCTTGCGCGGCCCGCCGCACCCCATGGCTCCCGTCCGCACCCCGCTGCGCCGGGCCAGCGCCAGCGCCGGCCGACCGGGTGCGCTGGCAGGCGCCGCGGGAATAGGCGAAACTATCCGGCTGCGGCGGCCGTCCCGTGCCCGCGTCAACCCGTCTTTCTACATCGTGCCGAGAGCCGTGGGCTCCCGGTGGCAGGAGTCCACATGCAAGCTTCGATCGAAACCACCGGTACCTTGGAACGGCGTCTGACCTTCACCCTGCCGGAGGAGCGCCTGGAGACCCAGATCGGCGGGCGCCTGCGCGAAGTCGCGCGCACCGCGCGGATCAAGGGCTTCCGTCCCGGCAAGATTCCGCCGAAGGTGATCGAGCAGCGCTTCGGGCCGCAGATCCGCGCCGAGGCGCTGGACGGCCTGCTGCGCGAGAGCTTCGACTCGGCGGTGCGCGAGCACGCGCTGCGCCTGGCCGGCAATCCGCGCATCGACCGCGCCGACGACAACGAGCTGCAGTTCGTGGCGACCTTCGAAGTGGTGCCGGAGTTCGGCGACATCGACGTGGCCAAGCTGGAAGTGATCCGCCACACCGCCGAGGTCACCGAGGCCGACATCGAGCAGATGATCGAGAACCTGCGCCTGCAGCGCCGCACCTGGCAGTCCGCCGGGCGTGCGGCGCAGGACGGCGACCTGGTGACCCTGGAAACCTGGTCGCAGGCCGGCGACGAGCGCCTGCCCGCCGAGGGCGTGGAGAAGGGCAGCAGCGTGATCGGTTCGGGCGCCATGTTTCCGGCGATCGAGCAGGGCCTGGTCGGCCTGTCCAAGGACGAGGAAAAGACGCTGACGGTCGATTTTCCGGCCGACTGGCGCGTGCCGCAGTTCGCCGGCAAGCAGGTCCAGGTGCACGTGAAGGCGGTCGAAGTCGCCGCCCCGGTGTTGCCGGAGGTGGACAAGGAATTCATCAAGAGCTTCGGCGTGAAGAGCGGCGATGCCGAGCAGTTCCGCAAGGACATCCGCATCAACCTGGAGCGCGAGCTCAAGGGCGCGCTGATGAACCGGCTGCGGCGCGAGGTCGGCGAGCAGCTGATCGCCGCCTACGCGTCGGTGGAAATGCCGCCGCGGCTGGTCGAGAACGAGGCGCGCTCGATGCTGGCGCAGCAGGTGGAGCAGCTGCGCCGCTCCGGCCGCGACCCGGGCCAGGTGCCGGACGATGCCCACCAGGGCTTCGTCGACGCGGCGCGCAAGCGCGTGCTGGTCGGCCTGCTGGTCGGCGAGGTCGCCCGTCGCCACGAGCTGCGCCTGGACCCCAAGCGGGTCTCGGAGACGCTGCGCCTGATCGCCTCGACCTACGAAGAGCCGGAACAGGTCATTGAGATGTACCGCAACGATCCCCAATTGATGGGTGGACTGCAGAGCCGAGTGATGGAAGAGCAGGTGATCGACTGGATCGCTGAGCGCGCCCAGCACACCGAGCAGGCGATGACGTTCCAGGAAGCGATCCGGCAGTAATGCGACGTTCGCGACGGCCCGCATATTGCATGCGGGTTGAAGACGAAATGCTGGAGTCCCCGCCGCAACCGCGGGGGCGAGACAAGATGCGAAGCCCTGCACATCCCCGTGCAGGGAATACACAAAGCAGGAGTTCCCGCGTGGACAATGTGACCAAGGCCTTGAATCTGGTTCCGATGGTGGTCGAGCAGACCAGCCGCGGCGAGCGTGCCTACGACATCTATTCGCGCCTGCTGAAGGAGCGGCTGATCTTCCTGGTCGGTCCGATCGACGACCACATGGCCAACGTGATCGTGGCGCAGATGCTGTTCCTGGAAGCGGACAACCCGGAAAAGGACATCAGCATCTACATCAACTCGCCGGGCGGCGTGGTCACCGCCGGCATGGCCATCTACGACACGATGCAGTACATCAAGCCGGACGTGAGCACCATCTGCGTCGGCCAGGCCGCCTCGATGGGCGCGCTGCTGCTGGCCTCGGGCGCGGCCGGCAAGCGCTATGCGCTGCCGAACTCGCGGGTGATGATCCACCAGCCGCTGGGCGGCTTCCAGGGCCAGGCCACCGACATCGACATCCACGCGCGCGAGATCCTGACTCTGCGCTCGCGGCTGAACGAAATCCTGGCCAAGCACACCGGCCAGTCGCTGGAAACCATCGCCCGCGATACCGAGCGCGACAACTTCAAGAGCGCCTTCGACGCGCAGACCTACGGGCTGGTCGACCAGGTGCTGGAGCGCCGTCCGGAAGAGTCGATTCAGCCGGCATAAGGCTTGCATGTACTGCAAAACGCAGCGTATTCCGCAGGGTCGGGGCCGGGCTAGCGTCCTCCCGGCCCTGTGTTATTCTCGAAATCGAACCCCCGTTCATCGGGTGGGGTAACTGGGTAAGCGAAGCAATGAGCGAAGACCGGCAAGGCCGTTCCGGCGACAGCAACAAGATTCTGTACTGCTCGTTCTGCGGCAAGAGTCAACACGAGGTCCGTAAGCTGATCGCCGGGCCGAGCGTGTTCATCTGCGACGAATGCGTCGAGCTGTGCAACGACATCATCCGCGAGGAGCTCGAGGAGAAGGCGCAGTCCGCACGCAGCAGCCTGCCCAAGCCCAAGGAAATCCTCGAGGTGCTGGACCAGTACGTGATCGGGCAGCTGCGCGCCAAGCGCACGCTCGCCGTGGCCGTGTACAACCACTACAAGCGCATCGAGAGCCGCCAGAAGAACGACGAAGTCGAGCTGGCCAAATCCAACATCCTGTTGGTCGGTCCGACCGGTTCGGGCAAGACGCTGCTGGCCGAAACGCTGGCGCGCCTGCTCAACGTGCCGTTCACGATCGCCGATGCGACCACGCTGACCGAGGCCGGCTACGTCGGCGAGGACGTGGAGAACATCATCCAGAAGCTGCTGCAGAAGTGTGACTACGACGTCGACAAGGCGCAGCAGGGCATCGTCTACATCGACGAGATCGACAAGATCTCGCGCAAGAGCGAGAACCCGTCGATCACCCGCGACGTGTCCGGCGAAGGCGTGCAGCAGGCGCTGCTGAAGCTGATCGAAGGCACGGTCGCCTCGGTGCCGCCGCAGGGCGGACGCAAGCATCCGCAGCAGGAATTCCTGCAGGTGGACACCAAGAACATCCTGTTCATCTGCGGCGGCGCGTTCGCCGGCCTGGACAAGGTGATCCAGCAGCGCTCCAACGACGTCGGCGGCATCGGCTTCGGCGCCAAGGTGAAGAGTTCCGAGCGCAAGCGCGAAGTCGGCAAGATCCTGGCGGAAGTGGAGCCGGAAGACCTGATCAAGTTCGGTCTGATCCCCGAGTTCGTCGGCCGCCTGCCGGTGGTCGCCACGCTCGAGGAACTGGACGAGCCGGCGCTGATCCGGATCCTGACCGAGCCGAAGAACGCGATCACCAAGCAGTTCAAGAAGCTGTTCGAGATGGAAGGCGTGGAGCTGGAATTCCGGCCCGACGCGCTGTTGGCCATCGCCAAGAAGGCGCTCAAGCGCAAGACCGGCGCGCGCGGCCTGCGCACCATCGTCGAGTCGGTGCTGCTGGATACGATGTACGAGCTGCCGTCGCAGGAAAACGTCAGCAAGGTGGTGGTGGACGAGTCGGTGATCGAGCACAAGTCCGAGCCGTACCTGATCTACCAGACCCCGCCGCCGGCGCCGAAGGTGGCCTCCGCCGAGTGAGTGTCGGGTGAAGCCGCGGCGCTGTCCTGCGGTGGCCTTCGCGATTGGCTAAACGCTTGAAAGAAAAGGGGCTTTTCCGCTCCCCTTGCATCGTCCAGCCGATGGCCCCATAACGGGGCCATCGGCATTTTTATGCCCGCCTTTTCCGCATTCTCGCCTCCCACATCGGAACCCTCATGGCCCAGTCCCAATCCGAAGTCCTCGATCTTCCGGTCCTGCCGTTGCGCGACGTCGTGGTCTTCCCGCACATGGTCATCCCGCTGTTCGTCGGCCGCGACAAGTCGATGCGCGCGCTCGAGCACGCGATGGAGGCCGACAAGCGCATCCTGCTGGTCGCGCAGAAATCCGCCGAGACCGACGACCCGCTGGCCGCCGACCTGTACAACGTCGGTACCCTGGCGCAGGTGCTGCAATTGCTGAAGCTGCCCGACGGCACCATCAAGGTGCTGGTTGAGGGGCTGTCGCGGGTCAGCGTCGACAAGGTGGTCGAGCGCGACGGCGCGCTGCAGGGCGAAGGCAGCGAGATCGATGCGGCCGGGTCGCGCGAGGAGCGCGAAGTCGAGGCGATCGCGCGTTCGCTGATGTCGCTGTTCGAGCAGTACGTCAAGACCAATCGCAAGCTGCCGCCGGAGCTGCTGCAGACGCTGTCGGGCATCGACGAACCCGGGCGCCTGGCCGACACCATCGCCGCGCACATCGGCGTGCGCCTGGCCGACAAGCAGCGCCTGCTGGAAACCCTGGAAGTGGGCGAGCGGCTGGAGATGCTGGTCGGCCTGGTCGATGGCGAGATCGACGTGCAACAGCTGGAGAAGCGCATCCGCGGCCGGGTCAAGTCGCAGATGGAGAAGAGCCAGCGCGAGTACTACCTCAACGAGCAGATGAAGGCGATCCAGAAGGAGCTGGGCGATCTGGACGACGCGCCCGGCGAGCTGGAGGAACTGGCGCGCAAGATCGCCGAGGCGGGCATGCCCAAGCCGGTGGAAACCAAGGCCAAGGCCGAGCTCAACAAGCTCAAGCAGATGTCGCCGATGTCGGCCGAGGCCGCGGTCGTGCGCAACTATCTCGACTGGCTGCTGGGCGTGCCGTGGAACAAGCGCAGCAAGGTGCGCAAGGACCTGAAGGTCGCGCAGGAAACGCTGGACGCCGATCACTACGGCCTGGAGAAGGTCAAGGACCGCATCCTGGAATATCTGGCGGTGCAGTCGCGGGTGAAGCAGATGAAGGGCCCGATCCTGTGCCTGGTCGGCCCGCCCGGCGTCGGCAAGACCTCGCTCGGCCAGTCCATCGCCAAGGCGACCAACCGCAAGTTCGTGCGCATGTCGCTGGGCGGCGTGCGCGACGAGGCGGAGATCCGCGGGCATCGGCGCACCTACGTCGGTTCGATGCCGGGCCGCATCGTGCAGAACCTCAACAAGGTCAGCAGCAAGAACCCGCTGTTCGTGCTCGACGAGATCGACAAGATGTCGATGGACTTCCGCGGCGATCCGTCCTCGGCGCTGCTGGAAGTGCTAGATCCGGAGCAGAACAACGCATTCAACGACCACTACCTGGAAGTGGACCTGGACCTGTCCGAAGTGATGTTCGTGGCGACCTCCAACTCGCTGAACATCCCCGGCCCGCTGCTCGACCGCATGGAGGTGATCCGCATCCCCGGCTACACCGAGGACGAGAAGCTGGCCATCGCCATGCGCTACCTGGTGCCCAAGCAGCTGAAGGCCAACGGCCTGAAGGGCGACGAGCTGGAGATCGCCGCCGACGCGATCCGCGACATCGTGCGCTACTACACGCGCGAGTCCGGCGTGCGCAACCTCGAGCGCGAAGTCGCCAAGATCTGCCGCAAGGTGGTCAAGGAAATCGCGTTGGCCGGGCCGCAGCCGGCGCTCGCCAAGAAGGCGCCGGCGAAGAAGGGCGCGGCGGCGCGCAAGGACAAGGTGCGGGTCAGCGTCGGCTCCAGGAATCTGGACAAGTACCTGGGCGTGCGCCGCTTCGATTTCGGCCGCGCCGAGGAGCAGAACGAGGTCGGCCTGGTTACCGGCCTGGCCTGGACCGAGGTCGGCGGCGACCTGCTGCAGATCGAATCGACCCTGGTCCCGGGCAAGGGCGCGGTGATCCTGACCGGCCAGCTCGGCGACGTGATGAAGGAGTCGGCCTCGGCGGCGCTGTCGGTGGTGCGTTCGCGCGCCGAGCGGCTCGGCATCGAGGTCGACTTCCTGCAGAAGCACGACGTGCATCTGCACGTGCCCGACGGTGCCACGCCGAAGGACGGCCCCAGCGCCGGCATCGCGATGGTGACCTCGCTGGTGTCGATGCTGACCAAGGTGCCGGTCAAGGCCGATGTGGCGATGACCGGCGAAATCACCTTGCGCGGCCGCGTCTCGGCCATCGGCGGACTCAAGGAGAAGCTGCTGGCGGCGCTGCGCGGCGGCATCCACACGGTGATCATCCCGGAGGAAAACCGCAAGGATCTGGCCGACATCGCGGACAACGTCACCCGCGATCTGAAGATCGTGCCGGTCAAGTGGATCGACGAAGTGCTCGACCTGGCGCTGGAGACGCCGTTGAAGCCGAAGGCGGTGGCCGCTGGCGACGCGGCGCCGGTACGCCGCAAGCCCAAGCCGAAAGCATCCTCGAGCGCGCGCGTCAAGCACTGAAGGGCGCTGAACCGCGCCCGCCCAAATGGCCCAAACCCGCGCCGTTGCTGGCTTTTCGGCTTGCGTGGGTGGGAGGCCGCTGGTATAAATGCACGACTTGCGAGCACCGCGAACGGGCGTGCTTGGTAGTGAAAAATCAATCGGGGCCTCGTCCCAGACGAGGCAGGCCAAGCCGACACCCGATCCTCAATTCCGCGGTTTTCTGCCGCACATGGAGTCATCAAGAAATGAATAAAGCCGAACTGAACGACGCTATCGCCGCCGCTGCGGATATCTCCAAGGCCGAAGCCGGTCGCGCCGTCGACGCCTTCGTGTCCGAAGTCACCAAGGCGCTCAAGAAGGGCGACAGCGTGACCCTCGTGGGCTTCGGCACCTTCCAGGTGCGCGACCGTGCCGAGCGTACCGGCCGCAACCCGAAGACCGGCGACTCGATCAAGATCGCCGCGTCGAAGAATCCGACCTTCAAGGCTGGCAAAGCGCTGAAGGATGCCGTAAACTAATCGACTCGCTAGGGTGCTTAGCTCAGCGGTAGAGCGTCTCCTTTACACGGAGAGGGTCGGGGGTTCGAAACCCTCAGCACCCACCAAAGCACCGAGCGGCAAGTTCCAAAAGCGGAGTGGTAGTTCAGTTGGTTAGAATGCTGGCCTGTCACGCCGGAGGTCGCGGGTTCGAGTCCCGTCCACTCCGCCACTTATAAGCAGACCCCCTAGAAATAGGGGGTTTTGTCTTTTCAGGGTTCGGGTCGCTTGGTCAATTCGGTTGGTCAATCCAACCCTATGCGCCTACCCCATCATCTCCTGCGCCACCCCTCCGGCATGTGGCACTTCCGCCTGGTCGTCCCGGCAGACCTGCACGCCACCTTTGGCCTGCGCATCATCAAGCGGAGCCTGCACACCCGCGACCCTGACCAGGCCCGCGCCTATGCTTACGCATGGGGAGCCCGATATGCTGACCTCTTTGCAGCAGCGCGACGGGGCGAGGCAATGGCGGACTGGCTGAAAAAACTCACGGTGCCCGGATTGCGGGACGCCCTCCACGAGCCGACAAGTGCACCGCGCCAGAAGGGCGAACCGGTTCGGGAGTTCACCGCCGACGTAAGGCGCGGCATCTATAAGACCGACGGCACGCCCGGAGACGCCGAAGCGCTTACAGCTTTCGTGAAAGCGATGCAGGGGCACACCGCCCAAGTCGCATTGCCAGTGGCCCTGTCCTGGTCTAATTCTCGTGGACACCTCGATAGGGGATGATCATCTCCAACGAGGACTTTGAACGACATGACGCCCCGTAGCCGTAGCCGTAGAACTTTCGACACCGCCTTCAAGCTACAGGTGGTGCAGATGATCCAAGACCAAGGCCTGAGTGTGGGCCAGGTGTGCCGCGACCTGGACCTGGTCGATAGCGCGGTGCGCCGGTGGTTGTCCCAGTCCGAGGCCGAGCAGGCTGGCCAGCCGGGACAAGGCAGGCCGCTGACCCCCGAGCAGCAACGCATCCGCCAACTGGAGCGTGAGAACCAGCGGCTAGGGCGTGTCATCAATTAAGCAGGATGACAGAGGCGATCCAGTAAATCGCGCCGAGGAAGTTGCCGGCGGTCTTGTCGTATCGGGTGGCAATGGCCCGGTACTGCTTGAGTTTGGCAAAGAAGTTCTCGATCAGGTGTCGATCCTTGTACAGCACCCGGTCGTAGTCGCGCTGCACTTTGCGCGTTGGATGGGAGGGGATGACAATCTGCGTCCCCTGCCGCTGCATCGGCTCGATGACACGTGCCCTGGCATCGTAGGCGCGGTCAGCGAGCAGGGCGCCGACCGACAGTTGCGACAGCAACGCATCTGCACCTTCCAGATCCGACGCCTGGCCTGCGGTCAGATGAAACGCCACCGGATTGCCCAGTGCATCGACCACGGCGTGGATCTTGCTGCTTAGCCCGCCTCGGCTGCGTCCGATGGCCTGCGGCGCCCCCCTTTTGCCCCGGCGCTGTGCTGATGCGCCCGGACGATGGTGCTGTCGATCATCGCGTACTCATTGTCCGCCTCCTCTGACAGGGCGTGGAACACGCGTTGCCAGACGCCGGACCGGCTCCAGCGGCTATGCCGCAGGTGGATCACGCGGAAGTCGCCGAAGCGCTCAGGCAGATCCCGCCAGGGGATGCCGGCTCGGTAGCGGTAGAGCACGGCTTCGACAAACAGCCGGTTGTCCTTGGCGGTCACACCCACATGGCCGGCTCGGCCGGGGAGCAGGTCACGGATGCGATCCCACTGATCGTCTCGCAGGGCGTAGCGGCGTGCCATTGCAGGGGTGTGCAGGAAAGAAAGGGGCAACAAGCATCGCCTATCCGAACAATTGATGACAATCCCTAGGCGAGGATGTGTCGATCCTAAAAAAAGCATCGGCCTTCTTCGCCCGGGAACTGAAGTGATCCAGCAGATGATCCATCAGTGGCAGGAGAAGGCCGACACCACCCGGTTGTGCCGGCTTGTGGGCGTGAGCCGTTCTGGGGTGTATGCCGCTCGGCGGCGGTCAGCGCCGAGGGCCTGCGCCCTCACGGCGCCCTTGCAATCGGCCTTCCAGGCTAGCGGCGGCAACTACGGCAGCCGCCGGCTGTGCGCCGCCCTGAAGGCCCAGGGCCTGCCCGCCGGTCGCTATCGGGTCCGCCGCCTGATGAAGCAGCAGGGGCTGAAGGCGCGCTGGAAGCGCAAGTTCGTCCATACCACCGACAGCCGGCACGAGATGCCGGTAGCCGACAACCTTCTGGATCGGCGCTTCAACCCGGAAGCCCCCGACCAGGCCTGGGTGGCCGACATCACCTACATCCGCACCGAGCGCGGCTGGCTGTACCTGGCCGCGGTGCTGGACCTGTACTCACGCAAGGTGGTCGGCTGGGCGATGGCCCCGAACATGCCTGCCGAGCTGGTCTGCACCGCCTTGCAGATGGCCATCGCCCTGCGCCAGCCCAAGCCGGGGCTGATCGTGCATACCGACCGTGGAAGCCAATACGCCAGCCAGGCCCACCGCGACCTACTGGCACGCCACGGTCTGCTCGCCAGCATGAGCCGCCGGGGCAATTGCTGGGACAAGGCGGTCTCAAGAATCAAGTGCAACACGTGATTTGAAGGCGAGGATTTCCTTCTCCATGGCCGCTGCCGGCGTGGCCCAGCCTAATGTCTGGCGAGGACGCCCATTCATCAGCTTGGCGACGTGATTGAGGTACTCCTGGCTCGCTTGCGACAAGTCCACGCCCTTGGGCAGGAACTGGCGCAGCAGGCCATTGGTGTTCTCGTTGCTGCCCCGCTGCCACGGCGCATACGGATCGGCGAACCACACGTCGATGTTCAACCGTCGCATCAGCTCCTCGTAACAGGTCAGTTCCGTTCCGCGGTCGTAGGTCAGGCTCTCGCGCAGGAAGGCCGGCAGCTTCTTCATCTGGCGAGTGAAGCCTTCCAGCGCGGCGTCCGCGGTGCAGCCATCCATCCTGCACAGCACCACGAAGCGTGTCTTGCGCTCGACCAGCGTGCCCACGCAGGACCGGTTGAACGCGCCCTTGATCAGGTCGCCCTCCCAATGCCCCGGCAGCAGGCGCTGTTCCACCGCTTCGGGCCGATGCACGATGCGCAGCTCCTCCGGTACCCAGGTGCGCGCCGCTGCTGTGGTGCGCCTGCGGCCTCGCGTGGGCTTGCTCTGGCGCAATGCATCGACCAGGGCCTGCTTCAGGCCGCCGCGCGGATGCGCGTAGATGGCCGCGTAGATCGTCTCGTGACTGACCCGCTGGCTGGCGTCGTCTGGATGCATGTCCCGCAGTGTGGCCGCGATCTGCTGCGGCGACCAGCGATCGAACACAAGACGGTCGTGGACGAACTCGAACAGCACCGCGCCCGCGATCAGCCTGCGTGCTCGTACGCTGCGCGATCGCCGCGATCGATACACCAGGGCTGCCGCATGCGCCGAGTACACGCCGCTGTCCAGACGCCGGATCTCGCGGCTCAGCGTCGATGCGCTACGCCCCAGGCGGCGACCGATCCCACGAAGACTCGTTCCCCGATCGCGTTCGACCTGAAGCACCGCGCGTTCCTCACTACTCAGATGACTGTACTGTCTTCCCATCGCAACACCCTACGCTCTGTGAGGTGTTGCACTTGGAAGTTGAGTCTGCCCAACGCGGTGATGGAGCGGTTCTTCCTGAACCTGAAAATGGAGCGGGTCTGGCAGCGCCGCTACGCCAACCCCGCCGAGGCTGTTGCCGACATCACCCATTACATCGTCGCCTTCTACAACACCCACCGGCTGCACTCCATCCTCGGCTATCGATCGCCTGCCGACTACGAGAAAGCCACCACCTGAAATCCCCTATCTCCGTGTCCACCAAAACTTGACCACGACACCCCAAAGCCGTTGCCGAGCCTCACGCTTGAGGAGGCGATTGCGAAATGGGTCAAATACAACCTCGGGGTTGCCAAGGACAAGAAGGCGTGCAGGACGCGCATGACCGCGGTGGAGGAGTTTCGGGATTTCATCACCTCCCAGCCCGAGCCAGGAGAGACGCGGACCCCCAAGACCCGTTTGCGGGACATAGAGCGCACCGACTGCGGCGAGTGGTGCAGCGCGCTGCTGGCCAAGCGTTGGGAAGCCTTCGACAAGGCTAAGGGCGGGGTAGTCACCAAACAGCTGTCGCTAGGGACCGTCGGCAACAAGTTCACCTGGCTCATCCTGTTTTTCAAATGGGCCATGCGCGCCGGCCACTACGCGAAAGGCGACAACCCAGCGACCGGGCACATTACGGTGCCCAAGAAGTTCAAGAAGGAGCGCGCCAAGAGCCACGGCTGGCGCCCCTTCACCCAGGAGGAGGTGAGTGCGATTTTCACCCCCGAAGCGCTGGGGTCCATGCGCAGCACGTCGGCTAGGTGGCTGGCGCTGATGTCGCTCTACACGGGCGCCAGGTCCAACGAGCTTGCCCGCCTGGAGCTGGCAGATGTGAGGATAGAGGAGGGCGTGCCACTCCTCGGCCTAACGTTGGTGGGCGATGACAAGTCGCTAAAGACCGATGCGAGCGAGCGCGTGGTGCCCATCCATCCAGACTTGATAGCGCTTGGTTTTCTGGAGATGGTTGAACGATTGCGCGCCCAGAAAAAAACGAAACTGTTCCCCACGCTGACGTTTGATGCGCAGAACGGGCCGGCCAACGCCGGCCAGCGCGCCTTTTCTCGCCTCCTGGCCGAGCGTCTGAAAATCGTGGCGCGCGGCGAGTCGCGGGTGGGCCTGCACTCTTTCCGAGACACGGCCATCATCGCGATGCAGCGGGCCGGAGTTAGGGAGGAGGTTCGCCACGAATACACCGGGCACGAACAGAGCAATCGCGGCGCCCATGCGGACAGTTACGGCGAAGCGTTCACCCCGAAAGCCTTGGCTGCGGCGTGTCATCCAGCGCTGGATTTCCGTCTAGACTTGCCTGGATTGAGAAGGATTCTCGAACAAGAGATTGAGTCGGACGTCGAATAGACCGAATCCGCACGAGGGAATCCGTAGATTCTAGACGCAAGGGCATCGGGGGCAGCATGCGCATAAAGAGCATTCGGATTAAGAACTTTCGGGCCTTCGAAGACCAGTCTATCGAGCTTGACGATTACTCCTGCTTCGTAGGAATGAACGGCGCAGGAAAATCCACTGTGCTTTGCGCTTTGAACGTCTTTTTCCAGGAGAAGGCGAATGCAACAGACGTGCAGAAGCTGTCTGCGCAGGACTTCCACAAGAAGGACACCTCCAAGCCCGTCGAAATCGAACTCACCTTTCGCGACCTGCCGCAACAGGCGAGAGAAAAGCTCGCGGATTACGTCCGGAACGGTGAGCTAATCGTCACGGCAACTGCGACTTATGACGCTGCAACTGGCATGGCGAAAGTCAAGCAGCACGGCTCCCGTATGGGTATGGCCCAGTTCGTGCCATTTTTCGAAGCGCAGGGAAATCGCGCGTCAGCCAAGGAGCTGCAAATAATCTACGAAGGGCTTCGGGCGGACTTCGAGCTACCGGATGCTAAGAGTTCGGACGCTCGTGCAGATGCCTTGAGAACCTATGAGGCGGGTAGGCCCGAGTTGCAGACGCCGCTTCCAAGCGGTGATGAGTTTTACGGGTTTAGCGGAAGCTCAAAGCTTCGTCCTTTCATCCAATGGGTTTACGTGCCGGCGGTGAAAAACGCCGCCGACGAGCAGGTAGAAGGGAGAGACACCGCGCTGGGTGCACTTCTCGCGCGGACAGTGCGAGCCAAACTCAACTTCCGACGGGACGTCGAGCAGATTGAACTAGTTGCCAGAAACAGCATCTCGGCACTATTGAACGATAGCCAAGGCGCCCTAGATAAGGTCGCGCAGGCCATAACCAAGCGTTTGACCGATTGGTCGCACCCTGACGCCTCGGTTACACTCGCGTGGGACACCGCAAACGTCAGCGTGAAAGAACCGTCAGCGCGAGCCTTCGGGGCGGAGAGTGGATTCTCGGGTGACTTTGCGCGGTTTGGGCATGGATTCCAGAGAGCGTATCTGCTTGCTCTCCTGCAAGAAATCGCTGTGGACGAAGACGAGGCACAGCCCACCCTGATTCTGGGATGTGAAGAGCCTGAGCTATACCAGCATCCTCCCCAAGCGCGACATCTTGCGGCATTGCTCAAGAAGCTTGCCGATGGCGGGGCCCAGATTCTGTTGACAACCCATAGCCCTTATTTCGTAAGTGCGGAGAACTTCGAAAGCGTAAGGATGGTTAGGCGAAGCGATGCGCAGGCTTCAGAGGTTGCCTCACTTACCTTCGCCCGGTTCGCTGGGCTCTATGCGGCGTCCGTTCAGGAGGTTGCTCTACGTGCAAGTGCAGTAGAAGCGCAGTTGGGTGAGTGTTTGCGCGCCCAGCTCAACGAAATGTTCTTTGCGCGCAAGCTTGTCCTGGTCGAAGGCACAGAGGACGTTGCGAACATCATGACGTGGCTGGTCCTAACTGGTCGCCTTGATGATTTCAGACGCAAAGGTCTTCATCTCATACCTGTCAGCGGAAAATCCAGCTTCTTGCGTCCACTACTCATAGCTAAGGGCTTGGGCATTCCGGTGCTTGTCATTTTCGACGGCGACAGCCAAGTCGAGGACAACAAGAAGGGGGCTCACAAGAAGGACAACCTCGCACTATTGCGTGCGCTGGGTTCTCCTGCGGTTGTTCCATTTCCCGAGGAGACGGTATGGGGCGACGGATATATACAGTGGCCCAACGAGCTCTCTGACCATGTGACCGCAGAGCTTTCCGCTTCGCTCGGCGGAGAAGCACTGGCTCGCATCGAGGAGCTGTCGCGCAACGATTGTGGACAGGCGAAGAATCTTCTTAAGAACTCGTCTTATATCCAATACCGCTTGAAGCGAGCCCACGAAGCAGGCGGACGCAGTGAGACGCTGGATAGGGTCTGTGAGACGGTCGTCGCAGGTGCATGGTAGTCATCCGTTAGCTGCGAGACTTCTCCCTCATTGCTTCGCGTGCAGCTAGGTGCTGCATCCCTTTCCTTCTGCACTGTTCTAGCAAACCGGGCTGGCCTGACATTCGCTCGGCCATAAACAGCAGGGCGCCCACGATTTCGGCCGGGTCCCAGCCATCGGCATCGCTGGCGATAACTAGGCCACCCAAGACGATTTTCCGGTGCGCGTCTTCTTGCCTTGAAAGCTGAGCAAGCGTCTTCGCCTGAGCGCGGCGTTTGGCTTTTTTCTCCCGCGCGGCCTGTGCTTGGTCTTTTAGTCGTTGCTGATTTTTTAGCTGAGCGAGGCGAGCGGCGGTGCTATCGATGCGTTCTTCAAGTTTAGTCATTTGGCGATTTCTTCTGGGCTTTACTCCAGGCTATTGAAGGTTGCGGATTTGACAAGCGCGGGTGGTGAGGTTCAATGAAAGAGAGGCAGCGCGAAGCGATGCCGAACCAGTTCACGAGCGTCAGCAAGTGCGCACCTATACATTCCTGCGGAATGTGTGCGCCCTGCCGGGGGCAGAAGCAACAACCAAGGCAAGAGCAAAAAAGAATCCCCGTTCGCATGGCCAACTATCATTTCAACGCCAAAATAATCGGACGCTCGCAGGGTCGCAGCGCGACGGGTTCGGCTGCCTATCGTGCTGGCGTTGACCTGGTGGACCGCACCACGGGCTTGCGCTTTGACTACACACGAAAGCAAGGCATCTACGGCGCGGAAATCCTTACACCTGCTAACGCGCCTGCGTGGTGTTCCGACCGTTCCGAACTGTGGAACCGCGTGGAAGAAGCGGAGAAGCGCAAGGACGCCCAGGTGTGCAGGGAGGTAGAGTTTTCCCTCCCGGTGGAACTGACCCGCGACGAGATGAAAGAGCTGGCCCGCGCGTTCGTGCGCTCGCAGTTCGTGGCCCAGGGCATGGTTGCCGATGTGGCTTTTCACCACCTCGACAGCCACAACCCGCACGCCCATGTGTTGTTGACCATGCGCACGCTTTCGCCCGATGGTGACGGCTTCGGCAACAAAGAACGCGCCTGGAACGATAAAGCCCTATTGGAGACCTGGCGGGAGCAGTGGGCCAGCCATGCCAACGCCGCCCTGACGAAGGCCGGGCACGGCGTCCGCATCGACCACCGCACCCTTGCCGAGCAGGCCCACGACGCCGCCCAGCGCAGCGACATGGCAGCCGCCCAGGTCCTGGACCGCGTGCCCACCATCCACGAAGGTGGCAGCAAAGCCCGCGCCGCCCACAACGTCACCGTGCGCGCTGAAAACGTCGAAAGACAAAAAGCCTGGAAAGAGGTTGAGGACAAAGCACGGGCAGAAGCCCGCCTGATGACCCCTTCCCACGACACCACACCCCAACCCCCACAACCGCCTAGGAGACCCCATGGACAGCGACCACGCGCCCCCACTATCGACAGAGCTAGCCGCGATGCTGTCCGAGTCAGAAAACACCACGATGGCTCAAAGCCGTTGCTTGCAGTGCGTTCACTCGACCTGCCTAACCTTGGCCTTTCCGGTGGCGGAGGGAGAGCCCCCGAATCAATCGGAGTTGGTCGTCTATTGCGGAGCGATGAACCGAGACATCACAGTCCCAGTGGTCAGGTGCAGCAGCTTCGAGCCGAAGCCCCTCATCCAGTAACGGCACCCAGCGCGCCGCCAGTGGCGGCAGCGCCCAGGCCGAAGGCTCCAAGCTCTGGCGCGCCGAAGGTGCGCACCATCCGACCGCCGAAGGTGGGCGGCAGTGTTCGCACGCGCGTCACTGGCAATGGTGACCGCGAGAGCGAGAAGCACGCATGTGCATCGGAGCGTTGGTTAAATGGCTTGGATGACTATGTGGCCCAGCTTATTCGCTCGGCCCTGGCCTTTGCGCAGAGGCAAGGGGACTTGTGGATTAAGGCCCAAGCGCGCGACCTGGTGACGGCGGGGCGCGTGGTGCGTATTCGTGAGCGCCAGCACCAGCGCGCCAGCGCCAAGCACCAAGAAGCCAAGGACAGCAGGCTAAGGCGCTCCCAGCGGCTGGCCGGTGCCGTGCGAGAGTTTGAGAACGACCCCAAGGCGCGGCTTCTTTCCAAGCTAACGCGCAGAGAGCCCCAACGCCTGCGCGAGCTGCGGGAGAAAGAACAGCGCGCCAGGGAGCGCATGACAAAAACAAGGGCACGGCGTGATGGTGCAGATATGGCCCACGCGAATGCCCGGGATGATTTTCAGCATAGGCAAGAGGCGTTGGTGGATGCGTGGCAGGCCCGGGACCCTTCCAGCTATCGTGTGAACTTCATGGCGTCATGGAAGCGCAGTCAAGCCGTTGCCGACGTTACCAGCAAGCCAACCCCACAGCCGCAGCCAGAAGCAGCGCCAGCGGCTACACGGACACCTTGGACAGCGTTGCCACCCACGCACGTGCCGCCGCCTAACGCACTGCGTCCGCCCAAGATGTAAGCGACGCCCTCTTGCACGTTGCGGCTCACGCGTTAAAAACGGGCATGGATAATCCCACCCGTCGCGCGGCAACTATCGCTGCAAACAAGCTCTTGGCCGCAGCTGGTTTCGACCCACATGGATTGAGCTTGCTTAAAGCCAAACGCAAGGCGGCGGCGAAAGAACGGGCACGGCAAGCGGAGCGGCGCAAAGGAGCGAAGAAGAATAAGCAACGCAGCGGCCACCATCCACAGAAAAAGCGCCCATAGAAAGCGCTTTTTTAGTCGTTTCAAGAAAAAAGAAATCCCCGGCTCACTTGACAGCGGGCCGGGGGTCTCTAGTTTCATTCAAAGCGGCTCCCGAGTTTTGACCCCTCGGGAGCGGGTTAAGCAGATAGCAGCTGCGAACCCAGGCGGCGGCCCCTGAAAAGAGGCTATCAAAGCCCCTGGATTTGGCAACTCCCTCACACTTTCCCGCTCCCTGGACCATCGACCTGGTGCCGGCTTCCACGGTGACCCGTTCGAATAGTCGTGCCTGGGGTGAGAGCCCCCAGGGTCCAACGCAGGACGCGGAGGATGGTCTTAAACGCATGCGCGCACGCGGCATGCAACCGGCAGGCATGTGCACACGTCGCTGACTCACCAGGAGCGCTCAACCCGGCCTGGTTTGTATGAGCAGTCTCGGTCCCGCATGCCAAGCGAAGGGCTAGGAGTTGAACAGTTCCCGGAGGACATGCCGGGCACGGGTAAAGCCCAGGAGAGAGACGCCAGGCGCGAGCTTGGTGGCAGGACCTCCAACCCGGCGCGATTGTTCGCGTGAACCTGCCGTAGCGGTGTAGAACAAGGCATCACCGCCCCGATGACGTCCCCCAGCCTTTGGCTGGGGTTGGCGACGGAGGTGCAAAGGTCCCCCACTGCGGCTTGCTCGCGGGGTTGGGGAGCCTTTCCGCTTCCGTCGTCGCGGAGGGAACCGGAGCGACAGCGGAAGCGGAAAGGCCGGGGGCTACTGTGGAAAACCTATAGCTTTGTTTTGTGACCCTAGCTGTTGCCCTTGCCCTTGCCCTTCCGTAGTTGGAAACCGGACGCGCGCGAAACATCATCATAGAGCGGGGCGGCAGTCCATATTTGTTTGTTAGCCAGCGCGTGATTTTCATCACAAAAATCCGCTGCTGGCGCGCCTTGTAGATTGGCGCTATCGTCGCGCTTATCAGGGACGGGGCGGATATGGGGATAAGCAGGGCGAGCTTTGCCACAATACTGGGCTTGTGCCTGGTTGTGCTGTGCATGCCTTGTTTCGCTGCCGCCGGTAAAGCTCAGACACTGGCCCAGCTTCAAGCGCAGTTTTCTCTTCCAGAGCAGCGCATCGATTTGGCCCAGGCCAAGCTGGTCATCGACCGGCTCATTGACCCCACGATTGACTCCCGCGCGGTATTGCGCGAAGTCGATGCGTTGGTGGCGGCAACAAAAGCACGCACGCCGACGATGGCCAGCAAGCGCGGCCGAATGGATGTGTTGCTGTCCACGCTCTACCAGCCCGGCGCATGGAACGGTAACCGCCCGTTCTCTTACGACCTGTCCGACCCCATGGGCAGAAATCGCAGAAACAAGCTGCTATCTACCTATTTAACGTCGCGTAAGGGCAACTGTGTCTCGATGCCTATTTTGGTGGCTATCTTGGGCCAGCGTCTTGGCTTGCATACCGTGCTGGCGACTGCACCCGAACACCTCCTGGTGAAGTTCGTCGATGACCAAGATATGTGGGTCAACGTCGAAGCAACCGCAGGTGGTTACAAGTTCGACAGCAGCTATGAGCGCGAGACGGGCATTACCCCATCCGCCACCCAGAATGAAATCTATCTGCGTCCGCTTTCACCGCGTGAAGAAGTGGGCGCGATGGCCAGCACACTGATGGAGCACTTTGCGGCGCAGAAGAACGGCGAAGCACTGCTAGCGGTGGCCGATATGGCGCTGGCTGCGAACGGCAAGGACACAGTAGCGATGATTCAAAAAGCCAATGCCAACTATTTATTGTTGCAGGCGCGGTATGCCAGCAAGTATCCACGCCCGGCGGACATTCCCAAAGACAAGCTGGCGGACTTTCAGACATTGAGCCGCGAGAACCTGGCATGGTTCGCCAAAGCCGAGCAAATGGGGTGGGTGCAGCCGTCCGAAGCCAAAGAACAGAACTATCTACAATCCATTCAACGGGAAAAGGCGAGACAGCGATGAACAGGAATGCATTGCACTTGATGGTGACCTTCGGGCTTTTTGTTGTCGCGGCCGATGCTTCAGCTAGGTTTGTTTCGGTTGACCCTGTCCAGGCCAATGCAAACAATGGACAGGACTTCAACCGCTATCACTACGGCAATAACAATCCTTACAAGTTCACTGACCCAGATGGGCGAGCGGTGTCGTGTGCCAATAACTCGTGCACGATGACATCAGATACCTTCAATGCGGCGAAATCCAATGGGAGCACCGCACTGGCTAGCCCGGACTTGAAGGCTGCTGGCAACGCTGCGGTTCCTCAGTTTACCGTCCAGTCTGGCTCCAAAGAGAGCCTTGGATTTTTCGTCCCTGATGCCAGTGGGAAGCCGGTAGCTCAGCCGGCCGCTGGCGTTCAAACAGGGAGTAAGTCTGGCGGCAACACCGCCTCAGCTGCTATTCCAAAAGGCGCGATGGGTGTGATTCATGGTCACATCGATGGCGGAGCCAATAAATCGAATGGGATGGTTGATGCTCCAAAACTCAATGGTGGTTATGGTGATACGCAGTCGTTGAAGGCAGGCATCCCCACGGCGACGGTTTCACAAGGACAGGTTGGCTGGCATGAGATTAACAATGGTCAGCTTCAGTTCTCTTACCCGCAGGGTGCTCTCAATAATGGCCAAGAAAGCCAGATGCAAAGAAATCTGAACAACGAACAGAAGTTGTTCCATATCCCATAGGATTTATATGAAGAGCTTCGCATCAATCCTTGCTCTATTTACGTTTGCTGTAATGGGGTGCGCGCATTCTGCACCCCCTTCGGAAAACGTAGTCAGTCCAAGCACATTGAACGCTCATCCAGAGAACTACGACGGACATGAGGTTCTAGTTAAGGGATTTGTGACCTTGGCGCCCGGGGGGCATTCTTTATATGAATCCGATAAGCTCAAAGCGGAGTTTGACCGGCGATGGGATACAGATGACACCTTCGACCCGAATAATTACTTGAAGTATTGCCTGACCATTGCGAATCCAGATGTGCTTTACAACCATCGTGATGCTTTCAACGGGAAGACGATTTCTGTCAAGGGTAAGTTCATTGATGACTACCTAGATGGCCGCATCGACCTTGGAGCCTGTCCCTTGTCAACAGCTATCATCTTGGATGAGGATGATTTGAAGAGGCGCTATCCGGCGTATTTCTCTGGTAAGAGTAAGTAGTTTGACGCAGTTTGCATTCATAGCATTTTTTTTGTCATTGCTTGGCTTGGTAGGTTGTGCTCATGAAGCTCCAACGTCGTCGCCCATCTCTTGTAAGCCTGGCAAAACATGCATGGTCGAAGGCCGTTTAGCGCTGCACCAAGGTGAGCCAGCGTGGGCAGCGATTCTCAAGGCTGGGGATAAATGCGCAAAACTTGCGCTGCCCGATAGCTTTTATATCGATGCTAAGAACTGGAAAGAAAAGAAAGTAAGAGTTGTTGGTCGTGCTTTCCAGCAACCTGAAATGGCTATGGACGATGGTGTTATGTTTTGGTATGCCGAAAAAGAAAGGAAACTCGCGTTTGGCATGTGCGACGGCGGCATCGGCATCTATGTCGAATCGATGCGTGCTAATGGGAAGGAATGGCCAACGCCAGCCAAGTGATACTTACGGTTAGAAAAAGGCGCGCGATTCGGAATATGGTCCTCAGGCTTTTGCTACTGACCGCGATTGCAGGTTCAGCCGCATGCGCAACGAAGATTCAATGGGCAGGGCCTGCTGATTTCGCTTTGCAGATGCATGACAACCCCGCAGAGCAGCGCTTTGAGCTTGTATTGGAGGTAAGCGGAAGTAAGGCCCTTTGCCTATCTCGCGAGCAATGGCCTGTCGTGGTCAAGTTTTGGTGGACACGGAGATAGGGGATTTCAGGTGGTGGCTTTCTCGTAGTCGGCAGGCGATCGATAGCCGAGGGTGGAGTGCAGCCGGTGGGTGTTGTAGAAGGCGACGATGTAATGGGCGATGTCGGCAACGGCCTCGGCGGGGTTGGCGTAGCGGCGCTGCCAGACCCGCTCCATTTTCAGGTTCAGGAAGAACCGCTCCATCACCGCGTTGTCCCAGCAGTTGCCCCGGCGGCTCATGCTGGCGAGCAGACCGTGGCGTGCCAGTAGGTCGCGGTGGGCCTGGCTGGCGTATTGGCTTCCACGGTCGGTATGCACGATCAGCCCCGGCTTGGGCTGGCGCAGGGCGATGGCCATCTGCAAGGCGGTGCAGACCAGCTCGGCAGGCATGTTCGGGGCCATCGCCCAGCCGACCACCTTGCGTGAGTACAGGTCCAGCACCGCGGCCAGGTACAGCCAGCCGCGCTCGGTGCGGATGTAGGTGATGTCGGCCACCCAGGCCTGGTCGGGGGCTTCCGGGTTGAAGCGCCGATCCAGAAGGTTGTCGGCTACCGGCATCTCGTGCCGGCTGTCGGTGGTATGGACGAACTTGCGCTTCCAGCGCGCCTTCAGCCCCTGCTGCTTCATCAGGCGGCGGACCCGATAGCGACCGGCGGGCAGGCCCTGGGCCTTCAGGGCGGCGCACAGCCGGCGGCTGCCGTAGTTGCCGCCGCTAGCCTGGAAGGCCGATTGCAAGGGCGCCGTGAGGGCGCAGGCCCTCGGCGCTGACCGCCGCCGAGCGGCATACACCCCAGAACGGCTCACGCCCACAAGCCGGCACAACCGGGTGGTGTCGGCCTTCTCCTGCCACTGATGGATCATCTGCTGGATCACTTCAGTTCCCGGGCGAAGAAGGCCGATGCTTTTTTTAGGATCGACACATCCTCGCCTAGCCGCTGGTTCTCACGCTCCAGTTGGCGGATGCGTTGCTGCTCGGGGGTCAGCGGCCTGCCTTGTCCCGGCTGGCCAGCCTGCTCGGCCTCGGACTGGGACAACCACCGGCGCACCGCGCTATCGACCAGGTCCAGGTCGCGGCACACCTGGCCCACACTCAGGCCTTGGTCTTGGATCATCTGCACCACCTGTAGCTTGAAGGCGGTGTCGAAAGTTCTACGGCTACGGGTACGGGGCGTCATGTCGTTCAAAGTCCTCGTTGGAGATGATCATCCCCTATCGAGGTGTCCACGAGAATTAGACCAGGACAGCCAAGTGTTGTTGGCCAGTTGCATATGGGTGGCGGTGCCACACTTGCAACGCACGGTAAGAGCGTGGCCGCCCGTGAAGAGAACTTCGGATACTGTCCTGGGGGCTGTGGGAAGCACCGCATAGGGCCCGGCAACCAGCTGCAAGGTTTCATTGCCTACGATGCCTTTGGGGACGTGCAGGCCATCGCTCAGGACGCGCACAAGCAGCTAGCTTACAAAGTAAGCCCTTACCTCTGCGCGAAGTAGTCGGGATGGGCTTTTCTTAAAGGACGGTGTGCAAACGCGCTGAAAAAACAAAGAAAGCGCAGCATCAAGATTGCGATGCGTTCTCTATTTCTCGCCCTTGTTTCCCAAGCTACTTACGAACGTCTTTAGCTTTTCCACGACGAGTTTTTGCTGGCTGATAGGTAGGCGTGCAATGAGCAGGATTGCTTCAGCGAGCAAGTCAGAGGCGCTATAGAAATACGCCTCTGGGACGTTGAGGGCTTCAGCAAGTGCTTTGACCGTAGCTTGGTCGGGCTCGCGCTGACCAAGCTCATATTTTGAAATGCGGGATGAGGCCTGACTTGGTTCATCCACGTTGAGCGCCGTCCCCAAGTCTACTTGGCTGATGCCCGCCGCTTTCCGGGCCGCTCGCAAGCGGCGACCAAAGACTGTGGCGGTAGGTAAGGAAGCGGGCATCAAGGATCAACGGCGATTAAACCGTTGAAGTCTGCCTGTTCCTTGAGCAAGCATCATCTGCCATATTGGCAGATAGAGCAACAGCGCTCTGAAACAGGGGGTTGATGATGAAGCTACGTCTGGCGATAGGAGCATTGTGAACCGCCCCGGGTTTCCCGGAGGCCCCGTGGTTTGAGTCACGCCGACATGACGGACTCAGGGGAGTGCGAATAGTAGTTGGCCTCCGCCTCGGTCGGCGGGATATTCCCAATCGGCTCCAGCAATCGGCGGTTGTTGAACCAGTCGACCCAGGTGAGCGTGGCCCACTCGACCTCCTCGCGCGTTCGCCAGGACGACCTGCGATGGATCCCCCTACGTCAGAATAGTTGTCGCCCCGATAGGATCCGAAGCCAAGGGGCGATGACGAGAGGTTGAAGTGGCACGATACGGACAACAGTTCAAGAACAGGGCGGTGGCGCGTTTGCTGCCGCCGGAGAGCGCGGCGGTAAGCGATGTGTCGCGGGAGAGTGGCGTCTCCGAAGCGACGCTGGAGCGTTGGCTGAGCCAGTCGCTGGCCGAACCGCAACGTGAGCGGCTGTGGACGTCGGCGGCGCGGTTCGATGCGGTGTTGACGACGGCCAGCCTGGACGAGGCTTCGCGTGGTGCATGGTGCCGCAGCAACGGGGTGTACCCGCAAGAGCTGACGCGGTGGCGCGAGGCGGCCCAGCGCAGCTTGGCCGAGCCTGGCGAGATTGGAGCCGATACTCGACAGGACAAACAGGACCGGCGTCGTATCCGGGAGCTTGAGCGCGAGTTGCGGCGCAAGGACAAGGCGCTGGCCGAGACGGCCGCGTTGCTGGTGCTGTCAAAAAACTCGAGACGATCTTCAGCAAAGGCGAGGACGAATGATCGTTCTGGAAGATCGTCAAAGCCTGGTGGCCGACATCGAACAAGCCCCCCGTGATGGTGCCCGGCTGGGACAGGCCTGTCGCATTGCCGGCATCGATGTCCGCAGCCTGCAACGATGGAGGTCCAATGACAGTCTGGTCACTGGCGATCGACGTCCACACGCGGTACGAAAGCGCCCAGCGCATGCGTTGACCGAGGACGAGCGTGCTCAAGTGCTGAACGTCGCCAACGAACCGCGTTTTGCCGACATGCCATCGGCGCGCATCGTGCCGATGCTGGCCGACGAAGGCCGCGACATCGCCAGCGAATCGAGCTTTGCCCGCATCCTGCGCGAATACGGCCAGAACGCCCGCCGCGGCCGTGCTCGCGCCCCGCGCCCCAGCCGGGCGCCGAGCACGCATATCGCCACGGCGCCGGGCCAGGTCTGGTGCTGGGACATGACCTACTTGCCGGCCGAGGTGGCAGGTCGCTGGTTCCACCTGTTCCTGATCATGGATCTGTACAGCCGCAAGATCATCGGTTGGGAGGTGCACGACAGCGATGGGGCAGAACATGCCACGCACCTGGTCAGGCGCACGGCGCTGGCCGAGAACATCGTGCTTCAGGATCCCGCACACCGCCCGGTCTTACACGGCGACAACGGCGCCTCGTTCAAGGCCACCACCGTGCTGGCGATGCTGTACTGGCTGGGCATCAAGCCGTCGTACTCGCGCCCGCGCGTGAGCGACGACAATGCCTTCGTCGAATCGCTGTTCCGCACCGCCAAGTACCGCCCCGAGTTCCCGGCCACCGGCTTTGCCGACCTCGACGGCGCGCGCCAATGGGCAGCGAACTTCGTACGTTGGTACAACGTCGAGCATCGCCACAGCAGCATCGGCTATGTCAGCCCCGAGCAGCGGCACGCCGGACAGGACCTGGCCATCCTCCAGGCCCGTCATGGGCTGTACCAGCAAGCACGTCAGGCCAACCCGGCACGCTGGAGCGGTCGAACCCGGAACTGGGAGCGCATCACTGCCGTCGCGTTGAATCCGGAGAAGGAGGCCGCCGTCGCGGCAGCCACTGAAACTCAAGAAGCCGCATGAATCAGGCGACAACTATCTTGACATGCACCGGGATGACCTCGGCCTTGTAGAGGCCGTTGATGGTCTCGGCCAGCGCGTTGTGCCCCGAGGGCAGGCTTCGCGCTCATAGGAGTCCCCCACGCTGCCTACCGAGGGCTCCAGGCCGGCCTCAGCGAGCCGCTCCGTGTAGCGGATCGACACGTACTGAACGCCTCGGTCGCTGTGGTGAATCAGGCGATCCGGGCCGACCGGCTTCCTCGCGTAGAGCGCCTGTTCGAGCGCGTCGAGCACGAAGTCCGTCTGCATCGAGGACGACGCCTTCCAGCCCACGATGCGACGGGCGAAGACGTCGATGACGAAGGCGACGTAAACCCATCCTTGCCACGTCGAGACGTAGGTGAAGTCGCTGACCCACAGCGCGTTCGGCCGATCGGCCTTGAATTGCCGATTCACATGATCGAGCGGACACGGCGCTTTCGGGTCGCTCACCGTCGTTCGCACGGTCTTGCCTCGAATGACGCCCCGCAAACCCTGCCGCTTCATCAGCCGCTGTACGGTGCATCGCGCCACGTCGAACTGCTCGCGTCGCATCTGCCGCCAGACCTTGCGCACACCGTAGACCTTGAAGTTGTCGTCCCACACGCGCTGGACTTCCGGCATCAACGCCTCATCGGTCTTCGCGCGCGCGCAGCGCAACGCGGGATCGGCCAGCCTGGCCGCGTGCGCGTGGTAGGTCGACGGGGAGATCGGCAGCACCCTGCAGATCGGCTCGACCCCGTGGACGACTCGATGCTCATCGATGAACTGCTTCATCGCTTGAAGGGGCGGTCGAGCTCCGCCTGCGCAAAATACGCCGACGCCTTGCGCAGGATCTCGTTGACCTGGCGCAGCTCGCGAACCTCGCGCTCAAGTGCCTTGATGCGCTCCTTCTCGGACGTCGTCATCCCCTCGCGCTTGCCAACGTCGCGCTCGTGCTGCCTCACCCAACCCCGTAGCGTCTCGGCCGTGCAGCCCACCTTGGCCGACACCGACACCATCGCCGCCCATTGCGATTCGTACTCGCATTGGTGCTCCAGGACCATCTTCACCGAACGTTCCCGGATTTCCGGGGAGAACTTGCTTGCTCTGCTCATGGCTCCATCTTCTCAAGAAATGGAGCCTCCGGAATTCCCGGGGCGGTTCACGGTGATTGGGCTTTGGTCAGTTGGGAAGGGGCGTGAACATGAAACGCTTCCTTGTTGGCTTCGCGGTTACGTTAGCCTCTGTAGTTGTAGTGGGCTGGTTGTTCAATCAATCCATTTACCAGGGCTGGGGGGCGACAAATCAGCCGCCGGGGTGGGTGCAAGCCATCGGTGTGTTCTTGTGGCTCCTGTTTGGCAGCGGCATGGCCTACGTTCTGTTACCAGTCCTCGGCGGTGCACTTTGGGTCTGGCTGGGCAAATCCAAAGGCGGACGATTCTCCGGAGTGGTTTCCAGCGTGGGCGCTCCAGACGGGGGCCGGGGTTGCGAAATCGCAGGGCGGGTCAGCATAGGAGGGGAACACGTCGGCACGGTGGTAGTGCCCGATGCGCTGCTGGACTTCTGGCGGCATCCGGGTGTGTCACCGGGAACACCCAGGCAGCTGGAGCTACTCAAGGTTGGCAGGTGTGCAGTCGCGCTGCGGTGCGAGCGGGGCACCCGCAACGCGTGGGGGCTCGGGGCCATTCACAAAGCATTCCCCTTCATGTCCATGGGATTCTTCGCCGTCACGGTGGTCTCCCTGGGTTTCGGAGCCCTGTTCACTTACTTCCCGGTCTACTTGTGGGGCGCGTCCCGGGTCAACCGCTTCCTGCTGCCAGAACAAACCCCGCTAAATGCGACGACGGGGGCGGGGAGGGCCTGACGCGGCCCCGCGCCCATCGCTCCCCTTGGTTGGCGGCTCTAGGTTGCGGGTGTCGCGTTTCTAGTCGTCGGTCAGCCAAGGGCCGGTCCAACTGGCGTGTCACGGCATCGGCAAGTGGGCAACCTGGAGGCTTGGGCGGGTCGATTCGGGGCATGTTAGGTCGTTGTCCTAGGGGCGCTGCCTCTTTTTTACTCTCGGCCAGCAAGTCCGCAAGAGGGACGGCTAGGCCCAACTCCCTCCCTGCGCGGTCCGCATCACGGCTTTTCCCCTACTGTTCCTTATCCGGCCACTTGCCCTCTACCATTGGCACTTGGTCAACTCCCTTGGTCCATTTCGCCGGGTGAGCCAAACGCCGTAAGCCTTGTCTGCGTAGCTGGTTGGTCAAATGGATGCGTGTCCCGTCCACTCCGCCAGTTTTGTACGCGAAACCCCCCGAGCGATCGGGGGGGTTCTTTTTTCCGCAAGTCCCCGCTCGCGATCGCGGTGCACGCCGCAGGCTTCGCTGCGGCAGCCGCGTCGGCGACGCCCCTGCGGGCACGCCATTCCGCCGCAGGGCGTGAAGCGGGTTAAACTGCGCGGCTCGCCAACAGGCCTCGGTTCCCAACCAATGCTGCAGAAACTTCGCGAAAAGACCTCGGGCTGGATCGCCACCGCGATCATCGGCCTGTTGATGATTCCGTTCCTGTTCGTCATCGACAGCAGCTACCTCGGTGGCGTCGGTGCCAACAACGTCGCCAAGGTGCAGGCGCCGCCGTCGTGGTGGTCGTCGGCGCCGTCGTGGTGGCCGATGTCGTTCCTGTGGCGGCACCACGAGGTGAGCACCGAGCAGTTCCGTGCGCGCTTCGAGGAAGCGCGGCAGCAGGCCCGCGAGCAGCAGGGCGAGGACTTCGATCCGCGCGAGTTCGAGAGCGCGGACAACAAGCGCAAGGTGCTCGATCAGTTGATCGACGAGCAGGTGGTGAAGCTGGCCGCCGAGCAGGTGCACGTGGTGGTCGGCGATGCCGCGGTGCGCGACTACATCGCCACCATTCCGGCGTTCCAGAACGACGGCAAGTTCGACCCGGAACGCTACCGCCTGGCGTTGGCCTCGGGCACGCCACCGCGGACGCCGGCGATGTTCGACCAATTGGTGCGCGACGGCCTGCAGCAGTCGTTGATCCCGTCGGCGCTGATGGAGTCGGCCTTCGCGACCAAGCAGGAAACCGAGCGCCTGCTGAAGATGCTCGGCGAGACCCGCGACGTGGACCTTGCGCTGTTGCCGGAACAGCCGGCCGATACCACCCCGGTCAGCGACGCGCAGGTGCAGCAGTGGTACGACGCGCATCAGGCCGACTTCAAGCAGCCGGAGCGGGTGTCGATCGAATACGTCGAACTGGACGCGACCAAGCTGCCGCCGGCCAAGCCGGCCGACGAGGCGGCGCTGCGCAAGCGCTACGAGGACGAGAAGGCGCGCTTCGTCGAGCCCGACCAGCGCCTGGCCTCGCACATCCTGATCAGCGCCGGCAAGGATCCCGCGTCGCAAAAGGCGGCCGAGGCCAAGGCCGCCAAGCTGGCGGCCGAGGCCAAGCAGCCCGGCGCCGATTTCGCCGCGCTGGCGCGCGCCAATTCCGAGGACCCGGGTTCCAAGAACGCCGGCGGCGACCTGGGTTGGGTCGAGAAGGGCGTGATGGTCAAGCCGTTCGAGGACGCGCTGTTCGCGATGAAGGCCGGCGACATCGTCGGCCCGGTGAAGAGCGAGTTCGGCTACCACGTGATCCAGCTGCGCGAAATCAAGGGCGGCCAGGGCAAGCGCTTCGAGCAGGTGCGCGACCAGCTCGCCAGCGAACAGTCGCAGGCCGACAACGAGAAGGTCTTCAGCGATCTGAGCGGCAGGCTGGTGGACCTGGTGCTGAAGAACCCGACCGCGCTGACCGCGGCGGCCAAGGAGGTCGGCCTGCCGGTGCAGACGCTGGGGCCGTTCTCGCGCGCCGATGCCAGCGGCGTCGCCGCGCAGCCGGCGGTGCTGCGTGCGGCGTTCTCCGACACGCTGGTGCAGGACGGCACGGTCAGCGACCCGATCACCCTGGGTCCGAACCACACCGTGCTCATCCGCGTCACCCAGCACCTGCCCGAGCAGACCCAGCCGCTGGCCAAGGTGCGCGAACAGGTGGTGGCCGCGGTGCATGCCGATCGCACCGCGAAGGCCGCCGCGGCGAAGGCCGATGCGTTGCTGGAGAAGCTGCGCAAGGGCGAGACGCTGCAGGCGCTGGCCGGCCCGGAGAAGCTGCAGATCAACCCGATGCCGGGGCTGCCGCGCACCGTGCCGATGCCGAGCCCGGAAGCCAATCGCGCGATCTTCAGCGCGCCGCTGCCGGCCGCGGGCAAGCCGTCGGTGGGCAAGGTCGAGCTGTCGGCGAACGGTGTGCCGGGCGGGGCCAAGCGCTATGCGCTGTTCGTGCTCAACAAGGTGAACCCGGGCGACCTGAGCAAGGTGCCGGCCGAGCAGCAGGCCACGCTGAAGCAGCAGCTGGGCCAGATCGAAGGCGCCGCCGCGGCGAAGGCCTACGTCGACGCGATGCGCAAGCGCTACAAGGTCAGCGTGCAGGAAGCGGATCTGTAATCGCTGTTTGCGCAGATGCGTGATGTGAACAAGCCCGGCCCTGCCGGGCTTGTTCGTTTCTGGATTCTGCACTCCTGGCACTTGCGGCATTCGGATGTGCGGCGGTGTGCTGCGCGATCGTGCGGCGACGCGGTCGCGGCGGCAGGGCTACAAGGGCGGCGCAAGAAAGGTGCGCATGTACTACGCATGGCGCCGGTGCGCGCAGTCGTCGGTGCGCGCGCATAGCGCACGCGCAGGGCGGTCCCGCCTGCGCCCGGCAGCATCAGCGTCAGTTGGGATGATCCCTGGCAATGCGGCGTCCATCGGCGCAGCGAAGTGCTGGGCAATACCTGCTGGGGCGTTCGCTACGCGCCAATGCGGGGGCGCTTGCGGCCTAAGCGCTTTTTTCTCGCGGCTGTTCGCCATGCGCTGGGCGATGTCAGTCGCGATGCAATGACGCGGCCACGCATGCCTTGGGCTGCAGCGATGCCAAGGCGGGAGCGCTTGAGACCTCTTCTCTAGCTTTCTCAGCTGTTCGCCATGCTGTGGGAGCGACTTCAGTCGCGACGGGCCTTATCGGTAAGGCCCGTCGCGACTGAAGTCCCACAAGTGGCATCTTGCGTTGGCCGACGTCGGCAGCGCTGCCGGTTGCCGCTCTTGCGGTGTCGCCGGCTCCCCCGCGCCTAGTCCTCGTAGCTCAGCACCATGCCCGGGCGCAGCACGCTGCGCGCGGACAGGCCGTTCTTCGTCAGCAGCGTCTGCACGGTGATGCCGTAGCGCTTGGCGATGGTCCAGGCGGTGTCGCCATCGCGGACCGTGTGGGTGCGGCGCGCCGAAGGACTGCGCGAGCGGATGCGTGGCGGGGTGGCCTCGGCGATGCTGGCGACGGCGCGCGTTGCCGGCGCCTCGACCTGCGGTTGCGTCGCCGCCGCCATGGCATCGGCGGCGGCCGTAGCGCTGCTGCTGCCGTTGCCGACCGGCGCCAGTACCGGCAGCGCGCGTTTGCGGTTGCGCGCGCTGCCCAGCGCCGGATTCAGCCGCGCGACCTGGGTGCCCTGCAGCGCCTGCTGCCGCGCCCAGTCGTCCAGCGCCATGCCGGCGGGCAGGGTGCGTGCCTGCAGGATCGGCACCTCGCGGTCCAGCGAGGCCATCCATTCGTTGCGGGTCTGCGCCTGCTCCAGCACGCAGGCCAGCGCGTGCAGCTTCTCGACGTAGGCATAGGTGATCGGCGACAGCCCCGGCAACTTGTCCGGCTGCGCGTTCTGCGCGTTCATGCCGGCGCGGCGCATCGACTGCAGCACGCGGTATTCGCCGGCGTTGTAGGCCATGATCGCCAGGCGCCAGTCGCCGCCGAACATGCCGTGCAAGGTCTTCAGGTAACGCACCGCGGCGCGGGTGGAATCCACTGCGGACAGGCGCCCGTCGTAGCGGCCTTCGACCGGCACGTCGTGGTTGCGGGCGGTATCGGCGATGAACTGCCACAGTCCGGCCGGACCGCCGCTGTTGCGTGCGGCGGGGCGGTAGCCGCTTTCCACGAACGGGATCAGCGCGAATTCGGTCGGCAGGTCGGCGGCGCGCAATTCGTCCACCACGTAGCCGAACAGCGGCAGCACGTCCTCGTCCTCGTTGGCCAGCCGCGCCGGTGCACGCGCGAACTGCTGCTTCCAGCGCGCATCGGTGGCGCCGCCATCGCATTGCGCGTCGGCCAGGCCGTCGCGGAAGCTGGCGAGGATGGTGTGGCCGTTACGGGTGGTCGCCGGCGGCAGCGCCGCGGCGTCCATCGGCAACACATTCAGGCCGGCGACGGTCTGCTCCAGCGCCACACCGACGGGTGCTGCCGCGCTCGCGGAGGGGGCTGCCGACGCGAGCACCAGCGTCAGCGCCGCCGTCAAGAACAGCGACCTCATGCGCGGAAATCGTCTTTCCAGCGCCTTAATTCGGCGAATACTTCCACTTCGTCGCGGGCGCCGCGGCCGAGCCGGGCGCCGACCGCCTGCTGGATCGCCGCCGAGGCGGTGCGCAGGAACGGATTGGTCGCCACTTCGCTGGCGAGGCTGACGGGAACGGTGGGACGGGCAGCATGACGCATGGCCTGGACTTCCTGATGGCGCTGCCGCAGGGCAGCGTTGGTGGGATCGACCGTGACGGCGAATGCCGCATTGGCCAGGGTGTATTCGTGTCCGCAACACACCAGCGTGGCGCCCGGGAGGGCGGCCAGCCGTTGCAGCGAACCCAACATCTGGGAGGGCGTACCTTCGAACATGCGTCCACAGCCCAGGCTGAACAGCGTATCGCCGCTGAACAGATGGCCGTGGCCGACATAGGCCACATGCGAGCGGGTATGCCCGGGCACGGCAAGGGTCCGAAACTCCCATTGCAGCACCTGGACGCGGTCGCCGTCGCCGACGCGCTGGCTGGCGAACGGGATCCGCGGCTCGTCCGCCGGGGCATACACCGGCAGGTCCGGCCAACGCGCGCGCAGGGCGGCCACGCCGCCGATGTGGTCGTCGTGATGATGGGTCAGCAGCACTGCTGCCGGTTGCAATCCCTGCGCCGCGGCCTCGAACACCGGCTCGGCCTGGCCGGGGTCGACCAGCAAGGCGTGGCCATCCGCGGCGGCGATCGCCCAGATGTAATTATCCTGGAATGCGGGCAGGGCGATCAGTCGCATAGAATTGGCACCATGCCTGCCACCCCGTTCCCCCGTCAAGCCGCCGTCTCATCCTGGTTTGATACGGCGGTGGCGCAACAGCTGCTCCAGGCCGAGCAGCCGTTGATCCTGGACGCCTTGCTCGGACGCCCTGCGCAGCCCTGGTTGTGGCTGGCGCCGGTGCCGTTCGCGCCGCTGGCGCGCGAGCTGCCCGGGCGCGGCGTGCGCCTGCACCGCACCGCGCGCGGCTATGCCGGCGACCTGGTGTGCCGGCTGCCGCTGCCGCTGCCCTCGGAAAGCGTCAATGCGATCGTGCTGCAGCACGTGCTCGGCGCCGACGCCGCGGCGCTGCTGGAAGAATGCGAGCGGGTGCTGCTGCCGGGCGGGCGGCTGTGGCTGTTCGCGCTCAACGCGGTGAGCCCGTACCGGCTGCGCTGGCGCCGGCAGGGCCTGGTGGCGCGGCCGCCGGGCAGCTGGCGCGGCCTGCTGGAGCGGGCCGGGCTGCCGTGCACCGACCCGCTGCGCTACCTGGGGCCGGTCTGGCCGACCCGCGGCGGCGTCGGCTCGGCGACCTCCGGCGCGCCGCTGCGCGCGGTGTGCCTGCTGCAGGCGGAAAAACGCAGCGCCGCCGGCATCGGTCCCATTCCGTTGCGCGCGCCGGTACGCTGGCGCGGTTCGACCGCCTCCATTTGATTCCTGGACGTACATGAAGACTGTTGATATCCATACCGACGGCGCCTGCCTCGGCAATCCCGGCCCCGGCGGCTGGGCCGCGCTGCTGCGCTACAAGGGCCTGGAGCGCGAAGTCGCCGGCGCCGAGGCGCACACCACCAACAACCGCATGGAGCTGATGGCGGCGATCATGGCGCTGGAGACGCTCAGCGAGCCGTGCCAGATCGTGCTGCATACCGATTCGCAATACGTGCGCCAGGGCATCACCGAATGGATGCCGGGCTGGGTGCGGCGGCAGTGGAAGACCGCCGGCGGCGACCCGGTCAAGAATCGCGACCTGTGGGAGCGGCTGCATGCCGCCGCGCAGCGGCACACGATCGATTGGCGCTGGGTCAAGGGCCACAGCGGCGATCCGGACAACGAGCGGGTGGACGTGCTGGCGCGCAACCAGGCGCTGCGGGTGCGCGCCGGCGGCGCCGCGGTCGCGTCCTGATCCTTCCCACGACTTCCCCAGCAGCGAGCCGCATGCGCCAGATCATCCTCGATACCGAAACCACCGGCCTGGAATGGAAGAAGGGCAACCGCGTCGTCGAAATCGGCGCGGTGGAACTGCTCGAGCGCCGCCCCAGCGGGCGCAACTTCCACCGCTACCTGCGCCCGGACTGCGACTTCGAACCGGGCGCGCAGGAAGTCACCGGCCTGACCCTGGAGTTCCTCGCCGACAAGCCGGAGTTCCACGAGGTGGTGGACGCGTTCCTGGCGTTCATCGACGGCGCCGAACTGATCATCCACAACGCCTCGTTCGACCTGGGCTTCCTCGACTACGAACTGTCGCGGCTGGGCGCGTCCTTCGGGCGCATCCTCGACCGCGCCACGGTCATCGATACGCTGCTGCTGGCGCGCGAGCGCTTCCCCGGCCAGCGCAATTCGCTGGATGCGCTGTGCAAGCGGCTGGGCGTGGACAATTCGCACCGGCAGCTGCACGGCGCGCTGCTCGATGCGCAGATCCTCAGCGACGTGTATATCGCGCTGACCTCGGGCCAGGAGGAGATCGGCTTCGCCCTGGCCGACGAGCGCGGCGGCCGCGCCGACGGCCAGCGCACCGCGTTCGACATGGCGACGCTGCTGCCGCGGCCGCGGGTGCTGGCGACCGCGTCGGAGCTGGACGCGCACCAGGCGCGGCTGGAAAAGCTGCGCAAGAAGGCCGGGCGTGCGCTGTGGGACGAGGCCGAGCCGGTGCTGGCCGAGGCCGTGGCTGGCTGAGCGGGCGGCGGCGCTGGGAAGCGTCGTTCGCTGGCGCTGCGTTTAGATTTGTCCCGGCAGGGTCAGCACGGCGCGCAGCTTTTCGAGGCCAGCCGCACACTGCGCCTGCCGCCGCCGGCATGGTCTGCGCCGGCGCCAGCTCAGTGGCAGCGCACCAGGATCGCGGTGATGTTGTCCGAACCGCCGCCGTCCAGCGCGGCCGCCACCAGCGTATCCACGCATTCCTGCGCACTGCAGTCGTCGTGGCCGAGCGTGGCGGCGATGCCGGGGTCGTCCACTTCCTCGGTCAGCCCGTCGCTGCACAGCAGCAGTTGCATGCCCGGGCGCAGTTCGCCGGTCATCGTGGCCACGTTGAGGTGCAGCGGATCGGTGACGCCCAGCGCCTGGGTGACCACGTTGCGGTGCGGGTGCGCACGCGCCTGCTCGGCGGTCAGCGCGCCCTGCGCGATCAGTTCCTGCACGTAGCTGTGGTCCTGGCTGAGCTGGGCCAGCTTGCCGTCGCGCCACAGGTAGGCGCGGCTGTCGCCGACCCAGGCTACTTCGAAGCGGTTGCCCTGCACGCGCGCGGCGACCACGGTGGTGCCCATCGGCAAGCTGTCGTTGCGCCGGCGCGAGGCGCGGATGATCTCTTCGTCAGCGATGCGGATCGCCTGCGCCAGCGGCGTGCCGCCGCGCACCTCGCGGACGATGGCCTCGCGCGCCAGGGCGCTGGCCACTTCGCCGCAGGCGTGGCCGCCCATGCCGTCGGCGACCAGCCACAGGCCGAGCTCGTTGTCGCCGTAATAGGTGTCCTCGTTGAGTTCGCGGCGCAGGCCGACGTGGGTGAGGTGTCCGAATTCGATCATTGCGTGCCCGTGGCCGGCCCCGGCGTCCTGTCATTCAAACGGCATCATCGCGGCCAAGCGGACATCAGGCAATCGTTGCCTATGCCAGAACGCAGGCGCAGTTCATGGCGGTACGGGCGCGGGCGCCGTGCTGCCGGGCGACGCGGCGCTTGTCCGCGCGCAGCGGGAACCGTATGATGCACGCCCCCGCTTCGCCGGGGACCACCCGGGAAGGTGGCAGAGCGGTTGAATGTACCTGACTCGAAATCAGGCAGGCGTTTATAGCGCCTCGGGGGTTCGAATCCCCCCCTTCCCGCCACCTTTGCCGAGGTGGTCAGGTCTCAGAACGGCTTAGCGTGGATCGCCGCCATTTTCACGCCATGCCCCCTCGCCAGCTATCGATTAGCGCCGATCCGCGTGGATCGTGGCATCGATGTGAGTAGCAAGTTCGTCGAGCAGGACGCGAGTCTTGAGCGGCAAATGGAGGGCGCTTGGATAGAGGGCGACGATCGGCGCTTCGCCGCCGTCCCAATCGAGCAGCACGCGTTCGAGCCGGCCTGTTGCAAGGTCCTCCGCGACATCAATTTCCGATTTCAGCATGATGCCAAGGCCGTCCCGCGCCCAGCCATGTACGACATCGCCATCATCGACGCGCAGCCGCGCGTGGGCTGCAAGGTGTGCGGTGGCGCCGCCAGGCCCGTGCAGGCGCCAGGGTTCGATGGCTGCGCCATAGCGCAGGAAGGCGTGCGCCTTCGCATCCCCCGGCGTGGCCGGCCGGCCGGCGCGATCGAGATAAGCGGGCGCCGCAACCAGAATGCGCCGGTTGTCGGCGAGTTTTCGCATCATGGCCGAACTGTCGGCGAGAGCGCCGATGCGGATCGCGACATCCAGGCCCTCGCCGACGAGATCGACCACCCGGTCGTCAAGTTCCAGCGCGACGGCAAGGCCAGGGTAGCGCGCCGCAAGTCGTCCAAGGGCCGGGGCCACGAAGCGCCGGCCGAAGGCGATCGGCGCACTGATGCGCAAGGTTCCGGCCGGTTCGTTGCGACCGCCAGCTAAACGACCTTCCGCCCCTTCCAGGGTTTCGAGAGCCTGCACGACATCGGCCAGCAGCCGCGCGCCTTCGTCCGTCGCGCTCAGTGATCGCGTGGTGCGCTGGATCAGCCGAACGCCCACGCGGCTTTCGAGTGTCGCGAGCCGCTTGCTGACCACGGCCAGCGTGACCCCAAGCCGCCGCGCCGCGGCCGACAGGCTGCCTTCCGCCAGGATCGCGCGAAGCGTCTTCAATTCGTTGAGGTCGTCCAGCATCAACTATCAACCCAGAAGCGATAAACAATCGTCTATTCGATATATTATCATTTATGGTGCGATAGTCTATATTTGGCCCATGACCAATGCAGCCATCTCCATCACCCGTCGAACGTTTCTCGGCAGCGGCCTTGCCGCCATCGCCGCGTCCGCCATTGCCGTCCCCGCGAATGCAAAGGAAATCACCATGGCCGCTGGATCCTTCTGGCCCGACAATGCACGCCTTGCCGTCAGCTTCTCGCTCATGCTCGAGGCCGGCGGTCAGCCGATCTCCGGTGCGGGCGGTGTCATCCCCGATCCCATCGAGAAGGGACTGCCGGACCTGCCGACCAACGCATTCTTCCAGTACGGCGTCTACGAGGGCGTGCCGCGGATCCTCGACCTGATGGACAAGCATCGGGTCAAGCTGTCCTGCTTCATGATCGGCCAGGCAGTTGAGAAGGCACCCGACCTGGCGCGGGAAATCGTCCGGCGCGGCCATGAGGCCGCGGCCCACGGCAGGACCTGGGAAAACAGCTATTTTCTCGACCCGGACGCCGAGCGGCGCTTCATCGCCGACAGCGTCGAGAAGATCCAGAAGATCACCGGTCAGCAGCCGGTCGGATGGAACGCATATTGGATGCGCAACTCGCCGCGCACGCTCGATATCCTGCAGTCGCTTGGCTTCAAATACCACATCGATGAGCCAAGCATGGACGAACCGTTCATCGTCAGGCTCAAGGGCGGGGACTTCGTCACCGTACCCTATACCTTCCATATGAACGACATCGTCTCCTTCCCGTTCGAGAACTACAATCCTGCGGCCTACGAACAGGCGCTGAAGGATGAATTCGATCAGCTCTATGAGGAAGGCGCGCACCGGCGGCGGATGATGGTCGTGTCGCTGCACGACCGCATCTCCGGTCATGCCAACCGGGTGCGCGTGCTCGACCGCTTCCTGGCCTATGCCCGATCGAAGCCCGGCGTGTGGTTCGCCCGCAAGGACGAGATCGCGACATGGGCGGCCAAGCACCGAGCGATCACTCCCATCTACGACCGTGGCGCGCCGACCGTCAGCGGCTTGCCCGGCTCAGCCGCCTGATCCCGAACGAAAAGGAATAGACCATGACTCTCTCGCTGAAAGACAAACGCGTCCTTGTCATCGGCGCGGCCGGCGGGATCGGCGCCGCGACGGCCGAAGCTTTTGCCTCGGCCGGTGCTTCGGTCTTCGCCGCTGGCCGCCTCGGTCCCAAGCTCGAAGCACTCGCTGCCCGGGCTGCGGTCGAGCCCGTCGCACTCGACATTCTCGACAACCCTGCCATCGAAGCCTTCTTCGGCGCGGCGCGGCCGTTCGATCACGTGGTGATCGCCGCGGCGACGACCCGGAGTGGTCCGGTTGGTGTTCTGTCGCTCGACGACGCCAGGGCCTCCATGGAAAGCAAGTTCTGGGGCGGCTATCGCGTCGCGCGGGCTGCCAGAATCGCGGATGGCGGCTCGATCACCTTCGTCTCGGGATTTCTCTCGCGGCGGCCGAGTGCGAGTTCGGTGCTGCAGGGCGCGATCAATGCGGCTCTGGAAGCCCTTGGGCGCGGCCTGGCACTGGAACGGGCCCCGGTCCGGGTCAACACGGTGTCGCCCGGCCTGATCGATACGCCGCTCTGGGGCTGCATGGACAAGGCCGAGCGCGAAGCCATGTTCGCCCGCACGGCCGAGCGGCTGCCCGCGCGTCGCGTCGGCCAGCCCGAGGATATCGCGCAGGCGATCCTGTTCGTCGCGACCAATCCCTTCGCCACCGGCACCACGGTCACAGTCGACGGCGGCGCCACTATCGCCTGAGACGAGCGGTACTTACCCGAACTCGGGAAACATCACCGCTTCACCAACGTGCCGACCGCCATCCTCGACGAACTGATGTTTCGCGGGGACGCCGCCGCCACCCACCCGGAAAGAGAAAATGTCATGCTTGAATTTCCAATTGTGGCCGCCATACTCGCAACCCTGCTCTCTGCGCCGGTCGATGCCGCAGAGGTGAAGATCGACGATCTCACCATCGGAGGGACCGTCTCGAGCGCACAAAACCAGGCGACGGTGAAGGCAGCGAAAGCCTTCTATCAGTTCTGGGACACCGGCGACGAAGCCGCCCTCAAGGCAGCGATCGCGTCGACCTTCACCGACCGCGCGCTGCCGCCGGGCCGTCCCCAAGGGCCGGAAGGCCCGGCGTTCGCCTCGAAGAACTTCCGCTCAGCGGTCCCCGATCTCCGCGTCGAGGTGAAGAAAATGATCGTCACGGGCGATTTTGTTACGGTTCATATGGAGTTCAAAGGTCATTTCACCGGCAGCTTCGGCACAGTGAAGGGCCAGGGGCAGGCGATCGACTTCATCGCAACCGATCTGCTCAAGGTGACCGACGGGCGGATTACGGACAACTGGCACATCGAGGACAATCTGACGCTGCTCTCGCAAATGGGCGTCGCGACCGTCGTCCGGTGACTGGCGCGATGGCAGCGTTTTCGAATGTGGGCATCGCGTTGCGCGTGCAGCGGTCCATTCCTGACGGCGATGATGTCACGGTCGGCCAAATGCGGCATTGGAGCGTTATAGCGTAGACATGGTGCCCATCATCGTCGGGCGTGGCCCGCCAGATTTTGTCGCAGCAACAACGTTTCAGCCGAGCGCAGGCGCGATCGCAGCAGGAGGGGGTGAGAAGCCCCCGCGGGTTCGACGCATCGGCACGATGCCGATGCGCACGGCGCAGCCGCCCGCAGGGCGAGGTGCAGGATGCACCGGGTAAATCCCCCTTCCCGCCAGTTTTGCGGTAGCAGTAATGCCGGTTGCGCAGAAGGCCCCGTCAGGGGCCTTTTGTTATTTGACGGCCGCGGCCACGCCGCGCCGACATGGCTTTAAGGCCTGCTCGCTACACTTCCTTTCAACTCTTGCCTGGGTGTGCCCATGTCCGAAATCCTCGTCCCCGTGTCCTTTGGCGAACTGCTCGACAAGATCGCCATCCTGCAGATCAAGTCCGAGCGCATCGGCGATGCGGCCAAGCTGGCCAACGTGCGTGCGGAGCTGTCGGCGCTGGAAAAGACCTGGATGGCGCATCCGGCCGCCAGCGGCGACGTCGCCCGCCTGCGGCTGGAGCTGAAGGCGGTCAACGAGCGCCTGTGGGCGATCGAGGACGAGATCCGGATCAAGGAGAAGGCGCAGGCCTTCGACGAGGAGTTCATCAAGCTCGCGCGCAGCGTGTACTACGAGAACGACGAGCGCGCGCGGATCAAGAAGGAGATCAACCTGGCGCTGGGCTCCAGCTACGTCGAAGAGAAGTCCTACCAGGACTACCGCGGCGCGGCGTCCTGAGGGGAAGCATCCGGCTGAACGAAGCATCCGGGAGGCGTCGTCGCCTCCCGGCGCGGTCCATGCAGGCCAGAGGATGGGTGGGTCAGGCGCGGGCGACCAGGATTCCGGTCAGCCGGCGTACCAGCGGCAAGGCCAGCAGCAGGGTGGGGAAGGCGATCAGCCACGACAACGCCCAGGCGCCCAGCCAGAGCGAGTACACGCCCGGCGCCAGGCCGACCGTGCGCAGCGTACTGATCATCGAGACCACGCAGGTCATCAGGATCGACAACAACAGCGGCATCACCCAGCCGGCATGGCGGGAATGCAGCTTGCGTGGGGAAAACCGAGGGGAACGAGACATGCTGCGGACTCCGTAAGCCGGTCGAGCAAAGGCGCCACCCGCACGCGCCGGGGCGCTGGTGGGAAACGGCCCCGGACGAATCCGGCGCGGTTGGCGCGTTGCTTGACGTAAACGCTTACGGCGGCGTCCGCAGACCGAGCCGGTGGCGGACACGCACGATCATGGTAAGGCCGCGATCGGTCCGCGCACCAGCCGGCTTAGATGCCCTGGTCGGCGCGGTAGCGCTCGAACGCGGCGATCGCGTCGTCCACGCCGATCAGCGCCATCACCGCGTCGAACTCGATCTTGCTGCCCCATTTCAGTTGTTCGGCCGGCTTGCCGAGGAACTTGCGCGCCGCCGCGTCGTACTTGTCCACGCAGTAGCAGATGTCCGAATACGGGCCGCTGCGGCGCGGATTGCTCGCCGCGTGCAAGCCCAGCACCTTGCTGCCCACGGCATTGGCGATGTGCATCGGGCCCGAGTCGGGGGTCATCACCAGCGCGGCGCGCTGCAGCAGCGCCGGCAGTTGCTTGAGCGTGTCGCGGCCGACCAGGTCCAGCACCGGCGCGCGCATCGCTGCGACGATGGCGTCGGCCGTGCTGCGCTCCAGCTCGCTGCGCCCGCCGCACAGCACCACCCGCCAACCCTGCGCGGCGGCGTGGTCGGCGACCGCGGCGTAGCGGTCGGCGTACCAGTTGCGGCGTACGTGGCTGGAACAGGGCGAGATCAGCAGCGCCGGGCGGCCGTCCTCGGGCCATTGCGCCTGCGCCCAGGCGTGCGCGTCGTCGGGAATCGGCAGGTCCCAGCGCACCTCGCTCTGGCGCAGGCCCAGCGGTTCGCAGAAGCTGCCGATCGCGTCGAGCACGTGGATGCCGGGGCGGTCGGGGATGCGTTCGTTGACGAACAGGCCGTGCAGGTCCTTGGAGCGGCTGCGATCGTAGCCGATGCGGCGGCGCGCGCGGACGAACGCGGACAGCACGTTGGCGCGCAGCGCCACCTGCATCTGCAGCAGCGCATCGAAGCCCTGCGGCGGCAGTTCGCGGCGCAGCGCGCGCATGCCGGCCACGCCGCTGCGCTTGTCGTAGTCGTGGAAGACCACCCCGGGCAGGCCGTCGAGCAACTTGTGCCCGGCCTTGTCGATGATCCAGTGCAGCGCCGCCGCCGCGGGCCAGGCGCGCTGCAGGGTGCGCACCAGCGGCACCACATGGGTCACGTCCCCCAGCGCCGACAGGCGCAACAGGCACAGCGAAGGGAGCGTTGCTGCCATGGTGTTGTTAGACTCGCTGAATGGTTGCATTCGACGCCACCGAAGCGCTGACGCCGTACCGCGAGGGCCGCGGCTATGGCGCCATTCTGTTCGACCGCCAACGACTGCGGCAAGCCGAGCCGGCGCTGTTCTCCGCGGCGTACTGGGCCGAACGCGCGCGTCCGGTGGACGAGGGCGGCCGCGGCGGCGCCTGGTTCGTCGATGCCCCGTTCGGGGCCTGCGTGCTGCGCCAGTACCGGCGCGGCGGCCTGGTCGCCAAGCTCAGCCGCGATCGCTACCTGTGGTCCGGCGCCGACCGCACCCGCAGCTTCGCCGAGTTCCGGCTGATGCGCGCGCTGCTCGCGCGCAAGCTGCCGGTGCCGCGGCCGTTGGCCGCCTGCTACCTGCGGCAGGGGCTGCGCTACCGCGCCGCGATCCTGATGGAGCGGCTGGAAGGGGTGCGTTCGCTGGCCGATCGCGCGCATGCCGCCGGCCGCGGCGCGCCGTGGGAGGAGACCGGACGGCTGGTCGCGCGCTTCCATCGCGCCGGGCTGGATCACGCCGATCTCAACGCGCACAACATCCTGTTCGACGGCAACGGCCGCGGCTGGCTGATCGATTTCGACCGCGGCGTGCTGCGCATCCCGGCCACGCGCTGGCGCGAGCGCAACCTCAAGCGCCTGCACCGCTCGCTGCTGAAGCTGCGCGGCGCGCGCAGCGTGGACGAGGTCAACAAGGACTACGCGCGCCTGCGCCGCGCCTACGACCTGGCCTGGAACCGGGGCTACTGATGGCCTGGGCGCTGCGCTTCCAGGGCGTCGGCAACGCGTCGGCGGTGGAACTGGGTTCGCCGATGGCCACCATCGAGCGCGATGGCGCGCCCTGGTTGAGCATCGATTGCGGCGGCGAGGGCCTGAGCGCCTACCAGGCGCATTACCGGGCGATGCCGCAGGCGCTGTTCGTGACCCATGTGCACCTGGACCACGTGGCCGGCCTCGAGCGGCTGTTCGTGGACGCCTATTTTTCGGCGCGGCGCGGCAAGCTGCGGCTGTACGTGCCGGCGCCGGTGCTGCCGCTGCTGCACCGGCGCATCGCCGACTACCCGAACGTGCTGGCTGAGGGCGGTGCCAATTTCTGGGACGCGTTCCAGCTGATCGCGGTGGGCGATGCGTTCTGGCACGAGGGGGTGCGGCTGGAGGTGTTCCCGGTGCGCCACCACTGGCCGGAAACCGCCTACGGGCTGCGCCTGCAGGGCGCGCTGGTGTGGAGCGGCGATACCCGGCCGATCCCGGAAATGCTGAGCCGTTATGCCGGCGACGGCGAGCTGGTCGCGCATGACTGCGGCCTTCACGGCAATCCGTCGCATACTGGGGTGGACGACCTGGAACGGGAATATCCCGCCGAGCTGCTGCAACGCATGATGCTGTACCACTACGCCAGCGCCGAGGATGCCGAGGCCCTGCGCGCGCGCGGCCACCGCGTCGCGCGGCCGGGCGAGTGCGTGGCACTGGATGCGCCGCGCGCGCCGCAGGTGCCGGCGCCATGAGTGCCGTCTTGCGCCCGCCGCTGCCGATGGCGCCGATCGCGCCGCTGGATCGGGTGGGGCGGCCGTTGCGCGACCTGCGCCTGTCGGTGATCGAGGCCTGCAATTTCCGCTGCGGCTACTGCATGCCGGCCGACAAGGTGCCCGACGATTACGGCTTCGATGCGGCCTCGCGGCTGTCGTTCGAGCAGATCGAGACGCTGGTGCGCGGCTTCGTGCGCAACGGCGTCAGCAAGCTGCGCCTGACCGGCGGCGAGCCGCTGCTGCGCCGCGGCCTGCCCGAACTGGTGCGGCGGCTGGCACGCATCCCCGGCCTCGACGACCTGGCCATGACCACCAACGGCTCGCTGCTGGCGCGGCACGCGCAGGCCTTGCGCGAGGCCGGATTGCGCCGGGTCACGGTGAGCCTGGACGCGATCGACGCGGCGAGCTTCCGGCGCATGTCCGGCGGCCGCGGCGAGGTGGCGCAGGTGCTGGCGGGGATCGACGCGGCCAGCGCGGCCGGGTTGGGACCAGTGAAGATCAATTGCGTGGTCCAGCGCGGCATCAACGACGACCAGGTGCTGCCGCTGCTGGCGCATTTCCGCGGCAGCGGCCACGTGCTGCGCTTCATCGAGTACATGGATGTGGGCACCTGCAACGCCTGGCGCCGCGAGCGCGTGGTGCCCTCGGCCGAACTGCGCGAGCGCATCGCCGCGCGCTGGCCGCTGCGCGCGCTGGATCCGCATTACGCCGGCGAAGTGGCGGCGCGGCATGCCTTCGTCGACGGCGGCGGCGAGATCGGCTTCGTCAGCTCGGTCAGCGCGCCGTTCTGCGGCGACTGCCATCGCGCCCGGGTCTCGGCCGACGGCCAGCTCTACACCTGCCTGTTCGCCGCCGCCGGCACCGATCTGAAGCCGGCGCTGGCCGGCGGCGAGGATGCGCTGGCCAAGCGCGTGCAGGCGCTGTGGGGCCAGCGCGGCGATCGCTACAGCGAACTGCGCGGCGATGCGCGCGCGGCGCGCGGCAAGCACGTCGAGATGTTCCTGATCGGCGGATGAGCGGCATGGACGAATCGCTGAACAATCGCTTGTTCGCGCTGGAGCTGGAGTTGCTGGAGCCGGCGACGCGTGCATCGGTCGCGCGCTTGTCGGCGCTGCTCGACGAGGCATTCGTCGAATTCGGCGCGTCCGGGCGATGCATCGACAAGCAGGCGCTGCTGCGGGAATTGCCGGCCGCGGCCGGCGCGGTCCGCTATCGCGCGTTCGATTTGCAGGCATGCCTGCTGGCGCCGGATCTGGCGCAGCTGCGCTATCGCAGCGAGCGCCGCGATGGCGCCGGCGCGCCGCCGCGGCATGCGCTGCGCAGTTCGCAGTGGCGCTGCCGCGATGGCGAATGGCGCATGCTGTTCCACCAAGGCACGCCGATGTCCGGCAATGCCTGAGCATGGTGCCGTGGGAGCGGCAGCGCAGCCTATGAACAAGACACCGGCCAAGGCCGCCCGCGCGGCGACCAAGGCGCTGACCCACCTGGATCCGCAGGGCCTGCCGACGATGGTCGACGTGTCGTCCAAGGCGGTCACTGCGCGCGTCGCCGTGGCCGAGTCGCGGGTGCGCTTTCCCGCCGCGGTGGCCGCGCAATTGCGCGCCGACGCGCTGCGCAGCGCCAAGGGCGGCATCGTCGACACCGCGGTGATCGCCGGCACCATGGCGGTCAAGCGCACCCACGAGCTGATCCCGTTCTGCCATCCGCTGCCGATCGACGGCTGCCGCTTCGCGATCGACTGGGCCTCGCCACAGGTGCTGCGCATCGAATGCACGGTGCGCAGCGTGCACCGCACCGGCGTGGAGATGGAGGCGCTGACCGGCGCCAGCATCGCCGCGTTGACCGTCTACGACATGTGCAAGGCGCTGACCCACGCGATGACGATCGGCCCGCTGCGGCTGCTGCGCAAGCGCGGCGGCAAGCGCGACGTCGGGAGCGCGGCATGAGCGTGCAGGTGCGCGTGCTGTATTTCGCCAGCCTGCGCGAGGCGGCGGGCATCGAGCACGAACAGGTGCGCACCGCCGCGGCCGACCTGCGCGCGCTGTACGCCGAACTCGATGCGCGGCATGGCCTGCGCTGGCCGTCGCAGCGCCTGCGCGTGGCCGTGGACGGCGCCTTCGCGCATTGGGACGACGCGCTGCGCGAAGGCAGCGAAGTGGTGTTCATTCCGCCGGTCTCGGGAGGCTGATCGATGTCCCTCATCCACCGTTTCCATCTCGCCGACAGCGCCCTGGACATCGCCGCGCTGCGCGCGCCGCTGGCGCATGCGCAGGCCGGCGCCTACGCCAGTTTCGAAGGCTGGGTGCGCGACCACAACGACGGCCGCGCGGTCGACGGCCTGTGCTACGACGCCTACGCTGCGCTGGCCGAGGCCGAAGGCCGGCGCATCGCCGACGAGGCGATGGTTCGCTTCGACATCCTCGACCTGCGCTGCGTGCACCGCATCGGCGAGCTGGCGATCGGCGAGCTGGCGGTGTGGGTCGGCGTGGTCGCGGCGCACCGCGACGCCGCCTTCGGCGCCTGCCGCTACGTGATCGACCAGGTCAAGGCGCGGGTGCCGATCTGGAAACATGAGCGCTATCGCGAAGGCGACGCCGGCTGGCTGCATCCGCAGGCGTAGCAGCGCGGCCGGGCGAACCATCGCAAGCGCGTAGCGCGCCGAGCAGCCACGGCTGCCGATCCTGCCCATGCGGCCGTGCTTTGAAGAGTAGGGTGGCGACCCCGCCGGCTGACCTCGGCGCCCGCGTCGATCGATACCGTTGCTGCCTTCCGGCCCTGGCGGAGTTTTCGACCTAGCGTCGCGAGGGGCCGACGGGGCCACCATAGAGACGAAACACACCGCGCCGAACAGCGCGGCCTTCCCTTCGAATCGAATCCGCCGCTGGTTGCGGAAGATGTCTGCGAGGGAATCGCAAGGATCCGGTGGAGCGCGCACAGCCATCGGATCGGCCGGCGCTTCCTACACGCACCAGGCATCTGGCCTGCTGGTGTCCGCGCATTGTAGACGGTCGCCGCAGTGGGCCGCTAGTGCCGGCAAGCACATCGGCGCAGCGATGCCGTCGCAATGGCAGCGACTTTGCTGCCGCAGTGATGGCCCACGGGTTGCCGGTGTTCCTCGCAGCCATTGCGCCAGGTGCGACGGCATCGCTTGCGCAGGTTCGCAGGTTCGCTCATGGCCGCAGGCAGGAACCGCCATGCCTGCTGTCGACCGGGGCTAACCGCGCGCGAGTTCCGCAACCGCGTGTTCGGCGATCGCCAGGCAGGACGTGAGCCCGGGCGATTCGATGCCGAACAGGTTGACCAGTCCGGCCAGGCCATGTACGCGGGCGCCATCGATGCGGAAATCGGCGGGGCGTTGGCCCGGGCCAGCGATCTTGGGCCGGATGCCGCAATAGGCCGGACTCAGTGCGCCGTCTGCCAGCGCAGGCCAGTAGCGCCTGATTTCCGTGTACAGCGCAGGGGTGGCAGGCGCGGCGCGGTAATCCGGCGCCTGGATCCACTCGACGTCCGGACCAAAGCGGGCATTGCCGGCCAGATCCAGGGTCAGGTGCACGCCGAGTCCGCCCGGGCTGGGCAGCGGATAGACCAGGCGCTGGAACGGCACCGACCCGCGCAGTGCGTAGTAGTTGCCCTTGGCCAGGAACGCGCCGGGCACGTGCGCGGGGTCCAGGCCACGGATCCGCTGCGCGAGCGGCACCGCGCCATGCCCGGCGGCGTTGACCAGCGCGTGCGTGCGGAAGCGGGTTCGCTCGCCTGCGTGCAGGTAGTCGACCTGGAAGCCGTTGCTCAGCACCCGCACCTCGTCGACGCTGGCGCGCAATGCGAGCATGGCGCCGGCCGCCTCGGCATCGCGCCACAGCGATTGCATCAGGGCGTGGCTGTCCACGATGCCGGTCTCCGGCGAATGCAGGGCGGCGGCGCAGCGCAGCTCGGGCTCGATCTGCCGCGCTCGCTCCTGCGGCAGCCATTGCAGGCCGTCCACGCCGTTGCTCAGCGCCTGTTGCCATAGCGCGCGCAGCGCGTCGGTCTGGGCGGCGTCGGCCACGATCAACTTGCCGCACTTGCGGTGGGCGACGGCGTTGCGCGCGCAGTAGTCGTACAGCAGCATCCTGCCGCGCACGCATAGCGCGGCCTTCAGAGAACCGCGCGGGGAATAGATGCCGGCGTGGACGACTTCGCTGCTGCGCGAGCTGGTGCCGGTTCCGATCGCCGCCTCGCTTTCCAGCACGCACACCTCCCGTCCGGCCAGCGCCAATTGCCGGGCAATGGCCAGGCCCACGACGCCTGCGCCCACGATGGTGTAGTCAATTTTCATCGCGCTCCGCTACTTGCCTGCAAATCTTGCATGAATGTCTCACTTTCACGTGATGTTAACGTATTCGACGGGATATTTTCAGACGCAGTGCGCGGTATTGGAGGTCCCAGGGGAACTCCAGCCTATACACACTCAAGGGGAGGCGACCTCTACCCACCTGCGGCCGGTGCGGCGCAGTCCGGAGGTCGTGCGCCGAGGACACAGCGGATGACGACGCGGTCGGTGGTGACGGCCTCGAACTACGAGGCTTGGCCTGAAGCGTTCAACGGTCAGGCGTTTGCGTTTCTCAACGTGATTCGGCAGCTCGAAGACACCGATATCCGCGTGCCTGCCGCGCTGGCGCATACGACGGGCAGGGGCGTGCATCCGACCCTGCGCTATCTGCACAAGGAACTGCTCCATCGCCTGTCCAGCGCGGCATGGACGTGCCTCGGCGGCGCCCCGCTGGCGAATGCGGCGCCGTCGCCGATCGAGCGCGACCACGACCTGTTCTTCTACATGTGCCAGTTCCCCGCCGAGCTGGGAACGCTGAGCGCATTGCACAACTGGCGCCGGCGTTCGCACTGCGCCGTCGCCTACCTGCTGGAGACCTGGCCCGAACTGCTGGCTTCGCAGCGTAGCCAGCTCAAGGTGCTGAACGACTTCGACCATGTGTTCCTGCTCAACGCCAGTTGCGTGGAGCCGATGCGCGAACTGATCCGCACCCCGGTGAGCTTTCTTCCCAGTGCGTGCGACACGCTGCTGGCCACGCCGCTGCCGCGGCCGCCGGAACGCTGCATCGACGTGCTCAGCCTCGGCCGGCGCTCGGCGTCGGTGCATGACAAGTTGCTGCAGCACGCCGCGCAGCATCCGGAGTTCTTCTACGTGCACGATGCGGTCAAGGGCGGCGCGGTGCTGGACTGGCCGGCGCACCGCCTGCAGTCCGCAGCGATGATCAAGCGCACCGAATTCTTCCTGGCGTTCGACTTCGACGTGGACAGGAGCGGGCACTTCAAGGGCGTGCGCAAGCGCGCGCTGGCCACGCGTTACTTCGAAGGTGCGGCGGGGGGGCGCGCTGGTGCTGGGTTCGCGGCAGCAGTGCGCGGAATTCGACGAGTGCTTCGACTGGCAGGACGCGGTGTTCGAGCTGCCGGCCGGATGCGACCGGGTCGGCGAGTTCGTCGGCGAGCTTGCCACCCAGTACCGGCGTCTGGAGCGCGCCAGGCTCACGGGCATGTCCCAGACCCTGCGCCGACACGACTGGGCGCATCGCTGGGCCACGATCCTCGACACCGTGGGCATGCGCTCCACCGACCGCTTGCACGAGCGGCTGGACACGCTCGGCGGGCTGGCGCGGATCGCCGAGCAGGCGCTGCAGCCGGAAACCGAAGCGATGGGACTGATCGCTTGAAATGCACCCGCCGGCCTGCGCCGGCAACGAACGGGGAAACGGACAAATGAAGGCGGTGATCCTGGCCGGTGGACTCGGCACGCGTATCTCGGAAGAAACCTCGGTGCGCCCCAAGCCGATGGTGGAGATCGGCGGCAAACCGATCCTGTGGCACATCATGAAGATCTATGCCCACCATGGCATCACCGATTTCATCGTCTGCCTGGGCTATCGCGGCGACGTGATCAAGCGCTTCTTCCTCAACTACCACTATATGGAATCGGACGTCACCTGCGACCTGTCCAACAACACGATCGCACTGCACAACATGCGCGCCGAGCCGTGGCGGGTGACCCTGATCGACACCGGCGCCAAGAGCATGACCGGCGGGCGCCTGCGCCAGGTGCGCGCGCATCTGCAAGGGGAGGACGCGTTCTGCATGACCTATGGCGACGGCGTGGCCGACGTCGACATCGGCGCCTGCATCCGCCTGCATGCGCGCGAAGGCCGGCTGGCCACCGTCACCGCCGTGCAGCCGCCCGGGCGCTTCGGCGCGCTGCGCGTGGAGGGCGCGCAGGTGACCGGCTTCCGCGAGAAGGCGGTGGACGGCGACGGATTGATCAACGGCGGCTTCTTCGTGCTGCATCCGCGGGTGATCGGTACGATCGACGACGACACCACGCCGTGGGAAAGCACGCCGCTGGAGCGGCTGGTCGAGGCCGGGCAGTTGAGCGTGTACCGCCACGACGGGTTCTGGCAGCCGATGGACACGCTGCGTGACCGCAACTACCTCGAAGAACTTTGGGCGACTGAACGCGCGCCGTGGCGCGTATGGGAGTGACATGCGAATCCTGATTACCGGCAACATGGGCTACGTGGGCCCGCTCGTGGTGGCGCAACTGCGCCGGCGCTACCCGCAGGCGCAGCTGGTCGGCGTGGACCGCGGCTGGTTCGCGCATTGCCTGACCGAGCCGCTGCGGTTGCCGGAGGTGCTGCTGGACCAGCAGTGGTTCGGCGACGTGCGCGACCTGACCGCCGAGCAGCTGCGTGGATTCGATGCGGTGGTGCACCTGGCGGCGATCTCCAACGATGCGATGGGCAACCGCTTCGAGCAGGTCACCGACGCGATCAACCACCGCGCCAGCGTGCAGCTCGCGCGCGCCGCGTCGGAGGCGGGTGTGCGCCATTTCGTGTTCGCCTCCAGCTGCAGCGTATACGGCGCCGCCGCCGACGGCACGCCGCGCGACGAGCACAGCGCGCTGGCGCCGCTGACCGCCTACGCGCGCTCCAAGATCGACACCGAACGCGCGCTGGCCGGCCTGCACACCGACATGGTGGTGACCTGTCTGCGCTTCGCCACCGCGTGCGGCGCCTCGCCGCGGCTGCGCCTGGATCTGGTGCTCAACGATTTCGTCGCCAGCGCGCTGGTCCATGGGCGGGTCGACGTGCTTTCCGACGGCACCCCGTGGCGCCCGTTGATCCATGTCCGCGACATGGCGCGCGCGATCGAGTGGGCGCTGTCGCGCGAGCCGGAGCGCGGCGGGCGCTACCTGGCGGTGAATGCCGGTTCGGCCGGCTGGAACGTGCGCATCCGCGATCTGGCCGAGGCGGTCGGCGCGGCCATCCCGGGCGTGGAGGTGCGCATCGCCGATCAGGCGCCGCTGGATGCGCGCTCGTATCGGGTCGATTTTTCGTTCTACGAGCGGCTGGCGCCCGCGCATCAGCCGGCCGAGTCGCTGGGCGCGGCGATCGCCGAGATCTACGCACTGCTCGCCCGGCTGGGCTTCGACGATCCGGATTTCCGCAGTTCGCGCCTGGTCAGGCTGCGGGTGCTGCAGGCGCTGGTGGACTCGAACGCGCTCACCGACCAACTGAGGATCGCCGCATGATCTTCCATTCCACGCCGCTGCGCGGCGCCGCAGTGATCGAGCCGGAGCGCCGCGGCGACGAGCGCGGCTGGTTCTCGCGGCTGTTCTGCGAGCGGGAGATGCGCGATGCCGGGCTGCAGCAGCGCTTCGTGCAGATGAACAATTCCAGCAGCGCCGACGCCGGCACGCTGCGCGGCCTGCACTACCAGCTGCCGCCATCGGCCGAGGCCAAGACGGTGCGCTGCATCCGCGGCGCGTTCTGGGACGTGATCGTGGACCTGCGCCCGGACTCGGATACGTACAGGCAATGGTACGGGCTGGAACTCACTCCCGAGAACGGCCTGGCGCTTTACGTGCCGGAGGGTTTCGCCCACGGCTTCATCACCTTGAAGGCCGCAAGCGAAGCGCTGTATCTGTCCAGCGCCTTCTACGACCCGGCCTGCGAGCGCGGCCTGCGCTGGGACGACCCGGCCATCGGCATCCAGTGGCCGATCGCGCCCGAGACCGTCTCGGCCAAGGATGCGGGCTGGCCGGACTTCGATCCCGCCTTTCATGGCGTTGCGCAATTGCGCGGCATCGGCGCGGGCCGGGCGGCGGCATGAAGATCGACCGCCTGCTGCAGGAACGCGCCGCGCATCGCCAGCCACTGCGCGTGGGCCTGTATGGCGCCGGCTTCATGGCCCGCGGCCTGATCAATCAGATCGCCAATTCCGTGCCGGGCATGCGCGTGGTCGCGGTGTGCAACCGCAACGTGGACAAGGCGCAGCGTGCGCTGCGCGAAGCCGGGCTGGAATCGCGCCAGGTGGATTCGGCCGCGGCGCTGGAGCGCTGCATCCGCGCGGGCGAGCCGGCGGTGACCGACGATCCGGCCCTGCTGTACGCATGCGCGCTGCTGGACTGCCTGGTCGACGCGACCGGCGCAGTGGAATACGGCGCGGCGTTGACGCTCGGCGCGATCGAGAACGGACGCGACGTGGTCAGCATGAACGCCGAACTCGATGCCACCGTCGGGCCGTTGCTCAAGCGCAAGGCCGACGCCGCCGGGGTGATCTTCAGCGGCTGCGACGGCGACCAGCCCGGCGTGCAGATGAATCTGTACCGCTTCGTGCGCTCGATCGGCCTGACGCCGCTGCTGTGCGGCAACATCAAGGGCCTGCAGGATCCCTATCGCACGCCGACCACGCAGGCGGCGTTCGCGGCCAAGTGGGGCCAGGACCCGCACATGGTCACCAGCTTCGCCGACGGCACCAAGATCAGCTTCGAGCAGGCGATCGTCGCCAACGCGACCGGCATGTCGATCCTGCAGCGCGGCATGCGCGGGCTGGACCACCGCGAGCACGTGGACCGGCTGGTGGAGCGGTTCGATGCACAGGAACTGAAGGCGGTGGGCGGCGCGGTCGACTACGTGGTCGGCGCCGCGCCGGGCCCGGGCGTGTTCGTCCTGGCCAGCCACGAGGATCCCAAACAGCGGCACTACCTCAACCTGTACAAGCTCGGCGAAGGGCCGCTGTACAGCTTCTACACGCCCTACCACCTGTGCCACTTCGAAGTGCCGCTGTCGGTGGCGCGGGTGGCGTTGCTGCGCGACCCGGTGTTGCAGGCCCTGGCCGGCCCGCGGGTGGAAGTCGTGGCCACCGCCAAGCGCGATCTGAAGCAGGGCGAGGTCATCGATGGCCTTGGCGGCTACATGAGCTATGGGCAATGCGAGACGGCGGACGTGGTCGCCGAGGCGCGGCTGCTGCCGATGGGTGTGGCCGAAGGCTGCACCCTGCTGCGCGACGTCGGCAAGGACGAGGCGCTCGCATACGCCGACGTGCGCCTGCCACCGGGACGTTTGCTCGATGCGCTGCGGGAAGAGCAGTACGCCGCGTTCGGACGTGGTCGGCCGGTCGCGGCATGAAGGATTGAGACAGCATGGCGAACGCGCCGCGTCCGACCCTGGGAGTGCTGCAGGGCGGACGCGCGCTGGCGGCATTGGCGGTCGCGCTGAGCCATTCGCTGCTGCCGACCGAGCACTTCATCGGGCCGATGCCCGATGCGTTGACCGAAATGCTCGCGTTCGGCTACCTGGGCGTGGACTTCTTCTTCGTCCTTTCCGGTTTCATCATCCACTACGTCAATGCCGACCGCGCCGCACGGCCCGGCTGGAGCTGGCGCTATGCCGAAAGCCGCCTGACCCGCATCTACGTCCCGTATTGGCCGGTGGGGCTGGGGCTGGCGGCGCTGTATACGCTGCATCCGGACGATGGGCCCGGCTACGATTGGTCGTGGCCGGCGACGCTGTCGCTGCTGCCGATCGGCGGACAGGCGGCGCTGGGCGTGGCGTGGACGCTGGCGTTCGAACTCGCCTTCTACCTGCTGGCGTGGGTGTTCTACCGCTTCGGGCGGCCACTGCTGCTGGGGTCGGCGTGGGCGCTGGCGGTCGCGGCGAACGCGCTGTTCGGCGCGCCGTTCGAGCGGCCGCTGGACCTGTCCGTCCGCTCGCTGCTGCTGAACCCGATCAACCTCGAGTTCGTGTTCGGCATGGCGGCGGCAACCGCAGCGCAGGCGCGGCGATGCCCGCCCTGGCTGTGCGCGTTATGCGCGCTGGCGGCGCTGAGCGTGTTCGCGGCGCTGGGGCTGCAGCGCCAGCAGTCGCCGTGGTTCGGCCTGGCCGCCGCGTGCGCGATGGCGGGCCTGGTGCAGATGGAGTGGCAGGGCCGGCTGCGGGTGCCGCGCTGGCTGGTAGCGCTCGGCGACGCGTCCTACGCCATCTACCTGATCCATATGCCGCTGCTCTCGCTCAGCTCGCGTGCCACCGCGCAGCTTGGGCCGCTGGCGCTGTATCTGGTCAACCTCGCCATCGGGTTGATCGCAGTGGCAGCCGCAGGCCTGGCCTATCACGACCTGGTCGAGCGTCGCGCGCTGTCGCTGGCGCGGCATGCGCTGGAACGGCTGGCCGTGGCGGTTCGCCGCTAGCGCGGGTCGACACCGGTCAGCGCGCCGCTGCATTGCGCTCGATCCGCCGGCGTTTGCGCCAGGTCAGGTCCCTGCTCGGCTCGATCGCCTGCGCGGCCACGGTGGCCGCGAGCAGAGCCGCTGCGGCAAGCCTCGCCCGCCGGCGTGCCGCATTCGGTTCGCCGCTCATCGTTCGCCTCCGCCCGCGGGCGCCGGAATGCGGCGGAGCACGTCGTCATGAGGGGCGTGATCGAGGAACGCGTTGACCTCGACGGCCTTGCCGCCGGCCATGTGGAGGATTCAGACATAGCGGTTGCGGTAGGGGCGGCCGTCACCGGCGACGGCTTCGCCTTCCCAGTGGATGATGACGTGATCGCCGTCGGCCGACAGCGGACGCACCGGCGTGCGCAAGCGGCTGACGAACGGCGACGACAGCCCTTCCCAGTTCAGCCGCGACTATTCGCGCATCTTCGGCACCCCGCCGGCCAAGCACGCGAAACTCCTGCGCGCGTCGCGATCGCCGAGCATGGATGCAGACGGCGACCGTACGCCAGTCCCCGGCATAGATGCTCGGGCGCGTCGCGTTGGGCGAAGCGAAGCGCGCGAGCTACCAGCAGCAGCTTACCGGCGCAGCTCCGGTGGAACTGGAAAGCGCCGCCGCCCTCGCCATTTCTTCGGGCGGTGGCGACCGTCGTCGACCGTATGCCGCTGAATCGCCGTTCGTTCTCCGTCGTCGCGTTGGCCGAACGCCTGCGGGGCGAACAGTTCCGCGACGTGAAGGGAAGCTACAAGGCGCTATCCTCGCCGAGCGGAAGGCCCGCGCCGCCGACAACCAATTCGTGCGCGGCAAGGGCGAGGCTCTCGTGAACCTCTCCAACACGCTGGCGAGGCCGCTGGGAGCTATTCGCTTCTGTAGCCAAAATGATGGTAGCTAACCCGCTTGGGTAAACCGTGTTCGGCTCGAACAGAGTTTTCTGAAGGTTCGCGTGACTGAGAGTACTTGTATTTTCCTAGTTCTACTGTGTTATGAACAAATTTAATCTCTGGTACTGTTGCAAGATCTTCACGTCCAATTGAAGGTCTTCGCGGATCATTGTGGGTGAAGTCGGGCGTTTTCGGGTAGTGGCGGCAGGAAGCTGGCGATGATCTTGAGCTTGAGATACTCCTCATCGCGGTAGCCATAGGCGCTGCGCTGGATGACCCGGATCTTGTTGTTCAGTCCTTCTACCAGGCCGAGGCTGACCTTGTGGTCTGGATGACAGTACGAGGCAATGCCCTCCCAGTGCCGCTCGATCATCCGCACGAACGTCTGGTACGGCGCCAGTCGTTGCCAGCGCAGGCTCTGCTTCCAACGCTCGAAGAACGCCCGGGCGCCGCGCTCGGTGCGGTAGCTCCACAACTGGCCGAACGATTCCTTCAGCAGATACGCGGTGTTCAGCCGCTTGTTGGCCGCCAGCAGCTTCCTGAGCGCTTGGCGGCCGTCCAGGCTGAGGTTCTCGCGGTTGGACAGCAGGGTGTAGCGCTGGCCCTTGATGTAGCTGCGGTCCTGACCCTGCAGGCGCTTGTACTCGTCTCGCCTAACCTGGTCGAGCGCGTCGGACAGGTGACGCATGATGTGGAACTTGTCGAACACGATGGCGGCATTGGGCGCGTTCTTGTTCACCGAGGTCCGGAACGGGCGCCACATGTCCATCGCCGCCAGTTCGATCCGGGCGCTCTTGTTCGGCCCGGGTTCGGCGAAGAACTGATCGATGTCGGCCTCGGTGCGACCGCTGCCGCCGAACCAGATCGGTCGGCCCCGCTCCAGGTCGCTGACCACCACCCGGTAGTCGTGGCCCTTGTGGATCGCGATTTCGTCGATGCCGATGGCGCGGGGCGCCGGCATCCCGGCCCGGCGCACCTGCTCGGCCATGTACAGCTTGGACAAGTCCTTGACCGTACTGTCGTGCAGGCGCTCCAATTCGGCCACCGCCTTGTTGGTCATGCTCCGGCACAGATTGCCTACCTGCAGGGCGAAGCGCCCGGTGTAGCGCGAATTCTTCGCCAGCCAGTCCAGCCGCTCTACGTGCACGCCGCCGCACCCGGGGCACTTGACCCGCCAGCGCTCGAACTCCACGTGCAGGATCCAGCCAGCCACACGCAGGTCGCGGGCACGGCACAGGCGTTGGTCGTAGCGGCTGCGGCAGCGATGGCCACAGTTCGAGCACACCGCCGTTTTTTTCGGCGCCGCAAGATCACGATCCGGGCCTTCGGATCGCCAAACACGCCCTTGAGCGTGGCTGCCGCCACGAAGCCCGGGAAGGCGAGCGGTACCCGTGCCCGGTGGGCACAGCCAAGCGCAGGCGCAGCGGGAGCGTCGGCGTCGATCGCTAGCAACGAAGACCCCACTGACGCCGGTGCCGGGGCTGGAAATCTATGGGCTGAGCGGAGTCCGGCCGTCCAGCGTGCTCGGCAAAGGCCAAAGCAGCGAGACGGAGAAGGCCCCACCGCCGTCCATCGCGCAACTCTTGGCCGATGCGACGCGCGACCTGGCCGAAATCCTTGCCCTCCGTTCGGAGCTCGCCCTGGCCGCGACGAAGCGGCTGCTCCAGCAGCTGACGACCTGGGCAGCGCATGGGGAAAGCGCGGGCCTCCGCCGCGACCTCACCGGCTTGGTCCAGGGCCTGGAGCGGTTGAAACGCCGGTTGACCCGGTTCGCGCAGCGGGTCGCCGCGGTGGGCCGAGCGGAGCGGCTCTTCCACCTAGCGGAGCAATCGTGGGAACAGTTCGATGCTGCCCACCCGAACAGCGGGGATGCGGGAGCCCCCGAGGAGTGGACGCGGCGGCGAGCCGTGCGCCTGGCCGCCCTGCGCAAGCGCATCGTGGAACTGCGAGGTGCGCGGGCGGCGGCCTCGAAGGAAGCAGAAGTGGCGTGCGAGGCCGAGGTCAACACAGCCAGCGAACAGCTCGAGCAGTGGAGCAAGCAGGCCTCGGCTCGCTACGGCGATCCGACTGAGGCGAATGCGCTTCCGTTGCCCGCGCTGCGGCCATCACCGAGCCCAGTGCTGGCACCCAGGCCCCGTCGGCCGAGGTCCTGACGCAAGAAAGCCCCGCATTGCGGGGCTTCTTCGAGAGGGTTGGCGATCTCAGTGGAGGGTTGGTTTCCTGCGGCCAGGGCCCGGGGGAAGCGGGGCATCCTTCCTGGCACGCGCGGCACGCCACTGGCGCACGTCCTGGAAGTTCGGTGGAAGGAGGGTGCGATCAACCACGGCGCGTCGAACCTGGATGCCGGGCGAAGGGTAGGTGGCCGGCTTGTGGATCCTTCGCTTTGCCCGCCTCGCATCTGCTCGGCGACCATGTCCAACCAGTGCCGGATGTCATCCAGGCGCTCGGGGAGGCCTCGGGTTGGGTGGTGTTGTATCAGGTGGGCAAGCAGGCAATTGGCAATGTGGAGTTGGGTTTCTGCGGGCATAAGTAGCCTTGGACGGATGGGGGTGCCCGTATCAAAGCGCGTATTCAAAAATGTGCAAGAGTGGTCACTGAGCGGTGTTTCACAAATATGAATTTTAGCTAAGCAATAAGGTGTGCCAATATTCGGCGATGCCAGAAAGGCGCATCCCCCAAGCTGCTTGCTTGACAAGTCCCAAAATGGGACTATGATTGCGACATGAGAGTCATCGCCATTGCCACACTCAGGGACTACTGGGAGGCGAACCCGCCGGCCGAACAACCCTTGAAGGCGTGGTATGACGAGGCGAAGGCGGCCACTTGGAAGTCGCCGCAGGACATCAAGAACGCCTATCGAAATGCAAGCTTCGTTGCTAATAACCGAGTGGTGTTCAACATCAAGGGCAATGACTACCGTCTGATCGTGGCGGTGGCTTACCAAGGCGGCATTGTTTACGTGAAGTTTATCGGCACGCATGCCGAATACAATCAGATAGACGCCGCAACCATAGAGGTTGACTGACATGAACATCTCCCCCATCCGCACCCCCACTGATTACAAGGCTGCACTGAAGTCGATCTCCAAGCTTGTGGAGGCTGACCCCGCGCCCGATAGCCCGGAAGGTGAATACTTGGACGTGATGGCCACGCTCATCGAGGCGTATGAGGCCAAGCAGTTCCCCATAGACGCGCCGGATCCGATCCAGGCAATCAAGTTCAGGATGGAGCAGGCTGGACTTGAGCCGAAAGATCTTACCGCATCGATTGGCAAGCCAAACCGTGTGTATGAGGTGCTTAACGGGAAGCGCGGCTTGTCCATTGAGATGATCCGTAACCTTCGCAAGAACCTTGGCATCCCCGCAGAAAGTTTGATTGGCGCCTAATCCTTGAACCCCGCTTCGGCGGGGTTTTCTTTACGACTATTGGCGCCGAACGAAGTGACAATCTGCCAAGCGTCCCTCCACGATACAGGTAAGGACGTTGTCGCAATCCACCAGCACGGCGACGAGCGCATCGTGCGAGAGTCCTGCGGCGCTCATGCGGGTTGCTTCCTTGGCTTGGATGGTTTCTTGCTCGGGGGTGGTTCTTTGAGCAAGGGGAGGAGTGCGGTGAGACCGAGGCCGTAGGCCAGCACCGAGAGCCCAGGTGACACGCCCCCCAGGCCATCGAGCTTCTCCTTGGCGGTGAAGGCCCGGCTGTAAGTGACGTGGTGCTCATCGTCCAGCTCATGGCCGACGAGCTGAGCCCGCAACTCCGAAACCACGCCCGCGCCCTGCAACTCTTGGATCAGGGTTTTGCGCAACGAGTGGAAGCCGCGCTTGGCCTTGGGCCAGTTCTTGCCCACCTCGGCCAGGTGTCGGCTAAAGGCCTTGGAGATCCAGTTGCCCTGGCCGTTCTTGGCGTCCGCTTTGGCCGCCGGGAACAAGCGGTCCTGGCCTTCGGCTCGCGCTCGCTCGACCCAGGCCAGGAAGCCCGGGGTGAGCAGGTCGGGGTGGACCGGCACGGTCCGAAGGCTAACTTCGGTCTTCACCTTTTGATGCTCGCCTTCGTCCGAAATCTGGATGCAGGGGATGCCGCCGTCCTCGACCACGTCGGAGGTCAGCAGTTGGCCTACCTCAGAAGCACGGGCGCCGGTATACAGACCAATGAGGGAGGCCCACCGTGCAGCCAGGGGCAGGGCCTCGAAGGCGGCCGGCGCAAACAGAGCTTGGACCTGGTGGGCGTCGTAGGCCTTGAAGCCGAACTTCCGCCGGGTCCGCTTCTCGCGGGTGGAGTAGCTCACGTGCCCGGAAGCGGGGTTGTCGCCACGGGGGTAGTGGCCGGAGGCTTGGGCCCATTCGAAAAGCCCGCCCTTGCCGCCGATGTAGCTCTGCTTGTTCGTGAGCGTCGGCGTTGAAGCGCCTTTTTCCCGCATGTCCTGATACCAGCGCGCCAGGTCCGAGCGGGTGACCGTGTGCAGCTTGGTCTTCTCGCCCAAGAAACTGGTCAGCAATTCGACAGCGGTCCGCTTGATGGTCCAGGTCTTGGGCAGGGTGCTGCCCTTGAGGCTGGTCAGCCAGGCGTCGCGGGCCTTGCCCAGCGTGATCGATTCGATGGCGGGCTTGGTCGTCCGCCTTGGCGTAGGGAGGGGAGGGACCTGCTGACGAATCAGCTCCCCCAGCGCGCTGGGCTGGGGCGCAGTGAGATCCATGATTTGCTGGTAGAGCGTGACGTCCTCTGGGGTGTCGATCTGCCATTGCTCGGTGATCGACCCGTCTGCCGAACGCGTCCGGTTCAGCGTGAGCTCCTGCGGACGTTCGGTGCCGGTCAGGCGCGCGAGGAGCGCGTCCAAGTCGTCGTCCCGGGTTTGCATGCGTCGTTCCCTCAACACAGTGAAGGCTTGAGCATAGCGGGCGGCCAGAATCAGCGCGCGCAACCTTGCCTCCCGCATATCGCATATCGCATGTCGTAAGTGTGCAGGGTGCGCTTGAAGGTCTGGCGACCCAGGAGGGGCTGCAAATCAACCGGAACACGCTGGCGATACGACCAGAGTCCAGAGGGGGCTCGAACGAGATGATGAGGAATGCGCATTAGGAGTCGTGTATCCCGCCTTGCGCAGCTGCAGCCAGTTTTTACGCTAACAAAAAACCCCTGATTTCTCAGGGGTTTGCGTAATCTGGCGGAGAGAGGGGGATTCGAACCCCCGAAGCGCGGTTTAGACGCTTACACACTTTCCAGGCGTGCTCCTTCAACCACTCGGACACCTCTCCGGGCCTGCCGGCGCGAGGTAGCCGACGGCAGGGGCGGGATTCTAGCCGTCGCGGGCGCCGTTAACAAGGCGAGCGGTCTGCGCCGGCGGGGACTGGCCGCCACGGGCCCGTTGCCGATTGCGGAAAAGCGCCGGGCCGGCGCCGTCCGGCCCGTGGCGACGGGCCGGCCGCCGCTGCCGCTGAACGATCGACGTGGCGCGGCGTGGCACAATGGCGGTTCAGATGAAGACGGTTGCCTGATGTCCTATCTCGTTCTCGCCCGCAAGTGGCGCCCCAAGCGGTTTGCCGAGCTGGTGGGGCAGGAGCACGTGGTCCGCGCGCTCAGCAATGCGCTGGACAGCGGGCGCGTGCACCATGCGTTCCTGTTCACCGGCACCCGCGGCGTCGGCAAGACCACCATCGCGCGGATCTTCGCCAAGTCGCTGAACTGCGAGCAGGGCACCAGCGCCGATCCGTGCGGGCAGTGCCCGGCGTGCCTGGACATCGACGCCGGCCGCTACATCGACCTGCTGGAGATCGACGCCGCGTCCAATACCGGCGTGGACGACGTGCGCGAGGTGATCGAGAACGCGCAGTACATGCCCTCGCGCGGCAAGTACAAGGTGTACCTGATCGACGAGGTGCACATGCTGTCCAAGGCGGCGTTCAATGCGCTGCTGAAGACGCTGGAAGAGCCGCCGGAGCACGTCAAGTTCCTGCTCGCCACCACCGACCCGCAGAAGCTGCCGGTGACGGTGCTGTCGCGCTGCCTGCAGTTCAACCTCAAGCGCCTGGACGAGGAGCAGATCCAGGGGCAGATGACCAGGATCCTGGCCGCCGAGCAGATCGAGGTGGATGCCTCGGCGATCGTGCAGCTGGCCAAGGCCGCCGACGGCAGCCTGCGCGACGGCCTGTCGCTGCTCGACCAGGCCATCGCCTACGCCGGCGGCGCGCTGCGCGACGACGTGGTGCGGGCGATGCTGGGCACGGTCGATCGCACCCAGGTCGGGGCCATGCTCGAGGCGCTGGCCGATGGCGACGGGCAGCGCTTGCTGCAGGTGGTCGCCGCGCTGGCCGAGTTCTCGCCGGACTGGGGCGGGGTGCTGGAAGCGCTGGCCGAGGCGCTGCACCGGATCCAGGTGCGGCAGCTGGTGCCGGGCGCGGTGGTGGCCGGCCTCGACGGCCTGGACCCGGCGCCGTTCGCCGAGCGCCTGCGTCCGGAAATCGTGCAGCTGTGGTACCAGATGGCCTTGAACGGCCGCCGCGACCTGTACCTGGCGCCGAGTCCGCGCGCCGGCTTCGAGATGGCGGTGCTGCGCATGCTGGCGTTCCGCCCGGCAGGCGCCGCGCCGTTGCCGGCCGCGTCCGGGTCGGGTACGACGACGGAAGGCCGCGCGCCTGCGGCGCCCGTGGCCGCGGCCCCTGCCGCCGCTGCGGCCAGCGTCGCCGCGCCGTCCGTCGCCGCGATGCCCGCGCCCGCCGCACCGATGATGGCACCAGCGCCGACAGCGGCTGCGGTCGCAGCGAAGCCGACACCGGCGCCCGCACCGGTCGCGGCGCCCGCCGTGCTCGACCCGCCGTGGGAAACCGCGGCGCCGGCACCTGCGCAGGCACCACCGCCATTGGCGAACACGGCGCCGGCCGCGTCAGCATCCGCACCCTCGCCCGAGCCGGAAATGGCGATGGTGCCGCCGCTGGCCGCCGCTGAGCGCACGCCTCCTGAACACGCCGCGCCGCGCGTGCTGCATGCGGCCGAGGACTGGCTGGAACTGGTCGCCGATTGCGGCCTGACCGGGCCGTCGCGGCAGCTCGCCGCCAACGCGGCCTTCGTCAGCCACGCCGACGGCGTGCTGCGGCTGTCGCTGTCGCCGGGCTTCGAATACCTGCAGTCCGAGCGCTCGCTCGGCGAACTGGCCGCGGCGCTGGCCGACGCGCTGGGCAGCCGGCCGAAGATCGTGATCGAAAGCGGCATCGCGGTCGATGCCGAGACCCTGCACGAGCGCTCGCACCGGCAACGCGGCGAGCGCCAGAGCGCGGCCGAAACCGCGTTCCTGCACGACCCGGCGGTGCAAGCGCTGATCCAGCAGCAAGGCGCGCGGGTCGTCCCCGATTCCATCCGCCCTTACCAAGAGTAATCAAGCATGCGTGGGAACATCGCCCAATTGATGCAGCAGGCGCAGAAGATGCAGGAAAACCTGCAGCGCGCCCAGGAAGAACTGGCCCAGCTGGAAGTCACCGGCAGCGCCGGCGGCGGCATGGTCAGCGTGACCCTGACCGGCGCCAAGGAATGCCGCAAGGTGCGGATCGATCCGAGCATCCTCTCCGACCAGGAGATGGCCGAGGATCTGATCGCCGCCGCCTTCAACGATGCGTCCAACAAGATCGATGCCGAATCCAAGTCGCGGATGGGCGCGGCCACGGCCGGCATGCCGATTCCGCCGGGGATGAAGTTGCCGTTCTGAGAGGTCGGGATTCGGGAATCGGGATTGGGGATTCGCAAAGGCAAGCGCGAAGCCACTGCTTCCCAATCCCGAATCCCGACGTCCGAATCCCGAATTCATGTCTTCCCTGCTCGAACAACTGATCGACGCCTTTCGCGTGTTGCCGGGGGTAGGCCAGAAGACCGCGCAGCGGATGGCCTACCACGTGCTCGAGCGCGAGCGCGAAGGTGGGCTGCGCTTGGCGAACGTGCTGGCCGAGGCGGTGGAGAAGGTCGGCCACTGCGCGCAATGCCGCGATTTCAGCGAGACCGAACTCTGCGCGATCTGCGCCAGCGCCAGCCGCGACCGCCAGCAACTGTGCGCGGTCGAATCGCCGGCCGATCGCCTGGCGATCGAGCACGCCACCGGCTACCGCGGGCTGTATTTCATCCTGCAGGGGCGGCTATCGCCGCTGGACGGGGTCGGGCCGCGCGAACTCGGCCTGGATCGGCTCGGGACGCGGCTGGCACAGGGCGAGATCGCCGAGTTGATCATCGCCACCAATTCCACCGTCGAGGGCGAGGCCACCGCGCACTATCTGGCGCAGCTGGCGCGCCGCCACGGGGTGCGCCCGAGCCGGCTGGCGCAGGGCCTGCCGCTGGGCGGGGAGCTGGAGTACGTGGATCGCGGCACGCTGTCGCATGCGTTCGGCAGCCGCAACGAGGTCCCGCGCGGCGGCGCAGGCGAGTAGCGGCGCGGCAGTGCCTGCACGCTGCCGAATTGGGCTATAACGACTGCCCCTTTCCGCTTTGCGACCCGGCCCATGGACACCATCTTCGGCAAGATCATCCGCCGCGAAATTCCCGCCAGCATCGTTTACGAGGACGACGACGTGCTCGGCTTCAAGGACATCGCGCCGCAGGCGCCGGTGCACGTGCTGTTCATTCCCAAGCAGGTGGAGATTCCCACCCTCGACGACCTGGCGCCGGACCAGGCGACGCTGGTCGGCAGGCTGGTGCTGGCCGCGGCCGCCTATGCGCGCGAACAGGGCCTGGCCGAGGACGGCTACCGGGTGGTGATGAACTGCCGCGAGCATGCCGGGCAGACCGTGTTCCATCTGCACCTGCACCTGCTGGCCGGTGCGCCGCTGGGCCGCTTCGGCACGCCCTGAGTCCGCCGCTGGCCGGCGCATGCGGACGATTTTCCGCGGCGCTACCGGTCAAATGGAAAACGCCGCTTTTCAGCGGCGTTTTCTTCTCCATCATGGCACAACGCTTGCCAGCCGGCTTACCACCAGCCGCGGCCCCAGCCCCAGCGAGGGCCCCACGGATCCCACGGGCCGTACGGACCGTAGGGGTAGGCGGGCACCACTTCGACCTGGCGCACCACCGGCCACAGGTAGACCACGTCGGCGTCGATCTTCGGCAGGCGGTAGTCGTATTCGCCGATGCGGGTGCTCTCGTAGCCGGAGACGTGGCCGATGAAGGTCACCTCGCGGCCGGGTTCGAACACCGCCGGGTCGTAGAAGCCGGCGCGGCAGGCGAGGAAGCGGCCGTCGCTGGCGTCGGCCGAGTCGCTGTCCGGGCGGCCGCTGGCGCTCAACGGCCGCGACAGCATCTGGAAGCAGGTCTGGCCCTGGCCGGGTTTGGTCTGGATGATCTTGCCGCCCCAACGCACCGAGGTGCCGACCTGCTGGCCGGCGACCGAGTCGCGCGGGGTGACGGTGGCGAACTGGCCTTGCAGCGGCTTGGGCGCGGTCGCGCAGGCGCCCAGGGCGAGAACGGCCAGGACGGGGAACAGCAATCGGATCTTCATCGAGATGCTCCGGTGTGCGGACGGTGCCTGCGCAGGTCGCGCAACAATGAAGCCCTGTCCGAATCAGCGCCAGCGTAGCGCGAATCGGCGAAACGCTGGCTGAGCGAAAGCAACGCGTTTGCCTCCATCACCTGCTGCACACGCGACGCCCACAGCAGCGCCGGTTCGTGCGCCTCGCGGCCCAGGCCGAGCCGGGCGTAGCGCCGGCCCAGCCGCCGCCAGGCGCGCAGCAGCGGGTCGCGCTCGCGTTCGCCGCGCGCCAGTAACCAGGCCATCCAGCCCAGCAGCAGCGCGGCGAAGCCGGCGAACAAGGCGACCAGTTGCGCCGGCTCCAGCTTGGCGATGCCCAGATCGCTCAGCAGCCGCTGCTGGCGGTTGGCGTCGAAGGACAGCACCAGGTCGTTCCAGCCGCGGCGCAGCCAGTCGCCGACGTCGCGCAGTTGCCAGTCGCCGCCGCCGCCCTGTGCGCCGGCGTCGCGGCCGAGGCGGTCTTCCAGGGTGTCGTAGATGCGTTCCGGGGCGACCGCGGCGGTCGGGTCCACGCGCACCCAGCCGCGTTGCGGCAGCCATACCTCGGCCCAGGCGTGGGCGTCCATGCGCCGCACCACCCAGTAGTCGCCGAACGGATTGCGGGTGCCGCCGGCATAGCCGGTGACCACGCGCGCGGGAATCCCCGCGCCGCGCATCAGCACCACGAAGGCCGAGCTGAAGTGCTGGCAGAAGCCGGCCTTCTGCTGGAACAGGAATTCGTCGACGCCGTCGCGGCCGGGCAGTGGGGTCTCCAGCGTGTAGGCGAAGTCGCGGCGGATCCATTGCAGCGCGCGCGCCACGATCGCGGCGTCGTCGGCGCCGGCCTGTTGCCGCCATTGCCGAGCCAGCGCCAGGGTGCGCGGGTTGTAGCCGGGCGGCAGCGCCAGCGCGCGCTGGCGCTGTGCGGGCGGCAGTGCGGTTTCGAAGCGCAGCGGCGGCGCCGAGCGCAGGCGCCAGCGGGTCAGCGCGCCCAGGGGGCGCTCGGTGTGCAGGACGTAGTCGGCGGAGATGCGGGTGCCCTCCGGCGCCTGCAGCGGCAGGTCCAGCGCGACCAGCTGGCGGCGGTCGGTCGGCTCGACCTCGATCTCGTAGTCCCACGTGACCGCACCGGGCTGCACCGCCGGCGCCGGCAGGTATGCGTTGCCGCGTTGCGCACGCCAGGTGCTGCCGTCGAAATCCCACAGCACCGGCCCGCGCCAGTAGCGCTGTGCCGGTGCGGGCACGCGGCCGAAGAACTGCACGCGCAGCGCCGGGGTGTCGTCGGCCATCAGGTCCAGCCATTGCCCGGGGCTCATCGTGTCTGCCAGGCCGGGCCGCGCCAGCGCACGTTCCGGCACGCCCCACAGCGGCGAGCCCAGCCGCGGAAACAGCCAGAACGCGGCCAGCGCCAGCGGCAGGCCCAGCACCAACAGCCGGCCGACGCCGCGCAGCTGGCCGCGCAGCGGAGGGTCGGCGCTGTGCCCTTCCTGGTCGGCCAGGCGCTGCATGCACAGCAGCGCGGCGATCACCGCGGCCAGCCCCAGCAGCATCGTCGCCGGACCCTGGTCCAGCAGGAACGCGGCGAACGGCGCGAACAGGGCGAAGCCGAGCAGGCTGCGCGCGTCGCGCAGCGTCTTCAGTTCCGACGGCTTGATCGCCAGCATCGCCGCGAGCATGGCGCAGCCGGTGTCGCGGCCGAAGCGCATGCCGACCTGCCAGTAGATCGCCGCCAGCATCGCCGCCACCAGCAGCAGGCGCAGCGCGGCCGGCAGCGGTCGCCATGCCGAGCTGGCGCCGATCAGCAGTGCGGTCGCCGCGAACAGCAGCGCCAGCGCGCCAGGCAACTGCAGCAGCAGCGGCAGCAGCGCCAGCAGGCCGGCACCCAGCGCCCAGTGGCGGCTGCTGTCGCGCAGCGCGGGCGAGCGCGGCTCAGCCATGCGGCAGCAGCGCCAGCGCGCGCAGGCACAGATGCCGGTGGTGCGGGCCGCGGGCCGGGCCCAGCGGCGGCTGTCCCGGCAGCAGCAGGCGATAGCGGCGGCCGTCGCGCTCGGCCTCGTCGACCCAGCGTGCCAGCCGCGCGATGCAGCGCTCGTAGGGCAGCGTCGGCAGCGTGCGCCAGTCCAGCACCACGTCCACGCCGATCGGGCGTTCGTATTCGCGCAGCAGCAGCGTGTCGCGGCGCGCCGAGTGCTTCCAGGAGATCGCGCGCGGCGCATCGCCGGCGCGGTACGGGCGCAACTGCTGCAGCTCTTCGCCGAGCGCGTGCAGGCGGGTCTGGGTCGGGGTGCCGTCGCCGTGTGGCAGCGGTGGCCCATCGCGTTCCGGCTGCGGGTAGACCAGCAGCGGCGTGTCCGGCCAGAACCAGGCCCAGGCGCGCAGCAGGCCCAGTGGCTGGGTGGTGGAGATGCGGATGCGCTGCAGGTCGAGCCAGCCGCGGCGTTCGGTGGGTAGCTCCAGGTCGGCTTCGTTGCCGCCGTCGCCGTACAGGTCCAGGTAGGTGTGGCGGCCGGCATGCGCCACGCGCAGGCCGCGCCGGGGCCGGGTATCGTCGGCGGCCAGCGCCAGGCGTAGCCGCAGCGGCGTGCCGGCCGCCACCGGCTCGGCCGACAGCGCCTGCAGGTGCAGCCCCGACAGCTGCAGGTGGGCCATGATCGCGCTGGCGATGGCGGCCGCGCCGAGCAGCATCGCCAGCAGCAACGCGGGGTTGTTGTTGTAGTTCAGCGCGCCGAGCAGCATCGCGCCGAGCAGCAGCGCGATGAAGCCGCCGAACGGCGTGGGCAGGATGTAGATCCGGCGCCGGTCCAGCCGTACCGGCAGCGTTTCGGGATCGCGCGGCCGCGCCAGCCGTGCCAGCCCCTGCCGCCACTCGCGCAGCCGTGCCCGCATCGGCCTCAGTCCACCGCCACGCTGTGCAGGATCGCCTTGGCCAGCGATTGTCCGGAGGCCGATTCCTGTTCGGCCACCAGCCGGTGTTCGGCCACCGCCACGAACAGCGCCTGCACGTCCTCGGGCAGCGCATGCGCGCGGCCGAGCAGCAGCGCGTGCGCCTTGGCCGCGCGCAGCAGTGCGATGCCGGCGCGCGGCGACAGGCCCACGCGCACGCCGGGATGCTGGCGGCTGCGCGCGAGCAGCGCCTGCACGTAGCCGACCAGCGCGTCGCTGGCGTGGATCTGTTCCACGCTGTGCCGCAGCGTGGCCATGTCGGTGTCGCTGAGCAGCGGCCGCGCCTGCGCGATCAGGTCGCGGCGGTCGCTGCCGCTGAGCAGCGCGCGTTCGGATTCGGCGCTGGGATAGCCCAATGCCAGCCTAAGCAGGAAGCGGTCCAGCTGCGAATCGGGCAGCGGGAAGGTGCCCGACAGGTCCACCGGATTCTGCGTGGCGATGACGAAGAACGGCGCCGGCAGCGGATGCGTGGTGCCGTCCAGCGTCACCTGCTGTTCGGCCATCGCTTCCAGCAGCGCGCTCTGCGTGCGCGGCGGCGCGCGGTTGATCTCGTCGGCGAGCAGCACGTGCGCGAATACCGGTCCGGGATGGAACTGGAACTGGCGCGATTGCGCGTCGTACACCGACACGCCGAGCACGTCGGCCGGCAGCAGGTCGGAGGTGAACTGCACGCGCTGGAAGCTCAGGCCCAGGCTTGCGGCCAGCGCATGCGCCAGCGTGGTCTTGCCCAGTCCGGGCAGATCCTCGATCAGCAGATGCCCGCCGGACAGCAACGCGACAAAGGCCATGCGCACCTGCTGCGGCTTGCCCAACACCAGCGCATTGACCTGTTGCTGGGCCTGCGCGAGCGCCTCGCGCAGCGTATCGGTTAGCATTTCCGGCAAGCGGGGCGGAGTAGGCATCGCATTCTCGCAACGGGTTTAGGGGAGTCTAAGGGCAATGCAAGGCGAACAACGTGCACGCACCACCTTCATGGTGCTGTGGATGCTGGTCACCGCAGCCAAGCTGCTGGCGGCCGCGCGCCTGCCGTTGTTCGTCGACGAGGCGTTCTATTGGCAGGAAGGCCAGCACCTGGCCGCCGCCTATTCGGATCTGCCCGGGCTGACCGCCTGGCTGGCGCGGCTGGGCGTGGCGCTCGGCGGCGATCATCTGCTGGCGCTGCGCGCGCCGTTCCTGCTGGTGTCGGCGCTGATGCCGTGGCTGATCGCGCGCATCGCCACGCGCTGGTTCGGCGCGGTGGCCGGCTGGCGTGCCGGCAGCCTGACCTTGCTGATGCCGCTGTCGGGCACGCTCGGCATTCTGGCCTTGCCGGACGTGCCGATGGCGCTGGCCACGATCCTGTGCATGGACGCCAGCGCGCGGCTGCTGCGCCAGGTCGATGCGATGAGCGCGGTGGAACTGGCGCTGGGCCTGACCCTGGGCGCGCTGAGTCATTACCGTTTCGCCGGGGCGATCGGGGTCGGCGCGATCGCGCTGCTGCTGATCCCGCAGGGCCGGCGCATGCTGCGCGATCCGCAGGTGTGGGTGGCGCTGGCGATGGGCATCGTCGCCTGGCTGCCGCTGCTGGCCTGGAACGCCGACAACGGCGAGGCCGGGGTCAAGTTCCAGTTGATCGACCGGCATCCGTGGAGCTTCCAGCCCAGCGGCATCGCCTTCGTGCTGATCCAGGGCCTGCTGGTCACGCCGCTGCTGGCGGTGGCGATGTGGAAGGTGGCGCTGGTGGCCACCCGCGGCGGCGGCGGCGGCGGCGCGCGCGTGCAGTGGCGCTACTTCGGCCTGCTCGGTGGCGTGTCCACGCTGGGCATCTTCCTGCTCGGCTTCTTCACCGATGCCGAGCGCATCAGTTTCCATTGGCCGCTGCCGGGTTACCTGGCCTTGCTGATCGCCGCGCCGGTGATCCTGCACGGCTGGCCGAAACCGCTGCGCCGCGCGACCTGGCTGCTGACCGGGATCGGCTTGGTCGGCGCGTTCGGCTATTACCTGGCGGTGTCGGTGCCGTCGGTGCGCGAGCATGCCGCCGGCGACAAGTATTACCCGCGCAACTTCGCCGGCTGGCAGCCGCTGGCGTCGGCGGTGCGCCGCGAACTGGCGGCGATGCCGCCGGGCACGCAGCTGCTGGCCGACAATTTCAAGGTCGGCGCCGAGCTCGGTTTCGAACTGGGCGATGCGGAGATACAAGTGCTGCCGCATGCGTTGAACGACAAGCACGGGCGCAGCGCGCAGCTGCGCCAGTGGGGCCTGCTCAGCGACGGCCGGCGCGACGGGCCGCGGCTGCTGGTGCTGTCGCCCAGCGACATGAAATACCGGCTGCTGCTGCAGCGCTATCACGCGGTCTGCGACCTGGTCGGTCCGTTGCCGCCGCCGAAGGTGGTGTCCAGCGATCATGGCAGCCAGCGCTTCCTGCTGTTCGCATTGCCGGCGCAGCGCCTGCCTGGGCCATGCACGACGCCGGCGATGGCCTGGTTCAATGCGCCGGAGGTGGGCGACAAGGTGGCGCGCCATTTCGAGGTGTCCGGCTGGGCATTCAAGGACGGCGTGGGCATCGCCCGGGTCGAGGTGCTGCTCGACGGCAAGGTCGCCGCGCAGGCGCGCTATGGCGAGGCCTACGACGTCACCGCGTTCTGGAAGATCTCCACCGATCCGGGCCATCCCAACGTCGGCTTCCGCGCCGAACTCGATGCCAGCGGCTTGGCGCCGGGCACGCATTGGCTCGGCTTGCGTCTGCATGGCCGCGACGGCAGCGTCGAGGATTGGTGGGAACAGCCGATCGAACTGCGCCGCCGCTGAGATAGCATGGCGCGCCTTTCCACGCCCGCCGCGCAGGACCGCACGCCGCCCATGCCGAGTCTTTTTTCCGCCCACGAGGCGGCCATGCCGCGGATCGCGGTGCTGGTTCCCTGCCACAACGAAGCGGCCACGATCGGCCAGGTGGTCGCCGCGTTCGCCGCGCAGCTGCCGACGGCGAGCATCCACGTGTTCGACAACAACTCCAGCGACGCCACCATCGAGCGCGCACGCGCGGCCGGCGCGCAGGTGCGCGAGGTGGCGCTGCAGGGCAAGGGCAACGTGGTGCGGCGCCTGTTCGCCGATGTCGATGCCGACGTGTACGTGCTGGTCGATGGCGACGCGACCTACGACGCGGCGATGGCGCCGGCGCTGATCGAGCGCCTGCTGCGCGACGGACTGGACATGGTGGTCGGCGCGCGGCGCAGCGACGAGGCCGCCGCCTACCGCGCCGGTCACCGTTTCGGCAACGTGCTGCTGACCCGCTGCGTGAGCTTCCTGTTCGGACGCAGTTTCGACGACATGCTGTCCGGCTACCGGGTGTTCTCGCGCCGCTATGTGAAGTCGTTTCCCGCGCATGCCGCCGGCTTCGAGACCGAGACCGAACTGGCGGTGCACGCGCTGCAGTTGCGCATGCCGGTGGCGGAAGTGGCCACGGCCTACGGTGCGCGGCCGCAAGGCTCGCAAAGCAAGCTGCGCACCTGGCACGACGGCACGCGGATCCTGCTGACCATCCTGCGCCTGTTCAAGGCCGAGCGGCCGTTGCTGTTCTTCTCGCTGGGCTTCGGCGCCTGCTTGCTGCTGGCGCTGGGGCTGGCGGTGCCGTTGGTGCTCACCTATGCGCACACCGGCCTGGTGCCGCGCTTCCCGACCGCGATCCTGTGCTCGGCGCTGGTGCTGCTCGGCTTCCTGCTGCTGGCCTGCGGGCTGATCCTGGACACGGTCACCCGTGGCCGGGTCGAGGCCAAGCGCCTGGCCTATCTGGCGATCCCGGCGCTGCCGTTGCGCTCGCCGACGGCGCATGCCGCATCCTCTGGCGACGACGCATGAGTGCGGCCATCGACACGCCGACAGCGCCGCGCCCGAACCGTCGCCAGCGCCTGCTGCGCGCACTGGATCGCCGCTTCGCCTTCCACGACCGCGGCAACGTGATCGCCGCCGGCATCGCGGTCGCGCTGCTCGGCGGCGTGCTGTCGCTGCTGCTGGGCCAGGACGCCAACTGGGATCTGCGCAACTACCACCTATACAACGGCTATGCCGCGTTGCATGGCCGCCTCGGCATGGACCTGGCGCCGGCGCAGCTGCAGAGCTACTTCAATCCGTTGCTGGACGTACTGCACTACGCATTGATGACCGGCCTGCCAGCGCCGCTGGCGGGATTGGCGATGGGCGCGCTGCACGCGCTGGCGTTCCTGCTGCTGGCCGGCATCGTCTGGCAAGTGCTGGACGCGCGCCTGGACCGCGCGCGGCTGGCGCCGTGGCTGGCCTTGGCCGGCATGTGCAGCGCCGCGTTCCTGTCCGAATTCGCCAGCAGCATGGCCGACAACAGCAGCGCGCTGCCGGTGCTGGGCGCGCTGCTGGCCGCGTTGCACGCGCAGCGCCGGCAGCAGGCGGCCGGGCAGGGCGTGGCGGTGGCGTGGTGGGCGCTGGCCGGTGCGTTGCTGGGCCTGGCGCTGGCCTGCAAGCTGACCAACGCGCCGTTCGCGCTGGCCCTGGGGGTGGCGGCGCTGGTCGCCGGCGGCCGCGCGCGGCAGCGCGTCGGCGGCGCCGCGGTGCTGACCGTGTTGACCGTGCTCGGCTTCGCGGTCCTGGCCGGGCCGTGGCTGCTGGGCGTGTGGAAGACCTTCGGCAACCCGCTGTTCCCGCAGTTCAACAGCCATTTCCTGGCGCCGCTGGCGCAGCCGGTCGCGCTCAGCGATACGCGCTGGCTGCCGCAAGGCTGGCTGCAATGGCTGAGCTGGCCGCTGCAGTTCTCGATCGCGCCGAACCGGGTCAGCGAGGTCGCCCTGCGGCAGATTGTGTGGCCGCTGCTGTATCTGCTGGGCTTGGCGTCGCTGCTGCTGGCCGCGCTGCGCCGGCGCCGGCGGCCAGCGGCGGCCAGCGACGTGGCCGCGCCGGTATGGCGCGCATTGCTGGTGTTCTTCGTGGTTGCGTTCCTGGCCTGGCAGGCGGCCTTCAGCATCCAGCGCTATCTGGTGGTGCCGGAACTGCTGGCGCCGCTGCTGCTGTGGGTCGGGCTGCGGCGGCTGTTGCCGGCGCGGATCGCGGCGCCGGCGGCGCGCTGGACGCTGATCGCCTGCGCGCTGGTCGCCGTGCACGGCTGGGGCGACTGGGGCCACGAGCGCTGGGCGCGCACGGCGTTCCGGGTGCAGGCGCCGCCGCTGCCGCAGCCGGCGCGCAGCCTGGTGCTGCTGGTCGGCGACGTGCCGCAGTCGTGGCGCATCCCGTTCCTGCCGGCGCAGGCGGCGTATGCGTCGGTGGCGTCCAATTTCCCCGAATCGCCGGCCTATGCCGAACGCGTGCGGGCGCTGCTGGCCGAGCGCGGCCAGGGTTATGCGCTGCTGCCGGCGACGGTGGACCGCAACGTCGAGCGGCTGCGCCGGCTCAATGCGCTGGCCGCACGCCTGGGCCTGGACCGCGGGCCGGACTGCCGGTTGATGCGGCGCCTGGCGCACCGGCCGGTGCGTGCGGCAGTGACCGAGCGCGATGGCCGCTGCCGGTGGACGCTATTGCCGGAACGCGCCATCGACATCGCCGCCGGCGACCGCGAGGCGCTGGCGCTGGCCGACCAGCAACTGGCGCGCTACGGCCTGGCGCTGCAGCCGGACACCTGCGCGGTCTACGAGTCCTGGCTCGGGCAGGCACGCTATCCGTACCAGTGGTGTCGGGTGAGCCGGCGTTAACACGCCCTCAGGGCAGCACGTAGCCGGCTTCGCGCAGCAGTCCGGCCAGGCCGATCAGCGGCAGCCCGACCAGCGCGGTCGGGTCCTGGCTGTGGATCGCGCTGAACAGGCTGATGCCCAGGCCTTCGCACTTGAAGCTGCCGGCGCAGTCCAAGGGCTGCTCGGCGGCGACGTAGCGGGCGATCTCCTCGGCCTGCAGCACGCGGAAGCGCACTTCGGTCAGGTCGCACAGCTGCAGCGCGCGTTCGCCGCGCAGCAGGCATACCGCGGTATGGAAGCGCACGCTGCGCCGGGACATCGCCGCCAGTTGCGCCTGCGCGGCGGCGGCATGGCCGGGTTTGCCCAGCGGCTGGCCATCGAGTTCGGCGACCTGGTCCGAACCGATCACCCAGGCATCGGCGGCGCCGGCCGCCACCGCGGCGGCCTTGGCCCGCGCCAGGCGCTGCGCCAGCGCCGGTGGCGCTTCGCCGGGCAGCGGCGTTTCCTCGACCTGCGGGGGCACGCTGTCGAAGGGCAGGCGCAGGCGCTGCAGCAGTTCGCGGCGGTGGACGGAGGTGGAGGCCAGGATCAGGCGCGGCATCGGCAAGGTCGGGCAGGGCGGCGCGGGCGCCGGGGCCGGCAGTCTGCGGCGCTGCGCACGGCCGGGCAAGCGGGACGACAGGACGGTTTGACAGCGCCCCCGGCAGTCCTTAACATTCTGCGGCTTATGTCCGCGAACGTGCCCGAACTGTTGGATGCCTGGCGGATGGTCGCAGCGCGCAGGGTCTTCGAAGACCGCCTGCCGCTCTCGGCGATGTCCCGGCTGCAAGGCAGCCTGGCCGATACCGAAGGCGAATGCCGCTACACGCTGGAATTCGGCCGCGACGCTGTACTGCAAGTGTCCTACGTCGAACTGACGCTCGAAACCGCGCTGCCGCTGATCTGTCAGCGCAGCCTGCAGCGCTTCCTGCTGCCGGTGTCGAGCGTGCAGCGGTTGGGACTGATCCGCAGCGAGGCCGAAGAGGCCGCGCTGCCGCCGGAGTACGAGGCCTTGCTGGTGCCGGACGACGGCTTGCTGCGGCCCGCCGATCTGGTCGAGGACGAGTTGGTGCTGGCGGTCCCGCTGGTGCCGGTGGCGCCCGGAAGCGAGGCGGTCGAACAGGACTGGCCGGCGACCGAGGAAGAGGTGAGCAAAGCCAACCCGTTCGCGGTGTTGGCGGCGCTGAAGAAACAGTAGCGGTCGGCCCGCCGGCCCGCTGCCTGAAGCTTGTTGCCGGACGCGCGCGTCCTGCGCGACGTAATGACGACAGATGTAAACGAACCGAGTTTGGAGCAATCCCATGGCTGTGCAGAAATCCCGTGTCACCCCGTCCCGCCGCGGCCAGCGCCGTTCGCACGACGCCCTCAGCGCCAAGCAACTGTCGACCGATCCGACCAGCGGCGAGATCCACCTGCGCCACCACATCACCGCCGACGGCTACTACCGCGGCAAGAAGGTGATCGCGACCAAGACCTCGCAGGTCGAAGAAGATTGATCCGTGCCCGTCCATCGCGCCGCGGCGGACGGAGTCACCCATCTTCACAGGCCGCGCCCGCGCGGGCGGCCTGCGTAACAGGCAACAGGAACCAGCATGAGCAAGCGGATCTATTCCAGGATCGCGGGCACCGGCAGCTATTTGCCTGAAAAAGTGTTGACCAACGACGATCTGTCGCACATGGTCGAGACCAGCGACGAATGGATCCGCAGCCGCACCGGCATCCGCGAGCGGCACATCGCCGCGCCGGGCCAGACCGCCGGCGACCTGGGCTACGAAGCCGCGTTGAAGGCGATCGAGGCGGCCGGCGTCGATGCCGCTGCGCTGGACATGATCGTCGTCGGCACCACCACCCCGGACCTGATCTTCCCGTCCACCGCCTGCCTGATCCAGGCACGGCTGGGTGCGGTCGGTTGCGCCGCGCTGGACGTCAACGCCGCCTGCTCGGGCTTCGTCTACGCGCTCAGCGTGGCCGACAAGTTCATCCGCTGCGGCGACGCCAAGACCGTGCTGGTGATCGGCACCGAAACCCTCAGCCGCATCGTCGACTGGACCGAGCGCACCACCTGCGTGCTGTTCGGCGACGGCGCCGGCGCGGTGGTCCTGCGCACCGACGCGGACACCGGCATCCTCAGCACCCATCTGCATGCCGACGGCAGCAAGAAGGAACTGCTGTGGAATCCGGTCGGCATCTCCACCGGGCTTGCCGACGGCACCGGCGACGCCTCCGCCGGCGGCATCCGGATGAAGGGCAGCGAGGTGTTCAAGTACGCGGTCAAGGCGCTGGACGCGGTGGTTGACGAGACCCTGGACGCCAACGGCCTGAACAAGCGCGACCTGGACTGGCTGATCCCGCACCAGGCCAACCTGCGCATCATCGAAGCCACCGCCAAGCGCCTGGAGCTGTCGATGGAGCAGGTGGTGGTGACGGTGGACATGCACGGCAACACCTCCTCCGCCTCGGTGCCGATGGCGCTGGACGTGGCGGTGCGGTCCGGCCGCGTGCAGCGCGGCCAGCTGCTGCTGCTGGAAGCCTTCGGCGGCGGTTTCACCTGGGGCTCGGCGCTGCTGCGCTACTGAGTCCGGGCGTTCCCGCGGCATGGTGCCACGCGCGCCATGGCCTGCGGCGGGGCGGACGCCTCGCGCGCCGCTGCAAATCGCAGAACGTTGTTACGCACGTGCCCGCAGGCGCGACCGAGGGGATGGCCGTGGCGTTGCGCCGCGCGCGAACCGGCTGCGCGAGGGAGGTCGCCGCGCGGTTGCGCGCAGCGCTGCCGTGGCCTGCGGCGGCGGCCTGGAGCGGTTGCGGCGCTTGCCGTGGCCGCCGTCGCCCGGCGCCGCACAATACGCCCGGGTACAGACGCACGGCCGGTTTCGCCCGTATCATCGCCGCTCGATTTTTGCAGGTGCATCCGCGTGACCGATTCCACACTCGCCTTCGTTTTCCCCGGCCAGGGTTCGCAATCGCTGGGCATGCTGGCCGAACTGTCCGAGCTGCACCCGCAACTGCGCGACAGCTTCGTCGAGGCCTCCGACGGCGCCGGCGTCGACCTGTGGGCGCTGACCCAGGGCGGCCCCGAGGAAATGCTCAACCGCACCGAATACACCCAGCCGGCGCTGCTGGCGGCGAGCGTGGCGCTGTGGCGGCTGTGGCTGGCCCAGGGCGGCGCGCGTCCGGCGCTGCTGGCCGGGCACAGCCTGGGCGAGTACAGCGCGCTGGTCGCGGCCGGCGCGCTGTCGCTGCACGACGGCGCGCACCTGGTGCGGCTGCGCGGCCAGCTGATGCAGGACGCGGCCCCGGCCGGGGTCGGCGCGATGGCCGCGGTGATCGGCGCCGAGGACGCGCTGGTCGAGGAGGTCTGCGCGCAGGCCGCCGGCAGCCAGGTGGTGGTCCCGGCCAACTACAACTCGCCCGGCCAGGTGGTGATCGGCGGCGATGCGGCGGCGGTCGAGCGCGCGCTGGCGCTGCTGGCCGAGCGCGGCGTGCGCAAGACGGTGAAGCTGGCGGTCAGCGTGCCCTCGCACACGCCGCTGATGCGCGAGGCGGCCAACCGCCTGGCCGAGGCGATGCGCGGCCTGGCCTGGCACGCGCCGCAGCTGCCGGTGGTGCAGAACGTGGATGCGCAGGTGCACGACGGCGTCGATGCGATCCGCCAGGCGCTGGTCGAGCAGCTGTACCTGCCGGTGCGCTGGAGCGGCTGCGTGCAGGCGCTGGCCGCGCGCGGCGCCACCCGCGTGGCCGAATGCGGACCCGGCAAGGTGCTGACCGGGCTGATCAAGCGCATCGACAAGTCGCTGGACGGGCGCGCGCTGGCCACCCCGGCCGACTTCGCCACCGCGCTCGAGACCTGGGCCGCCTGATCCCGCTGCCGCGCGCTGGCGGGTACGCCCGCGGCGGCCTCCTTTCCTCCCGGCGCCTCGCGCGCCGTCCGTCCCCCAAGGAACAGCAGATGAGCAAGCCATTGCAGGGCGACGTCGCCCTGGTCACCGGCGCCAGCCGCGGCATTGGCGCGGCCATCGCCGACACGCTGGCCGCGCAGGGCGCCACCGTCATCGGCACCGCGACCTCCGCCTCCGGCGCGCAGGCGATCGGCGAACGGCTGGCCGCCAACGGTGGCCACGGCCGCGCGCTGGACGTCACCGACGCCGCCGCGGTGGACGCGCTGATCGAGGCGATCGGCAAGGAATTCGGCGCGGTCTCGATCCTGGTCAACAACGCCGGCATCACCCGCGACAACCTGCTGATGCGGATGAAGGAAGAGGACTGGCAGGCGATCATCGATACCAACCTGACCAGCGTGTTCCGCACCTCCAAGGCGGTGCTGCGCGGCATGATGAAGGCGCGCAAGGGTCGCATCGTCAACATCGCCTCGGTGGTCGGGGTGACCGGCAATCCGGGCCAGGCCAACTACGCCGCGGCCAAGGCCGGGATCATCGCCTTCTCCAAGTCGATGGCCAGGGAAATCGGCTCGCGCGGCATCACCGTCAACGTGGTCGCGCCGGGCTTCATCGACACCGACATGACCAAGGCCCTGCCCGAGGCGCAGCGCAGCGCGCTGCTGGAGCAGATCGCGCTCGGCCAGCTCGGGCAGCCGGCCGACATCGCCAACGCGGTGGCGTTCCTGGTCGGCCCCGGCGCCGGCTACATCACCGGAGAGACCCTGCATGTGAACGGCGGGATGTACATGGCGTAAGCCTGCGGCGCAAGGACTGCGCCTAAGTGGCTGATCGGCAGGCGTTTGTGCAGCGATGCAAGCGCCGGGCGGTTTCCACTACACTATCCAACGCGGCCATCGCAGCCCGATGGCGTTTCGAACCACCACTACTCCATCTGGAGCGATATCCCAATGAGCACCATCGAAGAACGCGTCAAGAAAATCGTCGTCGAACAACTCGGCGTCAAGGAAGAAGAAGTCACCAACAGCGCATCGTTCGTCGATGACCTCGGTGCCGACTCGCTGGACACCGTCGAGCTGGTGATGGCGCTGGAAGAAGAGTTCGAGTGCGAGATTCCGGACGAAGAAGCCGAGAAGATCACCTCGGTGCAGCAGGCCATCGACTACGTCAAGGCGCACGTCAAGAGCTGATGCTCCGTTCTCGATCGCGATCGGCGCCTGCGTGGCCCCGGTCCGCGTGACAATCCCATGGGGCCGCGCATGCGGCCCTGTGTTTTTACAGCGTCAAAGCCGCGCGCATCGCGGTGAGGAGATTTCGCAATGAGCCGTCGCGTCGTCGTAACCGGCATGGGCCTGGTATCGCCGTTGGGCAATGACCTGGCCAGCAGTTGGGAAGGAATCGTCAACGGGCGTTCCGGCATCGGCCCGATCACCCAGATCGATGCGTCGCAGTTCACCACCAGGATCGCCGGCGAGATCAAGGATTTCGATCCGACCAAGTACGTGTCCGCCAAGGACGCCAGGAAGATGGATTCGTTCATCCACTACGGCGTCGGCGCCTCGTTCATGGCGCTGGACGATTCGGGCCTGGTCATCGACGAGCGCAATGCCGACCGCATCGGCGCGATCCTCGGCTCGGGCATCGGCGGCCTGCTTGGCATCGAGGAGCAGACCATCAAATTCCACGAGGGCGGCGCGCGCAAGATCTCGCCGTTCTACGTTCCCAGCACCATCATCAACATGCTGCCGGGGCAGGTGAGCCTGATCAAGGGCCTGAAGGGCCCGACCTTCTCGGCGGTCTCGGCCTGCGCCACCTCCAACCATTCGATCGGCACCGCGCTGCGCATGATCCAGCACGGCGATGCCGACGTGATGCTGGCCGGCGGCGCCGAGCGCGGCTCCTCGCCGACCTCGGTCGGCGGCTTCTGCGCGATGAAGGCGATGTCCACCCGCAACGACGACCCGGCCGCCGCCTCGCGGCCGTGGGACAAGGGCCGCGATGGCTTCGTGCTCGGCGACGGCGCCGGCGTGCTGGTGCTGGAGGAATACGCACACGCCAAGGCGCGCGGCGCGCGGATCTATGCCGAGCTGGTCGGCTTCGGCGCCAGCTCCGACGCGTTCCACATGACCGCCCCGAGCGAGGACGGCGAAGGCGCCGCGCGCAGCATGCTGGCCGCGATCAAGGACGCCAGGCTCAATCCCGAGCAGATCGACTACCTCAACGCGCACGGCACCTCCACGCCGCTGGGCGACCTGGCCGAGACCCTGGCGATGAAGCGCGCGCTCGGCGACCATGCCTACAAGACCATGGTCAGCTCGACCAAGTCGATGACCGGGCACCTGCTCGGCGCGGCCGGCGGCGCCGAGGCGATCTTCTCTGTGATGGCGCTGCACACCGGCATCATCCCGCCGACGATCAACCTGGAACAGCCGGGCGAAGGCTGCGACCTGGACTACGTGCCGAACGTGGCGCGCGAGAAAAAGATCGAGGTGGCGATGTCGAACGGGTTCGGCTTCGGCGGAACCAACGGGACCTTGGTGTTCAGGCGGCTTTGAGGTTGCGGGACCGGGGACCGGGGACCCGGTCGGGACTCGGGACTCGGGACTCGGGACTCGGGACTCGTAGAGCCTAGCCGCTTGTTTGAATTGCGATCTGTTGTTTCTCGGTTTGCTTTTTTCTGATGCGGGAAAGGTGCCCGCACGGCGGAGCTGACGCTTCCGCCGTTGCGCCGCCGTTCGCATGCGGCGTCGCATCACCTCCCATCCTCCCGCCGGATTCCTGATGCTGCGTACCGTTCCCCTGCCAGCCGACACCGATCTGCTGGCGCTGCACCGCCTGGCGCCGCAACGCTATCCGCTGCTGCTGGAATCGGCCGCGTCGGGCACCGCGCAGGGCCGCTGGGACCTGCTGCTGATCGCCGGCGGCGAGGGCCTGCGCCTGGAGCGCGACGGCGTGACCCGCGACCTGCACGGCGCTGCGCTCGCGGGCGATTTCCTGGCCGCGCTGGACGCGCAATGGCAAGCCGAACGCTGCGCGCGCGATGAGCCGCGCTGGCCGTTCCGCGGCGGCTGGGCGCTGCTGCTGGACTACGAGCTGGCGGCGCAGGTCGAGCCGGTGCTGCAGTTGCCACAGGCGCAGGCGCCGGCGCCGGTCGCGCTGGCGCTGCGCTGCCCGGCCGCGCTGCTGCGCGACCACGCCAGCGGCGAGTGCGTGGCGCTGGCGGAAACCGCGCATGCCGCGCTGCTGGACACGCTGCTCGCCGACCTGCAGGCAGTGCCCGCTGCCGCCGCGCTGCCGGCCTGGACCGCGCCGCTGGCGATCGCCGAAGACCCGCCGCAGCGCTTCGTCGACGGCGTGCGCCGCATCCTCGACTACCTGCGCGCCGGCGACGCGTTCCAGGTCAACCTGTCGCGGCGCTGGTCGGCGCGTTTCGCCGCCGCGCTGGATCCGGCTGCGCTGTACGCGCAGCTGCGCCGCGCCAATCCGGCGCCGTTCGCCGGCCTGTTCGCCAGCCATGGCCGCGCCGTGGTCAGTTCCTCGCCGGAACGGCTGGTGTCGGTGCGCGGCGACGTGGTCGAGACCCGGCCGATCGCCGGCACCCGCCCGCGTACGCCCGGCGACGACGAGGCCGCGCGCATCCGCGAACTGGTCGGGCACCCGAAGGAGCGCGCCGAGCACGTGATGCTGATCGACCTGGAGCGCAACGACCTGGGCCGGGTCTGCGCGCCGGGCAGCGTCGAGGTCGACGAACTGATGACGGTGGAGAGCTACGCCCACGTGCACCACATCGTCAGCAACGTGCGCGGGCGGTTGCGCGCCGGGGTCAGCCCCGGCGAAGTGATCCGCGCCACCTTCCCCGGCGGCACCATCACCGGCTGCCCCAAGGTGCGCTGCATGCAGATCATCGCCGAGCTGGAGCAGACCCCGCGCGGCGCCTACACCGGCGCGTTCGGCTGGCTCAACCGCGACGGCGACATGGACCTGAACATCCTGATCCGCACCGCCGAAGTGGACGGCGCGCAGGCGCATTTCCGCACCGGCGCCGGCATCGTGGTCGACTCGCAGCCCGAGCGCGAACTCGACGAGACCCGGGCCAAGGCGCGCGGCCTGTTGCGCGCGCTGGAACCGTGAGCGGCACCGTCGCGATACCGGCCGCTGCCGGGTGCGCGGTATCCTGCACCCCGCTGAATTCGCTTCGAGGTGGCCGTGGCTTGGGCTAAACGCGGGTGTCTGACCCTGCTGGCGACATTGCTGGTGTTTGCGCTGCTGGTCGCCGCGGCCGGCGCGTGGTGGTGGCAGGGCTATCGCGCCTTCGCCGACCAGCCGCTGCAGGCGGCGCAGTCCAGCGTGGAGGTGGCGCACGGCGATTCGTTCAACGGCGTGCTGCGCAAGCTGCGCGCGGCCGGGGTCGAACAAGGCAGCAGTCTGCAGTGGCAACTGCTGGCGCGCCAGCTCGACGCCGCCGGCAAGCTCAAGGTCGGCGAATACGCGCTGCAGCCGGCGCTGAGCCCGCGCGAGCTGCTGCTGCGCATGCGCAAGGGCCAGGTGATCCACTACCGCTTCACCATCGTCGAGGGCTGGAACATCCGCCAGCTGCGCTCGGCGCTGAATGCGGCTACGCCGCTGCGCCACGTCGCCACCGAACTCGGCGACAGCGAACTGATGGCCAGGCTCGGCCAGCCCGGGCAGCACCCGGAAGGCCGCTTCCTGCCGGAAACCTATCTGTACCAGCGCGGCGACAGCGACCTGGACGTGCTGCAGCGCGCCCGCGCGGCGCTGGACAAGGCGCTGGCCGAGGCCTGGGGCGCGCGCGCCGCCAAGCTGCCGCTGCAATCGCCGGAGCAGGCCTTGACCCTGGCCTCGATCGTGGAGAAGGAAACCGGCCTGGCCGCCGAGCGCCCGCAGATCGCCGGCGTGTTCGTGCGCCGCCTGCAGCAGGGCATGAAGCTGCAGACCGATCCGGCCGTGATCTACGGCATCGGCAGCGCCTACGACGGCAACATCCGCAAGCGCGACCTGGAAACCGATACGCCGTACAACACCTACACCCGCAGCGGCCTGCCGCCGACCCCGATCGCCATGCCCGGCCGCGACGCGCTGCGCGCGGCGACCGATCCGGCGCCCGGCGACAGCCTGTATTTCGTCGCGGTCGGCGACGGCAGCGGCGCGCACGCGTTTTCCGCCAGCTATGCCGAGCACGCTGCGGCGGTGGCGCGCTACCTGCAGCGCCTGCGCCAGGCGCGCAGCGGCACGGCGGTGACGCCATGAGCGAGGCCGTGCTGCGCCACCACCGCTTCGTCAGCCTGGAAGGCGGCGAGGGCGCCGGCAAGACCACCGCGATCAACGCGCTCCGCGATGCGCTGCAAGCGCAGGGCCACGAGGTGCTGCTGACCCGCGAACCCGGCGGCACGCCGCTGGCCGAACGCATCCGCGAGCTGCTGCTCAACAACGCGCCGGCGCTGCAGCCGGCCGAGCCGCTGGCCGCCGAGACCGAACTGCTGCTGGTGTTCGCCGCGCGCGCCCAGCACGTGCGCGAGGTGATCCGCCCGGCGCTGCAGCGCGGCGCCTACGTGGTCAGCGACCGCTTCACCGACTCCAGCTACGCCTACCAGGGCGAGGGCCGCGGCCTGGACCGCGCCTGGATCGCCGACCTGGAGCGGCGCGCGGTCGGCCTGCAGCCGGGCCTGACCCTGCTGCTGGACCTGGACGTGCGCATCGGCCGCGCCCGCACCAGTGGCCGCGACCTGTGGCCGGACCGGATCGAGAGCGAACAGGACGATTTCTTCCAGCGCGTGCGTGCCGGCTTCCGCCAGCGCGCCGCGCAGGACCCGCAGCGCTTCCGCACCATCGACGCCAGCCAGCCGCCGCAGGCGGTGGCGCGCGACGTGGCCGCGGCGCTGGCGGCGTGGCTGCAGCAGGAGCAAGCGCCATGAGCCCTGCTTCGACCGACACGCTGCCTTTCGCGCCCTGGCAGCAGCGCGCCTACGCGCAGACCGTGGCCGCGCTCGACGCCGGCCGGCTCGGCCATGGCCTGCTGATCTGCGGCCCGGACGGCCTGGGCAAGCGCGCGGTGGCGCTGAAGCTGGCCGCGCACGTGCTTGGCCAGGGCGAACCGGCCGCGAACCTGCGCAGCGCGCAGCTGATCGCCGCCGGCACCCATCCCGACCTGCAGCTGATCTCGTTCATTCCCAACCGCACCGGCGACAAGCTGCGCACCGAGATCGTCATCGAACAGGTGCGCGAGATCTCGCAGAAGCTGTCGCTGACCCCGCAGTACGGCATCGCCCAGGTGGTGGTGGTGGACCCGGCCGACGCGATCAACCGCGCCGCCTGCAACGCCCTGCTCAAGACCCTGGAGGAGCCGCAGCCCGGCCGCTACCTGTGGCTGATCAGCGCGCAGCCGGCGCGGCTGCCGGCGACGATCCGCAGCCGCTGCCAGCGCCTGGAGTTCAAGCTGCCGCCGGCCGACGAGGCGATCACCTGGCTGCTGGCGCAGGATTTCCCGGAAAAGACCGCGCGCGAAGCGCTGGCCGCCGCGCGCGGCCATCCCGGCCTGGCCGCGCAGTGGCTGCGCGAGGACGGCCTGAAGCTGCGCCGGCAGGTGGCCGCCGACCTGGAGCAGGTCGCCGCAGGCAAGCTGGGTACGCTCGAAGCGGCGCAGCGATGGAGCGCCGATGGCTTCGCCGAGCAGCGCCTGGCCCATGCCGCCGACCTGGCGCTGGCGCAGGCTTCGCAGGCCGGCTTGACCGACCCGGCGCGATTGCACAAGCTGGCCACCTGGTTCGACGCAGCCAATCGCACCCGCGACCTGCTGCGCACCACCGTCCGTGGCGACCTGGCCATCGCGGAACTGTTGTTGGCCTGGCGCGATGGCGATCGTCCGGTCCGGAGAGGGGGACAACGATGAGTGCGATGAGCGGACGTCAGGGCATCCTGTCGCTGGCGGTGAAGGACAAGGCGGCGCTGTACAACGCGTACATGCCGTTCGTGAAGAACGGCGGCATCTTCGTGCCCACGCCCAAGCGCTATTTCCTGGGCGACGAAGTGTTCCTGCTGCTGACCCTGCCCGATTCCAGCGAGCGCCTGCCGGTGGCCGGCAAGGTGATCTGGGTGACCCCGATGGGCGCCCAGGGCAACCGCAGCGCCGGCATCGGCGTGCAACTGCCGGACAACAGCGAAGGCGAGACCATCCGTAACAAGATCGAGACCCAGCTGGCCGGTACGCTCAACGCCGACAAGCCGACCCAGACCATGTAGCGGCCGTGCCGGCACGGCATCTGCGGGGACCGTTGACGCCAGCCGCAGCGGCCCTATAATGTGCGGCTCGCGACACGGGCGGTTAGCTCAGCGGTAGAGCATTGCCTTCACACGGCAAGGGTCGCAGGTTCGAACCCTGCACCGCCCACCATACAATCAGCGTGTTGCGACAAAACCGGCCTTGAGCCGGTTTTTTCGTATCTGCAGGGGGGGGCAGTGTGGCTGAAAGGAAACCAATGTCGCGTAGACAGCGGAAGCTAAAGCTCTACAAGCTTGCGCTTGCCCGCTCAGATTTCGCAGCTAGCCGTCGTGCCTGCGTGGCCATGACGGAATATGTCCAAGGCCCCGATCATCCCCTGTACTTCCATCTGTTTTCCTCCTCGGTTGTTGCCTACGCGAAACCGTTCGTGGATAACAAAAGCTTCGGTTCTCTCCCCAAAGAATGGCGGAAGTTCGAACATCCGTGGATGTCTCAGGTCCACAACGATGCTATCAAGGCGAGGCACGAGGTTATCGCTCACAATGATGACAAAGTGAGGAAGATGTGGGTCCTTCCTCCTGGGGCTATGCCACCTGGGGCGCTGGCGGCAGCGGCCAACGGTCTGTCACTGAAGATTGAGGGCTACTACGTTGGCGGTGGCTTCTTCATTTCGCTTGCGCATCTGTGTGACTACCAGATATATCGCCTAAATCATGCTGTTGACGAAGAGCTGTGTGCTTTGTACGAGGGGCAGCCCATTCCGTCCGAAGAATTCCTGCTGACCCTTGACGACGAATTTTAGTAAGGCCTGCGGCGAGCGCGCCAGAAGGCTAAACATAGTGGTAGCGCACCTGCGCGATCAGCAGGATGCCAGCCTCGACCTTGTAGACGATGCGATGTTCGTCGTTGATGCGCCGCGACCAATAGCCGGCCAAGGCATGGCGCAGCGGTTCTGGCTTGCCGACGCCTTGGAAGGGATCGCGTTGAATGGCTTTGATCAGGTCGTTGACGCGCTTGAGCATCTTCTTGTCGGTCTGCTGCCAGTAGAGGTAGTCCTCCCAGGCATTGTCCGAGAACTGAAGCGTCACTCGGCCAGGTCCCGTGCCTTGCCGCGACCGGCCTCGAGCTGGGCGATGGATTCCAGCAGGCGCTGCGCGCTCTTCGGGCTGCGCAGCAGGTAGGCGGTTTCCTCCATCGCCTTGTAGTCCTCCAGCGACAGCATGACCACGGATTGCTCGCGGCTGCGGGTGATGATCACCGGCTCGTGGTTGTTGACGACCCGCTCCATGGTGTCCGCAAGGGCGGCGCGTGCAGCGCTATAGGTGATGGTGTCCATGCTGGGCTCCAGTTGTACAAATAATTGTACATGTGGATTGGGGCGTGTCAATTTGGGCTTCCTGGTCTGCATAACAGCCGACATAAGCGGCATGTCCATAGGTGGATCGTTCGGCTCACGATCGGCTCACGGCCATTCCAGATACTGCAGCCATGCCCGAAGGTCCTTCGATCGTCATCCTGAAAGAAGAGGCGGCCGCGTTCGCGGGGCGCAAGGTGTTGCGGGTGTCCGGCAACAGCAAGCAAGACCTGGAACGGATCCGCAACCGCAAGATTTTGTCGCTGCGCAGCTGGGGCAAGCACTTCCTGATCGAGTTCGACGGGTTCAGCGTGCGCATCCATTTCCTGCTGTTCGGCAGCTATCGGATCAATGCGCAAGGAGGCGCCGCCGCGGTTGAGCCTGGGGTTCGCCAAGGGCGAGGAGCTGAACTTCTACGCGTGTTCGGTCAAGTTCATCGAGGGCGCGCTGGACGATGCCTACGACTGGCGCGCGGACGTGATGAACCCGGACTGGGACGCGGCGCAGGCGCGGCGCAAGTTGCGGTTGCGGCCGCGCACGCTGGCTGCCGATGCGTTGCTGGACCAGGACGTGTTCGCCGGGGTCGGCAACATCATCAAGAACGAGGTCTTGCATCGCATCCGCGTACATCCGGAGAGCGAGGTCGGGGCGTTGCCGCCGCGCAAGCTGGCCGAACTGGTGACGCAGGCGCGCGAGTACAGCTTCGATTTCTACCACTGGAAGAAGGCCTTCGTGCTGAAGAAGCACTACCAGGTGCATACCAAGACCACTTGTCCGCGCGACGGGCATCTGCTGACCTATCGCAAGCAGCTCGGCAAGGCACAGCGGCGCGCGTTCTTCTGCGAGCACTGCCAGCGCCGCTATGCGCTGGAGGCTTCACTCGCTGAAGCGTCTTAGGGATCCAGCGCGAGTTCGTCCCCGGCAAGCCGGCGGATTCCAAGTTCGGTTTGCAGGCCGGCCCAGCCGATATCCGTGATGTGGATGGAGCGCGAGCCGTCGTTGCGGCGCAACCAGTGTTTGGCGCAAAGCAGTGCAAGCAATTCGACGCCGAGTGGCCCGGCGAGATGGTGCTTGCGTTCGGTCCAATCCAGGCACTGTCGCGCAATGCCGAGCCTGGTCGGGGCGAGGCGCGAAACGTCCAGGCCCATCCGCGCGAACCAGGCAGCTCCTTCGGTGGACACCACGTATTGCTTGTCGCCTTGCCTGGAGATCAGCGTGCGCCGCTCCAGCGCTTCGGTCACCGCCACGCCCAGCCACCCCGCCAGATGGTCGTAGCAGCATCTGGCCAAGGTCAGCGATTGCTGCTTGCGTCCCGCTTTCCGGCATCGCGGTGCGGTGGGCGCGGCGAGGGTCGCCAGGTTCTCGAGGGCGAACGCGACGTGGGAACCGGCGAGCCGGTAGTAGCGATGGCGGCCTTGGACTTCGACCGCGACCAGTCCGCCATCCAGCAGTTTCGCGAGATGCGAACTCGCCGTTTGCGGGGTGACGCCGCCGGCGAAGGCCAGTTCCCCGGCAGGCAGTGCACGCCCGTCGATCAGCGCCATCAACATGGCGGCGCGGGCGGGATCGGCGATCAGGAACGCGGTCGCTGCAAGCTTGGGCTGTTCGACCGGCATCGTGTGCGCTCCTGGCGGGCACGGCATCATAGACCGCGCCTTGCCGGAACGCTTCGATACGCATCGAATCGACAGCGCATCGATGTTCCTAGACTGCGATGCACTACAGCGGAGTGTCTTGCATGAGCGAAATCGAAGCGCAGTCGAGCGGGTCGGAGGGCGATGCCCGTCGCATCTTCGAGCAATGGCATCGCAGCGTGGTCGAACGGGATCTGGACGCGCTGATGGCACTGTATGCGCAAGACGCGATGCTGGAAACGCCGTTGGCCTACGTGGTTTCCGCAGAGCGGCAAGATGGCAGGCTGCAGGGACGCGAGGCGATCAGGGCATTCTTCGCCGCGTCTTTCGCACAGCCCGAAAACGGTCTCGGCCGCTGGTATCGCACCGATCGTTGTCATGCGTCCCATCGCCAGGTGATCTGGGAATATCCGCGAGAAACGCCGGACGGCGATCAGGTCGATCTGGTGGAAGTCATGGACCTGGATGCGCGCGGCCTGATTGCCTGCCATCGGGTGTATTGGGGCTGGAAAGGCGTGCAGACGCTGCTGGCCGCGCTGGGCAGGTCGCCGTAGCCGGGATCGATCGAGGCCATGAAGAAAGGATGGCGTGGCCATGGGGCGCAACTGCAGCGGCTATGATGGCGGTAGCGAAGCACCTTAAGGAAAAGACACGATGAGGATCACCCGGTTTCTGGTTGTTGGTTTGTTCTCGCTTTGCCCCGTAGCGCCTGCGCTCGCCGGCGCTGCTGCGCTGCATTCGGGCAAGTACGAAGGGCTGATGCTCGCGGTGACGCCCGAGCATCGGGTCGAAGGCTTCTACTCGGAAGAGATGGGCGAGGGCGTGAGCCGCCGTTGTGCGTTCTACCTGCAGGGCAAGGCCGAGGGGGCTGCCCCGGTCGCGGTCGCCACGTGGTCGGACGATGCCTATCCCGGCACGGTGGCGGCTTCGTCCGATGGCGTGACGCTGACCGTGAAGCAGGGCCGTCAGCATCCCGGTTGCCTCAGTGTGCTGATACCGGAAATCGCCACTGGCCTGGACCTGACCCAGACCGCCAGCAAAAAATGGATCGGCCTGGTGACGGTGTCCGCCGACAAGGCGTATCTGCAGAAAACTCCGGGCGCCAAGACGCCCAAGGGACCCTATGTCGTCAAGGACGATGTGGTGGGTGTGTTGGCGTTCAAGGATGGCTGGGCGCAGGTCGAATTCATCAATGCCAAGAACGGTTCGTTCACCGGTTGGATCGGCCACGACCAGTACGCGCGCCTGGCCGCTCCTAAAGACTGACTGTCCACATCGTTCGACCGAAGGGCATGGCCGCCGATGTGCGCGCCATGCTCGGTAAGACTCGACCACGGCCGTGTGTTCGACGCGTCGCACGCCTTGATCGAAGACGACGCCCAGGCGGGCGTTTGCTCGCTTGAAATCCCGGTTGCGCGCAGTCGCGTTTTGCAGTGGCAGGGCCAGGTCTTCTGGCCGGCGTGTTTGCGCCATGCATGCCGACGATCGGGAGCGCATGCCTTCGGCGATTTGCAGTCCGTCGCGTACCGCCAGCGGCTCTTCTGCCATCGAATTGCGCCGACCAGCCAACCCGGCCGCACCCCGAACATCGGTGACTGGGCGCACTCTCCGACATGCGCAGCATCCGTGCTTGCGCCATGCATGGCGCGCGGCGACGTTGCTGTCGCACTTCGCTCCGCCGATCCGATTGTTCGATCCGCCGCCGCCGGGTTTCGTCGCAACACGACTGGCGGCGGCGTTTGTCGTGGCTATCTTCCATCGGCGCTGTCCGCAACGAGCGGATGGCGGTCTTCGTTTCCGCTTGGGAGCAGCTATGAACAACGTGTTTGCGGTGCTGAGTGTTGCGTGTTTGCTGATGGTGTGCACGCCGGGGCAAGCGGCACCGGCGGAGTGCGACAGCATGGCCGCCACGGCCAGGCTGGTGGCCAGGTATCGCCAGTTGGGCGGGCCGCTGTCGGATATCGCCAGCTATGGTTCGATCGGGTCGAGCAAGGCCAGGCGCGAGCTGGCCGCCACCATCTATCGCGAGCATTTGGGCGAAGCCGATGCGGTGCGACGGGCGATGCAGGCGTGCGGCCGTGCAGGGGATGCGCCATCGCAATAGGGGCGGCCTATCTGTTCGCTGCGCAAGGCATGCAGCGTTGTGCTCGCCGGCTCAGTGGAAATCGCGGCTGCGAATGTCCAGCCCCAGCAGCATGGGAGTCAGGTCTTCGAGATGGCCGGCGATCAGGTGGCGCACGCCGTCGGCGGTTTCCAGGCGGCCGCGCACCGCCAGCAGTCTGGATTCGATCAGGGCCTGGCGCTGGCGGTCGGCCAGGCGCCGCCAGACCACGACGTTGACCAGGCCGTGTTCGTCTTCGAGGGTGAGGAAGGTGACGCCGCTGGCGCTCTGCGGGCGCTGGCGCATGGTCACCAGGCCGGCGATGGCGACCGCGCTGGCATGCGGCAGGGCGCGCAGTTCGCCGGAGTGGCGATAGCGACGCGCGCGCAGTTGCCGGCGCAGCAGGGTCAGCGGGTGCTTGCCCAGGGTGGTGCCGATGGTCGCGTAGTCGGCGCGGATGTCTTCGCCGAGGCTGGGCAGCGGCAGCGCCACCTGGCGTTCCGGCGTGGCCTCGAGCGTTTCGAACAAGGGCCGTTGCGCTTCGACGCCGGCTATCGCCCAGCGTGCGCGGTGGCGGTGCCCGGCCAGCGGTTTCAGTGCGCCGGCATCGGCCAGGCTGGCGCGCGCCTTGTCGTCGAGTTCGGCGCGCTGGCACAGGTCGGCGAGGTCGCGGAACGGCGCCTGCGCACGCGCCTGTTGCAGGCGCAGCGCGGCGTCTGCGGCCAGGCCGCGGACCAGGCGCAGGCCCAGGCGGAGCGCCGGCTGCACCGTCGGATCGGCGCTGTAGGTTTCCAGGCCGCAGTCCCAGTCGCTGTAGCGCACATCGGCCGGGCGCACCTGCAGGCCGTGGCGGCGCGCGTCCTGCAGCAACTGGTCGGGGCTGTAGAAGCCCATCGGCCAGCTGTTGATCAACGCGCAGGTGAATGCCGCAGGTTCGTGGCGCTTGAGCCAGCAGCTGGCGTAGGTGAGCAGGGCGAAGCTGGCGGCGTGGCTCTCGGGGAAGCCATAGCTGCCGAAGCCTTTGATCTGCTCGAAGATGCGCGCGGCGAACTCGGCGCTGTAGCCGTTTTTCAGCATGCCTTTGGTCAGTTTTTCGCGGTGCGGCTCCAGCCCGCCGTGGCGCTTCCAGGCGGCCATCGAGCGGCGCAGCTGGTCGGCTTCGCCGGGTTCGTAGTCGGCAGCGACGATCGCCAGCTGCATCACCTGTTCCTGGAACAGCGGGACGCCGAGCGTGCGCTCGAACACCTCCTTCAATTTCTCCGGCAAGTCGTCGGGTTGTTCCTCGCCGCTGCGGCGGCGCAGGTAGGGATGCACCATGCCGCCCTGGATCGGGCCGGGGCGCACGATCGCCACCTGGATCACCAGGTCGTAGAACTCGGCGGGTTTCAGTCGCGGCAGCATCGCCATCTGCGCGCGCGATTCGATCTGGAACACGCCGATGGTGTCGGCGCGCTGGATCATCGCGTAGGTGTCCGGGTCTTCGGCGGGAATGGTCGCCAGGCTGTAGTCCTGGCCGCGGTGCGCACGCAGCAGATCCAGCGTGCGCCGCAGCGCGCTGAGCATGCCCAGCGCGAGCACGTCGACCTTCATCAGCCCAACCAGTTCCAGGTCGTCCTTGTCCCACTGGATCACGGTGCGCTCGGCCATCGCCGCGTTCTCCACCGGCACCAGCGTGTGCAGCGGATGTTCGCAGATCACGAAGCCGCCGGGGTGCTGCGACAGGTGCCGCGGGAAGCCGATCAGCTCGGCGCTCAGCGCCAACAGCCGGCGCATCAGCGCAGTGTTCGGATCGAAGCCGCGTTCGCGCAGGCGTTCGTGCGGCGGGATTTCGTCGTCCCACTGGCCCAACGTGGAGGCCAAGGCGTCGATGCTGTCGCCGGGCAGGCCGAGCGCGCGCGCCACGTCGCGCACCGCGCTGCGGCCGTGGTACTGGATCGCCACGGTGGTCAGCGCGGCGCGCTCGCGGCCGTAGTGGCTGAAGATGTACTGGATCACTTCCTCGCGGCGGTCGTGCTCGAAATCGATGTCGATGTCGGGCTTTTCGTTGCGCTTCTCGGAAATGAAGCGCTCGAACAGCATGCCGATGCGGTCCGGGTCGATCGCGGTGATGCCCAATGCGTAGCAGACCGCCGAGTTCGCCGCCGAGCCGCGGCCCTGGCACAGGATCTGGCGCGACCTGGCGAAGCGCACCAGGTCGTAGACGGTGAGGAAATAGGATTCGTACTGCAGGCGTTCGATCACGCCGAGTTCGTGTTCGATCAGGCGCCGCGCTTTTTCGGGTGCGCCGGCTTCGCCCCAACGCTCGATGACGCCGCGTTCGGTGAGCGTGCGCAGCCATTGCGTGGGGGTCTGCCCTGGCGGCACCAGTTCGTGCGGGTATTGGTAGCGAAGTTGGCCGAGGTCGAACGTGCAGCGTTGCGCGATGCGCACCGACTCGGCCAGTAGAGCATGCGGATACAGCGTGGCCAGGGTGGCCCGCGAACGCAGGTGGCGCTCGCCGTTGGCGAACAGGTGCGCGCCGGCCTCGCTCAGCGGCAGGCGCTGGCGGATCGCGGTCAGCGTGTCCTGCAGTGCGCGGCGGCCGCGTGCGTGCATGTGCACGTCGCCGCAGGCCACGGCGGGCAGGCGCAGGCGCTGCGCCAGTTGCAGGCGTGCATGCAGCAAGGCGTCGTCGTCGGGGCCGCGCAGCAGTTCCACTGCCAGCCATAGGCGCTGCAGGAAACGCGCTTGCAGCCAGGCGCCGTCGTTTGCGTCGCCGCCATCGTCGTCGCGCGGCAGCCACAGGCACAGCAGGCCGTCGAGATCGTGGTCGAAGTCCTCGCGCAGGGCGCGGTACGTACCCTTGTCGGCGCGACGGCGGGCCAGGGTGATCAGCCGGCACAGCCGCTGGTAGCCGTGCAGATTCTCGGCCAGCAGCACCAGTTTGGGGCCGTGTTCGATCTGCAGTTCGCTGCCGACGATCAGTGCCAGACCGGTATCCCTGGCCGCCTGCCAGGCGCGCACGATGCCGGCCAGGGTGCATTCGTCGGTGATCGCCAGCGCGCGGTAGCCGTGCCGCGCGGCGCGTTCGAGCAGTTCGCGCGCATGCGAGGCGCCGCGCTGGAAGCTGAAGTTCGACAGGCAGTGCAGTTCGGCGTAGTCGGGCGATGCCGTGCGCGCGGAGGTGGACGCGGCGGCGTGCGCCGCTGCAGGTTGCGCGGCTGCTGGCGGTACGGCGCGCAGCCGCGCGCGTGGCGGGGCATGGCTCATGCGAACCAGCCGTGCAGCATCAGTGCGTCCGGCGCATCGGTCGGCGCGAACACCCAGGCGCGCTGACCCTGGCGGGTGCGCACGATGTAGTAGTCGCGGCGCACGTCGCCGTCGTCCCACCAGCCGCTTTCGATGCGTTCCGGGCCGGCCAGGCGCTCGGGGTTGCGTTCGCGCAGCGGGATCGGGCGGGTCAGCAGCCAGCCGGGGCGCGGCAGCGCGGTGGACGCGGCCACGTGGGGCGCGGTCGATTTGTTGGTCTTGCCTGCCTGCGCGGGCTTGCCGGATTCGGCGCGCCACGCCTGTTCGGGACGGTGGTCGGCATGCGCGCGCAGGCCGTGCACCGCGTCGTCGCCGAGGCGCGCGCGCAGGCGTTCGCGCAACTGTTCCCAGGGCAGCGCCTGCTGCGCGCGGTCGTCGAACAGTTCGCGCGCGGCGGGCACGAACGGCGGCAGTTCGTCGGCGCGCAGGCGCAGCGCCTGTACCGGTGCCGGCACGCTGGCCTGCTGCAGGCGGCCGCGGGCCAGTTCGAACAGCATCGCCGCTTCGCGTTCGGCGGCGAGCAGGCCGACCGGTACCACGCTGTCGGCCAGGCCTTCGTGTTCCAGGTGCAGTTGGAAGCGCTGCACGCCGCCGTCGCGCCCGGCCAGGAACGCGGCCAGATCGGCGGTCAGGCGGCGCAGCGGGAACAGCAGGGCCTGGCTGGATTCCACTGCGTAACCCAGTTCCAGCCGCGCATCGAAACGGTCCGGCGGCAGGTAGTACTGCAGCGGCAGCGGCGCCTGCCCGCGCAAGGCATCCAGATGCTGCAGCAGCGTGGGTGGGTAGCGCCGCGCCAGTGCAGTGCGCGGCAGTGCGAACAACTGCTGCAGTCGACGCAGGCCCATCCTTGCGAAGGCGTCGGCCAGGCCCGGTTCCAGCCCGGCGCGGGCGATCGGCAATTGGTCCAGCGCGCCGTGCAGCGCGGCGTTGTCGAGCAGGGCGATGCCGTCGTGCGCATTGGCCAGCACGCGCGCGGCCAGCGGATGCGGCGCGACCACGATGCGGTGGCGGAAACCCAGCGCGGTCAGCTCCTCGCGCAGGCGCGCCTCGAAGCGCGGCCATGGCCCGAACAGGCCCAGGCTGGCCTCGATCTCCAGCAGCAGCGCGCCGGGATAATCGGTGCTGACCAGCGAGCTGAAACGGTAGGCCCAGGCCGCCAGGAACTGCTGGTAGCGGCGGCTTTCCTCGGCATCGTGCAGAGCGGTGGCGAAGCGCTCGCACAGCGCCTGCGCGGTGGCCAGCGATTGCCCGGGCTGCAGGCCGCGTGTGCGTGCGGCGGCGTTGACCGCCTTCAGCGTGCGCCGCTGCGGCGGGCCGGCGAGCAGGACCAGCGGTGCGTCCGGCGTCGGCCAGCGCCGCAGCACCGTGTCGAGCGCCAGTTGCGGCAGCAGGATGCAGGCCCAGCGCATGCGTGCGCCCTCAAGCCGATGCCGACGCTGGCGCGGCCAGCGCGGACAGCGCGATGGCGCGCGCCGGCGGCATGCCGCCGCGGCACTTGAGCACGCGTAACTGCGCCGGTGCGGCATCGATGGCGATGCGCAGCGCGGCCGGCGACGGATTGGCCGCGGCCTTCAGCGGCCGATAGGCGAAGCCCAGCGCGCGCCCGGTCTCGGCCGCCACCTGCAGCCGGCGCAGGGTCTTGTCGTTGGCCTGCGCCGGCCAGCACAGCACCGCCGCGCAGCTGCCCGACCGCAGGCCTTGTTCGGCGGCCCAGGCCGCGTCGGCACCGGCACGCACGATCTGCAACTGCGGCAGCGCCACGCCGGCCTGTTGCCAGGCGCCGGGGTAGGGCAGATAGGGCGGATCGACCAGCACGATCCGGCCGCCGCCCTGCGACAGCCGCGCCAGCGTCGGCCACAGCAGCTGCAGTTCGCCGATGCCGTCGGCGGCATGCAGCAGTTCGGTCAGCGCCATTTCCGGCCAGCCTCGCGCCGGCAGCGCGGCGTCGAGCGCGGCATGGCCGGTGGGCTGCGTGCTGGGCGGCAGCGCGGTCGGCTGGCCGCGCCAGACCCGGCGTTCGGCGAGCAGGCGATCGAGGGCGACGACGGCAGCCATCAGCCTTGCCGGATCAGGCCGCAGTAATGCCCTTCGATGGCGAAGTCCTGCCCCGCCTGCACCACGATCGGCGCGTAGGCCGGATTGCGCGGCAGCAGCTGGATGCGTGCGCCGTCGTGCCGGTAGCGCTTGATGGTGATCTCGCCGTCCAGCCGCGCCACCACGATCTGCCCGTCGCGCGCATCGGCGGCGCGGCGTACCCCGACCAGATCGCCGTCGAGGATGCCGTCGTCGATCATCGAATCGCCCTGCACGCGCAGCAGGTAGTCCGGACGCAGCGCGAACAGCGCGCGGTCCAGCCGCAGTTGCTGGTCCAGGCCGATATCGGCGCCGATCGGCGCGCCGGCGGCGACCCGGCCCAGCACCGGCAGCCGCAGCAGCCCGCTGCGCCGCTGCGCCTGCACCGGTCGCAGGCTGCGCGCCTGCTGCGGCACATGCTCGAGCAGCCCGGCCTCGACCAGCGCCTGCACGTGCTTGCGCGCGGCATTGCGCGAGGCGAAGCCGAAGCGCGCGGCGATCTCGGCCAGGCTCGGCGGCCGTCCGGCCTGCTCGGCGCAGTCGTGGACGTAGGCGAGGATGGCGGCGCGCTGTGGCGAGAGGGATTCCATGGTGTACATTTGTACACCGTCGCAGACAATTTGGCGACGCGCGGTTCACTGAATCCGGTCAGCCCTTTCCCCGCCGCGCGAAGGGAGCGCTGCGCTGCGGGTTGCCGCCGCAGGGCATGCGGACTCGGACGCCGCCGCCTCCGATGCGGCGCCTGCCGCGCAAGCTGCCGTGCTCAGCCCGGCGCCGAACCATCGGGCATCACCCCGGCATAGCGCGCGCGTGGGCGGATCAGCTTGCCCAGTGCCTGCTGTTCCAGCGCATGCGCCAGCCAGCCGGACAGCCGGGCGGCGGCGAACAGGACCAGGGCGTGGGCGGCGGGCAGGTCGTGGATGAGGCAGATCGCCGCGAGCATGCCGTCGATGTTGGGCGCCTGGCCGCTGCAGTCCTGCGCCGCGGCGAGCACCGTTTCCACATGCCGCATCTGCGGGTGGTGGCCGCAGCGTTCGCGCAGCAGGCGCAGGACCTCGGCGGCGCGCGGGTCGCCGTCCGGGTACAGCGCGTGGTGGAAGCCGGGCAGGTCGTCGCCGCGCTGCCAGCGTTCGGCGATGAAGGCCGCCGGGTCGGCGGCGTCCTGGGCGTCGCGCAGCAGCGCGTGGGCGCGGGCGGTGGCGCCGCCATGGCGCGGGCCGGACAGCGCGGCCAGGCCGGCGCTGACGGTGGCGTGCAGCGGCGCGCCGGTGGAGGCGACCACGCGCGCGGCGAAGGCGGAGACGTTGAGTTCGTGATCGGCGCACAGCACCAGGGTGGCGCGCACCAGCTCGGCGACGTCGGCATCGCCCGGGCGCCAGCGGTCGGCGATCAGGCGATGCACCGGCCGGGTGTCCGGCTGGGCGCCGACCAGCAGCGCGGCGTTCTGCCGCAGCAAGGTGGCGGCGATCTCGCGGCGCACCGTCGGCGCGGCGTTGAGCGGCTGGCGCAGCTCCAGGGCCAGCAGCGGGATGCAGGCCATGGCGCGCTCCAGCGGCGGCAGCGTAGTGTCGCCGGCCAGCGGGGCCACGCGCGGCGACCAGGGCGCCGTCGCCGCGCTGGCGAACGGATCCTCGTCCTGGCAGTCCCACAGTAGCCGCGCGATGTCCTCCAGGCCGGCACCCTCGCGCACCAAGGCCACCGCCGAGCGCCCGCGGTAGTAGGGGCCGTCGGGCCGGATCAGCGAGATGCGCGTCTCCAGCACCGGCAGGCCGCGGTCCAGGCTCTGCGCGGCCCCGCGTGCGGCCCCGCGGCCGACGCGCTTGCGCTGGGCCAGCCGCTCCACCTCCGTGCGCAGATAGGCGCGGCTGCGGTGGTCGGCGCCGGCGCGCGAACCGAGCAGGCCGCGGCTCACGTAGGCGTACAGCGTGGCGCTGCTGATGCCGAGCAGGGCGCAGGCCTCGGCGGCGGAGATCAGGTTGCGGTCGGCTTCGGGGGACATGGGGATCCGCTGATAGGTTGATTCATTGAATCAAGATTGATCGGCTGGGGCGATGGTGCCAGATTGGCGGCCATCGCGGAACGGCCGTGCAGGCCGCCGCCCTCGCTCAGGAGTTCGTCATGTCGCAGGCTTCCGCTGGCGCCCGTTTCCGCGCCGCGTTGGCCGCCGAATCGCCGCTGCAGGTGATCGGCGCGATCAACGCCAACCATGCGCTGCTGGCGCAACGCGCCGGCTACCGGGCGGTCTACCTGTCCGGCGGCGGCGTCGCCGCCGGGTCGCTGGGCCTGCCGGACCTGGGCATCAACACCCTGGACGACGTGCTGATCGACGTGCGCCGCATCACCGATGTTTGCGACCTGCCGCTGCTGGTGGACATCGACACCGGCTTCGGCCCGAGCGCGTTCAACATCGAGCGCACCATCAAGGCGCTGATCAAGGCCGGCGCGGCCGCCTGCCATATCGAGGACCAGGTCGGCGCCAAGCGCTGCGGCCACCGGCCTGGCAAGGAGATCGTCAGCCAGGGCGAGATGGTCGACCGGGTCAAGGCCGCCGCCGATGCCAGGACCGATGCCGACTTCTTCCTGATCGCGCGCACCGACGCGATCCAGGTGGACGGCGTGGATGCGGCGATCGCGCGCGCCATCGCCTGCGTGGAGGCCGGCGCCGACGGCATCTTCGCCGAGGCCGCCTACGACCTGGACACCTACCGCCGCTTCGTCGATGCGGTGAAGGTGCCGGTGCTGGCCAACATCACCGAATTCGGCAAGACCCCGCTGTTCACCCGCGACGAGCTGGCCCAGGCCGGGGTGGCGATCCAGCTGTTCCCGCTGTCGGCGTTCCGCGCCGCCAACAAGGCCGCCGAGGCGGTGTACACCGCGATCCGCCGCGACGGCCACCAGCAGAACGTGGTGGACACGATGCAGACCCGCGAGGAGCTGTACGAACGCATCGGCTACCACGCCTTCGAACAGCGCCTGGACGCTCTGTTCGCCGGCAAGGGCGCATGATCCACGCCGGTCCCCTTGCCCGAGCACGTCCATGAACACCCATGCCGGCACCACGCCGCCACGCGGCCGCATCGACCGCCGCCAGACCGCGCGGCAGTTGCTGCAGACCGAACTGGAGAAACTGCCGGACGCCGAGCGCCAGGTGGTGGAGCGCTTCATCGCCAAGCGCCACGTGGCGCGCGACATCGTCAAGCAGGCCGACCGCGACCGCTCGCTGGGCGAGCGCATCGCCGATCGCGTGGCCGAAGTCGGCGGCAGCTGGAGTTTCATCATCGGCTTCGGCCTGGTGCTGCTGGCGTGGATCGCGCTCAACAGCCTGGTGCTGGCGCATGCCTTCGATCCGTATCCCTACATCCTGCTCAACCTGTGCCTGTCGTGCCTGGCCGCGATCCAGGCGCCGGTGATCATGATGAGCCAGAACCGCCAGGCCGCGGTGGACCGCCTGCGCGCGCAGAACGATTACGAAGTGAACATCAAATCCGAGCTGGAGATCCTGCAGGTGCACGAGAAGCTCAACCAGTTGCGCGAGCAGGACTGGGCGACGCTGGTCGACCTGCAGAACCGCCAGATCGCCATGCTGCAGCAATTGCTCGAGCGCGCCGGCGGCCTGTCGCCGGACGCCTCCCTGCGCTGATTGCCTGCGCCGACACGACCGCGAACATCCGGGAGATTTTCCAATGAACGACACCACCGCCCCGCACACCGCCACGCCCTTCAAGCCGAAGAAATCGGTGGCCCTGTCCGGTACCGCCGCCGGCAACACCGCGCTGTGCACGGTGGGCCGCAGCGGCAACGACCTGCACTACCGCGGCTACGACATCCTGGACCTGGCGCGCAGCAGCCAGTTCGAGGAGATCGCCTACCTGCTGGTGCACGGCAAACTGCCCAGCACCAGCGAGCTGCGCGGCTACAAGGCCAAGCTGCGCTCGCTGCGCGGGGTGCCGGCCGCGGTCAAGGCGGCGCTGGAACAGCTGCCGCCGTCGGCGCATCCGATGGATGTGATGCGCACCGGCGTGTCGGTGCTGGGCTGCGTGCAGCCGGAGAAGGACGACCACAACCATCCCGGTGCGCGCGACATCGCCGACAAGCTGATGGCCTCGCTGGGTTCGATGCTGCTGTACTGGTACCACTACAGCCACAACGGCCGGCGCATCGAGGTGGAGACCGACGACGATTCGATTGGCGGCCATTTCCTGCACCTGCTGCATGGCGTCAAGCCGCACGCCGAATGGGTGCAGGCGATGCACACCAGCCTGATCCTGTACGCCGAACACGAATTCAATGCGTCCACCTTCGCCTGCCGGGTCATCGCCGGCACCGGCAGCGACATGTACAGCGCCATCGCCGGCGGCATCGGCGCGCTGCGCGGGCCCAAGCACGGCGGCGCCAACGAGGTCGCGTTCGAAGTGCAGAAGCGCTACGACACGCCCGACGAGGCGGAAGCCGACATCCGCGCGCGGGTCGAGCGCAAGGACGTGATCATCGGCTTCGGCCACCCGGTGTACACGGTCAGCGATCCGCGCAACCAGGTGATCAAGGACGTGGCGCGCGAACTGTCCGATGCGCAGGGCAGCCGCAAGATGTACGACATCGCCGAGCGCCTGGAGGCGGTGATGTGGGAGATCAAGAAGATGTTCCCGAACCTGGACTGGTTCAGCGCGGTCAGCTACCACATGATGGGCGTGCCGACCGCGATGTTCACCCCGCTGTTCGTGATCGCGCGCACCGCCGGCTGGAGCGCGCACATCGTCGAGCAGCGCATCGACGGCAAGATCATCCGCCCCAGCGCGAACTACACCGGGCCGGAGGACCAGACCTTCGTGCCGATCGACCGGCGCAGCTGATACTCCCCTCTCCCCTCGGGAGAGGGGCCGGGGGTGAGGGTACGGGCGCAGCCTCGTGGCGTTTGGGTGCATGAGGCTTCGCGCGTACCCTCATCCGCCTCATGTGGGCTCTCATTTGCACGAGGCTTCGCGCGTACCCTCATCCGCCCCATGTGGGCTCTCATTTGCACGAGGCTTCGCGCGTACCCTCATCCGCCCCATGTGGGCTCTCATTTGCACGAGGCTTCGCCCGTACCCTCATCCGCCCCTGCGGGGCACCTTCTCCCGATGGGAGAAGGGGGCGTCTTCGCTTTCTTCTACTGTAGCCAGCCATGAACAGCCACTACCGCACCACCCTGCCGGGCACTTCGCTGGAGTATTTCGACGCGCGCGCCGCGGTCGATGCGCTCCGGCCCGGGGCCTATGCCACGCTGCCGTATACCGCGCGGGTGTTCGCCGAAAACCTGGTGCGGCGCTGCGATCCGGCCACGCTGGACGCCTCGCTGACGCAGCTGATCGAACGCCGCCGCGACCTGGATTTCCCGTGGTTTCCGGCGCGCGTGGTGTGCCACGACATCCTCGGCCAGACCGCGCTGGTGGACCTGGCCGGGCTGCGCGATGCGATCGCCGAGCGCGGCGGCGATCCGGCGCAGGTCAATCCGGTGGTGCCGACGCAGCTGATCGTGGACCACTCGCTGGCGGTGGAATTCGGCGGCTTCGACAAGGCCGCGTTCGCCAAGAACCGCGCAGTGGAAGACCGCCGCAACGCCGACCGCTTCCACTTCATCGACTGGACCAAGCGCGCGTTCGAGAACGTCGACGTGATCCCGCCGGGCAACGGGATCATGCACCAGATCAATCTGGAGAAGATGTCGCCGGTGGTGCAGGTGCGCGATGGCGTGGCGTTCCCGGATACCTGTGTGGGCACCGACAGCCACACCCCGCACGTGGATGCGCTGGGCGTGCTGGCGATCGGCGTCGGCGGGCTGGAGGCGGAGAGCGTGATGCTGGGGCGCGCGTCGTGGATGCGCCTGCCGGACATCGTCGGCGTGGCGCTGAGCGGACGGCCGGGCGCCGGCATCACCTGTACCGACATCGTGCTGGCGCTGACCGAGTTCCTGCGCGCGCAGAAGGTGGTCGGCGCCTACCTGGAATTCTTCGGTGCCGGTGCGGCGGCGCTGACCATCGGCGACCGCGCGACCATCTCCAACATGTGCCCGGAGTACGGTGCGACCGCGGCGATGTTCTCCATCGACCGGCAGACCCTGGACTACCTGCGCCTGACCGGCCGCGAGGACGCGCAGGTCGCGCTGGTGGAAACCTACGCCAAGGCCGCCGGGCTGTGGGCCGACGACCTGACCGCGGCGCAGTACGAACGTGTGCTGCAGTTCGACCTGTCCAGCGTGACCCGCAACATGGCTGGCCCGTCCAATCCGCACAAACGCGTGGCGACCAGCGACCTGGCCGCGCGCGGCATCGCCGACGAGGCCAAGCTGCAGGCCGGCAGGCGCGAACAGGCGCAGGGGCTGATGCCCGACGGCGCGGTGATCATCGCCGCGATCACCAGCTGCACCAACACCAGCAATCCGCGCAACGTGATCGCCGCCGGCCTGCTGGCGCGCAACGCCAACGCGCGCGGGCTGAGCCGCAAACCGTGGGTCAAGACCTCGCTGGCGCCGGGCTCCAAGGCGGTGCAGCTGTACCTGGAGGCATCCGGGCTGCTGCCGGAGCTGGAGCAGCTGGGTTTCGGCATCGTCGGCTTCGCCTGCACCACCTGCAACGGCATGAGCGGCGCGCTGGACCCGGCGATCCAGCGCGAGGTGATCGAACGCGACTTGTACGCCACCGCGGTGCTGTCGGGCAACCGCAATTTCGACGGGCGCATCCATCCCTACGCCAAGCAGGCGTTCCTGGCCTCGCCGCCGCTGGTGGTGGCGTACGCGATCGCCGGCACCATCCGCTTCGACATCGAGAAGGACGTGCTGGGCGTGGACAAGGACGGCCAGCCGGTGACGCTGAAGGACCTGTGGCCCAGCGACGCGGAGATCGACGCGATCGTCGCTGCCAGCGTCAAGCCCGAGCAGTTCCGCCAGGTCTACGAGCCGATGTTCGCGCGCAGCGGACTGGCCGCCGCGCAGGTGGCGCCGCTGTACGCGTGGCGCCCGCAGAGCACCTATATCCGCCGCCCGCCTTACTGGGAAGGCGCGCTGGCCGGCGAACGGACGCTGCGCGGCATGCGCGCGCTGGCGGTGCTCGGCGACAACATCACCACCGACCACCTGTCGCCGTCCAACGCGATCCTGGCCGACAGCGCCGCCGGCGAATACCTGACGCGGATGGGCGTGCCGGAGGAGGACTTCAATTCCTACGCCACCCACCGCGGCGATCACCTCACCGCGCAGCGCGCCACCTTCGCCAATCCGCAACTGCTCAACGAAATGGCCGTGGTCGCTGGCCAGGTCCAGCGCGGTTCGCTGACCCGGCTGGAGCCGGAAGGGCAGGTGCTGCGCATGTGGGAGGCGATCGAGACCTACATGGCGCGCAAGCAGCCGTTGCTGATCGTGGCCGGCGCCGACTACGGGCAGGGCTCCTCGCGCGACTGGGCGGCCAAGGGCGTGCGCCTGGCCGGGGTCGAGGCGATCGTGGCCGAGGGCTTCGAGCGCATCCACCGCACCAACCTGGTCGGCATGGGCGTGCTGCCGCTGGAATTCCGGCCCGGCACCACGCGCAAGACCCTGGGCATCGACGGCAGCGAGGTGTTCGACGTGCTCGGCGCACGCACGCCTGGCGCCACGCTGACCCTGGCCATCGCCCGCGCCGACGGCGCGCGCGTGGAGGTGCCGGTGACCTGCCGCCTGGACACCGCCGAGGAACTGGCGATCTACGAAGCCGGCGGCGTGCTGCAGCGCTTCGCGCAGGATTTCCTGGAAGCTTCTGCGGCCTGATGTCACGCAAGTCCCTACCAGGAAACATCGGCCTCGCTTGCACTCCCGGGGGGGGCGATGCACAATTTTGGCAAAGTTTGCCATTGAGGTGCGTATGGCCACCATGAACATCTCCTTGCCCGACGAACTCAAGCAGTTCGTCGATCAGCAGGTCGCCGAGCACGCCTACGGTTCCAGCAGCGAGTACATGCGCGAGTTGATCCGCAAGCACCGCGACGTGGAAACGCTGCGTGGAGTGTTGTTGGACGGCGCCGGTTCCGGACCGGCGACGGCGATGGAACCCGATTTCTTCGGCACGATGCGCCAGCGTGCCCAAGGGCGGGCTGCCGGCAAGTGAAGCCGGCGCATTGGCGTCCATTGGCGCAGCGCGATGCCGAGGAGGCAGCGGCGTGGTATGGCGAACAAGGCGGCTCGACACTGGAACTGGCGTTCGTCGATGCGCTCGAAGCGGCGATCAAGACGATCGCGCGGCATCCGGGTATCGGCTCCACGCGCCATGCCGTTCTGTTGAAGCTGCCGCACCTGCGATTCTGGCTGCTCGAAGGTTTCCCGTATCTGATCTTCTATGTCGAACGCGAGACGCATGTCGAACTCTGGCGCCTTCTGCATGCGCAGCGGGACATCCCAGCATGGATGCGGGAAGACGCATGAACCCCTCGAAGAAGGCGCGTTGCTGCGTGCTGTAGCGCTTCGTGCAGGAATTTCGTGGAGCTGTCGAAAATGAACTGTCCCATTCGTCGGTGTCATGAGCGCGTGCCATCCTGCGCGCGCCGTCCACCAATGAGGAAACCACCATGAGCAACGGCCATCCCGGTAGCGTCCGCCTGCACCGCGTCCTGCGTGCGCCGGCCGAGCGCATCTACCGCGCCTTCCTGGAGCCGGCGGCGCTGGCCAAATGGCTGCCGCCGCATGGCTTCGTCGCCACCGTGCATGCGTTGGATGCGCGCGTGGGCGGCAGCTTCAGGATCTCCTTCGGCAACCTGGGCGCCGGGACCAGCGAGTCCTTCGGCGGCACCTATCTGGAACTGGTGCCGGGCGAACTGATCCGCCATACCGATACCTTCGACAACCCGGACCTGCCCGGCGAGATGGTGGTGACGATCAAGCTGCGCCCGGTGGCGTGCGGCACCGAGCTGGACATCGTCCAGCACGGCATTCCCGAACAGATCCCGGTGGAACTCTGCTACCTCGGCTGGCAGGAGTCGCTGACCCTGCTGGCGCATCTGGTCGAGGCCGAGATTCCCGCCAACCCCTGAGCCACTCCTGCCCTCTGCGTCGATCGGAAAACCCCATGTCCCATGTTCCCCAACTCCGCATTCCCGCCACCTACATGCGCGGCGGCACGTCGAAGGGCGTGTTCTTCCGCCTGCAGGATCTGCCGCCTGCCGCGCAGGTGCCGGGCGCGGCGCGCGATGCGTTGCTGCTGCGGGTGATCGGCAGTCCCGATCCCTACGCCAAGCAGATCGACGGCATGGGCGGGGCCAGCTCCAGCACCAGCAAGACGGTGATCGTGGCGCCGAGCACGCGCGCGGACCACGACGTGGACTATCTGTTCGGCCAGGTCTCGATCGATCGCCCGTTCGTGGACTGGAGCGGCAACTGCGGCAATCTGTCGGCGGCGGTGGGGCCGTTCGCGATCGCCGCCGGCCTGGTCGATGCCGCGCGCGTGCCGCACGACGGCATGGCCACGGTGCGGATCTGGCAGGCCAACATCGGCAAGACCATCCTGGCGCAGGTGCCGATCGTGGCCGGTGCGGTGCAGGAAAGCGGCGACTTCGAACTGGACGGGGTGACCTTTCCGGCGGCCGAGGTGCAGCTCGAATTCCTCGATCCGGCGGCCGACGAAGAGGGGGCGGACGGGGCGATGTTTCCGACCGGCAATCTGATCGATACGCTCGAGGTGCCGGGCGTCGGCAGCTTCCAGGCGACCTTGATCAACGCCGGCATTCCGACCATTTTCCTCGACGCGCAGGCGCTGGGCTACCGCGGCACCGAACTGCAGGACGCGATCAACGGCGATGCGCAGGCGCTGGCCAGGTTCGAGACCATCCGCGCGTACGGCGCGCTGCGCATGGGCCTGATCGCCACGCTGGAAGACGCGGCGACGCGCCAGCACACGCCCAAGGTCGCCTTCGTCGCGCCGCCGGCCGACTACGTGGCCTCCAGCGGCAAGCCGGTCGCCGCCGCCGACATCGACCTGCTGGTGCGGGCGATGTCGATGGGCAAGCTGCACCACGCGATGATGGGCACCGCGGCGGTGGCGATCGGCACCGCCGCGGCGATCCCCGGCACGCTGGTGAACCGCGCGGCCGGCGGCGGCGCGCGCCAGGCGGTGCGCTTCGGCCATCCCTCGGGCAGCTTGCGGGTCGGTGCCGAAGCCAGCCAGGCGGACGGCCAGTGGAGCGTCACCAAGGCGATCATGAGCCGCAGCGCGCGGGTGTTGATGGACGGCTGGGTACGGGTGCCGGGCGACATCGGCTGAGCCGGCGAGGCGGTGGCATGGCGGCACCGCTGGGGCGCCGCAAATCCCGTCTTGTTTTTTTGTAGGAGCGGGGCCTGGCGCAGTAGCGCGGTGCTGCACGGCCGAGGCAGCCAATGGCGCCGGCGAACCGGGAGTCCGGAGCCCGATTTCAAGCGTGACCGGGAGCAGGGCCTTCTGGGGGCAGCGCACATGCAGGGCACATGTGGCGGCGCATTGCGCGGTTACAGCCTTAATGCGTTCAAGTGACCGGGACATGCAAAGCATGTGTATTTTGTGTTAATTATGCTGCGGCGCGACATCGCCTGCCGGCGACGCGCCCCGCTCTTGCCCATTCCACTCCGGAGTCCTCCATGTCAGCCAGTTGGTCGCTGCGCACCAGCGCACTTGCCGTAGCCGTCATTTCCGCCCTCTCGTTCGCCGCCGCCGCCCAACAGGCGGACAGCGCGGACGGAGTCGCCCGCCTGGATACGGTCAAGGTCACCGCCGAGCGGCGCGCGGAAGATTCCAAGGACGTGCCGATCTCCGCCAGCGTGCTGCGCCCGGAGTACCTGGACGCGATCGCCACCAGCGGCTCGGACGTGCGCGTGCTGGCCGGCAAGGCGCCCAGCCTCAATGTCGAATCCTCCAATGGCCGCGTGTTCCCGCGCTTCTATATCCGCGGCTACGGCAATACCGACTTCAACACCTACGCCTCGCAGCCGGTGTCGCTGGTGTACGACGACGTGGTGGCCGAGAACGCGTTCCTGAAGGGCTTCCCGATCTTCGATCTGGAAAGCCTGGAAGTGCTGCGCGGACCGCAGGGCACGCTGTTCGGCCGCAACACCCCCGCCGGCGTGGTCAAGTTCAACTCGGTCAAGCCGGCCATCGGCGCCAACGACGGCTACGCCAGCCTGTCCTACGGCACCTACGGCACCATGACCATGGAAACCGGGCTGAGCATCGCCATGGGCGACAAGTGGGCCGCGCGCGTGTCGGCGCTGGGCCAGCGCCGCGACGACTGGGTCGACAGCACCGTGGACAACCGTTCGTTCGAGGGCTACACCGACTCGGCGGTGCGGGTGCAGCTGCTGTTCCAGCCCGGCGAGGATTTCAGCGCATTGTTCAACGCGCATGCGCGCCACCTCGACGGCACCGCGCGGCTGTTCCGCGCCAACATCTTCCGCCCCGGCAGCAACAAGCTGGTCGCCGGCTTCGATCCGGACAAGGTGTCCATCGACGGCGGCAACACCCAGGAACTGCAGACCTACGGCGGCAGCGCCAACCTGAGCTGGGACCTGGGCGACATCGTGCTGCACTCGATCACCGGCTACGAGGGCATCGGCAAGTACTACAGCCGCGGCGACATCGACGGCGGCTACGGCGCAGTGTTCGCGCCGCCGTCGGGGCCGGGCACGATCCCGTTCCCGGTGGAAACCGCCGGCGGCATCAAGAACCTGGACCAGTACTCGCAGGAGCTGCGCGCCGAATCGCAGTACGCAGGCCCGCTCAACTGGCAGGCCGGCCTGTACTATTTCCACGATTCGGTGGAAGGGGAGAGCTACACCTACGACACCCTGGGCGGCGGTGCGCTGGCCAGCTATCAGCTGACCCGCCAGCGCAATACCTCGTGGGCCGCGTTCGGCTCGCTGAACTATGCCGCGACCGATCGCCTGAACCTGCGCGCCGGCATCCGCTACACCTACGACAAGAAGACCTTCGACGTGCTGGCGCTGGACCGCGTCACCCTGCTCGAGCCGTCCACCGGCAGCACCGACAACTCCAAGGTCACCGGCGACCTCAGCGCGACCTATGCGATCAACGACGACGTCAACGTCTACGCCCGCGCCGCGCGCGGCTTCCGCGGCGCCAGCTTCGGCGAGCCGTCGGCGACCGCGCCGCTGACCGTGGCCGCGCCGGAGACCGTGGACTCCTACGAGATCGGCATCAAGTCCGACCTGTTCGACAAGCGCGCGCGCATCAGCTTCGACATCTACGACTTCCGGGTGAAGAACCAGCAGCTGACCGCGGTGGGCGGCACCTCCAACGACGTACGTCTGCTCAACGCCGACAAGTCCAAGGCGCGCGGCGCCGAGTTCGATTTCGAGGCGTTGATCACCCAGAACCTGCGCGTCACCCTCGGCGGCGCCTACAACTGGACCCGCATCGAGGACTCGACCCTGTCGGTCGGCGTGTGCCGCAGCTGCACCGTGACCGATCCGCTCAATGCCGCCGGCAATGCCATCATCGACGGCAACACACTGCCGCAGGCCGCCAAGTGGATGGGCAACGCCACGCTGCGCTACGGCATCCCGGTCGGCGACGCCGCCGAGTTCTTCTTCTACACCGACTGGTCCTACCGCAGCGAAGTCAACTTCTTCCTGTACGACTCGCGCGAGTTCGTCGGCCAGCCGCTGCTCGAAGGCGGGGCCAAGATCGGCTACAACTGGGACGCCGGCGCATACGAGGTCTCGGTGTTCTGCCGCAACTGCACCAACCAGATCCGCGCCACCGGTGCGATCGACTTCGACAACCTCACCGGCTTCATCAACGATCCGCGCATCGTCGGCGCGCAGTTCCGCGCCAATTTCTGATCGGCGCGGCCAGGCGATGAACCAGCGACCGCCGGCTATCATGCCGGCGGTTTCTTTTTGCGGGAGGCGCGCATGCGCAGTCTGAAACGGTGGGCGGCGCTGGCGCTGCTGGGCTTGGCATCGGCCGCTGCCGCGGCGGCTCCGGCCGCGGCCAGTGCGCCGGCGCAGAAGGTGGTCGTATCCACCGACGTCGGCGACGACATTGACGATGCGTTCGCGCTGGCGCTGCTGCTGCGCAGCCCGGAGCTGGAGGTGCTCGGCATCGCCTCGGCCTGGGGCGACACCGGGCTGCGTGTGCAATTGTTGCAGCGGTTGTTGCAGCAGGCCGGACGCAGCGAGATCGCGCTGGCGATCGGCCACAAGACCGCCAGCAGCATCCCCTTCAGCCAGGCGCGCTGGGCGGCGCAGGGCACGCTGCCGCGCAACGCAGCGGACGCGGCGGACTTGATCCTGGCGCAGGCGCGGCGCCATCCCGGCCAGGTCACGCTGCTGGTGCTCGGTCCGCTGACCGACGCGGCGCGCGCGCTGCAGCGCGACCCGCGCGGTTTCGCTCAGCTCAAGCAGGTGGTGCTGATGGGCGGCGCGGTGCGCGCCGGCTACGGCAAGTCGCGCTACCGGCCGCCGAACCCGCCGGTGCCCGAATACAACATCGTGTCCGACATCGGCGCCGCGCAGCGCGTGTTCGCCGCCGGCGTGCCGATCGTGATGCTGCCGCTGGACGCGACCCAGGTGACCCTGGAGGAACCGGAGCGGGTGGCGCTGTTCGCGCACGGCGATCCGCTGACCGACGCGCTGACCCAGCTCTACTACCAGTGGCGCGACACCGACCAGCCCTGGGCCAGCGCCACGCCGACCCTGTTCGACGTGGTGCCGGTGGCGCAGCTGCTCGACCCGGGCCTGTGCCCGACCGTGCCGCTGCGCATCGCCGTCGACGATCAGGGGTATACGCGGGAAGTGCCGTCCGGCGGCGGGGCAGGCGGCGCTGCGGCTGGTCGCCACGCCGCAACCGGCGGCGCCAACGCCCAGGTCTGCCTGGCACTGGACCGGCCGCGGTTGATCGCGCTGTACATGCAGCGCTTGTTGCGCTGAGGCGGCGGCCAGTCCGCCGCTTCGTTCGTCGCGGCTGAAGCTGCTCCCACAAGGAACTCGCAGCCAATTCGCCGGGTGCACTGTGGGAGGGACTTCAGTCCAGACTGCATCCGGGCCGGGCGAATCAGTTGCCTGGCTGGCCGCTTCCACGGCGATGTCTGGGGAGACGATGGCATGTCGGCTCGGCCAGGGCGCGCGGAGGGCGCCGCCGCCGATGTGCCCGCAACCTGGGCACCACAATCGCGGCGCGCGCGGCCTGGCCGCGGCGTCCGCCGCCGTCCCCGACCGCCTTGTCAGGCCCGGGCGAACGCCGCGTTCGCAATCTCTATTCCGTCCCTCCGGCCGCCATGTCCGCGTTCTATACTCGCGCCACTTTCATGGAGCGAACGTATGCACACGGATTCGAAGCGGCAGTGGCGCCTCCTGCGCGCGGGGCTGTTGAGCACCTTCCTGCTGCTGGGCCTGGCGCTGGCGCTGGGCGGCTGCAAGCGCAACGAATCCGGGCAGTTGCCCGACGCCAGCGGCGAGCCGGTGAAGGGACAGAAGCAAGCGATGAAGGGCTTCGGCCTGGTCCGCGCCTATCCCGACCAGAAGGGCGACGGGCTGTCGCTGGCGCTGGAGTTCTCGCGGCCGCTGGTCGGCACCCAGGACTTCGACAAGCTGCTGCGCTTCGAGGAAAAAGTCGGTACCGACGACAGCGCCTGGTCGCTGTCCGACGACGGCAAGACCCTACGTTATCCGTACGTGGAGGCGGCCAAGGACTACACCGTGCTGATCTCCGCCGACCTGCTCGCCGCCGACGGCAGCCGCCTGGGCAAGCCGCTCAAGCAGAAGGTCTACACCGGCGAACTGGAGCCGGCGGTCGGCTTCGCCTCGCAGGGCAGCGTGTTGCCGGCGCGCGAGAGCCGCGGCCTGCCGGTGGTGTCGCTCAACGTGCCGGAAGTGGACGTGGAATTCATGCGGGTCAAGGAAGGCGCGCTGCCGGCGTTCTTCGCCCAGTACCAGCGCGGCGGCCGCCGCGGCAGCTGGGAGATGGACAGCGACTACAGCGAGCACACCCCGATCGCGCAGCTGGCCGAGTCGGTCTACGTCAACCGCTTCGTGCTCGGCGGCGACAAGAACGAACGCGCGCTGACCTATCTGCCGATCCAGGACATCAAGGAGCTGCAGGCGCCGGGCCTGTATTTCGCGGTGATGAAGCGCCCGGGCCGCTTCGAGAACGAATACGACACCGCGTTCTTCACCGTCAGCGACATCGGCCTGCACGCGCGCGCCTACAAGGACAAGCTGTTCGTGCACACCGCCGCGCTGCAGAGCGGCGAGCCGCTGAAGAAGGTGGAACTGCGCGTGCTCGACGCCAAGGGCGAGCTGTTCCTGAAAGGCGAGACCGACGCCAACGGCAACGCGCTGCTGAACTACACGCTCGACGCCGGCCAGGTGCTGGTGGCGCGCAGCGGCACCGACCTGTCGATGCTGCCGTTCAACCAGCCGGCGCTGGACCTGAGCGAGTTCGCCGTGGCCGGGCGCGAGAACGCCTGGTTCGACGTGTTCGCCTGGTCCGGCCGCGACCTGTACCGCCCCGGCGAGACGGTGCGCGTGTCGGCGCTGCTGCGCGACAACGACGGCAAGCCGGTGGCGACCAGCGGCAAGGGCGCGCAGCCGGCCGGCGGTCAACCAGTCTTCCTGCGGCTGAAGCAGCCCGACGGCAAGATCTTCCGCGAGACCCGCCTGCAGCCGGGCGAGCAGGGCTATTTCAGCTTCGAGCAGCTGATCCCCGCCGATGCGCCGACCGGGCGCTGGCAGGTGGAGTTCCGCACCGATCCGTCCAGCAAGGAAGCGGTGCAGGGCATGACCCTGCGCATCGAGGAGTTCCTGCCCGAGCGCATGAAGCTGGACCTGGACAGTGCGCAGAACACGCTCAAGCCGGGCGAGCCGTTCAAGCTGCAGGCCACCGCCGCCTACCTGTACGGCGCGCCGGCCGATGGCAACCGCTTCACCGCCAAGCTGGCGGTGGCGGTCGAGCAGCATCCGGTGGAAGCGCTGCCCGGCTATTTCTTCGGCGACCCGACGCTGCAGCTGCCGCGCGAAGCCAAGGACGTGATCGATACCGAATTCGGCGCCGACGGCAAGATCGCCGAAGACCTGGCGCTGCCGGACGAAGCCAAGCCGACCAGCAGCATCGCCGCGCTGGTCTCCGCCAGCGTGTACGAGACCGGCGGGCGCACCGTCACCCGCACGCTCAAGCGCGTGCTGTGGCCGGCGCCGGCGTTGGTCGGGGTGCGCCCGCTGTTCGACGACAAGGACGGCGCCGACGCCAACGCCAACGCGCGCTTCGAGCTGATGCGGGTGGACGCGCAGGGCAAGCCGCAGCCGGCCAAGGGGCTGAAGGTGACGCTGGTGCGCGAGCTGCGCGACTACCACTGGGCGTTCACCGACAACCGCTGGGACTATGACTTCACCCGCCGCTTCGAGAACAAGCAGACCCTCACCGTCGATGCCGGCAGCGGCGCGGCCAAGTTCGACTTCCCGGTGGAGTGGGGCGAGTACCGCGTGGACGTGTTCGATCCGTCCACCGGCCTGACCACGCGCTATCCGTTCCGCGCCGGCTGGAGCTGGAACGACGAGAACCGCGGCCTGGACGCGCGTCCGGACAAGGTCAAGCTGGCGCTGGACAAGACCGGCTACAAGGCCGGCGACACGCTCAAGGTCACCCTGACCCCGCCGCATGCCGGTCCCGGCGTGCTGATGGTCGAGAGCGACAAGATGCTGTACGTGCAGGACATCGACGTGAAGCCGGGCAGCCGCTTCGAGATCCCGGTGACCAAGGACTGGGAGCGCCACGACGTCTACGTCACCGCGCTGGTGTTCCGCGGCGGTTCGGCGCCGAGCAAGATCACCCCGGCGCGCGCGGTCGGCGTGGCCTTCGTGCCGATGGAGCGCAAGACCCGGCGCGTGGCGGTGGGCCTGGTCGCGCCCAAGCAGATGCGTCCGGAGCAGCCGCTGCCGGTGACGGTCAGCGTGCCGGAACTGGCCGGCAAGCAGGCGCACGTGACCCTCTCCGCGGTGGACGTGGGCATCCTCAACATCACCCGCTTCCCGGTGCCTGACGCCAACGCGCAGTTCTTCGCGCAGCGGCGCCTGGGCGTGGACGCCTACGACATCTACGGCCGGGTGATCGAGAGCTTCGAGGGCGGCACCGGCAAGCTGCGCTTCGGCGGCGACATGGCGCTGGCGGCGTTGCCGCAGGCCAAGCGCCCGACCGCGCGGGTGCAGACCGTGGACCTGTTCTCCGGCTCGGTGCAGCTCGACGCCAAGGGCAACGCGCGGGTGCAACTGCCGGTGCCGGACTTCAACGGCACGCTGCGCGTCTCGGCGCTGGTGTATGCGGACGAGCGCTACGGCAACCGCGACGTGGAGACGCTGGTGCGCGCGCCGATCGTGGCCGAGGCCAGCATGCCGCGGGTGCTGGCGCCGGGCGACCGCAGCACGGTCACCCTGGACGTGCAGAACTTCACCGGGCAGCCGGGCGAGTTCAAGGTGCGGGTGGACGGCGAAGGCCCGCTGGCGATCGCCGAGAACGCGCGCAGCGCCAAGCTCGGCAAGGACGGCAAGGCTACGCTCAGCTTCCCGCTGGTGGCGCAGGAGGGCTACACCGTGGCCAAGGTGCGGCTGCGGGTGGACGGCAACGGCTTCGCCGTGGACCGCCGCTACGACCTGCCGGTGCGCGCGGCGTGGCCGTCGGTGCTGCGCGCGCAGACCCGCGTGCTGGACACGTCTGCGACCGGCGGGCTGGCGCCGGTGACGCTGGGCATGAGCGATGCCGAGGGCCTGATGGCCGGTTCGGTCAACGCGCGCATGCTGGTCAGCGCGTTGCCGCCGATCCCGTTCGCCAGCGCGCTGCAGGGCGCGCTGAACTACCCGTACGGTTGCGCCGAGCAGACCACCAGCAAGGGCTACGCCGCGCTGCTGCTCGACGACGCCACCGCCAGGCTGCTCGGCGCCAAGGGCCTGGACGCGGCGACCCGCCGCGAGCGCATGGAAGGCGCGTTCGGCCGGCTGGCCTCGATGCAGATTTCCAGTGGGCACTTCTCGATGTGGGGCGACGACGGCTACGTCAATCCGGGCCTGACCCCTTACATCGCCGAGTTCCTGCTCGACGCCAAGGACGCCGGCTTCGCGGTGCCCGACAACGTGCTGCAGAAGGCCTTGAACCGGCTCAGCGAGGACCTGCTGTCCGGCGGCAACAACTTCTACGGCCAGGACCGCCGCGAGTACCTGAAGTTCGCCAACCAGGCCTGGTCCGGCTACGTGCTGGCCCGCGTCAACCGCGCTCCGCTGGGCACGTTGCGCGCGCTGTACGACAACGACCGCGGCAAGGCGCTGACCGGCCTGTCGCTGGTGCACCTGGGCGTGGCGTTGTCGCTGCAGGGCGACAAGAAGCGCGGCGAAGCGGCGATCGCGGCCGGCTTCGCCAAGGATAGCGGCGAGCGTCCGCCTTACTTCGGCGACTACGGCAGCGTGATCCGCGACGACGCGCTGATGATCGCGTTGCTGCACGAGCGCGGCCTGGCCAAGCCCGAGGACGACGCGCGCGCGGTGGCGCTGGGCCGCGAGATCGACGCGCGCCGCCGCAGCGGCTGGCTGTGGCTGAGCACCCAGGAGCAGGTGGCCTTGGCGCGGATGGGCAAGGCCTTGCTGGTCAACCAGAGCAAGCTGGTGTCCGGGCAGTTGGCGATCGGCGCCGGCAGCGAGGCGATCGGCGCGGCCAAGGCGTTCGGCCGCCAGTTCGGCGAGACCGAGCTGGCGCGCGGGGTCAGCTTCGTGCCGCAGGGCGAGGCGCCGCTGTACGCCAGCCTGGAAATCGCCGGCATCCCGCGCAAGGCGCCGGAGGTGGACGAGAGCACGCTCAAAGTGGAGCGCGAGTGGTACGGCACCGACGGCACGCCATGGACGCCGCGGCCGCTGAAGGAAGGCGAAGCGCTGATCGTGCGCGTCACCATCACCGCCAACGTGGGCATGCCCGATGCGCTGTTGACCGACCTGCTGCCGGCCGGCCTGGAGATCGAGAACTTCAACCTGGGCGATGCCAAGCAGTGGGCCGACGTGGTGGTGGACGGCATCGAGATCAGCGACCGTTCCGAGGCCGCCGACGTCAAGCACGAGGAGTTCCGCGACGACCGCTACGTGGCCGCGCTGAGTCTGGGTTCTGGCAGCAAGGCGCAGGTGTTCTACCTGGTGCGCGCGGTGACCCCGGGCACCTACACGGTGCCGCCGCCGCTGGTCGAGGACATGTACCGTCCCGACCTGCGCGGGGTCGGGCGCAGCAACCCGGGCACGATCAGCGTCGTGCAGCCGTAACGCTGCGCCGCTTTAGAGCGGCTAACAAAACTCGGGAAGACGTCGAAGGCAGATGATCGAGCAGGCGAGAGAGAGCAAGGCCAGATGGAGATCGATTCGGCGTTCGAAACGGGTGCGCATCTTGCCCATGCCCGCGAACCAAGCATGCGTGCGCTCCACCACCCAGCGATGTCGCCCCAGCCGGTCATTGCGCTGCGCTCGATCCCTTTGCGCGCGATGTGGGCGCTGATCCCTCGTCGTTTGAGATGCGCGCGGCAGCGCTCGCTATCGTAGGCCTTGTCGGCATGCAGTTTGTCTGGCCAGCGTCGCGGACGTCCCTGCTTGCCGGCGATCAGAGGCAAGGCATCCACCAATTCTTCGAACACCACTGAGTCATGTCGGTTGGCTCCGGTGACGCACACCACCAGAGGAATGCCGTGACGATCGGTGATCAGATGCCGTTTGCTGCCGAGCTTGCCGCGATCGGTCGGATTTGGCCCGGTGTATGCGCCCCCCAGGGGGAGGCCACACTGGCCGCGTCCAGGCTGGCCCGGCTCAGATCCAGCATGTCGGCCCGGCGCAGCTCGGCCAGCAAGGCATGATGCAAACGATGCCACACGCCGGCGGCCTGCCAGTCGCGCAGACGCCGCCAGCAGGTCATGCCGCTGCCGTAGCCCAGTCGGTGCATGTCAAGATAGTTGTCGCCTGATTCATGCGGCTTCTTGAGTTTCAGTGGCTGCCGCGACGGCGGCCTCCTTCTCCGGATTCAACGCGACGGCAGTGATGCGCTCCCAGTTCCGGGTTCGACCGCTCCAGCGTGCCGGGTTGGCCTGACGTGCTTGCTGGTACAGCCCATGACGGGCCTGGAGGATGGCCAGGTCCTGTCCGGCGTGCCGCTGCTCGGGGCTGACATAGCCGATGCTGCTGTGGCGATGCTCGACGTTGTACCAACGTACGAAGTTCGCTGCCCATTGGCGCGCGCCGTCGAGGTCGGCAAAGCCGGTGGCCGGGAACTCGGGGCGGTACTTGGCGGTGCGGAACAGCGATTCGACGAAGGCATTGTCGTCGCTCACGCGCGGGCGCGAGTACGACGGCTTGATGCCCAGCCAGTACAGCATCGCCAGCACGGTGGTGGCCTTGAACGAGGCGCCGTTGTCGCCGTGTAAGACCGGGCGGTGTGCGGGATCCTGAAGCACGATGTTCTCGGCCAGCGCCGTGCGCCTGACCAGGTGCGTGGCATGTTCTGCCCCATCGCTGTCGTGCACCTCCCAACCGATGATCTTGCGGCTGTACAGATCCATGATCAGGAACAGGTGGAACCAGCGACCTGCCACCTCGGCCGGCAAGTAGGTCATGTCCCAGCACCAGACCTGGCCCGGCGCCGTGGCGATATGCGTGCTCGGCGCCCGGCTGGGGCGCGGGGCGCGAGCACGGCCGCGGCGGGCGTTCTGGCCGTATTCGCGCAGGATGCGGGCAAAGCTCGATTCGCTGGCGATGTCGCGGCCTTCGTCGGCCAGCATCGGCACGATGCGCGCCGATGGCATGTCGGCAAAACGCGGTTCGTTGGCGACGTTCAGCACTTGAGCACGCTCGTCCTCGGTCAACGCATGCGCTGGGCGCTTTCGTACCGCGTGTGGACGTCGATCGCCAGTGACCAGACTGTCATTGGACCTCCATCGTTGCAGGCTGCGGACATCGATGCCGGCAATGCGACAGGCCTGTCCCAGCCGGGCACCATCACGGGGGGCTTGTTCGATGTCGGCCACCAGGCTTTGACGATCTTCCAGAACGATCATTCGTCCTCGCCTTTGCTGAAGATCGTCTCGAGTTTTTTTGACAGCACCAGCAACGCGGCCGTCTCGGCCAGCGCCTTGTCCTTGCGCCGCAACTCGCGCTCAAGCTCCCGGATACGACGCCGGTCCTGTTTGTCCTGTCGAGTATCGGCTCCAATCTCGCCAGGCTCGGCCAAGCTGCGCTGGGCCGCCTCGCGCCACCGCGTCAGCTCTTGCGGGTACACCCCGTTGCTGCGGCACCATGCACCACGCGAAGCCTCGTCCAGGCTGGCCGTCGTCAACACCGCATCGAACCGCGCCGCCGACGTCCACAGCCGCTCACGTTGCGGTTCGGCCAGCGACTGGCTCAGCCAACGCTCCAGCGTCGCTTCGGAGACGCCACTCTCCCGCGACACATCGCTTACCGCCGCGCTCTCCGGCGGCAGCAAACGCGCCACCGCCCTGTTCTTGAACTGTTGTCCGTATCGTGCCACTTCAACCTCTCGTCATCGCCCCTTGGCTTCGGATCCTATCGGGGCGACAACTATTCTGACGTAGGGGGCAGTTCCAGCGGCAGATCTTCCCAAGGGATGCCGGTGCGCAGGACGTAGATGATGCCGTTGAGGGCTTGCTGATCACCGATGCGCGGTCGCCCTCCCTTGGGCGAGGGCTTCACTGGGGGGATCAACGGTTCGATGCGCTTCCACAGCGCGGCGGGAATCTCTTTGCGACGTGCCATGCAGATGATTTTGCCATCACTGTGCAGGTTTTCAAGATGGTTTTGTTAGCTGCTCTTAGCCTGGCCAATTGCGTGCGGCGCGGACTGCCGCCTGTATGCGCCGCCGATCAGGCGCGATCCGGTGCGATGGCGTGGCGCCGCCGCCACGTCGCACTTGTCGATCCGTCTCATGATGGCTGCTGGTGACGCAGCCGATGGAGTGTGCGCTGCGCGACGAAGATGCGCTGGCGTTCCGCCGACGCAGTGCGTGCTCTGCCACGATATCAACAAGTCGACGGCGCCGATCGCGTCGATGGCCGACACGCTGTGACGTGTGCCGGGCGGTAGCTAAGAATTAGATTACTAGCCAGAGGCTGGTCCGCTCCAGGGGGTGGGCCCAAGCTTCCGTCTTCCGTTGAAAATCTTGTCCTTATTCGGTCCTGACGCGTCAACGAAATGGAAGAACGCTTGGCACCAAATTCCTGACGACAAGGGCTCGCGCCAGTGAGGGAGCTCAGTGCCCTTGTAGATCAAGGCGTCCCCAATCTCGAGGGAAACCGGTAGATCACGATCTCGACTGGTGAGCCATATAGGCCACTCGCCAGGAGCATTCTTGTGCCCAATGGTAACTGTCGCGCTGATTTCACAGGCGCTGTGATCGACATGCTTGGTCAGTTTCGATTCGCTCGTATAGATGCGGGCGAAAGAGTAGGTGGGGAGTAGGGACTTCCCGATAGCCTGCTCAATGCTGGACATCACGTCGAGCATAAGTGCTTCGCTCAGCGCGTCAGCATACCTATCCAGTGCCTTGACCTTTTCATAAACTTTGTAATAACCGGGAAGATCCACGTATGACGCGTAGTATCTGAAAGCGACGCTCAGGATTTCCTTGGATAACAGGCTTCTGTGTATGGCGTAGCCGTCATCATTAAAACTCTTGGCCAAATGGCCGAAATTATCTTTAGCGGCAGCATCAATAGGCATGACAGGGCGTCTCAATGGGCATTGACCGAGGACTCATTGGCAACGAGTCCATCCAGCATGTGGATCTGGCGATCGGCCAGTTGTGCGTGTTGGGGATCGTGGGTAACCATGCAAATGGTCGAGCCGCTCTCGTTGAGGCGTCTAAGAAGTTGCATGATGACTTCTCCGTTTTTAGTGTCCAGGTTGCCTGTCGGCTCGTCAGCCAGGATGATTGGTGGCTCGCCGACAATGGCTCTGGCTATCGCAACGCGTTGCTGTTGGCCGCCGGAAAGCTGGGCGGGAAAATGGGCGGACCGATGGCTGAGTTCAACCAGATCAAGGGCCTTTTTTGATCTTTCAATCCTTGATCCTTTGTCGATGTCCTTGCGGAATGTTAAAGGTAGCGCGATATTTTCAATGACAGACATGTCGCCGATCAGATTGAACGACTGAAAGATGAATCCAATCTTGCGATTGCGTAGCGCTGATAGGGACGACTTTTCTAACGTCGATGTATCGACTCCATCAATGAAATAATTTCCAGACGTAAGTGAGTCTAGCAGTCCAAGGATGGATAGTAGGGTTGACTTGCCGCAGCCAGACGGTCCGGTGATGCTGACAAACTCGCCGCGCTTAATTTCAATGTCGATGCTTGAAAGGGCGTGAGTTTCGATCTCGTCGGATAGAAATATCTTTGTCGCATTTTTCAGTGAAATAACTCTACTAACATTCGCGTCCATGATGTCGGCTCCGTCACTTGATTTTCAACTTGTTTGCGTCTTCGAATTGGCTGGTATCAGATAGGATGATTTTGTCTCCTGCAGCGAGCCCGCGAACCTCGATTGTGTCGGAGGACTGCTTTCCGTAGGTTACCTCCACGCGCTCGGCCATGTTTTCTCCTTTTAGGCGATACACAGGCATTTTTTCGCCAGGCAAAGCGTTCTGCGGACGTTCTATGAAAGTCGTGTTTGGAACCTTCTCAATCTGGATGATCCCATCAACCGACTGATCTGACCTTAGAGAGGCGTCTCGTTGCTCGGAGAGAGATACTTCAACCAGGATTGCACCTTTATCAACTCTCGGGTTGATGCGCCGGATGAGTCCGTTGATTTCTCCTGACCGCGTTTCCACCTTGACCTCCTGGCCGAGAGCGAGTTCGAATGAGAGCGATTCGGGAACTCGAAGCTCCGCAATGAGCTGGCCCCGCTCCGCAATCCTCGCGAGGTTGGCGCCGGCCTCAATTTGCTGCCCCTCTTCAACGGCGATCTGCTGGACGATGCCGTCCATTCCCGCAGTGATCGAAAGTGCGTCCACTTCGGCACGCCTTAAATTCCTTTCACCTTCGAGCTGCGCTACGCGCGATCTTTCGGCCGCGACCTGGGCTGTAACATAGGCGCGCGTGCCGGCTAGTTTTTTTTCGCTGATCGTAATCTGGTTCGAGAGCTCTTCAGCCTGGGTGATGCTCGTGTTGTATTCAAGTCTCGAAATAACCTGCTTTTCGTAGGCCCTTTCCTCTGCTTTAATGCGAGATACGAGTATCTTATGCTCGCTTCTCCTGCTAATCAGCTCGGATTCGGCATTCAAGTTTTCGAGTTTCAGGTTTGCAATTTTCGCATCAAGCCCATCCCGCGCAGCTGCGTAAGTCGATGATGCGGCCCTGTAGCTCTCTTCAAGACCAGGGTTGGTCAGCCGAATAACTTGAGTGGTGGACAGCACTTCCGTACCGGGCGGCGCAACGATTTTATCAACGCGGGCCGTCGTTCTCGCGGTGAGCCAGAGCATTTTTGCTGATACGAGTCTGCCCGATGCTCTCACAGTCCTGGACAAACTGCCGCGCTGCACGGTGCCAACAGTAATGTCGTTTCTCGCAACCTGCGGAGCATTGTCCGAGAGCTTCCAGAAAGCTGACATGCAGGCGAGCAGCACGGTAGAAAGCACCGATGAAATGACAATCAGCTTTTTTCTTTTCCTTGCCGAATTGTTCTGCTGCCGCGGTTTATCCATTATCAATCCATGCGAATAAGGTAAATGAGGTCGACTTTCATCTTCCATGGCAATGCATGTTTCAAGTCGCTATCGAAGGGTCTAGGTATCGCTTCCATGCCAGGGTTCCATGTCTGGGACTGCAATCGAACGGCCTCCATCAAGCTCAAAAATGCTATTGCCGCACCGAAATCGACCTGCGAATGAGGCCAGCAATTTAGGCCGAAGACGTAGTTGACCATGCTTCGTAGGTCGGCTTCAACTGCAATCAAGCGCGGGAACGCACAGGGAGGCCAGCTGTCCGAAGGCGCGCCATCCGACGATACGAGCGGTGGGCGCTGAAATGAGCATTCGTTGCAACTTCCGAGTCGAACGAGCGTGATGGCTGAAATTTAAAAGCACTTACCCTCCATGGATGAGCGAGATGCGATTTCTGCGATGCTGACGCGCTCCGAGTCCTTCGAGCACGGCGTCCGTCCTCATAGCTTCTTCTGAACTTCTGGCTCTTGCAAGGGCTCTTTCGTCAACAGCGCCTGGTGCGGTTGTGGGGTTGCCAGCGTGGCGTAGGGCATAGGGCACTATCGGTGTAACAGCTGTCGTGGTCAAGTTTTGGTGGACACGGAGATAGGGGATTTCAGGTGGTGGCTTTCTCGTAGTCGGCAGGCGATCGATAGCCGAGGGTGGAGTGCAGCCGGTGGGTGTTGTAGAAGGCGACGATGTAATGGGCGATGTCGGCAACGGCCTCGGCGGGGTTGGCGTAGCGGCGCTGCCAGACCCGCTCCATTTTCAGGTTCAGGAAGAACCGCTCCATCACCGCGTTGTCCCAGCAGTTGCCCCGGCGGCTCATGCTGGCGAGCAGACCGTGGCGTGCCAGTAGGTCGCGGTGGGCCTGGCTGGCGTATTGGCTTCCACGGTCGGTATGCACGATCAGCCCCGGCTTGGGCTGGCGCAGGGCGATGGCCATCTGCAAGGCGGTGCAGACCAGCTCGGCAGGCATGTTCGGGGCCATCGCCCAGCCGACCACCTTGCGTGAGTACAGGTCCAGCACCGCGGCCAGGTACAGCCAGCCGCGCTCGGTGCGGATGTAGGTGATGTCGGCCACCCAGGCCTGGTCGGGGGCTTCCGGGTTGAAGCGCCGATCCAGAAGGTTGTCGGCTACCGGCATCTCGTGCCGGCTGTCGGTGGTATGGACGAACTTGCGCTTCCAGCGCGCCTTCAGCCCCTGCTGCTTCATCAGGCGGCGGACCCGATAGCGACCGGCGGGCAGGCCCTGGGCCTTCAGGGCGGCGCACAGCCGGCGGCTGCCGTAGTTGCCGCCGCTAGCCTGGAAGGCCGATTGCAAGGGCGCCGTGAGGGCGCAGGCCCTCGGCGCTGACCGCCGCCGAGCGGCATACACCCCAGAACGGCTCACGCCCACAAGCCGGCACAACCGGGTGGTGTCGGCCTTCTCCTGCCACTGATGGATCATCTGCTGGATCACTTCAGTTCCCGGGCGAAGAAGGCCGATGCTTTTTTTAGGATCGACACATCCTCGCCTAGCCGCTGGTTCTCACGCTCCAGTTGGCGGATGCGTTGCTGCTCGGGGGTCAGCGGCCTGCCTTGTCCCGGCTGGCCAGCCTGCTCGGCCTCGGACTGGGACAACCACCGGCGCACCGCGCTATCGACCAGGTCCAGGTCGCGGCACACCTGGCCCACACTCAGGCCTTGGTCTTGGATCATCTGCACCACCTGTAGCTTGAAGGCGGTGTCGAAAGTTCTACGGCTACGGCTACGGGGCGTCATGTCGTTCAAAGTCCTCGTTGGAGATGATCATCCCCTATCGAGGTGTCCACGAGAATTAGACCAGGACAAGCCTCTTGACTTGCGCAGGATGTGTGATCTATGTTCGACAGGAACGCGATTCTCTTCAGGGGAACGCCACTAAGAGGCATACGGATATGCAGGTTGGTGATTGCCTCGCCTTTGTGCTCCGCAGGATGAAAGGAGACAAGGCGACGGTTGCGATATCGAGCGCCCTCCTGTTGGTGTCTCTTGGCGCAGGCCTGGCGGTGCTATGTCTTGCCTACGGGCTGCTTTGGAAGCCTCTTCACTACCCCGATCAAGATCGCCTGGTTTCGTTGTCGCTCTACTCCAAGAAGATGGGGATGGAGCTCGGGTGGCCGCCTCCGTTCATTTACAACGGAAATCTTGAGCGGCTCGAGAATGTCGCTGCTTACAAGGAGGGCCAGGTCGCAATCGAGCGAGATGGCGGCGGGTCGGTCCCTTCAGCCCGGTCGGTCGAAGCGAGTCCCGAAATCTTTGAGATCTTGGAGCCAAGGGTCATCGCAGGTCGGGCGATCACAGCTGAAGATGCCGCGCCTGCCGCGCCTGCGGTAGCCGTTTTGGGAGAGGTGCTAGCCAAGTCGATCTTCGGTCAGGATGTTTCGGCCTCGATTGGCAAGCGACTCATCATCTCTGGGCAGGCTACGAGAGTTGTGGGCGTTGTCGCTAGAGAAGCCTCATTTCCAAGCAAGGCCGTCCAGGTTTGGATTCCTCTGTTTATTCCGCTTGAAAAGCGAGAGCTTTCAAACGCCGGGTCATTCGGCGGTCCTAAGCTAGTCGCGAAGTTGAAACAACACGCGCAGGCCAAGAGTGTCGAGTCGGCCATCAATGAAACACTTAATCGAAATGCCGTCCTGCGGAAAATTTCCTCAGACATCGATCTGTCCGTCCGCGTCAAGCCGCTGCGGACAATATGGACAGAGGATCGTAGCTCTGGAATATACGCCTTGCTGGCGGCGGTCACCGCTATTCTATTGATCACCTCTGCGAACCTGTGCAACCTCTTCGCATTGCGACAGCTCAGGCGTTCACACGAATACGCGCTAATTTCCGTCTTTGGAGCAACCAGTTGGAGGAAGCTTTATTACGTTGCGGCTGAGGCATCCTTGCAAGTCTTGATGGGCGCAGTCTTGGTGGTTGCAGCATTTCCAGTTTTTTGGAGCGGCCTGGATTCGCTTGGCTTCTTGCCTAACGACTATCCAGGGACTATTTCGCTGGAAGCTCCTGTCATTGCCGGGATGGCGGCGTTCGCGGCGGCTCTTGCATGCGCAATGACATTGTCTGGCTGGATCGCTCTTGGAAGGACGGAAATATTTGAGACTGTCAGGCAGAGCGGAAAAGGGCTGGGTGGAATAAGCGCAGCGTCAAGGCGTCTGCGTAGCGCTTTAGTCATAGTTCAGCTGATGGCGACACTGCCGCTGGTCTACTGCACGATTCTGCTTACCATGAGCGAATACAATCTGATCCACCAGGACTTGGGTCTAGATCCGAGCAAACGCCTAGTCGCGGTGCTTGAAGCCAAAACGCAAGATGACAGTCCTGCCGAAGTCGAAAGAATTCGTGGCCAGCTTTACAACGTGTCAAAGAACATAGCGCAGGTCAGGGGGGACAACGCAAGCGCATTCATGGCATCAGCGCCTTTAAGCGACATTGTCTCAGTGGAGCCAGTTCAAGTTGGGGCTACAGGAAGTGATGTGCTACAGGCGACCGAGAATGTCTACGGGAACTTCGTAAGTGCGGGGTATTTCGACGTGCTTGGGATCAAGCTTAAGCTAGGCAGGAAATTTACAGATTTGGAGGCGTCAGATTCTGCGAGGGTGGTGATCGTAGATGATGTGTTTGCCAAAAAGAACTATCCAGACGGAAATCCGGTAGGGCGCTCCATAGGTTTCGCTGATGCATCTGGGGTCATGCAACAACATCAGATCATTGGCGTTGTTTCACATAGCCGGCAGAGAGAACTTGCTAGGGATGACGATTACGCCTCTGTGTATCGACCCGCAGCTACTCCATATGGCTTGGAGGCCATTCCCTCTGGAGCCGTAGAGCTTGTTGTCAGTAGTAGCGATGCAAAATGGCTTTCTTCGGTCTTGGTCAAGCAAGCGCCCGACGTCAAAGTTGCCGATTTGCGGCCCCTCGAAGAGCGCTTGACAAGCAGTATCGTGGATCGTATAAACATCAATAACACTCTTTCTTTTCTCGTTGTTGTGGCGTTGGCCCTGGTCGGCGTCGGATTGTACTCGTCGTTTACCAATCTGATTCTAGTGAGGTTGAGAGAGTTCGGTGTACGAAAGGCGCTCGGTCAAAGCGACTTGGGAATTTTTTCCCTGATTCTTAAAGGGGCGTTCTCTCTGATGGGCGTTGCTTGCTGCGCTGGTGTTCCGCTCTCATTATTCATTGCAGTGATGCTGTCTGAGCGCCTGTTCAAAGTCAGCCCCATAGAAATTTCGACAATTGCAGCGCTTCTTTCAATTTGTGTTTTCGTGGTTCTGGCTGCAACTGGATTTCCCGCTCTGCGAGCCAGTAGGTCAAATCCTATCGAGGCGCTTCGTCACGATTAGAAATATAACTGGCATAAGGAGATGTCATGGTGTCGGAAGATTATCAGAATCAATTGTTGACCGAGCTTCGTCAGCAAGGTTATGACCATAATGAAATATGTGGCGAGCTGGTTCAGATGGGCCTGGATAAGGCATATGTAGAGCAGCTGCTATCCAAGGTCGCGTCCGAGGAGGCGCTCGATGAAGCTAGGCCGGAGCCCGACATTACGGGCCATCCTTCTTCGCTAAGCGTGGCAGGGCGAGAAGTGAAACTGCTGATGTTTACGAGAAAGCCTCGGTGCTATTTTTTCGCTGATTTCATGTCCGCGGAAGATTGTGAGCGGCTAATTGAGATATCAAAGACCCGTATGAAGCGTTCGGTGGTCTATAGCGCAGATGAAAACGGGGTAACAAAGGTTGTGCCCTCTTACACGAGGAGCAGCAATCAGGCCAATTATGTGCTCGGGGATTCGGATTTCACGGATGAAATTCTGAGCAAGGTTTCTGAATTGACCAATTGGCCAACCAAAAAAATGGAGGGAATCCAAGTCATTCAATATGGAATTGGTGGCGAATTCGTTCCTCATTGTGACTTCTTTCTCGACTCGTCCGATGGTGAGGAGATGCCTTGGCAGCGGGTTGGTACGTTTCTAATTTATTTGAACCGTCCGACATATGGCGGATCGACCTTTTTCCCGGATGCTCATTTTGAATTCATACCTCACCAAGGGAATTCGTTACTATTTAGCTACGAGCCTGGCGACATAAACAGGGATCTCTCCCGTCATGCCGGAACACCGGTAGGTGGCGGTAGCAAGTGGTTGGCGACGATCCTGCTCACAGATCGTGATATTGAGAACGGGGTAACCAAGGGGACTATGGGCGGGAGGATGATGTGAGCTTTGATCTCGCTAAGGATTTGGCTTTCCCAACTCAGGCTAATTCGGAAGTTTCCGCACTCATCGCCTCTAAATACGTTGAGTCTGTGTGCAGGAGGATTGCGGACGGCGCATCTGCTCATCTGTTAGGCTCAGGACCTTCCAAGGTAATCAATTCACTAGGGGAAAGCCGCTCGGTTGGGTGGGTTCCAGAGGTCGACTTGGCTAAAAAGTTTGCCGAGCAGAACAATATTCATGCTGCGGTTGCGCAGCTCGTGATCGCAGATATTTCTCGAGATCTCGATTTCTCGGTCGATTTCAGCGAAGAAGCGAGGTTTTGCGCTCGAGGCGTCTCTTTCGCTTGCACTGGGCAAACTGAGTTCAGGATCTCAAAGAGTGAGCTTCGGATCGAAAGTAGAGATTTCTCGCTCTGCGTGCCTCACGATTTCAGTACCGAGGTCAAATGCTCATACGCCCGATCGGAAACTAGTTTTTCTAGAACATATGCTCATGAAGGAATATATTGCGTCAAGGCTTCTTTTCCTGAAGTTTACCCGCCCAGGCCGATTTTCGATCCGTTGTATGAGTGCATCCCCAGTGAAGAGAACGAGCGTCTAGATGCCGCTTGGGATGTGATCAAGCGCGTGGCGCCAAACTTCTACTCTTGGATGCATAATATTACGTCGGGGATTGTGTTGGGGACTGATAGGGAAATTGGCGTTGGCTCAAAGATCTATCCCGGCCTTCTTTTTATCCGGAAAGACGCCTCTCCCCTTGGCTATGTTGAAAACATAGTTTCAGCGACGTTGTCTCAGTATCTTCTCCAGCTGTTCTTGGTCTCAACTCTAACAAGTCCTGACAACGAGGGTGTCGTTTACAACGCCCCTAGAAATAAATACTGGACGGCTAGGAAGGCCTTGGTTAAGGCTGCCGAGTGCGCAGCGATGATGATGCTATTCCGGGCTTTCGTGGAAATGGACGTGGAGCCTCAATACTCAAGGATGGCACTGTCGAAGTATTCCTTTATCTTCTACGCTGAATGCGCCGATGCTCTTAAGTCAGGCGTAGGGCTGAGTCAAGAAGGTAAAGATTTTTGGAGAGTTATTCAGGAGATGGCCGCTGCCAATTAGGGTAGTGATGACTGCGGCGAATGCTCCATAAAAAGAATCTGCCAGCTGATGGCCGATGCCCAGTTGCCGGCTTGGCAACACAAGGAAGAAACTGAATATGAGCGATAAAATCAAAGAGTCGTTGGCGCTTGAGAAAGCTGCGTCGAAACTAGTTCTTCGTGAGCTTTCTGATATGGAGGCAAGTGACATCTACGGTGGTCAGTCTAAGCCGAAGTGGCCTAAAGTGACCGTCGGTCCGGTCCAGCCTGCCGTTTCGCAGATGTAAGGTAGACCAGGTGCGGCGAGCACTTCTTGCTCGCCGCACCGCATCTGCTCAGGGATGAATCGTGAAAAAAACTAAAGTAACCAACCTCTTTGTCGTGGTTAAGCTCTCGGAACGATGCAATATCAATTGCTCGTACTGCTATTACTACGATCCGGCATACAAGGATGTCTTTGATCGCCCTCCATTAATTCCTCCCTCAGTCCTGAATGGGTTGGTTGATTACATTGCCCAGGCACAATCGGACTTTGAGATATCGACAGTGGTGATTGCGTTTCATGGAGGCGAGCCAACGCTCCTGAAGCCCTCCATTGTGGCTGACTTTTGCGACGAACTCACCGCCCGGTTGCCAGTGACTACAGCGCTGAAGTTCGCAGTCCAAACAAATGCTGTATTTTTGTCGGATGCTTGGCTGTCTCTCATCAGTCGCTACAAGATTGATGTGGGTATCAGTATCGACGGTGATAAGGCACAGCATGACAGATTTAGAGTCGATCATAGAAACAGGGGGACTTATGATCGAATCATTGGAAATTTATCCAAGCTAAGAGATAATCTCGCTAATTTTGACTTGGCAGTCGGGACAATTTCCGTGTTGGCGCCGCAAACTGATGTCCTCGGCGTCTACAAGCACCTGACCGAGGTGATGGGCATCTCCCGTATAAAATTCCTGTTCCCCGATAAGACTTATGAAAGGTCATCTGATGCGATAGCGTCCGATTTCGACTATTCAAAGGGTCTTTGCGAGGCCTTCGATTATTGGTTGCTCAACCACATGGGAAAGGTCGATGTCGAAATGTTCAGTACTATCATTCGCAGTCTAATGCTCGGGAAGAGCTCCGGCGAATTGGGTAGGAAAACATCCAATGTGGACGCGGCGGTCGCTGTATTAAGTGATGGATCAGTTAGGATTGCGGACGAATTCATGATTGTTGAATCGTGGTTTAAAGGCCAGCCGGTAATGAATATATTCGAAAGCAAGTTCTCGGACTGGCTACATTCGGACAGAGTCCAAGAGATCATCAAAGCATCGGCGAGCGTGCCAGATGCGTGCCTTGATTGCAGGTTTGCCCGTAGCTGCGCTGGGGGGGATGTTGCCAGTCGTTACTCGAATTCGTCCGGATTCAACAACCCGTCCAGGCATTGCAAGGATGTGTATTCCGTCTACGAGCACGTAGAGAACGTGCTTAATGTTGGCGAGGCTGCTCTTTCACGAAGTGCTTGAGCGGTCCGAACTCATATGCAAAAGCCAAGTGATGTCGTTCATAAGGGTGCCGGACTGCTCAGAAGGCAGGCGTTTCAGGCGCGACTACTTCCGGAATGGTACAGGCCCCTTAGGGGAGGGGGAGCCTCATCTCTTCGCTCTGCGTTGTTGTTTCCGGTGCTTCTTGTAGCTGCTATCGCCTGTTACGGTGCGGCGATTTGTTCTATTGAGCACGAACAAAGCAACATCTTTGTTCAGTCCGCGGGCCAGGAATTGCTGAGCGAATTTGAAGGCTCTTCCACGTGCCGGAACAAACGTAGCCTGCCAAGCGAGCGTGCCATCATTTTCTTTGTAGTAGATCGATTTAGGGTTGGAAGCAGTACGGCCTATCTTGTCGATAACTCCTCCGCCGCTAGGCGAGAGATCAAAGTTATCTGTAGATTTGTGAGCTCAGGCAGAATCATCGCGGCAGTTGACGCGAGGCGTCAGAGCTTGGGGCCAGACACCTCGCTGGTTTTGGTCGAACGAAAAAGCATCTTGCGTTGGATTCTCGATCATGAAGAAGCTCCGGGTGGTCGCGGATGAATCATCTATTCGCCGGATTCCTCAAATATATGAGGCGCAAACCTAAAGTTCCGATGATTTATCAAGCGGAGGTCAATGAATGCGGTATCGCCTGCTTGACGATGATAAGTCAGGCGCACGGGAGCAAGGCCACTTTACGAGCGATGCGAGTTCGATTTCCGCCGTCTAACTACGGTACCAGTGTCCGGGATCTTGTTGAACTGGGGCGCTCTATTGGATACAGGTCCACCGCATACCGGATCGAGCCAGAGCACCTGGCAGAGATTCCGAGTCCATGTGTAGCGCTGCTCGACTTGTCGCACTTTGTTGTCATCAAGCGCATAAGGGGCGGCTGCATCTTCATCAATGACCCGGCGGAAGGGGAGTTGAAGATGGCCATGGGCGAATTCGGCAACCGATTTACGGGAGTGGTGGTTGCATTCGGTCCGCCTCCAGAACCAATTTCTCAAGAACTCGTAGAGCGTTCGGGTGTTCTCGCTTTTTTGCTTGCAGGTGTCGCTTCAAGGAAGCTAACCATATCCGCGGTCGTGGCCGTTGCTCTCATCCTGGAGGTGCTCCTGCTCCTGGGTCCTTTGCTGATTCAGTCGTTTACCGATAGCGTCATTCAAGCTGGGGATGTCGAGCTCGCCTATGTGCTCATGGCATCGTTTGCCGGAGCCGCGCTCATACAGTTGGCTTTTGGAATATATCGGAATAACCTGTTGAGCCGCCTCTCCGAGTATCTGGTCGTCGAGTGGAATGTCAGGATCAGCGAAACCTTGATGAGGTTGCCTTACTCATTTTTCCTCAGGAGGGCATCTTCGGAGGTGTATTCAAGGTTCAGGTCGATCGATGTGATTCAGAGAACGATCACCAACAAGTTTGTCGAGTCAGCACTCGACGGCCTTGGTCTGATTTTCACGATGGCGATGATATTTGCTTATTCGCCAAGATTGGCGGTCGTCACTCTTATTTTTGGCGCAGTCTATGCGTGTTCAAGGCATTTCACCTTCAAGAACGCAAGGGATTGCGAGCACGCCGAGATTAGAGAAACCACGGCTCAGCATGGCATCCTCCAGGAGATGCTGAACGGGATAACCACGATAAAGAGCGGGGGGCTAGAGTCTGTTCAGCTTTCCCGATACGAATCCAGAACAAGGGCTGCTGCCCATGCAATGGCGCGCTTGCAAGGCTGGACGTCTGCTGGTTCCACGATTTCAAAATTCCTCCTTCAGTTTCATACTGTAATTATCATTGGATTTGGAGTGTTGATAAGCCTGCGTGGCGGTATGTCCTTCGGAATGGTGATCGCGTATGTGAGCTACTCAACTCAGTTTATCGACCGCTGCACAAGGGTGAGTGACGTATTCGTCGATTGGCGCTTGGTGAAGATCCATAACCAGAGACTTTCGGATATTCTAGATGAGAAGCCGGTCGTTCCGGGCGCCACCCCTCTGCCGCCGTCTGATGCGATAAGTATCAAGGTAGAGTCTTTGAGTTATGGATACGGTGCAGACACGGAAAGTGTGCTGAGGGCCGAGAGCTTTGAGATAGGCGCCGGGGAGTGTGTTGCCGTAATAGGTAGATCTGGCGTCGGTAAGTCGACCCTCATCAAGTTGATGATGGGCCTGCTTCAGCCCTCGTCTGGAACAATTACCTTTAACGAGGTTGCTCTTAATGAGATAGATCCTGTGGATCTTCATAGATCAGTTGCTTGCGTCTTGCAAGATGATCAACTCTTCGGCGGCTCGGTATTTGAGAATATTGCCTCTTTTGCGCCTAACTATAGTCGAGATGAGGTGGTTGCGGCAGCGATTAAGGCGCGAATTCATGATGAAATCATGGCGATGCCAATGGGTTATGAAACATCGGTAATTAATATGGGCAAATCGTTCTCTGCGGGGCAAAAGCAGCGTATATTACTTGCGCGCGCACTCTACGGTAGTCCGAAAGTTATTTTCATGGATGAGGCGACGAGCCATCTGGATGTCGGGAACGAGGTGTCTATCGCCTCGGCTATTGCCGAGCTAAATATGACAAGGGTGATCGTTGCCCATAGGCCTGACACGATCAGGTCCGCCGATCGTGTTATTGAATTGCATGGGGTCAATAGTGCCGAACCGGTCAGTTAAAGAGCGCATGCGTGTTGTGCTTGCTCCTCGCATAGATCTTCATTCCGGCTATCATGCGATTATGCTTGAGGATCGGCAGTCCGATTATTTCGTGGCAAGTCCGGATCATGTCTTTGTTTCTAGAGATGAGGTTGTCTCGCCTTACAGTGATCAACATCATGGCGAATTTTTATTGTTTGGATCGGGCGGCTCCGGGCTAATAATTCAGTCCGCAAGGCTTCCTGTCATCGGTTCGCGCTCTTGGCTTGTTGATACTGACGACCTTCTGGCAGGTCCCCTTTGTGGAAGAATGTTTCTTGATTCGGAGTTCCAAGATAATTTAAAGCGCCTGCATTCGGACGATTTCTTATCTTTCATGAAGGAGCGCATGCGTCTTATGCTGTCCGCTTACGTTCATGGATCTTGCGCCGGGATCATACTTAGGGGCGATCCTGATTCTAGCTTCGACATTGCTCGGCACTGGTTCTCTCGGTTGGAAGTCGTGGAGCTCGGTGAGGCTTACTTGGAGAAGGTGACCGCCGTCAAGCCCGCCCGTGCGCCAATCTCCTGGGCCAATTTCGAGGCCAAATGGAATGATTTGGATGAGCGGCGGGTTGTGTTTTGTGGGCGCGACTTCGAGACGAAAAATGGGGCGCTAGCTCTGGAGGTGATGTCCCATTTGATGTCCGAAATGGAGGGCTTGTCGTTTACGTACATCGGAGATATACCGGATAATTTTAAAAATCGCTACCCTCATCTCGTATCCAGAATAACTCATCTCCCATCGGTGGGGCGCTCAGAAGTAATTCGCGAGATGCAAAGGTCGCATGTTTTTTTTCATCCGTCGAAGTTTGAGACTGTTGGCTTGTCTCTCATTGAAGCGGCTAGCTGTGGGATGGCGGTTGTATCCTGCTCAGGGGTTGGTCTTGAGTTTTCCAAGGCTATCTTTCACGACGGCGGAGCCTTGCTGATAGATCGGACGGAAGCCGATGCACATGAGAAGCCAAAGTTCCTGGCCGCGCTCGAGAGCCTCTTGAAGCAGCCTGACATGATGCGCAGCATGGGGCTTGCCAACGTATTACGATCTTCACAGGGCGAAAATTCATTCGACGCTCAAATGGAAAAGATAGTTGAAGTAAGGAAGGTTGCGGCATCATACCGTGGAGATCCCTTTACGAGTGATCATCTTGGTGGCCTTAAGGCGACCATCATCTCATCCTCCAGACTATTTGAACTTGAGGATTTGAAGATTAAGAGTCGTTCCGGTGAATCTATTAGGGTCGTTATATAGTTTTTGGTGACCGGAGCGTTTGCGCATTGAGGGTTCGTGTTGAAAAGTAATCCCCTCCTGAAGCGGGGACTTGAGGGCGCGCTCCTTGGCTATTGTCCGTTAGCAGGCTGGGTAGCTTGCGTATGCGCAGTGCTGACTGTCGCCGCGCTACCGCCGCCGCGCGCAACGCAAACGACGCTAGGCCGAATCGACATTCATCCGTTACATTTGGAAGATGGAGAAGAAACAACAGGCGCGGCATCCCAGCCGTTACGAATTGAGTCAAACCCAGTGGGAGCGGATCGAAGAGCTGCTCCCAGGTAAAGCCGGTGATCCAGGGCGCACGGCGCGCGACAATCGCTTGTTCGTCAATGCGGTGCTGTGGGTCTTGCGCTCTGGCGCGCGCTGGAGCGACCTGCCGCCGCGTTACGGCGCCTACAAAAGCGTGCATAAGCGGTTTACGCGCTGGGCCGCCAAAGGCGTGTGGGAACAGGTCTTCCAGGCATTGATCCGGGATCGAAATAACGAGTACCTGATGATCGACAGCAGCATCGTCCGGGCGCACGCACAGGCGGCGACCGGAAAAGGGGGGAGCTGGACTCGGCTCTGGGGCGTTCCCGAGGAGGTCTGAGTACCAAGATTCACTTGGCGGCGGATGGTCAGGGCCGACCACTGCGCTTCATGCTGACCGGCGGGCAGCGCAACGACATCACGCAGGCCCGGGCGTTGCTGGCCGGCTTCAGCCCGCGGTACGTGCTGGCGGACAAGGGCTACGACAGTCGGGAATTGGTGGAGGCGATCCGGGCACAAGGCGCAGAGCCGGTCATTCCACCGCGCAGCTGCCAGCAGCCCCGGCTGTACGACCGCACACGTTACCGGCGACGCAATTGCATTGAACGCTGCTTTGCCAGACTCAAGCAGTTCCGCCGCATCGCAACCCGATTCGATCGCAAACCCGCGCACTTTCTCGCATTCCTCGCCTCGATCCCGCTATGGCTGCCTTGAATGTCGATTCGGCCTAGGGCGTGTCATCAATTAAGCAGGATGACAGAGGCGATCCAGTAAATCGCGCCGAGGAAGTTGCCGGCGGTCTTGTCGTATCGGGTGGCAATGGCCCGGTACTGCTTGAGTTTGGCAAAGAAGTTCTCGATCAGGTGTCGATCCTTGTACAGCACCCGGTCGTAGTCGCGCTGCACTTTGCGCGTTGGATGGGAGGGGATGACAATCTGCGTCCCCTGCCGCTGCATCGGCTCGATGACACGTGCCCTGGCATCGTAGGCGCGGTCAGCGAGCAGGGCGCCGACCGACAGTTGCGACAGCAACGCATCTGCACCTTCCAGATCCGACGCCTGGCCTGCGGTCAGATGAAACGCCACCGGATTGCCCAGTGCATCGACCACGGCGTGGATCTTGCTGCTTAGCCCGCCTCGGCTGCGTCCGATGGCCTGCGGCGCCCCCCTTTTGCCCCGGCGCTGTGCTGATGCGCCCGGACGATGGTGCTGTCGATCATCGCGTACTCATTGTCCGCCTCCTCTGACAGGGCGTGGAACACGCGTTGCCAGACGCCGGACCGGCTCCAGCGGCTATGCCGCAGGTGGATCACGCGGAAGTCGCCGAAGCGCTCAGGCAGATCCCGCCAGGGGATGCCGGCTCGGTAGCGGTAGAGCACGGCTTCGACAAACAGCCGGTTGTCCTTGGCGGTCACACCCACATGGCCGGCTCGGCCGGGGAGCAGGTCACGGATGCGATCCCACTGATCGTCTCGCAGGGCGTAGCGGCGTGCCATTGCAGGGGTGTGCAGGAAAGAAAGGGGCAACAAGCATCGCCTATCCGAACAATTGATGACAATCCCTAGGGCCATGCGGCCCTAGCGTCGTTTTGGACGGTCGTGCTGGCGCGCCATCGCCGCGGCGCCACGCTACCCTGTGGCGCCGTGTCGGACCAGATCGACAGTCACTGCGGGTTTTTCGCAATCGTCCTGCCGCGTGACATGGGACTGTCATCACCTTCTGGGTAAAATTAACTACTTTAAAGTTAGTAATTAATTCCGAAATTTTCCAGGGGATAGAGATGACGCGATCGCACCATCGCCACCAGCGCACGTTGCTGGTGTGCCTGCTTGCCGCCAGTTGCCAGGCCGCCCTCGCGCAGCAAGCGGCGACGCCGTTGCCACCAGCCGCCACGGACACCGACGGCGCCGATACCGCCGCCGCATCGCCGCCGGCCGCTGCGACCGCCAAGACCCTGGACAGCGTGGTCGTCACCGGCGTGCGCAAGGCCAATGCCGCGGCGATCGAGAGCAAGCGCGCGGCGACCAACATCACCGACGTGATCAGTTCCACCGACGTGCGCGCGCTGCCGGACACCACCATCGTCGAGGCGCTGCGCCGCATCCCCGGCCTGTCGGTGCTGCCGGCGACCGACAACGAGCATCCGCGCGACGAGGCCGCCACGCCGGTGCTGCGCGGCCTCGGCCCGTCCTACAACAACGTCACCATCGACGGCCTGACCGTGGCCTCGCCGGGCACGCCGAACGGCACGCTCGGTTCGATCACCCGCGGCGTGCGCCTGGACATCCTGCCGGCCTCGATGGTCAGCGAACTGCAGGTGGTCAAGACCTTCACCCCCGACCTGGATCCCAACGCCACCGGCGGCGCGATCAACCTGCGCACGCGCAGCGCGTTCGAGAACGGCGGCAAGCCGTTCTTCACCAGCGAGGCCGCGCTGGGCCATGCCAACGACGTCGGCAAGCCGCGCGACCAGGACGATCCCGGCTACCGCCTCGGCGCCACCGGCAGCACCACCTTCGGCAGCGACCGGCAATACGGCCTGACCCTGTCGGGCAACTACCAGACGCTGAGCAGCTACACCGAAACCCACATGACCACCGACACGGTGCACTACGGGTTCTACGACGGCAACGGCGTGCTGCAGAGCGGCAGCAACCTCGGCAACGGCTGGGCGGTGCCGCAGCAGGACAAGTACTGGTACGTGATGGACAAGCGCGACCGCTACGGCCTGACCGGCAAGTTCGAGGCGCGTCCCAGCGCCGACCTGCAGGCCTACGTCACCGCGGGCTACTACTATTTCAAGGACGACATGCAGCGCAACGAGCTGCTCATCGATCCGCGCAACCGCAACCGCGTCGCCAACCAGACCGCGACCTCCGGCAGCTATCCGGCCGGCGACATCGAGGTCGGCTATTCCAGCCAGGTCACCACCACCCGCACCAAGCTCGGCCAGGCCGGCATGGAGTGGCATCCGGACGACCACCAGGTGCTGTCCGCGCGCGGCTCGTGGTCGGATGCGACCTACGACGAGCCGATCCAGATGTTCAAGTACGTCACCGGCGCGTCGCGCCCGGCGCCGGTCGCGGTCGGCCAGTCCGGCCCCGGCGTCACCGTCACTCCCACCGCCGACTATGCCTTCAGCTACGACACCTCGGCGTTGAACCAGCGCTTCCCGGTGGCGCCGCAGGCGTACTACGACTACGACAACTACAGCCTGTCGTACTGGCGTCCGGACTACAAGCGCAGCGCGCGCGACCGCATCCTCACCGGGCGCCTGGACTACGGCTTCAACCAGGCCGAGGAAGACCGCGGCCTGGGCTTCGGTGCCGGCTTGTCGTATACCACCGACAAGCCGTCGTTCGAGATCTACCGCGACGAATACCAGCCCAACAGCAGTGCGCCGGCACTGAACATCGCCGACGTGCTGGCGCCGTCGAATGCGCCGCTGCGCTATCTCGGCCTGAACCTGATCGCCATCGATCCGGACAAGGCCCGGCGCGTGCTGCAGTCCACGCCGCGCAGCGCGTTCAACAGCACCGACCAGTCGGCCTTCAGCAACCAGGACAACTTCAGCCATAGCGAAAAGATCTTCGGCGCCTACGGCCTGGTCAGCTACCGTGCCGAGGCGTTCAACGTGGAGGCCGGCCTGCACTACGACAATACCGACCAGTCCACCGTCGGCCGCCAGCGCCAGCTGGATACGGTCAGCGGCAAATACATCTACGTCGCCGCGCCGACCGATTCGCGCTACGCCAACCTGCTGCCGTCGGCGATCATGACCTACCACCTCAGCGACCGCCTCGACCTGCGCGCCGGCGCCAGCCGCACGCTCGGCCGCCCGCCGTACGACGCCTACGCCGCGCGCACCTCGATCGGCTTCGTCAACAGCACCGATGCCGGCAATCCCAACGCCCAGGGCGTGACCGTGACCGTGGGCAATCCGGACATCAAGCCGCGCGTGGCGACCAACCTGGACCTGTCGCTGGAATGGCGCCTGCCCGACGACTTCGACGGCATGCTCGCCGCCGCAGTGTTCGACAAACGCATCCAGGACGAGATCTTCACCCTGTCGCGCACCGACCAGTTCAGCTTCAACGGCACCACCTATTCGAACGTGCTGATCAGCACCCCGGCCAATGCGTCCAAGGCGCATATCCGCGGCCTGGAACTGAGTGCGGTGCTCAACACCCTGCTGCCGGGCGTGCCGGCGCTGTCCGGGCTGGGCGGCAGTGCCAACCTGGCCTTGCTCGATGGCGGCATGGACGTGCCTTACAGCGTCGGCAGCGCGCCGAACGTGAGCCAGCGCGAGCGCAGCGTCGATCGCCTGGTCGGCCAGCCCGGCTACACCGCCAACGCCTCGCTGTTCTACAGCGTCGGCGGGCTGGAACTGCGCGCGGCCTACAACCGCCAGGGCAAGGCGTTGCGCGCCATCGTCAGCAACATCGACTGGCAGGACCTGTACTGGTCGCCGCGCTCGCAGCTGGACCTGTCGGCGACCTATGCGATCAACAAGCAGGTCAGCGTGGTCGGCCAGGTCAGCAACGTCACCCACAGCCGCATCACCAGCGTGACCGGACCGGGCGAGAACCTGTTGAAGGACACCTACTCGGTGCCGACCACGTACTGGTTCGGCATCCGCTTCACGCCTTCTCTTTAAACCCTTTCAATCCTTAGGACTGACATCGCCATGAAATCCACTCTGTTGCCGCTCCTGCTGCTGGGCAGCGCGCTGACCGGTCCCGCCATTGCGGCCCCCGCCGGCAGCGCCGCCAGCCAGGCGCGCCTGGCCGATCCGGCCAGCGGCATCTTCGTCGTCGCCCATCGCGGTTGCCACAATCCGGCGCCCGCACATGGCTTCCCCGGGCATGCGCCGGAGAACTCGCTGTCCGGCCTGGAGCGCTGCGTGGCGATGGGCGTGGACATGCTCGAAACCGACATCCGCCGCGCCGCCGACGGCACCCTGGTGATGTTTCATGACGCCACCGTCGAGCGCACCACCGACGGCAGCGGCAAGGTCGCCGAACTGACCTGGGCGCAGCTGTCGCGGCTGCGCCTGCGCGACGACGAGGGTGGCGCCGATGCCGCGCTCACCGACCAGCATCCGCTGACCCTGGAGCAGATGCTGGCCGCGGCCAAGGGCCGGATCATGCTCAACCTCGACGTCAAGGCGCCGATCTACGCCGAGGTGGCGGACGCGGTGCGGCGCGCCGGCATGCAGCGCCAGGTCGTGCTCAAGACCGAGGTCGGCGTGTACAGCCAGCCGCTGGCGTCGCTGCCGCCGTTCGACCAGGTCAACTTCACCCCGGTGCTGCTCAATCCGCCGGGCACCGATGACCTGCTGCAGACCGTGCGCACCCAGATCGGCGGCAAGGTACGCCCGGTGGCGATCGAACTGCCGCGGATGCGCGCCGAGCAGTTGCCGCCGCTGGCCGCATTGACCAGGCAGCAGCACGTGCGGCTGCTGGTCAACACGCTGTGGGAAGGCTTCGTCGCCGGCTACGGCGGCGACGCCGACGCGCTGCGCGATCCGGATGCGGTGTGGGGACGCCTGTACCGCGCCGGGATCGGCGCGTTCCAGACCGACGAACCCGAAGCCTTGCTGCGCTACCGCGCTTCGCTCGAAAAGCGCTGAGCGCGCGCGGTTCGCCGCGCAACTGTCCGTAATCGGTCGCCGAGCGTCCGCTTGCGGACGCGGCGGCCGCGCCCGACGCGGGCGATAGGCAGTCGTTTCAATGCGTTATAGCGCTTCGCCGATTGGCATGCGGCCTACTCTGCAATGGCCATGGATATCGCGAAGTCTCCGAACCGTTCGATCTGGCGCCACCGGCGCCGCTGGCTGGCGTTGGCCGTGGCTGCTGTGCTGTTGCTCGGCGTGGTCCTGTTCGGTGCGGGCCGCGCCGCGCCGCAGGTCAGCCGCAGCGAGCTGTGGATCGATGCGGCCACGCGCGGCGAGATGCGCCGCGAGATCCGCGCCAACGGCGTGCTGGTGCCGCGGCAGATCCGCTGGATCACCGCCGGCGCCACCGCCACCGTGCAGCAGCAACTGGTCGATGCCGGCGCGCGGGTGCAGGCGGACACGCTGATCCTGCAACTGGCCAATCCCGAGCTGGATGCCGGCCTGGACCGCGCCCGCGCCGCACTGGCCGGCGCCGATGCCGACGTGGCCGCGCTGCACGCGGCGCTGGCCTCGCAACTGCTGGACCAGCAGGCGTTGCAGGCGCAGGCCGCGTCCGATCTGCAGATCGCGCAGATCAAGGCGCAGGCCTACCGACGCGGCCACGACGGCGGCGCGATCTCGGCGATCGACCTGACCCAGAGCCAGATCGTGGAGGCGCAACAGCGTGGCCGCGCCGGCATCGAAACCCAGCGCGTGGCCGCGTTCCGGCAGAACATGGCCGCGCAGCTGCGCGCCGCCCAGGCGCGGCGCGCGCAGGCCGCCAGCGCCCTGGCGATCGCCGCGCAACAGGCCGCCTCGCTGCAGGTGCGCGCCGGCAGCGACGGCATCCTGCAGCAGGTGGACGTGGAACCCGGCCAGCGCGTCGAGGTCGGCGCCAAGCTGGCGCGGGTGGCGCGCCCGGACGAGCTGTTGGCACGGCTGCAGGTGGCCGAGGTGCTGGCCAAGGACGTGATCGACGAACTGCCGGTCAGCGTGGACACGCACAACGGCGTGGTCAGCGGGCAAGTGGCGCGGATCGATCCTGCAGTGCGCAGCGGCAGCGTGGTGGTCGACGTGCGGCTGGCGCCGCCGCTGCCGCCGGGCGTGCGCCCGGACCTGTCGGTGGACGGACGCATCGTGCTCGGCACGCTGCGCGACGTGGTCAGCATCCCGCGCCCGGCGCTGGCCGCACCCAACACCGCCGGCAACCTGTTCGTGCTGCGCGACGGCGGCGAGCGCGCGCAACGCATCCGCGTGCGCTTCGGCGCCGCCTCCAGCGACCGCATCGAAGTACGTGCCGGCCTGCGCGCCGGCGACCAGGTCGTGCTGTCCGATACCAGCCAGTGGAACGCCTACGCCACCCTGCGCTTACGCTAGCGCTCCAGGAGAACCAGAATGACCGCAATTCCCGCAGTTTCCGCCGAGCCGCTGATCCGCCTGCACGGGCTGGGCAAGGTGTTCCATACCGACGAAGTGGAGACTCACGCCCTGGCCGAGATCGCGCTGGACGTGGCGCGCGGCGATTTCGTCGCCATCACCGGGCCGTCCGGCTGCGGCAAATCGACCCTGCTGTCGATCCTCGGCCTGCTCGATGCGCCCAGCGGCGGCGCCTACCGGCTCAACGGCCGCAGCGTCGCCGAGCTGGACGCGGTCGGCCGCGCGCGCATCCGCAACGCCGAGATCGGCTTCATCTTCCAGGCCTTCAACCTGATCGCCGACCTCACCGTGGAAGAGAACGTGGCGCTGCCGCTGACCTACCGCGACGGCGCCGAGCGCGGCCGCATCCGCCAGCGCGTGCGCGAAGTGCTGGAGCTGGTCGGCATGCACCATCGCCACAGGCACTATCCGGGGCAACTGTCCGGCGGCCAGCAGCAGCGCGTGGCGGTGGCGCGCGCGCTGGCCGGCAATCCGTCGATCCTGCTCGCCGACGAACCCACCGGCAATCTCGACACGCGCAACGGCGAAGCGGTGATGCAGCTGCTGGAACAGCTGCACGACAACGGCACCACCTTGTGCATGGTCACCCACGATCCGGCGTTCGCGCGGCGCGCGCAGCGCATCGTGCACATGCTCGACGGGCGTATCGTCGACGAGGACACCTTCGAGCGCCTGCGCCACGAGCAGGACGTGGCGCTGCCGGCGCGCGCCGCGGAGCAGGCGCGATGAGCGCCGCCATGTACCTGGCCGAAGCGCGGCAATCCTGGCGCGCGCTGGCGCGCAAGCCCGGTTACCTGCTGCTGGCGGTGCTGACCCTGGCGCTGGGCGTGGCCACCACCACCGCGGTGTTCGCGCTGCTCGACCAGGCCTTGCTGAAGCCGCTGCCGTTTCCGCAACCGCAGCAACTGGTCACGCTGGGCAAGCCGATCGACGGCGGCCGCAACGTCGCCGCGCCCGGCTATTACCCGCCGCTGCGACGCATGCCCAGTCTGCAGGCGATCGGCATGCTGCGTGGGTTTCCGGTGCCGGCCAACATCGCCCGCGGCGACGCCAGCGAGGTGGTCACCGCGATCAGCGCCAACGAGGGTTTCCTGCGCACGCTGGGTCTGCCGATGGCGGCAGGGCGCAACTTCACGGCCGAGGAAAGCCGGCCCGGCGGAGCGCAGGCGGTGATCCTCGCGCATCGCTTCTGGCAGCGTTATTTCGGCGGCGATCCGGCGGCGGTGGGGCGCACGCTGCAGGTGGAGGGCAAGCCGGTACAGATCGTCGGCGTGCTGCCGGCGGACTTCCCATGGGCCGAACCGTTCGACCTGATCCGCAACATGCAGCCGGACCTGTCCGCAACCAACCTGTCCACCAACGAGGTCGTCGTCGCGCGGCTGCAGCCGGGAGTGAGTGTGCCCGCTGCCTCCGCGCAGACCGCGGTGGTGATCAAGGGCTTGTTGCGCAACAGCCCGCACATGGACGAATCGTGGTGGCGCAGCTTGCAGCAAGATCCGCCGAGCGCGTTGCCGCTGAAAGACAGCCTGTACACGTCCTATAGCGGCCACACGCTGTGGCTGTTCTTCGCCGCAGCGGCCTGCGTGCTGTTGATCGCGGCGATCAACCTGACCAGCCTGATGCTGCTGCGCGCGCTCGGCCGCAGCCACGACAGCGCGGTGCGCGCCGCGCTCGGCGCGCCATGGTTGCGGCTGAGCCTGCCGGCGCTGGCCGAAGGTGCGTTGATCGGCGCGCTCGGCAGCCTGGCCGGGCTGGCCTTGGCCTGGCTCGGCCTGCGCCTGCTCGGCGGCTGGGTGCCGCTGCTGTGGATGCGCGGCGAGGCCGCGCACCTGACCGGCGCCAGCGTGCTGTTCGCGCTGCTCGCCGGCGGCGCCACCGCGGTATTGGCCGCGGCGCTGGGCATCGTGCGTGGCCGCCGCCGCAACCTGGTGACGGAACTGGCCGGCGGCGGTCGCGGCGGCTGGAGCCTGCAGGCTGGTCGTCTCGGCCGCGCGCTGGTGATCGCACAGGTGGCGATTGCGGTGGTGCTGCTGATCGGCGCCGCGCTGTTCACGCGCACGCTGCAGAAGCTGTCCGACGTGCCGATGGGCTTCGAGAGCCGCTCCGCGGTGATCTTCACCCTGTCGCCGGTGAAGGAGCGCTACGCCAGCGTGCAGGATGCGGTGGAACAGACCCGGCGCATCCTCGCGCGGCTGCAGCAGGTGCCTGGGATCGCGCGCGTCGGCGCCTCGAGCAACCCGCCGGCCACGACCCGGCTGAGCTGGAGCGTGTCGGTGGCCGGCCTGTCCTCGCTCGACACGCAGTACCGCCTGGTCACGTCCGGCTTCCTCGACGTGTTCCGCATCCCGCTGCTGGCCGGGCGCGGCATCGGTGTCGGCGACGTGGCCGGTGCCGAGAAGGTGTGCGTGGTCAACGCCGCGTTCGCCACGCGCTACCTGCATGGCGACGCGCTCGGCAAGGTCGTCACCCTGGACGACGATGGTGGTAACAACCGCGTGCCGATGCGCGTGGTCGGCGTGGTCGGCGACGTTCGCCAGGACGGTCCCGGCGTAGCGGCGGCGGCGATGGTGTACCAGCCGCTGGCGCAGATGAGCGAACCGATGTGGCAGATCCTGCGCAGCTTCGGTCCGCTGACCTATGGCGTGCGCCTGCATGCCGGTGCGCTGGGCGCCGACGAGCGCGCGCTGCGCGCGGCGATCGGCGAAGTGGCGCCGCAGCAGCCGATCGCCGATCTGCAGTCGATGAACGCCCTGGTCGCCACCACCACCGGCGAGCAGAAGCTCAACCTGCTGCTGGTCGGCCTGTTCGCCGCATTGGCGCTGCTGCTGGCCGCGGTCGGCCTGTACGCGGTGATGGCGGTGGCGGTGGCCGCGCGCCAGCACGAGTTCGGCGTGCGCGCCGCGCTCGGTGCGCCGCCGGCACGGCTGCGGCGGCAGGTGCTGCGCGAGGCCGGCCTGCAGATCGGGATCGGGCTGCTGCTGGGCCTGGGCGTGGCGATGGCGCTGTCGCGGCTGCTGCAGCGCTTCCTGTTCGAGGTGCGGGTGGCCGATCCGCTGGCGATCGGCGCGGTGTTGCTGGTGCTCGCCGCGGCCGGCCTGCTCGCGGCGCTGGCGCCGGCGCAGCGTGCGGCGCGGGTGCCGCCGATGCAGGCGTTGCGCGCCGAATGAAGCCTTGGCAGGCGGGGCGGCGAGGGGCGGTATTGACACCGCTGAGATGGTATATATCATCGGTATATATCAATCATTTCCATTGGAGTATCGCCATGACCACGACCGCGAAACTGTTCCAGTCCGGGCGCAGTCAGGCTGTCCGTCTGCCCAAGGCCTTGCGCTTCGAAGGGGAGGCGGTGATCGCCCGGCGTTTCGGCAACGGCGTGCTGCTGTTGCCCCTGGATGCCCCCTGGCAGTTGCTGCGCGAGGCGCTGGAGGAGTTCGAGCCCGGCTTCCAATTGCAGCGCGAGCAGCCCGAACAGCAGGTGCGCGGGGAGTGGCCCGTATGAGTCAGCCGCTCTATCTGCTCGACACCAACATCTGCATCTACATCATCAATCGCCGTCCGCCCGGCGTGCTCGACCGCTTTGCCGCGTTGCGCATCGGGCAGGTCGCCATTTCCAGCATCACCGGCGCCGAATTGGCCTATGGCGTGGACAAGAGCGGATCGCCACGCAATCGCCAGGCGCTGGACAAGTTCCTGGCGCCGCTGGACATCCTGCCGTTCGACGAAGCGGCCATGCGCCGCTATGGCGCGCTGCGCAGCGGACTGGAGCGCAAGGGCACCTCGATCGGTGCGCTGGACCAGTTGATCGCGGCGCATGCTCTGGCCCTGGATGCGGTGCTGGTCACCAACAACGTGCGCGAGTTCGAGCGCGTTGCTGGCCTGCGCCTGGAAAACTGGGTGTCGCCAGCATGAAGGTCTGGCGATGAAAGCGCTGGCCGACGCGCCGCGCATCCTCGTCGTCGACGACCAGGCGGACGTGCGCGAGGCCTTGCGCATGCTGCTCAAGAGCGCCGGCTACGGCATGGTCGGCGCCGAGTCGCCGGAACTGGCGCTGGCCTGCCTGCGCGGCGACGAGTTCGCCGCGGTGCTGGTGGACATGAACTATGCCCGCGACACCACTTCCGGCGCGGAAGGCCTGGCGCTGATCGCGCAGATCGCCGCGCAGTGGCCGGGGCTGCCGGTGATCGCGATGACCGCCTGGGCCAGCATCGAATTGGCGGTGGCGGCGATGCGCGACGGCGCGGTGGATTTCATCGAAAAGCCGTGGCAGAACGCACGCGTGCTCGCGGTGCTGGACAGCCGCATCGCGCTGGACCGCAGCCGCCGCAACGCGCAGCGGCTCGGCGAGGCGCAGGCCTTGCTGCTGCAGGACAGCGCCGCCGGCTTCGTCGCCGAATCGGCGCCGATGCAGCGCCTGGTCGAGGATCTGCTGCGCATCGCCGGCAGCGGCGCCAACGTGTTGCTGCTGGGCGAGAACGGCACCGGCAAGAGCCTGCTCGCGCAACTGCTGCACCAATGGTCGCCGCGCCGTGCGCAGGCCTTTGTCAAGGTCAACATCGGCGGATTGGCGCCGACCCTGTTCGAGGCCGAATTGTTCGGCCACGTGCGCGGCGCCTATACCGACGCGCGCCAGGACCGCGCCGGCCGCTTCGAACTGGCCGCGGGGAATTTCCGCCAGGACCTGCTGTACCGGCTCAACACCTTCCAGTTGCGGGTGCCGCCGCTGCGCGAGCGCGGCGCCGACATCCTGCCGCTGGCGCGGCACTACCTGGCCGCCGCCTGCACGCGCTACCGGCGGCCGCTGCCGGTGCTGGCGCGCGACGCCGAGCGCGCCTTGCTCGGCTACGCCTGGCCCGGCAACGTGCGCGAACTGGCGCACGCGATGGAACGCGCCGCGTTGCTCGCCGACGGCGCCACGCTGGGCAGCGACGACCTGCGCCTGCAACCGGCCGCGGCCGCGGCGCCGGCCTTGTCGACCCAGCTGACCCTCGAGGAAGCCGAGGCGCTGCTGCTGCGGCAGGCGCTGGCGCAGCAGCAGGGCAACCTGCAACGCACCGCCGATCAGCTCGGCATCACCCGGCAGAGCCTGTATCGGCGCCTGGGCAAGCACGGCCTGCGCAGCGATGACGGCGGCTGAGCGGCAACGCCGGCGACCGCTGTGGCTGGCGGCGCCGGCCGTGCTGGCGTTGGCGCTGGTACTCGCGGTCGGCGCGCCGCGGCCGCCCGAGGCGGCCGTGCTGATGCTGTGCGTACTGGCGCTGACCGCGGCGCTGTGGCGCTGGCAGCAGCGCGATGCCGGGCAGCGCCTGCGCACCCTCGGCGGCCTGCTCGAGGCGCTGCGCGAGGGCGACTACAGCGTGCGGGTGACGCAAGGCGCGCGATCGCGATGCAGACGGCCTGCTGCAGCGCTTCAACGCATTGGCGCAGCGCCTGCAGGACGAGCAGCGCGATTCGCACGAAAGCCTGCAACTGCTGAGCAAGACCCTGGCGGCGCTGGACGGGGCGGTGTTCGCGTTCGAACAGGACCAGCGCCTGCGCCTGGTCAATCCGGCCGGCGAGCGCCTGCTCGGCGTCGCCGCCGAGCAGCTGATCGGGCAATCGGCGCAGGCGCTGGGCCTGGCCGGATTGTTCGCCTTGCCCTCGGGTAGCATCCACGCGCATGCCTTCGCCGGCCAGCAGGGGCGCTGGCAGATCGGCCACGCCGCGTTGCGCAGCCGCAGCCAGGCCGGACAGCTGCTGCTGGTGCAGCCGATGGAGCGCGTATTGCGCGAGGAGGAGGCGCAGGCTTTCCGCCGCCTGTTGCGCGTGCTCGGCCACGAGATCAACAACTCGCTGGCGCCGATCGCCTCGATCGCCGACACCCTCGCGCGCCTGCTGGCGGCCGCGCCGGCCACGCTCGATGCCGAACTGCACGAGGACCTGCGCAACGGCCTGGGCGTGATCGAACAGCGCAGCGCGGCGCTGCAGCGCTTCCTCGGCGGCTATGCGCGCCTGGCCAGGCTGCCCGCGCCGGTGCCGACGGCGGTGGCGTTGGCGCCGCTGTGCGCGCGCGTGCAGCGGCTGCTCGACGATGCGCGGATCCAGCTCGAGGTCGAGCCGCAGTTGCGGCTGCACGCCGACGCCGACCAGCTCGAGCAGGTGCTGATCAACCTGCTGCGCAATGCGCTGGAATCCGGCGGCAGCGCGCCGGTGGCGCTGCGCGCGCGCCGCGACGGCGCCAGCGCGTTGATCGAGGTCCTCGACGGCGGCGCCGGGCTGCCGCCCAGCGACAACCTGTTCGTGCCGTTCTTCACCACCAAGCCCGGCGGATCGGGCATCGGCCTGGTGCTGTCGCGGCAGATCCTGGAGGCGCAGGGTGGCAGCCTGAGCCTGCGCGCACGTATGGATGCCGCCGGCAGCGTGGCCACGCTGCGCCTGCCGCTGGCGCCGGACGGCCGCGAGTGATGTCGGCCCACGTATTCAACTCGGATACCTGTAGTTGGCGAAGTGCTGTGGGAGCGACTTCAGTCGCGACGGACTTTCTCGGTAAGGCCCGTCGCGACTGAAGTCGCTCCCACAAGTTTCGTGGTCTGCAAATGGATCGGGTGAAAACATGCTCGCCGCGTCGCCACCGCAACAGGCAAAATAGCCGCTTCCATCGGGAGCCCGCATGTCGCAGGACGAGACCGCCGCCACGCACCCCGCGCGGCGCACCTGGCGCTGGACGCGCCTGCTGCCGCGGCCGCATTGGGGCCGCACGCATTGGCGCGTGCTGCGCTGGGGCACGGCCGCGTTGCTGGCCACGCTGTTGCTGCTGGACCTGGCGTGCCCGCTGCCGCTGCCGAAATCGCGCGATACCTCCACCCTGGTGGTCGCCGCCGACGGCACCCCGCTGCGCGCCTTCGCCGACGGCAACGGCGTGTGGCGCTACCCGGCCACGCCGCAGAGCGTGTCGCCCTTGTACCTGCAGGCGCTGCTGAACTACGAGGACCGCTGGTTCTGGCATCACCCCGGCGTCAATCCGTGGGCGCTGCTGCGCGCCGGCAAGCAATGGGTCTTCTCGCGCCGCATCGTCTCCGGCGGTTCCACCCTGACCATGCAGGTGGCGCGGATCCTGATGCCGCAGAACGCGAGCACGCGTACCCCGCTGGGCAAGCTGCAGCAGCTGCTGCGCGCGCTGCAGCTGGAAGTGCATCTGAGCAAGCGCCAGATCCTGCAGCTGTACCTGGAGCGCGCGCCCTACGGCGGCACCATCGAAGGCGTGGAGGCGGCGAGCTGGGCCTATCTGGGCAAGCCCGCGGCGCGCCTGTCGCAGGCCGAGGCGGCGCTGCTGGCGGTGCTGCCGCAGGCGCCGAGCCGGCTGCGTCCGGACCGGCATCCCGAGGCCGCACGCGCCGCGCGCGACAAGGTGCTCGAGCGCATGGTCGACCTGCAGGTGTGGCCGCGCGAGCAGGTCGACGACGCGCGCATCGAACCGGTGGTGGCGCGCTCGCTGCAGTCGCCGATGCACGCCGCATTGCTGGCCGAGCGCCTGCGCCGGCAATCACCGCGCGCCACGCACATCGTCTCCAGCATCGATGCGGATCTGCAGCGCACCCTGGAGGACCGGGTCAGCGCGTATTTCTCGCAGTTGCCCGAGCGCACCTCCGCGGCGTTGCTGGTGGTCGACAACCGCGACCTGCAGGCGCGCGCCTACATCGGCTCGGTGGTGTTCGGCGACCGCAAGCGGCTCGGCGACGTGGACATGGTGCAGGCCTGGCGCTCGCCCGGCTCCACGCTCAAGCCGTTCCTGTACGGCATGGCCCTGGACGATGGCCTGATCCATTCGGAGAGCCTGCTGGTGGACGCGCCGCAGAGCTTCGGCGACTACCGCCCGGGCAATTTCGACGAGGCCTTCAACGGCCCGGTCGGCGCCGCCAGCGCCTTGCGCCTGTCGCTGAACGTGCCGGCGGTGGACCTGCTCGAGCGGGTCGGGCCGGCGCGTTTCGCCGCGCGCCTGAACAATGCCGGCATCGGCCTGAAGTTCCCGCGCGGCAGCACGCCGAACCTGGCCTTGATCCTCGGCGGTACAGGCGCGCAGCTGGAAGAACTGGTTGGCGCCTTCGCCGCGCTGAACCGCGACGGCATCGCCGGACACGTGCGCTACACCGCCACCGACAAGGTCATCGAGCGGCGGTTGATGTCGCCCGGTGCGGCGTGGATCGTGCGCGAGATCCTCGAGGCCAATCCGCGCCCGGGCTATGGCGTCGGCACCTTCGACGTCGGCACGCGCCCGCGCGTGGCGTGGAAGACCGGCACCAGCTACGGCTACCGCGATGCCTGGGCGATCGGCAGCACCCGCCGCTACACGGTCGGGGTCTGGGTCGGGCGCCCCGACGGGACGCCGCTACCCGGCCAGTACGGCGCGGTGACCGCGCTGCCGCTGATGTTGGAGACCATCGACAGCCTGCCGCGCGCGCGCGGCGACAACGCGCCGCGGCCGATGCCGGGCAACGTGCAGCAGCTGGACGTGTGCTGGCCGCTGGGCATCGTCGCCGAACAGACCCCGCCCGCCCTGTGCCAGCGGCGCTTCCCCGCCTACGCGCTGGACGGCGCGGTGCCGCCGACCTTCGCCGAGCGCGACGCGCGGCTGTGGAGCGCCGGCCGCGACACGCTGCAGGTGGATGCGCGCAGCGGCCTGCGCCTGTCGCCCGATTGCGCGCGGCCGCACACGCCGGTGCAGCGCGAGCTCGCGCGCTGGCCGGCGCTGCTGACGCCGTGGCTGCACGCCAGCGAACGCCAGGCCGGACAACTGCCCGCCCTGGCGCCGGACTGCCGCGACGACGGCCGCGGCGGCAACGACGTGCTGCGCATCGAAGGGCTGAACGACCGCGCCACCCTGGCGCGCGCCCCGGGCAGCAGCAGCGTGCGCCTGCAGGTGCACGCGCTGGGCACCACTGCGCCGGTGGACTGGCTGCTGGATGGGCGCTGGATCGCCCGCACCGAGGGCGCACGCCACTTCCAGCGCGATTTCGCCGACGCCGGCGAGCACACCCTGACCGCGCTGGCCAGCAACGGCGCCTGGACCCAGGTGCGGTTCCGGGTGTTGCACTGAGTGCGCCCGACAGGCCATTCCTTCGGCAGTGGGGAATGGTTGTGGGAGCGACTTCAGTCGCGACGGGGCTTTGTCGGGAAAGCCCGTCGCGGCTGAAGTTGCTCCTACAGGGAGCGCGCGGCGGGGTTACGCAGACGCAGGATCTTGTTCCGACCGCGACGGGCTCTATCGGTGAATCCCACCGCGGTTGCCACAAAAAAGCGCCCGGCATGTGCCGGGCGCTGATGTCATGCATACGACTGGTCGGATTACTTCCCGATCCACCCTTCCAGCAAGTCGGCGAACTCGTCGGCATGTCGATCGCCGCCTCGCGGTCGGCGCTGTAGCGCTTGGCGATCACGCCGTCCTCGATGCTCTGGCGGGCGTTGGTGCGCAGCGCGGCGGGATCGGTGAGGCCGGCGGTGCGCCGCAGCGGCTTGGCGTCGTTGGCTGGCTTGTTGGATATGGCTGGCCGGTTCCTGTGTGGCGGGTGAAGGGAGATCAGTCGGGGAGATGCTGCAGCACGTAGTCGGCGGCGGAGACCTTGAATTCGCCCGGCGCCTCCACGAACAGCGCGCGCACCACGCCGTCCTCGGCGTACAGCGCGAAGCGCCGCGCCCGCACGCCCATGCCGTAGCTGCTGGCGTCCATTTCCAGGCCCAGCGCCTTGGCCAGTTCGCCGTTGCCGTCGGACAGCATCTGCAGGCCGTCGGGTACCAGCTGGCTCTTGCCCCAGGCCTGCATCACGAACGGGTCGTTGACCGCCATGCAGTACACCGCGATGCCGCGCTTGCGGAATTCCTCGAAGTGCTCCACGTAGCCGGGCAGGTGCTTCTCCGAACAGGTCGGGGTGAACGCGCCGGGCACCGCGAACAGCAGCGCGTTGCGGCCGTCGAACAGACTGCGCGTGTCCACCTGCTCCACGCCCTCGCGGATGCGTTGCAGGACCACTTCGGGAATGCGTTGGCCGGGCTGGATGGGCATGTCGGGCTCCTTGGATGAATCGAGTATAGAAATCGGAATGGGAAGCCGGCGTCAAGGCCCTTGAAAAGCGCGGACCCATTCCTATCTGGCAGGCATGGCGGCGGGCCTGGCCCGGCGCCGCGAACCACCCGTCAGGGTTCATCCCATTCACGTTCAAGGAGACCACGATGAGCATCATCCGTTATCGCCCGTTGCCGGCCCAGGCCGCGTTCCAGAACGAGATCAAGCAGGTGTTCGACCGCTTCTTCGACCCCAACGGCGGCACCGACGAGTCGGCCGTCGTCACCGCGCAGTGGGTGCCGCGCGTGGACATCAAGGAAGAGGCCGAGCGTTTCGTGCTGTACGCCGACCTGCCCGGCATCGACCCGTCCGAGATCGAGGTGTCGATGGACAAGGGCATCCTGTCGATCAGGGGCGAGCGCAAGAGCGAGTCCACCGCCGACAGCGAGCGCTTCTCGCGTATCGAGCGCCGCTACGGCAGCTTCCACCGCCGCTTCGCGCTGCCCGACAGCGCCGATCCCGACAACATTTCCGCCAGCGGCTACCATGGCGTGCTGGAAGTGCGCATCCCCAAGCGCCCGGCGAGCACGCCGCGCCGGATCCAGGTCGGTAGCGGGGCCACGATCGTGCAGTAAGCGCCCGCCCGCGTCGGCGCCGCCGCGGCGCCGCCGCGCCTTCGCGGCCGGTCAGTAGAATGGCCGGGCGATGGTGCGCAGCATGCAACCGGCCCGTTGCCGCAAGGCGGCGGGCCGACTCTTTTTGAGGTGATGGATGGAATTCAAGGATTACTACGCGACCCTGGGTGTGGAGCCCAGCGCAGGCGACGCCGAGATCAAGACTGCGTACCGGCGGCTGGCGCGCAAGTACCATCCCGACGTCAGCAAGGAGGCCGGCGCCGAGGACAAGTTCAAGGCCATCAACGAGGCCTACGAGGCGCTGCGCGATCCGCCCAAGCGCGCTGCCTACGACCAGCTGCGTGCGCAGGGCTACCGGCCCGGCGAAGAGTTCCAGGCCCCGCCCAACTATGGCGGCGCGCAGGGCTACGATTTCGAGGAAGTGTTCGGCAACGGCGGCGCCGGCGGCGGCTTCAGCGATTTCTTCGAGAGCCTGTTCGCGCGCCAGCAGCGCGCGCGCCAGGGCGGTGCCGGTCCCGGCCCGGGCGCGGCGCCGCGCGGCGACACCCGCGCCAAGCTGGCGGTGCCGCTGGAAGCGGTGCACAGCGGCGACAGCGTGCGCATCACCATCAACGGCCGCCAGCTGGACGTGCGCGTGCCCAAGGGCGTGCGCCCTGGCCAGGTGATCCGGCTGGGCGGGCAGGGCAACGGCGGCGGCAACCTGCTGCTGGAGATCGAGTACGCCGCGCACCCGCAGTTCGAGGTGGACGGGCTCAACATCCTGTACACCCTGCCGGTGACGCCGTGGCAGGCGGCGCTGGGCACCAGCATCAGCGTGCCGACCCTGGGCGGCGCGGTGGAACTGAAGATCCCGCCGGACTCGGATGCCGGGCGCAAGCTGCGCCTGCGCGGCCGCGGCCTGCCGGGCACCCCGTCGGGCGACCAGATCGTCGAACTGGAAGTGCTGGCACCGGCGCCGGAGACCGAGGCGCAGCGCAAGGCCTATCGGAATCTGGCCAAGGCGTTCGGCGAGGCGGGTTGATTTAGGTGAGCCGGGATCGGGGACCAGGGGATGGTCGCGAGTGCCTTGCTTTTGGGCTGTTCTGTAGCAGGGGCTGAAGCCCCTGCTACAGAACAGCGCTTGTGCCGGAGCTGCAAAAAGGGCCGTTTTTCTGCAAAAAGCGGCCCTTTTTGCATCAAATCGCCTGACATCGATTTGTCCCGGGACAGAGCATCCTGCCGTCCCGCGTCCCATTCCCTCTGCCCCCACACAGGCGGCGATAATGGGCAACTTTACCCACGGACCCGCGCCATGACCCGCAAGACCATCCTCAACGACAGCCATCGCGCCCTCGGCGCCAAGATGGTCGACTTCGGCGGCTGGGATATGCCGATCCACTACGGCTCGCAGATCGACGAGCACCACCAGGTGCGCCGCGACGCCGGCATGTTCGACGTCAGCCACATGACCGTGGTCGACCTGCATGGCGCACAGGTACGCGCGTTCCTGCGCCATCTGCTGGCCAACTCGGTGGACAAGTTGAAGCTGCCGGGCAAAGCGCTGTACACCTGCATGCTCAATCCGCAGGGCGGAGTGATCGACGACCTGATCGTCTACTACATGTCCGACAGCTTCTTCCGCCTGGTGGTCAACGCCGCCACGCGCAGCAAGGATCTGGCCTGGATCGGCGAGCAGGCGCAGGCGTTCGGCGTGGAGGTGCGCGAGCGCGAGGACTTCGCGATGATCGCGGTGCAGGGTCCCAATGCGCGCGCCAAGGCGATCGGCCTGCTGCGCGAGGAGGATCGCGCCGCGGTGCAGAAGCTGGGCCGCTTCGCCGCGTTCGAGGCGACCTCGAGCGACGGCGTGGCGCTGTTCGTCGCGCGCACCGGCTACACCGGCGAGGATGGATTCGAGATCGTGCTGCCGCAGCAGCGGGCAGTGGCGTTCTGGAACGCGCTGCTGCAGGCGGGGGTCGCGCCGGCCGGGCTGGGCGCGCGCGATACGCTGCGCCTGGAGGCCGGCATGAACCTGTACGGGCAGGACATGGACGACAGCGTGTCGCCGTACGAAGCCGCGCTGGCCTGGACCGTGGCGCTGGACGAGGGCCGTGTGTTCATCGGCCGCGACGTGCTCGAGGCGCAGAAGGCCAGCGGCGCGCCGCGGCAGATGATCGGCCTGGTGATGGACGAGAAGGGCGTGCTGCGCCACGGCCAGAAGGTGCTCACCGCGCAGGGCGAAGGCGAGATCCTGTCCGGCACGTTCTCGCCGACGCTGGGCAAGGCGATCGCGTTCGCGCGGGTGCCGGCCGGCGAGCCGGGGCTGGTGCGGGTGGACATCCGCGGCAAGGACGTGCCGGTGCGCGTGGTCAAGTTCCCGTTCGTGCGCGAAGGCCAGGTCCAGCCCGGCGTGCTCGGCTGAGCCGGCCGCGGCGGCGGCCTTCCCGCCACCGACGGGCGGCCGCTGCGTCTCCCGCTGCGTTGCGGAGCATCCGCTTCGCTACACTATCCCTCCATCCCCGACACCGTCTTCTTCCGGAGCAGCCCCATGAGCGAGATCCCTGGCGACCTCAAATTCCTCAAGTCCCATGAATGGGCGCGCGTCGAAGGCAACGGTCGCGTCACCGTCGGCATCTCCGAGCACGCCCAGGGCCTGCTCGGCGACCTGGTCTACGTCGAGCTGCCCAACGTCGGCGACGACGTCGTCGCCGGCAACGGCGTGGCCGTGGTCGAGTCGGTCAAGGCCGCCTCGGACGTGTACAGCCCGCTCAGCGGCAAGGTGGTCGAGGTCAATGCCGCGCTCAGCGACAAGCCGGAGACGATCAACGAGGACGCGTACGGCGAAGGCTGGATCTTCGTGCTGGAGATCGCCGACCCGGAGCAGTTGAACGAGCTGCTGGCCCCGGACGACTACGCCGAGCTGCTCGAGGAAGACGGCCACTGAGCCGACCCGCCTCCTCGCGACAGCCGAACCGGCCGCCTTGTGCGGCCGGTTTCCGTTTGCGGCGGCGGACGCCGGCATCGCCAAAAGAGCAGCTGGGTTTCGCCAGCCAGGCGATCGGCGTGGCAGCGGGCGGGTGCGCTACCGCGGATGCGGTCTGCCAGGCGCGCCGCAGCGCGGGCGGCGATGCGCACGCCGCGGCTCCGCCGCCGCCGACAGGCGGCATCGCGGCATCGACACCGGTACGCGGCGAACCACGCGTCGGATTTTTGGCAGTGACGGTGATGTGGATCGCAGGCGTGCGCCGCGCGCGGAGCGTCCGCCGAGTGCAGCAGCGCTTGCCGCGCTGCGGCCATCGTCGGCGCGCGGCGTCGCGTTCGACCTGCCGCGAGCGTGGTCGCTGCGGCGTGCATGCGAGGCGAACGCGGATCGGCAGCGCGGGTGCCGGGCAAGACGCAACCCGACGCGTGCGACCGCGTGTGCGTGATGTGCCGGTGAGGAACACGCGCAGACAAGCGGACGCCGCCGCGGCAGCGTCGCTGCACCGCGATGCGGCGCATGCGCACGCTGCCAAGCGTCGAACAGCGCGAAAAAGTTTGCGCAGTTTCGCCTATTTGCTCTTGTGCGATGCCGGAACAGCGCATGCCGCGAAAAGTTTTTTTCAGCTTGCGGACAGGCGCGCGTGCGCGCGCCTGGATGCCGCCAGCGCCGCGCGCGGCGGCACGCGAAACTGTCGGTTGCGTTGGCCTGTTGCAAAAAAGCACGGGAATTACCGCTGTTTTTGTTTGCGTGGAAGATTGGCGGCGGGGTTCGCCGCTGCTGCCGTCGCGGTCCGAGCGCTGCCGATCGCGGCGATCGGCGCCGTCGCGACGCGCGGCGCCTGAAAAAAAATTGCGCGGAACTGTTGACAGTAAAAAAAAGCGTGATTAGGTTTCGCCCAGCAGACGTTGCTGCGCAAGCGAGTGAATCGGATCGACATCGAAACGCGAAGCACGACTTGGACATCCGCCAGGAACCTGATGATGGTGGAGCAGGTGTCGCTTCCCTCCGAGAAACGCAACGTCTCCCCTGGCACGGCACCCGTATCGAGCTTCGGTACGGGTGTTTCTGTATCCGACCCGGCCCGCAGCGCGCGCCGGCGGGTCCTGCAGGCGGACCATCGCCGCGGGTTTGCTTTAACTGGGCGTTTTCAATCCATAGTTCACTGACGAGGAGCCATCCCATGGCCACGAAGAAAGCTGCGAAAAAGAAGCCGGCCGCTAAGAAAGCGGTCAAGAAGACTGCCGCCAAGAAGCTGGCAGCGAAGAAGATTTCGGTAAAGAAGGCGGTCGAGAAAGTCGCCAAGAAGGTCGCCAAGAAGGTCGCCAAGGTAAAGAAGGCGATCAAGAAGGCGGCCGCCAAAAAGACCACCGCGAAGAAGGCGGTGAAAAAGACGGCGAAGAAGGCAGCTGCAAAGAAAGCCGTCCCGAAGAAGGCGGTAAAGAAGACTGCGAAGAAGGCCGTCGCCAAGAAGGCCGTGAAGAAGTCGGCTGCCAAGAAGCCGGCCGCCAAGAAGGCCGTCGCCAAGAAGGCCGTGGCAAAGAAGAAGCCGGCCGCTCGCAAGAAGAAGGCCGCGCCGGTCGCGTTGCCGGCAACGCCCGCGCCGCTGATCTGATCCGATCCATCCCGATAGCCGTACCTAAGCCCTCTCCCCGGTGCCCAGCGGGGAGGGAGCTTTTTTATTTCAGCCCGGTGGCTTTGCTGTAGGAGGGGTTTCAGCCCGACGCCTTACCGGGACCCGATTGCCGATCAATCGCATCTCCTGATCCGGGGCTGGCCGGTGCTGCACGCCGCTGATGCTGCAGAGGCGATGCGGCGATGGCCAAGAAGAACCTGATCCAGTTCCAGGCGGGCATGAGCCTGCCGGCGTTGCTGGAGTCCTATGGCAGCCAAGCGCAATGCCGGCCAGCGGTGTTCGAGCAGCGCTGGCCGCAAGGCTTCCTTGGCCAGGCCTGCGGGCATCGCTGGACAACGGCAAGAACGCCGTGCATGGCAGCTCCCACGCGTTGCGCCCCAAGGACCTGCGGCGCGGCCTCAGCGCGGTCTGCTACCGCTTCAACCGACGCTTCGGCCTGGCGGCCTTGGTGCCACGATGGATCTGCGCCGCCCTGCATCCAGCACCGCGGCCCTATCGGCTCGCGACGCTGGATGGGCGATGTGGAGAATCAGGTCCCGGTGACGCGTCGGAGCTGAAGCCCCTCCTACAGAAGGCGGTTGGGCTGGGGCTGCAAAAAAAGCCGCTTTTTTTTAAAGTCGGCACTTTCTCATCAAATCGCTTGACAGCGATTTGCCCCGGGCCATCATCCTGCGGTCCCGAGTCCCCCCATGTCCCTCGCCCATGCCAGCACCGAAGCGCTCAGCGAAGGCGGTGCGCTTGCCCGCCAACTCGATGCGTTCGTGCCGCGCGCGGCGCAGTTGCGTTTGACCGCGGCCATCGCCGAGGCGTTCGAGCAGCGCGACGTGCTGCTCGCCGAGGCCGGCACCGGCACCGGCAAGACCTATGCGTACCTGGTGCCGGCGCTGCTGTCGGGATTGAAGACCATCGTCTCCACCGGCACCCGCGCGCTGCAGGACCAGCTCTACCACCGCGACCTGCCGCGGGTGCGCGCGGCGCTGGGCGTGGGCTTGAACAGCGCGCTGCTGAAGGGCCGCGCCAACTATCTGTGCAAGTACCGGCTGGAGCAGGCCAAGGGCGAGCCGCGCTTCACCGCGCGCGAGCAGATCGCCCAGTTCCAGCGCATCGTCGCCTGGGGCGCACGCACCCGCTTCGGCGACATCGCCGAGCTGGAGGCGCTGCCCGACGATTCGCCGCTGCTGCCGATGGTCACCTCGACCATGGACAACTGCCTCGGCAGCGAGTGCCCGTTCTGGGGCGAGTGCTTCGTGGTGCAGGCGCGGCAGCGCGCGCAGGCGGCCGACGTGGTGGTGGTCAACCACCATCTGCTGCTGGCGGACCTGGCGCTGAAGCAGGAGGGCTTCGGCGAGATCCTGCCCGGTGCGCAGGCCTTCGTCATCGACGAGGCGCACCAGCTGCCGGAACTGGCGGCGAACTTCTTCGGCGAGAGCTTCGGCATGCGTCCGTTGCAGGAGCTGGCGCGCGATTGCGTGACCGAGAGCCGCCACGTCGCCGGCGCGCTGGCCAGCCTGCAGGCGCCGGTGCAGGCGCTGGAGCAGGCCTTGCGCGAACTGCGCGCGGCGATGGAAGGGCTGCCCACCCGCGGCACCCAATGGCGGCTGCTGGCCAAGCCGCAGCTGCGCGACGGTTTCGACGCGCTGCTGGCGGAACTGGCGCGCTTGCAGGAGAGCCTGGCGGCGCTGCGCGCGGCCTCGCCCGGCTTCGACGCCTGCGCCGCACGCGCGCAGGAGATGCGCGCGCGCCTGGGCCACTGGCTCGGCGACGACGCGCCGATCCCGGATTTCGACGCCGAGCCGGCACCGCCATCTAGCGACGTGCTGTGGTACGAACTGAGCGCGCGCGGCTTCCGCTGCCAGCGCACGCCGCTGGACGTGTCCGGCCCGCTGCGCCTGCACCGCGAGAAGTCGCACGCGGCCTGGGTGTTCACCTCGGCGACGCTGGCGGTGAAGGGCGATTTCGAGCACATCGCCACGCGCCTGGGGCTGAGCGATCCGATGACCCTGCTGCAGCCCAGTCCGTTCGACTGGGCGCGGCAGGCGCTGTGTTATTTGCCGGCGCTGCCGGACCCGAACGCGCGCGGCTTCGGCACCGCCTTGATCGCGGCGCTGCATCCGGTGCTGCAGGCCTCGCAGGGCCGCGCGTTCCTGCTGTTCGCCTCGCACCGCGCGCTGCGCGAAGCCGCCGAGGCGCTGCGCGACGGGCCGTGGCCGCTGTTCGTGCAGGGCGAGGCGCCGCGCGCGAGCTTGCTGCAGCGGTTCCGCGAGTCCGGCAACGGCGTGCTGCTCGGCTCGGCCAGTTTCCGCGAAGGCGTGGACGTGGTCGGCGATGCGCTGAGCGTGGTGGTGATCGACAAGCTGCCGTTCGCCGCGCCGGACGATCCGGTATTCGAGGCGCGGCTGGACGCGATCCGCCGCGACGGCGGCAACCCGTTCCGCGACGAACAGCTGCCGCAGGCGGTGATCGCGCTGAAGCAGGGCGTGGGCCGGCTGATCCGCAGCGAGAGCGACCGCGGCGTGCTGGTGCTGTGCGATCCGCGGCTGCTGTCCAAATCCTACGGCCGCACCTTCCTGGAGTCGCTGCCGCCGTTCGCACGGACGCGCGATGTCGAGGACGTGCGCCAGTTCTTCGGCGCCGGCGCCGCGGCGCTGGTGGATAATCACGACGACGTCGCGTCGCCGCCGTTCGACTAGCCGGCGCCCGGCATCCGCTTCTCGCTCTTCGCTTCGCTTTTTCGATTCCCGAATCCCCATTTCCGATTCCCGGCCCCCAATGAACATCCTCGCCTTCGAAACCGCCACAGAAGCCCTGTCCGTTGCCGTGCATGTCGATGGCAAGGTCCTGGAGCGCTTCGAACTCGCGCCGCGCCGGCATGCCGAGCTGGCGCTGCCGTGGGCCGAGCAGTTGCTGGCCGAGGCCGGCATCGCCCGCAGCCAGCTCGATGCGATCGCCTTCGGCCGCGGCCCCGGCGCGTTCACCGGCGTGCGCCTGGCGATCGCGCTGGCGCAGGGCATCGCCCTGGCGCTGGATCTGCCGGTGCTGCCGGTGTCCACCTTGCACGCGCTGGCCTTGCGCGCGCCGGCCGCTGCGCCGCGCGTGCTGGCCGCGATCGATGCGCGCATGGGCGAGATCTACGCGGCCACGTTCGCGCGCCACGCCGACGGTCTGCACGCGCTGACGCCGGAGCAGGTGCTGGCCCCGGACGCGTTCGTGCTGCCGGATGCGGATGCGCACTGGCACGGCGTCGGCACCGGCCTGGCGGCGATCGACGGCGTGCTGCGGCGGCGCCTGCACGCGCAGTTGCGCAGCGTCGATGCGCAGGCCTTGCCGCATGCCGCCGACGTGCTGAGCCTGGCGCTGGCCGCGTATGCGCGCGGCGAAGCGGTCGCGCCGGAGCGCGCCGAGCCGGCCTACCTGCGCGACAACGTGGCGCTGACCCTGGCCGAGCAGCAGGCGCAGCGGGCCGTACGATGAGCGTGGTGCTGCGCGCGGCCAATCTCGGCGACGCCGCCGCTGGCACCGCGGCGAGCTGCGGGCAGCTGGCTGGCGCCTTCTACGGCATCGACGGCATCCCCGCCGCCTGGCGCGCGCGCAGAATGCAGCGGGGATCGTCGCGCTGGCCGATCGCCTGCATCGGGCCAGCCTCGCGCGGTGAGGACGGGCGGGGACGCCGGCCGCCCTCGGCCGGCGCCCTGCACATCGCCGGCTCTACTCAGTAGTCGTAGCTGACGCTCAACCGCAGCGAGCGCGGTGCCTGGCGCAGCAACGCCGCGCCGTACACCGGATCGCTGTTGCCCGGATCCGTTTCCGAATACGGGTACTTCCACAGCGCGGCCTGGCCGTTGAAGACGTTGAACACGTCCAGGTTGAAGGCCAGCTTGTGGTCGGCGTACGCCGGCCGCCACGACGCGCCGAGATCGAGCTGCTTCAACCATGGCAGGCGGCCCTGGCTGCCCGGCGGTGCCGCCTCGCCCTGGTAATAGTGGTAGGCGATGCCGTAGCCGGACGGATCGCTCTGGTCGGCGCCGTACGAGCCGAGCGCGCTGAACGGCGTGCCGGACTGCAGCTTGAGATTGGCCGACACCAGCCATTCGGGGCTGAACTGGTAATAGCCGTAGAACTTGAACTGATGGGTATGGTCGTTGCTCTGCGGGCCGTTGGTGTGTTCCATCAGTTGCGCGAAGTCCCAGGACTGGGTGGTGGATACCGCGGTCTGGCCGATGCCCGACAGCAGCTGGCCCTCGGTGGTGCCGTAGCTGCGCGACCAGGTGTAGTCGAAGCGCCCGTACCAGCGCTGGTCGAACGGGTGCTCCAGCGACAGGTTGAGTCCGTAGTAGTTGCGCTTGAACTTGGGAAAACCCAGCTCGGCATTGCTCAGCGGCACGCTGACGTAGTTGCCCGAGGTATCCACCAGAGTGAAGGTGTTGGACTTGCCCGGATTGATCAGCCAGCAGCTGACCGGATTGCTGGCCAGGGTCACCGCGTGCCCTTGCGCCGCCGCGGCGGCGAACACCGTGTCGCTGTCGCAGTAGTCGTCCACGCCGCTGCGCAGCACGCGGTAGGTGCCCTTGGCGCCGTACACCCAGCTGTCGCCCCAGGCCTTGGTGAAGCCGAGGATGAACTCGTCCTGGAACGAGGGCTTGATGCCCTGCGTGGCCACGGTCTTGGGATCGGGCAGGATGCCGTAGTAGTTGTTGGAGGAGACCGCGCCGGAGATCTGGGTCAGGTCGGTGGGGTAGCCGTTGGCGTCGATGCCGCCGTAGGTGTAGTAGGTCGAGGTCGCCAGGGTCGCGCCGGCCGCGTTGAAGGCCGGATTCAGCGGCAGCGCCAGGTAGTAGCGGCCGGCGTTGCCGTAGACCTTGAAGCGCGCATCGCCGTCGACGTCCCAGCTGAAGCCCAGGCGCGGCGCCCACTGCCCGCTGGTCTGCTTGATGTAGGCGTCGCCGTCGCGGTTGTAGTTGGTGAACTGGTCCAGGCGCAGGCCGAGGCTGAGCAGGAAGCGCTCGCTGACCTGCCAGTTGTCCTCGATGTACTGCGCGCGCTGCACCGCGCGCACCGAGGCCAGCGCGCTGTACACGTACCTGCGCACGTAGTAGCCGTCCTCGCCGTTGGCATAGCCGCCGGTGGCCGGCACGCCGAGGCCGGTATTGATCGGCACGCTCGGGTTGGACTGGCCGTAGATCCAGTAGTAGCCGTCGGCCGAGGCCACCGAGCCGCGGTTGAGCGCGCGCGCGTTCTGGTTGTCGATGCCGATGGTGATGCTGTGCTCGCCGATGACGTAGTTCAGGTCCAGCCGCAGGTTGTCGGTGCGGTTGCCGCGGTCGGGATCGACCAGCAAGGACGTGGTCTGCGCGTTGGTGATCGGGGTGCCGCCGGTATAGGCGGGGTTCTGGAACGAGGCGTCGTCGACGTAGGTCAGTGCGCCGTTGTAGTTGGGGTTGCCGGTGTAGTCGTCGGTGCGCTGCTTGCCGTACTGGGCGCCGAAGGTCAGGCGGTCGGTGAGGTAGCCGGTGTACTTGGCGGTCCACAGGTCGCCGCCGGTCTTGGTGGTGTCGGCGCTGCCGCGCCGATGGCCGATGTCGTAGCCGCTGTAGTCGTAGTAGCTGCCGCGGGTGATGTAGCGGCTGGAGGCGCCGGTGATCTCCAGCAGCTGGCTGTCGCTGATGTTCCAGTCCAGCTTGGCGTACCAGCTCGGCTGGCGGTAGTCGTCGTCGTAGTAGCCGGTGTTGGTTTCGCGCGCGCCGTAGAATCTGCCGCCGTCCTGGCGCTGCAGTTCGTAGGAGCCGAAGAAGAACAGCGTGTCCTGGATCAGCGGGCCGCCCGCGTAGAGGCTCTGCGTGCTGAGCGTGGAACTGCTCTTGCTGTCCGGCCGGTACAGGCTGCCGTCGCCAGGCGCGTAGACGTCCTTCTGCGAGGAGCGCAGGCCGTCCGGCTCCCAGGTCGCCTGTCCGCCGAAATGCCAGTCGTTGCTGCCACGCTTGCCGACCGCATTGATCACGCCGCCATCGGAGCGGCCGTACTTGGCGCTGTAGCCGCCGGTATAGACCTCCAACTGGTCGATGCTGCCGTAGGGCAGGGTCAGCCCGCCCAGTCCGCGCAGCGGATCGGTGGTATTGAAGCCGTTGATGTAATAGGCGTTCTCCGCGGCCGAAGAGCCGCCGAAGCTGAGCAACTGCGCACCGGTCGGGCCGACATAGGTGCCGCTGCCGCTGTTGCCGGCCACGCCGGGCGCCAGCTGCGCGATCGCCTCGGCCGAGCGCCCCAGCGGCAGCCGCTGCAGCTGCTCGGCATCGATCACGGTGCGCGAGTCCACGCTGCTCACGTCGATCGCCGCGGCGGCGCGGTCGGCGCTGACGATGACCCCGGTCAGGCTGGTGACCGCGGCGAAGGAGACGTCGGTGACCACGCCGACGGTCAGGCCCACGCCCTCGCGGCTGCCGAGCACGGCGTCGTCGGCGCCCTTGGCGACGATGGTGTAGGTGCCCAGCGGCAGCTGGCCGATGCTGTAGCGGCCGCGCGCATCGACCGCGACTTCGCGGCTGAGGCCGCTGTCGCTGCGGACCTGCACGCGTTGCGCGTTGGCCGGCGCCTGGCCGGCGACGGCGCCGGTGGTGGACTGGGCCAGGACGGGCGGCGCGGCGAGGGCGGCGCTCAGCGCCAGCGCGAGCAGGGCGGGCCTGCGAAGGAGGGGGGGCATGGAGGAGGCGGCTCGGGTGGTGGGGGCGGGGATGCGCCGCGCCTGCTTCCGAGTCACTCGTCCTTGGCGATGCGGTGTGCGCGGTAACGTTCCCCGCCACCATTAACCTTAATGTGATGCCTATTCAGAAATGCCGCGTCGTTATGTCGCTGGCACCAATGGTTATCTCGGTCCTTGCCGTGGGCGCGCATGCGGCGCCACGTGGTGCAACTCCCTTCTCCCGTCGGGAGAAGGTGCCCCGCAGGGGCGGATGAGGGTACGGGCGAAGCCTGGAAATGTTCGATGCCGCCAGGCGATCCGTGCTGGCCGCACCCTCACCCCAACCCCTCTCCCGGTGGGAGAGGGGCTCGATTTGTTCCTTCTCCCTGCGGGAGAAGGTGCCCCGCAGGGGCGGATGAGGGTACGGGCGAAGCCTGGAAACGTTCGGTGCCGCCAGGCGATCCGTGCCGGCCGTACCCTCACCCCAACCCCTCTCCCGATGGGAGAGGGGCTCGATTTGTCCTGGTCTAATTCTCGTGGACACCTCGATAGGGGATGATCGTCTCCAACGAGGACTTTGAACGACATGACGCCCCGTAGCCGTAGAACTTTCGACACCGCCTTCAAGCTACAGGTGGTGCAGATGATCCAAGACCAAGGCCTGAGTGTGGGCCAGGTGTGCCGCGACCTGGACCTGGTCGATAGCGCGGTGCGCCGGTGGTTGTCCCAGTCCGAGGCCGAGCAGGCTGGCCAGCCGGGACAAGGCAGGCCGCTGACCCCCGAGCAGCAACGCATCCGCCAACTGGAGCGTGAGAACCAGCGGCTAGGCGAGGATGTGTCGATCCTAAAAAAAGCATCGGCCTTCTTCGCCCGGGAACTGAAGTGATCCAGCAGATGATCCATCAGTGGCAGGAGAAGGCCGACACCACCCGGTTGTGCCGGCTTGTGGGCGTGAGCCGTTCTGGGGTGTATGCCGCTCGGCGGCGGTCAGCGCCGAGGGCCTGCGCCCTCACGGCGCCCTTGCAATCGGCCTTCCAGGCTAGCGGCGGCAACTACGGCAGCCGCCGGCTGTGCGCCGCCCTGAAGGCCCAGGGCCTGCCCGCCGGTCGCTATCGGGTCCGCCGCCTGATGAAGCAGCAGGGGCTGAAGGCGCGCTGGAAGCGCAAGTTCGTCCATACCACCGACAGCCGGCACGAGATGCCGGTAGCCGACAACCTTCTGGATCGGCGCTTCAACCCGGAAGCCCCCGACCAGGCCTGGGTGGCCGACATCACCTACATCCGCACCGAGCGCGGCTGGCTGTACCTGGCCGCGGTGCTGGACCTGTACTCACGCAAGGTGGTCGGCTGGGCGATGGCCCCGAACATGCCTGCCGAGCTGGTCTGCACCGCCTTGCAGATGGCCATCGCCCTGCGCCAGCCCAAGCCGGGGCTGATCGTGCATACCGACCGTGGAAGCCAATACGCCAGCCAGGCCCACCGCGACCTACTGGCACGCCACGGTCTGCTCGCCAGCATGAGCCGCCGGGGCAACTGCTGGGACAACGCGGTGATGGAGCGGTTCTTCCTGAACCTGAAAATGGAGCGGGTCTGGCAGCGCCGCTACGCCAACCCCGCCGAGGCCGTTGCCGACATCGCCCATTACATCGTCGCCTTCTACAACACCCACCGGCTGCACTCCACCCTCGGCTATCGATCGCCTGCCGACTACGAGAAAGCCACCACCTGAAATCCCCTATCTCCGTGTCCACCAAAACTTGACCACGACAATTCATCCCTTCTCCCGTCGGGAGAAGGTGCCCCGCAGGGGCGGATGAGGGTACGGGCGAAGCCTCTAAATGTTCGGTGCCGCCAGGCGATCCGTGGCGGCCGTACCCTCGCCCCAACCCCTCTCCCGATGGGAGAGGGGCTTGTCGCGGCCGCGCTGCGCGCGCGCTCAGCGGTCGTCGTACAGCGTGCCGCCGGGAAGGAACACCCAGGTGCGGGTCACCTGCAGGATGTCGATGTTGTCGTCGGTATGCGGCAGCGGCGGGAACGGCTGCGCCAGCTGCACCACGCGCAGCGCCGCGGCGTCGAGCATCGGCACGCCGCTGGAGCGCAGGATGCGGCTGCTCTCGACGCTGCCGTCGCGGCGCACGCCGACGCTGATCACCACCTGGCCGCCCAGCCGCTGCCGCCGCGCTGCGTCGGGATAGTTGAGGTTGCCGACGCGCTCGGCGCGGTCCACCCAGGCACGCAGGTAATTGGCGTAGGCGTATTCGCGGGTGCTGGCGGAGACGAACTTGCGGTTCGGACGCTTGGCGTACTGCTCCGAACGCAGGTGCACTTCGGCGGCCAGGCGCGCCATCTCCGCGTCGCGCTGCTCGCGCTGCGCATCCACCGGCTCGGTCGGTTGCTCGGTGCGCGGCTGGGTCTGCGGCGCCGGCTGCAGCTGTTCGCCGCGCGCGCTGCTGACCACGCGCGGGGTCGGCTCCGCTGCCGCCGCCGCGGTCTGCGCGCGCAGCGCCTGCGGCGCCAGGCCGTCGCGCTGCTGCGGCACGATGCCGGGCTGGCTGTCGCGCGGGCGCTGCGGGGTGTCGTGCTCGCCGCCGCCCTGCTGGTTGGCCTGGGCCAGGAAATCGGCCTGCTTCGGCGTCAGCGCGGTGCTGGTCTGGCTGAAGATCACCTCCAGGGTCGGCACCAGCGGCGCGTCGTCGTCGATCGCAAAGCCGATCCCCAGGATCAGCAGGCCGTGCACGATCAGCGACAGCACCAGGGTGGCGCTGAGCCGTTCGCGCTCGCCGATGCGCGGCGCGGGCGTCGCGGCGGCCGCGCTCATCGCGCCGGGTGGGCCTCGATCGCGTCGAACAGCAGCCCGGCGATGTTCAGCCCGAACTGCGCGTCCAGTTCGCGCACGCAGGTCGGGCTGGTGACGTTGACCTCGGTCAGGAAATCGCCGATCACGTCCAGGCCGACGAAACGCATGCCGCGCCGCTGCATCTCCGGGCCGACCTGGGCGGCGATCCAGCGGTCGCGCTCGCTCAGCGGGCGGCCTTCGCCGCGGCCGCCGGCGGCCAGGTTGCCGCGGAATTCGTCGCCCTGCGGGATCCGCGCCAGGCAGTAGTCCACCGGCACGCCGTCGATCAGCAGGATGCGCTTGTCGCCGGCGCTGATGTCCGGGATGAAGCGCTGCGCCAGGGCCAGCGTGCGCCCGCCGCCGGTCAGCGTTTCCAGGATCACGTTGAGATTGGGGTCGCCAGTGCCGCTGCGGAAGATCGAGCGCCCGCCCATCCCGTCCAGCGGCTTCAGCACCGCCTGGCCGTGTTCGAGCACGAACGCCTTGAGCGCGGCCGCGTCGCGGCTGACCAGGGTCGGCGGGCAGCACTGCGGGAACAGCAGCGCGGCCAGCTTCTCGTTGAAGTCGCGCAGGCCCTGCGGGTCGTTGATCACCTGCGCGCCGGCGCGCTGGGCCACGCTCAGCACCTGGGTGTCGTACAGGAACTCCGGATCGAACGGCGGGTCCTTGCGCATCAGCACCACCTGCCCGGTGCCGAACGCCAGTTCGGCGAACGCGCCCAGTTCGAACCAGCCGGCGGTGTCGTCGCGCACCTGCAGCGGCGCCGCCTGCGCCAGCGCGCTGCCGTCGCGCAGCGACAGCCCGCCAGGCCGCACATAGTGCAAGCGGTGCCCGCGGCGCTGCGCTTCCAGCAACATCGCGAAGGTCGTGTCTTTGGCAATCTTGATGCTGGCGATGGGATCCATCACCACGATGACATCGAACGGCATGGCGGCACCTGGGGGACTGAATGGAGGATGGTAGCGGGTCGGTGGCGGGGGCGCGCAACGGCTGCCGCGCGACGCCGCGCGGCGTCGCGCGTCCGCAATCAAACTGTGACATAGTTCGCGCTTGAAAGTGGTCCAACGCAGACCCGTGGCGGCGGCCTTGACAGTAAGTGCGGGTCTTGGGATACATGTCGCTTCGCAGCGAGGCCGGATCCGATGAAGCGTCGCGCGCCTGGGGGCAAGTGAATGAGTGAAAACACGACTGCGGGTGGGGAACTCGCAGGACTGAGGGTCATGGTGATCGATGACTCGAAGACGATCCGCCGCACCGCCGAAACGTTGTTGAAGCGCGAGGGCTGCGAGGTGGTCACCGCCACCGACGGCTTCGAGGCCTTGGCCAAGATCGCCGATCAGCAGCCGCAGATCATCTTCGTGGATATCATGATGCCGCGGCTGGACGGCTATCAGACCTGCGCGCTGATCAAGGGCAACCAGCTGTTCAAGGCGACGCCGGTGATCATGCTGTCCTCCAAGGACGGCCTGTTCGACAAGGCGCGCGGGCGCATCGTCGGCTCCGAGCAGTACCTTACCAAGCCCTTCACACGCGAAGAGCTGCTGGGCGCGATCCGCACATACGTCAACGCCTGACCAGGGGGAAAGGCAGCATGGCTCGAATCTTGTTGATCGAGGACTCACCGACCGACCGGGCGGTGTTCACGCAGTGGCTGGAAAAAGCCGGGCACGAGGTGCTCGCCACCGACAACGCCGAGGACGGGCTGAAGCTCGTCCGCGAGCAGGCGCCCAGCCTGGTGCTGATGGACGTGGTGCTGCCGGGGATGAGCGGCTTCCAGGCCACCCGCGCGCTGTCGCGCGACGAGGCCACCCGGCACATCCCGGTGCTGATCATCAGCACCAAGAGCATGGAGACCGACAAGGTCTGGGGCATGCGCCAGGGCGCCACCGACTACATCGTCAAGCCGCCGCGCGAAGACGAGCTGATCGCCCGCATCAACCAACTGGTCGGCTGACGTGCGTTCGCCCTTCGACATCCTCGAGGCCTACGAGCGGCGCAGCCTGGCGCACGCGGTGCAGATGCCCGAGCGCGAATTCGACGCGAACATCTGGCGCGGGGTCGGCTTCCGCGTCGGCAGCCGGCACCTGGTGTCCGACTTCCGCGAGGTGGTGGAAATCGTGCGCATGCCGCCGATCACCCCGGTGCCGGGCGCGCAGCCGTGGCTGCTGGGCGTGGGCAACCTGCGCGGCAACCTGTTCCCGGTGGTCGATTTGAAGCAATTCATGGAAGGCCAGCGCACTTCGCTGCTGGAAGGCCAGCGCGTGCTGATCATGCGCCAGAGTGGCGGCGACGTGGCGTTGACCATCGACGAACTGTTCGGCCAGCGCAGCTTCGCCGAAGCGCAGGCGGTGGAACCCGGCGACCTGGCGCAGGGCCGCTACGCGCATTTCGTCGATCGCGCGTTCCGCGGCGACAGCCACGACTGGGGCGTGTTCTCGCTGTCGCTGCTGTCGCGTACACCCGAATTCCGTCAAGCCGCCGCCTGAGCGCGCGGCCTGCCTTCGCATCGAAGATCGAGGTCGAATCATGAGTACTGCAGCGGACGCCCCCAAGGCCAGCAAGCTTGGCAGCGTGGGGACGAGTTTCTGGCTGGGCCTGCTGGCGCTGTCGCTGATCGTGTTCGGCGCCAATACCGGCGTGGCCACCTGGCAGGGCAATCGCCTGGCCGGCGCCAGCACCGGCGCGGCCGACCTGCAGGTGCTGTCGCAGCAGCTGGCCAACCAGGGCCGCGATGCGGTGTCCGGCAACGCGGCCACCTACAGGGAATTCAAGCAGACCAAGGCACGGGTGGTGAGTACCGTCGCCGGACTCAACGCACGCTACGCCAACGAGACCGGCATCGCCGGCCCGCTGGCCGAGCTCAACCGCACCTGGACCCCGCTGGGCAAGAACGCGCAGCAGGTGGTGGACAGCGAGCCGGCGGTGCTGGCGCTGGCCGGCAACGCCGAGCGCTTCGTCGGCGGCGTGCCGCAGTTGCAGGCGCAGCTCAACGAAGTGGTGCGCGCGATGACCGTCGGCGGCGCCCCCGCCGCGCAGATCTACAACACCCTGCAGCAGGTGGTGGTGGCCGGCACCATGGCCCGTCGCGTCACCGAGATGCGGGCGGGCGGCAGCGGCGCGGCCAGCGCCGGCGATGCGCTGGCGCGCGATTCGGTGGTGTTCGGGCAGATGCTCGAGGGCCTGCGCAACGGCAACGAGGAGCTGGGCATCGCGCCGGTGCGCAACGCCGCCGCGCTGGCCGCGCTGGAGCAGTCGCAGGCGCAGTGGGCGGAAATGAAGAAGGACCTGGACGCGCTACTGGCCAGCTCGCGCAGCCTGTTCGCCGCGCAGTCCTCGGCCGCGGCGCTGACCGCCGGCTCGGACCAGATGCTCGACGACAGCAAGACGCTGTTCGACGCGTTCTCCGCGTTCGGTTCCACCCGCGACACCCGCCTGTTCCCGAACTTCTGGCTGGGCGTGGTGTCCGGCCTGCTGGCGCTGCTGTCGATCATCGGCTTCGTCTGGACCTCGGTGCGCAGCCGCAGCCGCGAGCAGGAGATCCGCTACCAGACCCAGGTCGAATACAACAGCCGCAACCAGCAGGCGATCATGCGCCTGCTCGACGAAATCAGTTCGCTCGGCGAAGGCGACCTGACCGTCAAGGCCTCGGTCACCGAGGACATGACCGGCGCCATCGCCGACGCGATCAACTACGCGGTCGACGAGCTGCGCCACCTGGTCACCACGATCAACGACACCTCGGCCAAGGTCGCCATCTCCACCGAGGAGACCCAGGCCACCGCGCTGCAACTGGCCGAGGCCGCCGGCCACCAGGCCGAGCAGATCGGCTCGGCGTCCGAGCGCATCAACGAAATCGCCGCCAGCATCGAACAGGTCTCGCGCAACTCCAGCGAGTCGGCCGAGGTGGCGCAGCGCTCGGTGGTGATCGCCGCCGAAGGTGCCGGCGTGGTCCGCGAGACCATCCAGGGCATGGACCAGATCCGCGACCAGATCCAGGAAACCTCCAAGCGCATCAAGCGCCTGGGCGAATCGACCCAGGAGATCGGCTCGATCGTCGAACTGATCAACGACATTTCCGAGCAGACCAACATCCTGGCGCTCAACGCCGCGGTGCAGGCCGCCTCGGCGGGCGAGGCCGGTCGCGGCTTCGCGCTGGTCGCCGACGAAGTGCAGCGCCTGGCCGAACGCACCTCCGGCGCCACGCGCCGGATCGAAGGCCTGGTGCAGACGATTCAGGCCGATACCAACGAAGCGGTCAGCTCGATGGAGCAGACCACCTCCGAAGTGGTGTCCGGCGCGCGCCTGGCCGAAGACGCCGGCACCGCGCTGACCGAGATCGAGCGCGTCTCCAACGCGCTCAACAACCTCATCAAGAACATCTCCATCGCCGCGCACCAGCAGTCCGCCGCGGCGACCGACATCACCCAGACGATGGAGGTGATCCGCCGCATCACCGGCCAGACCTCGCAGGGTGCCGAGCAGACCGCCGACTCGATCGGACGGCTGGCGCAGCTGGCGGCGGACCTGCGGCGCTCGGTCGCCGACTTCAAGCTGCCGGCGTGAGCGGATCGGAACAGGGTGGAAGGACAGCGCACATGACCTACCGTGAACACTCCCTGCACACCGCCGCCGCGCTGGCGACGCGCGGCGCGTGGCCGTCCGCGGGAGCGCCGCGATGAGCGCGCTGCGCGATGCGATGAGCCATGCCGCCCTGGGCTGGGTCAAGCCGGAGCTGGACGAGACCCTGCGTCAGGTGCGCGGGGAGATCGAATACTTCGTCGAAGACCCGGCCGACACCAGCCGCATGCGCTTTTGCGCCGGTTACCTGCACCAGGTGCAGGGCACCTTGCGCATGGTCGAGCTGTATGCGCCGGCGATGGTCGCCGAGGAACTGGAACTGCTGGCCATCGCCGTGCAGAACGGCCAGGTGCCCGATCGCGACGAAGCCTGCGCCACGCTGATGCGCGGCACCGTGCTGTTGCCCGATTACCTGGAGCGTTTGCAGGACGGCCATCGCGACATTCCGATCGTGCTGCTGCCGCTGCTCAACGAGATCCGCGCTTCGCGCGGCGAGCCCGGGCTCAGCGAAGGCGCGTTGTTCGCGCTGTCGCCCGACGCCAGCGCCGCCACCGAGGCCGAGCTTGATCATGCCCGCGGCAGCCTCAGCGGCCGCAACCGCGAACTGCTCGACACCGTCGGCACCGCGATCAAGGAAGAACTGCTGCGGGTCAAGGACGCGCTCGACCTGCACCTGCGCACCGGCGGCGACGTCGCCGCGCTGCAGACCCAGGTCGACGAACTCGGCAGCGTCGCCGACACCCTCGGCGTGATGGGCCTGGGCGTGGCCCGCGGCGTGGTCGTGCAGCAGCGCGATGCGCTGCGCAGCATCGTCCAGGGCGAGCGCCAGGCCGACGAGGGCCTGTTGCTGGATATCGCCGGCGCGCTGCTGTACGTGGATGCCTCGCTCGACGACCAGGTCGCCTATCTCGGCGCCAGCGCCGGCATCCACGACGATGCCAGCGCCGCCGAGGCGCGGCGCACGGTGGAAGTGCTGGCGCACGAGGCGATCGCCAATTTCGCCGCCGCGCGCGAGCATTTCGTCGCCTTCATCGAGACCAATTGGGAACACGAGCGCCTGAGCGAGGTGCCGCGCCTGCTCGGCGAGGTCGCCGGTGCGCTGCGCATGCTGGAACTGCCGCAGCCGGCCGATTACCTGGAAGGCGTGCGCCGCTACGTGGCCACCGAGTTGATCGGCAAGCGCCGCGTGCCCAGCGGGCGCCAGCTGGACACGCTGGCCGATGCGATGGCCAGCCTGGAGTACTACCTGGAAGCGCTGCGCGAGCGCCGCCCGGGCCGCGAGGAAATCCTCGACATCACCCGCAGCAGCCTGGAAACGCTGCGCTACTGGCCGCTGCCCAGCGCTGCGCCGGCGCCGCAGGGCGTGGTGCCGCAGGTGGCCGATGCGCTGTTGCTCGCGCCCGTGGCGGAGCGGGGTGCCGTGGCGGCCGATGACATCGCCGACGTGCCGAGTGCGGTGTCCGCACCGCCGCCGGTGCCGTCCTGGGATCTGGCACCGGTCGCGGATGCGCCGATCGCCACCAGCATGCCGCCGCCGCTGCCGGGCGAGCTGCCGCAGGCGCCGCAGTGGACGCTGCAGGAGGACACCGAGGTCGCCGGGAACACCGAGTCTGCCGAGACCGCCGAGAACATCGACGTCGCCGCCGACGCCGCGCCGTCCGCCGCGTCGGTCAATGCTGTAGACGACGAGAATGCTTCCGCCGTCGCGCCAGCGCCGATCAGTTTCGATCCGGTCGCCGCCGAACAGGAAGAGTGGTCGGCCGCTGCCGAGCCGCTGCAGATCAGGACCGACACGCTGACGTTGGAAGGCGATGCGTTGCGTTGGGAGAGTCCCGATGCGTCGCGCGACCAGGCCTTCGCACATGCCGAGGCCGCGCCCGCGGCGACCGACGATGCAGCGTCAACCGGCTACGGTTTCGATCCGGTGGCCGCCGAATCCGCCGAACTCGAATCCGCTGCCGAGCACGACGATCCGGCTTTTGTCATCGTCGACGCGCCGGCCGCCGCACCCAGCGACAACGCCCACGACGATGTGCTGGTGATCGAACTGGAAGATGCGCCGGCCTTCGCCGAGACCGCGTCCGACGAGGTCCACAGCATCGTCTGGAACGAGACGCCGGCGACCCTGGCCGACGACGACAGCGGCTTGGCCGCCGAACACAACACGCCCACCATCGACCTGTCGTCGAGCGATACCGTGTTCGTAACCGAGGCCGATAGCGGCGCAGCGCCGCCCGCGCATGCCGGCCAGGCAGAGCATGCCGGCGCCGATGCAGGCGCCGAACAGAGTCCGTTCGTCGACCTGACCTGGCCGGAGCCGATCCCGGAACCGGAAGCGCCGGCGCCTGGCGTGCACAAGGCCAGCATCCAGCCGATCGAGCTGGACGTCGCGTCGGCGGCGTTCCTCGCCGAACTCGACGCCGCCGCCGCCCAGTTCGATGTCGCCGCCGCGCCTGCCGCGGCCGACCCCGCAACCGACACCAGCGACGGCTACGCGGCAGCGGCCAGCGATGCCGTCGAAGAAGCCGAAGCGCCTGCGCCCGCAGCCATCGACGGCGGCTTCGTGGACGACGGCGGCGAGATCGACGCCGACATCCGCGAGGTGTTCCTCGAGGAATTCGACGAGGAGCTGGTCAACCTCGGCAACCTGCTGCCGGCATGGCGCGCCGCGCCGAACCAGCAGGAAAGCCTGCGTCCGATCCGTCGCGTGTTCCACACCCTGAAGGGCAGCGGTCGGCTGGTCGGCGCGCGCGTGCTCGGCGAGTTCAGCTGGAAGATCGAGGGCATGCTCAATCGCGTGCTCGATGGCACCCGTGCGGCCAGTCCGGCGGTGGTGACGATGGTCGAACTGGCCTACGAGGTGTTGCCGCAGCTCAATGCCGCGCTGCGCGGGCACGGTGTCATCCATGCCGACCTGGACGCGATCCAGATGGTCGCCGACCGCATCGCGGCAGGCGAGGACGCCTACTATTTCGCCGCCGCGCCAGCGCCGGCCGCTGCCGCACCGCGCGCCGGCACGCCGGCCTCGGTGGACAGCGTGCTGCGCGAGATCCTCGAAGCCGAGGTCGGCACCCACCTGGAGACGGTCCGCGACTGGCTGCAGCATGCGCCGCAGCCGGCCACCGAGGCGCTGCTGCGCGCGGTGCACACGATGAGCGGCGCGTTCGCGATGACCGACGTGCCGGAAATCACCGAGGTCACCGGCCCGGCCGAGAGCTACGTCAAGCGCCTGCTGGCCGCCGCCGTGGCGCCCGGCGCCGACGGCGTGCGTGCGCTCGCCGATGCCGCGCACGCCATCGCCGCCACCATCGAGGAACTGCAGGCGCCGTCGCCGGTGATCCCCCCGTTCACCGAACTGGCGCAGCGCCTGCAGGCGCTGGTCGCCACGCTGCCGGAAGTGCAGTGGCCTTCGGTCGTGCACGACGAGGACGACGAAGACGCGCCGCAGTCGCACGCCGATGCCGGGCTGGACGCGCAGTTGCTGCAGGCGGTGGAACTCACCTCGGCCGACGATCTGTCGGCGTACCTGGGCGATGCCAGGCATCTCGAAGCGGCCGGCACGGACGCGGAACGTGCTGCCGCCGCGCCTGTCGCCGAAAGCGCCGATGCCGAGGCCTCGGTGGCGCCTGCAGTCGATGCGCCATCGGCATTCGATGCCGCGCATTCGCATGCACCGAGCGAAGAAGCTGCCGACGACATGGGATCGTCGGCGGCTGCATTCGACGCACACGAACGCGACAGCGCCGCATCCGACGTTGCGCACGATGCGGACGGCGCAGCAGAGCAAGCGAGCGCGGTCGCCGCTGCGCCGGCCGACAGCGAGCCTGTCGCAATCGACGCCGACGAACAGGCACTGCTGGCTCAGGACGGCAAGCTCGACGAATTGACCGTCGACGCGCCGCTGGCCGAGGAGCGCGTGCCGGCGGACAGCGACCTGCCGCCGCCTGTGGAAGCGACGGTCGAGACGCAGGAGCAGGACGTAGCGGCCGACGATGGCGCGACGCACGACGAAACCCATCACGGCGAGCGCCAGGAAGACCCGCAGCAAGGCGCGCACGACCAGGCCGGGCACATCGAAGGTGAGCCGGTTGAAGGCGCGCACGACCAGAGCGAGCACGACCAGGAGCGCGATCCGCACGGCTATGCATTCAACGCCGAGCCGGTGCAACCGTCCACGCATTGGCGCGGCAGCGAGCCGGTCTCGGCGAACGACGATGCCGAACCGTTGCCGGCGGCGGACGACGCGGCGGCGCATGCCGAAGACAGCGTGCATGCCGCGCCCGAATTCGCCGATGCCGATGCCGACGCTGCGCATGCCGCGACGACCGAAGCCGAACAAGCGGATCCGGCCGACGCGACGGCGCACGCTGCCACGCACGAGGACGCTGCAGGCTCCGACCCAGCGCCGGTCGAAGCGCCGTATGTCGATGCGGCGTATGCCGACCAGACGCATCCGGCCGACCTCGCCGCTGCCGCAGCGGACGATGCCGCGCATGCGGGCGACGCCGCGCACGCCGCGGAGATGGATGCCGAACCCGCACCCGCCGACACCGCCGCGGACGACCTGGCCGCAGTCGATCTCGGTCCGCTGGACTTCGCCGACCTGGACCGCGAGCTGGTCGATATCTTCGTCGAGGAAGGCAAGGACCTGCTCGACCATTGCGACCGCCTGATCGCCGAACTGCGCGCCGCGCCGCAGGACCGCGACGCGCTCGCCGGCCTGCAGCGCGACCTGCACACGCTCAAGGGCGGCGCGCGCATGGCCGGGGTCAATCCGATCGGCGACCTCGGCCACGGCATCGAATCGCTGCTGGAAGCGGTGGCCGCCAATCGCACCGAACTCGATCGCGGCGACGTGCAATTGCTCGAACGCGGGTTCGACCGCCTGCACCAGTTGCTCACCCTCACCGGCAACCACCGCGCGGTGGCGATGCCGGTCGACCTGATCGGCCGCTTCCACGCGCGCACGCACGGCCGCAGCCTGCCGCTGGATGCCGGCGTCGATATCGGGGTCGCTGTCGACGCCGCTGCCGGTGCCCATGCCCACGCCCACGCCGATGCCGACGTGGCGGCGATGATCCAGGCCGCGGTCGATCCGGCCTCGGTGCCCGCCCCGGCGCCGGCGCCGCTGTCGGCACCGCTGCCGGTGGACGGCACGCTCGACGAGGAGTCGATCGCGCGGCCGATGCAGGAACAGGTGCGCGTGCGCGCCGACCTGCTGGATCGCCTGGTCAACCACGCCGGCGAAGTGGCGATCTACCGCTCGCGCCTGGAACAGCAGCTCGGCGCGTTCCGTGGCGCGATGTCCGAACTGGACCGCACCAATGCGCGACTGCGCGACCAGCTGCGCCGCCTGGACCTGGAAACCGAAGCGCAGATCGTCGCCCGCTACCAGCGCGAACAGGACCAGACCGAGCAGAGCTTCGATCCGCTGGAACTGGACCGCTTCTCCACGCTGCAGCAGCTCAGCCGCGCGCTGAACGAATCGGCGGCCGACCTGGGCGGCCTGCAAGGCGTGCTCGACGACCTGGCGCGCCAGTACGACGGTCTGCTGCAACAGCAGTCGCGGGTGAGTTCGGAACTGCAGGACGGGCTGATGCGCGCGCGCATGGTGCCGTTCGACGGCCTGGTGCCGCGGCTGCGCCGCGTGGTGCGCCAGGCCGCCAGCGAGACCGGCAAGCAGGTGCATCTGACCCTGGAAGGCACCCACGGCGAACTCGACCGCAACGTGCTCGACCGCATGATCGCGCCGCTGGAGCACATGCTGCGCAACTCGGTCGCGCACGGCCTGGAAACGCCGGAGCAGCGCCGCGCCGCGGGCAAGGCGGAAGAGGGCAGCATCGCCATCCGTCTGCGCCGCGAAGGCTCGGAAATCGTGCTGGAAGTGGCCGACGACGGCGCCGGCCTCAACCGCGACGCGATCCGTCACCGCGCCGAACAGCGCGGCCTGATCGCGATCGGCGCCGCGCTGTCCGACGAAGAGCTGGATTCGCTGATCTTCGCCCCCGGCTTCAGCACCTACGACCAGGTCAGCCAGCTGGCCGGCCGCGGCGTGGGCATGGACGTGGTGCGCAACGAAGTGCGCCAGCTCGGCGGCTCGGTGGACATCCACTCGGTATGGGGCCAGGGCGTGACCTTCACCCTGCGCCTGCCGCAGACCCTGGCGGTGACCCAGGCGGTGTTCGTGCAGATCGGCGAGACCACCTTCGCCGTGCCGGTGGCCTCGGTCAGCGGCATCGGCCGCATCAGCCGCGAGCGTTTCGAAGCGGCCGACGGCGGCTACCACTACAGCGGCGAGGAATTCGCCCTGCACGACCTCGGCTCGCTGGTCGGCCAGGCGCCGGCGCGGGCCGAAGGGCAGATGCAGGTGCCGCTGCTGCTGGTGCGCGCCGGCGACCTGCGCGCCGCGGTGGCGATCGACCAGGTGCTCGGCAACCGCGAAATCGTGGTCAAGCCGGTCGGCCTGCAGATCGCCTCGGTGCCCGGCATCTACGGCGCCACCATCACCGGCGATGGCCGCGTGGTGGTGATCCTGGACGTCGCCCCGCTGGTGCGCCGCTACCTGGCGCAGCCGGCGCGGCCGGTGGTGGAAGCGGCGCCGACCGAACAGCGGCGCGTGCCGCTGGTGATGGTGGTCGACGATTCGCTGACCATGCGCAAGGTTACCGGCCGCGTGCTGGAACGCCACAACTTCGACGTGATCGCCGCCCGTGACGGCATCGAGGCGCTGGAGCGCCTCGAAGAGCGCGTTCCCGACCTGATGCTGCTGGATATCGAGATGCCGCGCATGGATGGCTACGAACTGGCGACCGCGATGCGCGCCGACCCCCGCTACACATCAGTGCCGATCGTGATGATCACCTCGCGCAGCGGCGACAAGCACCGCCAGCGCGCCTTCGAGATCGGCGTGCAGCGCTACCTGGGCAAGCCTTACCAAGAGTTGGATCTGATGCGCAACGTGTACGACCTGCTGGGGGTCGCCCGTGTTCGTGAATGACGGCGCCGCCGGCGGCACTCCGGTCGCGCTGCTGGCGCGTCCCGGCCAGGCGCGCGAGCGCCTGCGCGAGGCGCTGCACCAGGTCGGCGCGGCGATCGTGCTCGAGGACGACCCCGGCGCGATCGATGCGCAGACCCTGGCCGACGCCGCGCCCGACGCGGTGCTGATCGCGCTGGAACCGGCGATCGAGGACGCGCTGGAGCGGCTGGATGCGGCGCTGGACTTGCCCGGCGTCACCGTGATCTTCGAAGAGGCCGAACTGGCCGCGCGCCGCGAGGGCTGGGAAGCGCAGCGCTGGGCGCGGCACCTGGCGGCCAAGCTGCAAGGCCACCAGGACGTGCTGCCGCCGGGGCGCGAAACCGACACCGGCCTGCAGCCCGAACCGGGCCTGCCGGCGACCCCGGCGCAACTGCACGAAGGCGCGCCGATCGGCTTCCATGTCGAGGAAGCGGCCAGCTTCGCCACCACCGTGCCCGGCGACAGTTTCTATGCCTGGCAGCCGCCGGCCGATGCCGCGCCGGGCTTCGAGGACATGCAGTTCTCGCGCGACCAGATCGCCGCTGGCGATACAGTCGCGTCCGCAACCACGCAGGAAGCGGCGGCCCCGCTCGCGGCGGTGTCCGCCACCGCGCCGGTCAGCGCGCCGCCGCCGCTGCCGGCCAGCGCCTGGTCGCTGGTGGACGACGACGCGCCGCTGGTGGTGCAGGCGCGCGCGCCGCTGAGCCAGATGCAGATTTCCACCGAAGGCCTGTCGCTGGTCGCGCTGGACTCGGAGGTGGAGGCCGCCATCGATAACGCCGCCGCTGCAGTCACGGTCGCGCAGGGCGCGGTGCTGGTGATGGCCGGTATCGGCGGTCCCGATGCCATCCGTCGCCTGCTCGCCGCATTGCCGGCGGGCTTCCCGCAGCCGCTGCTGGTACAACTGCGCCTGGACGGCGGCCGCTACGGCAACCTGGTCAAGCAGATCGCGCGCGTGTCCGCGCTGCCGGTGCTGCTGGCCGAAGCCGGCCAGGCGGTCGGCGTCGGCAACGTCTACATCCTGCCCGACGACGTCGGCGTGCGCAGCGGCGAAAAAGCCGGCCTGCGCTTCATTGCCCAGGCCGCCGGTGCCTCGGTGGTCGGCGGCTTGCCGGCTGCGCACAGCGCCGTGCTGCTGCTCAGCGGCAGCGACCCGCAACAGGTCGACGACGTGCTTGCGCTCGCCGCGCAAGGCGCCTGGGTCGCCGGCCAGACCGGCGACGGTTGCTACGACCCGGCCGCCGCGACGCAGCTGATCGGCCGCGGCCATCCCGGTGGCGACCCGGTGCAGCTGGCGCAGGCCCTGTCCGCGCGATGGGGCGGCTGAGCCGCCGCCCGCGCGTTTTTCCCGGTTCCAGGACGACGTAATCCATGAGCAGCTACGCCAGCAACGACGAAATCCGCGGTGTCCTGATCCAGGCCGGCAGCGAGCGGGCGCTGCTGCCCAACGCCACCGTCGCCGAAGTGATGTCGCGCGTGCCGGTCGAACCGCTGCCCGACGCCCCGCACTGGCTGCTCGGCCAGATCGCCTGGTACGGCTGGAAAGTCCCGCTGCTCTCGTTCGCCCGCCTGACCGGCCTGGGCAGCGAGACCGTCGCCTCCAACAACAAGATCGTCGTGCTGAAGGCGCTGGGCGGCAACCCCGACCTGCCGTACTTCGCCCTGATCACCCAATCCTTCCCGCAACTGATCTCGGTCCCGCGCGATGGCTTGCTTGCCGACGCCTCCGAGGAAACGTTGCCTGCTGGCGTGCATATGCGTGTGCTGCTGGGTGAGCAGAGTGCGTTGTTGCCGGATATGGAGGCGATCGAGGGGATGATTGGGGAGCGGTTTTAGGTAGTGGCTTAAATAGAGAGATCGTTGTAGCGCTGACGCATGTGTGAATTGACAAGGCTATGAAAGGGAGTTTGTATGCCAAGGCTGTTTTTGGGTGTTTGTACGGCTGTGCTTGCTCTTGCTTCCACGTTTCTATGTGGGAATGCGGCCGCCGTCCAGTCCAGTCAGTATTGTTATGAGAGTGCTTGCTTTGCTTCCCTCCAGGAGGCTGAGGCCGAAATGCGGACTTATTTCGCCTATGGTAAGCAACTGATTCGTTCCAGGACTGAAGTCAACGATCAGAGCGCGACACCAATAGTGAGTCTTGTCTATGTGGCTCCTGATCAAGCGCCGACCCACTTCAATCCCCCAAGCTACTCTATTGGTGGGTGGGGTTATGAAGCTATCCCGGGATTCTGCAAGCAGGCAGAAGATCCCAATTTTCCTGGGCGTTGTGCGGATGAGGCGGAGATAGTCCATAACATGATGACCTATTTCCAAGGAGTTTATCCGGATTGCACCTTCTCTAATATACGTGTTGAAGGGTCGTATGGTGAGCCGTTCGTATATAGTCGTGATTATTACGGTGCTGGTTATTTGGATTTCATGACGCCACAGGATAGGTGGCTTAAAAATGATACTTGGTGCCCAGGCTGGGGGCAGGACTATCCCGACCCATGGCAGTTTCAGCTGGTAAAGGTGCAGACTTATGATTGTCCTGTCGGGTTCTGGCCAATTTGGGGCTACAATCCGGCATATAATAACACTGGCAATCCGGATTATATCGCAATTTGGCCCTATCTTTGTACTGCCGGAAAACCTGAGCAGCGTATAGTCAAACGAGATGTGGGTGGTCCAAGTCAGACGCCTTCTTGTCCGGCTAATGAAAATCCGTGCTTCCCCGCAACAGCGGATAAAATGCGTAACGAGCCAGACCTTTGGTTCGCTGGAAAACCATTCTCTCGCTATTACCACTCGTTGCAAGAGATTCAGCAGGGCGATGCTGTTGGAGTCGGTTGGGGGCACACATTTTTGGAGAGGGTGAGTGGCCTTACCAGGCCATCCATCACGACAGAGGACGGGGTTTATCAATTTTTTATTCAGACCGGCTATCACATTTATCGAGGGGCTCAGAACAGCGAAGATCTATTGGTTGTTCTGGATGATGGGTCTTATCTTCTAACCAAAGCCAATGGCGAAAAGCGATTTTACTCAACAGATGGAAGCTTGCTCAGCATTGTTTCGGAAAAAGGTGCCGCTTACGATGTGGCGCTGACATACCAGCGCGGCCAACTGGTTCTGGCGACGGATGGCTTGGGCCGTACACTAAGTTTTAGCTATGCCAATGGCGTTTTGAAGCGCGTAAGCCAAAGCGATGGTGGCTATGTTGATTACGACTATGATTCGGAAAGGAATCTGGTCGCTGCCAACTATGCTGATGGATCGGTTCGTTCCTATTATTACAACGAGGAAGAATCTAGCCCAGCTAATATCCGTCATCTGCTGACAGGTATTGCGGATGGTGCTGAGCGCTATGCGACATTTTCTTATGATTCCCGTGGCTTTGTTGAAGGTAGTGCGCTGCACGCTGCTGGCACCAAGGTTGCAGAGACAAGAATTAGCTATGTCGATGGCGAAAGTGCGCTAGTCACTACGCCGTTAGGAGAGTCCCTTTCGTATGCGTTATCCAATGGCGCTTTCAAACAGGTTACCGGTATTTCCGGCAGCGCGGGCACAAAAGTAGATGGCTACGACCAGAATGGAAGACTCACTTCTTCAATTGATAGACGGGGGGTGAGTGCAAGTCATAGCTACTCCGATGCAGTCGCTTCTGCTTCCGATGCCGTCAGGGTTTCAACGGTGGCTGTTCAAACTTTGCAGGAACGTTCTACCGAGACTGCACGCGACGATAAAAATCATGTTGTAGAAAAGAAGGTCAGTACCTCGCAAGGTGTCGTTTCGTTGGAAAAGTTTGCATATAATTCTGCGGGATTGCTTTCTTTTTATTGTGAATACGCTCCGGGCGAGTCTTCGGCACTTTCATATCAATGTGGATCCCAAGCTTCTGCGCCAGTGGGTGTGCGGCAGACTAGCTACGCATACTGCGCAGAATCGGATGTTGCAAATACGACAGATGCATGCCCTCTTGTTGGGCTCATGAAAAGCATTGATGGGCCGTCTGTAACCTCTTCTGATGTAGCTTTCTACAGCTATTACCCATCCGACGATACGACCTGCGCTACTACACCTGCAACGTGCCCCCAACGCAAAGGCGACCTCTGGAAATTCACCAACGCCCTGGGCCAGGTGACCGAGTACCTATCCTATGACGGCGCCGGCCGCATGCTGTCGATGAAGGACGCCAACGGCACCATCACCGACTTCACCTACCACCCCCGGGGCTGGCTGACCGCCAGCAAGGTGCGCGGCACTGACGACACCGGCGAGAGCGACGACCGCATCACCCTGATCGACTACTGGCCGACCGGCCTGGTCAAGCAGGTGACCCAGCCGGACGGCGCCTTCACCGCCTTCACCTACGACACGGCGCACCGCCTGACCGATATCGCCGACAACGCCGGCAACACGCTGCATTACACGCTGGACAACGCCGGCAACCGGGTCAAGGAAGACACCAAGGACGCGTCAGGCACACTTAAGCGCACGCTGTCGCGGGTCTACAACCAGCTCGGCCAGTTGGCGACGCAGGCTACCGCCAGCGGCGACCCGACCGACTTCGGCTATGACGCCAACGGCAACACCAAGACCGTCACCGATGCGCTTAGTCACGTAACCCAGAACGACTACGACCCGCTCAATCGCCTCGCCCGCACGTTGCAGGACGTGGGCGGCATCGCCGCGGAGACGAAGTTCGGCTACGACGCGCTGGACAACCTGACCAAAGTCACCGACCCGAAGGGCCTGGACACCACCTACGCCTACAACGGTCTGGGCGACATGACCAAGCTCACCAGCCCTGACACCGGCGTCACCACGTACACCTACGACAGCGCCGGCAACCGTGCCACGCAGACCGATGCGCGCAACATCAAGACCACCTACAGCTACGACGCGCTGAACCGGCTGACCAAGGTCACCTATCCGACCAGCAGCCACAACGTCACCTACACCTACGACGTCAGCCAGACCACATGCGCCAGCGGCGAGACCTACGCCATCGGCCGCCTGTCCCGGATGCAGGACAGCAGCGGCACCACCGACTACTGCTACGACCGCTTCGGCGACCTGGTGCGCAAGGTGCAGACCACCAACGGCAAGGTGTTCGTGCTGCGCTACGCCTACACCAAGGCCGGCCAGCTGAGCCGGCTGACCTATCCCGACGGCGCGGCGGTGGATTACGTGCGCAACGCCCAAGGCCAGACCACGGAAGTGGGCGTGACCCCGGCCGGCGGCACCCGGCAGGTGCTGCTGGGCAACGCCACCTACTACCCGTTCGGCCCGGTGGCGAGCTGGTCCTACGGCAACGGCCGCCCGATGCAGCGCGTGCTGGATCAGGACTACCGCCCGCTGGCAGTCAGCGACACCCGCAGCGACGGCCTGAGCACCGGCTTCGCGTTCGACCCGGCCGGCAACCTCAGCGCCCTGACCGCCGCCGGCAACACCGCCCCGGTGGTCAGCCTGGACTACGACGCCCTGGGCCGATTAACCGCATTCAAGGACGGCCCGACCGGCACGGTGATCGACGGCTACAGCTACGACGCCACCGGCAACCGGCTCAGCGCCAAGGTCAATACCAGCACGCAGAGCTACACCTATCCGACCACCAAGCATCGCCTGAGCGCGGTAGCCGGCACCGCGCGCACCTACGACGCGATCGGCAACACCCTCTCCATTGGCGGCACCGCGCAGGAGTTCGCCTACGACGCCACGGGCCGGATGAGCCAGGCCAAGCGCGCCGGCACGGTGGTCATGAAATATGGCTACAACGGCCGCGGCGAGCAGGTGCGTCGGGTGGACAAGACCAACACCTACACGCTGTACGACGAGAGCGGACACTGGCTTGGCAACTACGACGCCAACGGCGCGTCGCTGCAGCAAGCGATCTGGCTGGACGACCTGCCGGTCGGCGTGCTGGCCAAGAACAGCCTGCGCTACGTGCAGCCGGACCACTTGGGCACCCCGCGCGCGGTGATCGACCCGGTGCGCGACGTGGCGATCTGGACCTGGGACCTGAAGGGCGAAGCATTCGGCAACACCTCACCGGATCAGGACCCGGACAAGGACGGCACCGCGTTCGTGTTCGACATGCGCTTCCCGGGGCAGCGCTACGATGCGGCGACAGGGTTCAACCAGAACTACTTCCGGGACTATGACCCCAGCACGGGGCGGTATGGGCAGAGTGATCCGATTGGGTTGAATGGCGGCCTAAATACCTATGGATACTCTTTGCAGGCTCCTTTGGATCATAGCGATGCTTGGGGCTTGGCAACATGGAAAGGAAATAGCTACGGTGTAGGTGGAGGTGCGGGCCGGTATGGCGGTTTCATTGATTTTTATCAGCTTACTTCACCATGCCCCGATGGAGGTCTTGCGTATGTATACATCATGGCTTTGGGAGGGGCTGGTGGTATCGGTTATCCAATATCTATGACTGGATCATCTGTGGAACTTTCGGACGCCGATGGGGTGCCTGATCCAAATATTTTTAATGGCCCATATGCTAAGTTTTCGGTGGGTTCGGTTTCTTTTGGTCCCGGCTACCAGCTTTATCAGAAAATTACGATAGGCGGAGCTTGGACGTCACTCGATACAGGCGCAAAAGGCTCGGGTTGGCATCAATCTCAAGGAGGCTTTGATGGTTCGCTTTATTCTGTGGGGGTCGGGCAAGCCATTGTTCTAGAGAAAAAAGAATGCAATAAGTGTGGAGGTAAGTGATGAAGGGTGTTTACATTGTGCTTATGCTCTCTTTCGTTTTTTGCTTGATGGTTGGTGGAGGGATGCGTTGGATTGCCTATATGAATTTCCCCAAAAGGAAGCCTTTTCGTTCTGTGGGTGATAGGTGGGGGTTTTGGTTGTCCGTGTGTGGTGTGGTAGGCATGGTTGCACTAACGATTGCGTACGAGAACTTCAGCAAAAACATGTAGCTTCGGATGATTCCGTCGGGGTGAAATAACTGGATATACCACTGGGTTATCTGGTCGCAGCAGCTATAGATGTATTTGATCCACCGTCTGACTCGCCACGGGCAATTCGATGACGCATCACCCATTCAATCCCACCCCGCTCTGCCGCATGCGGTGCATGTCAAGATAGTTGTCGCCTGATTCATGCGGCTTCTTGAGTTTCAGTGGCTGCCGCGACGGCGGCCTCCTTCTCCGGATTCAACGCGACGGCAGTGATGCGCTCCCAGTTCCGGGTTCGACCGCTCCAGCGTGCCGGGTTGGCCTGACGTGCTTGCTGGTACAGCCCATGACGGGCCTGGAGGATGGCCAGGTCCTGTCCGGCGTGCCGCTGCTCGGGGCTGACATAGCCGATGCTGCTGTGGCGATGCTCGACGTTGTACCAACGTACGAAGTTCGCTGCCCATTGGCGCGCGCCGTCGAGGTCGGCAAAGCCGGTGGCCGGGAACTCGGGGCGGTACTTGGCGGTGCGGAACAGCGATTCGACGAAGGCATTGTCGTCGCTCACGCGCGGGCGCGAGTACGACGGCTTGATGCCCAGCCAGTACAGCATCGCCAGCACGGTGGTGGCCTTGAACGAGGCGCCGTTGTCGCCGTGTAAGACCGGGCGGTGTGCGGGATCCTGAAGCACGATGTTCTCGGCCAGCGCCGTGCGCCTGACCAGGTGCGTGGCATGTTCTGCCCCATCGCTGTCGTGCACCTCCCAACCGATGATCTTGCGGCTGTACAGATCCATGATCAGGAACAGGTGGAACCAGCGACCTGCCACCTCGGCCGGCAAGTAGGTCATGTCCCAGCACCAGACCTGGCCCGGCGCCGTGGCGATATGCGTGCTCGGCGCCCGGCTGGGGCGCGGGGCGCGAGCACGGCCGCGGCGGGCGTTCTGGCCGTATTCGCGCAGGATGCGGGCAAAGCTCGATTCGCTGGCGATGTCGCGGCCTTCGTCGGCCAGCATCGGCACGATGCGCGCCGATGGCATGTCGGCAAAACGCGGTTCGTTGGCGACGTTCAGCACTTGAGCACGCTCGTCCTCGGTCAACGCATGCGCTGGGCGCTTTCGTACCGCGTGTGGACGTCGATCGCCAGTGACCAGACTGTCATTGGACCTCCATCGTTGCAGGGTGCGGACATCGATGCCGGCAATGCGACAGGCCTGTCCCAGCCGGGCACCATCACGGGGGGCTTGTTCGATGTCGGCCACCAGGCTTTGACGATCTTCCAGAACGATCATTCGTCCTCGCCTTTGCTGAAGATCGTCTCGAGTTTTTTGACAGCACCAGCAACGCGGCCGTCTCGGCCAGCGCCTTGTCCTTGCGCCGCAACTCGCGCTCAAGCTCCCGGATACGACGCCGGTCCTGTTTGTCCTGTCGAGTATCGGCTCCAATCTCGCCAGGCTCGGCCAAGCTGCGCTGGGCCGCCTCGCGCCACCGCGTCAGCTCTTGCGGGTACACCCCGTTGCTGCGGCACCATGCACCACGCGAAGCCTCGTCCAGGCTGGCCGTCGTCAACACCGCATCGAACCGCGCCGCCGACGTCCACAGCCGCTCACGTTGCGGTTCGGCCAGCGACTGGCTCAGCCAACGCTCCAGCGTCGCTTCGGAGACGCCACTCTCCCGCGACACATCGCTTACCGCCGCGCTCTCCGGCGGCAGCAAACGCGCCACCGCCCTGTTCTTGAACTGTTGTCCGTATCGTGCCACTTCAACCTCTCGTCATCGCCCCTTGGCTTCGGATCCTATCGGGGCGACAACTATTCTGACGTAGGGCGCATGATGCAAGGCCAACCGCGCGCGCTTTGCGCTGCGCCATCCTTCCCCGCGCTGGAGCCCACCCAATGCACGAACGCCGCCACTTCCTCAAGACCGCCGCCTTCGGCGCCCTCGCCACCGGCCTGGCCGCCGCGTTGCCGCGCGCACGGGCCGCCGCCAGCAACGGCGTCGCACCGCTGCCGCGCGGCGCGGCGCGGGTGATCTCGACCTGGGATTTCGGGATCGCGGCGAACCAGGCGGCGTGGCAGGTGCTGGCGCGCGGTGGCGCGGCGCTGGATGCGGTGGAGGCCGGGGTGCGGGTGCCGGAGGCCGACCCCGACAATCCGACGGTGGGGCTGGGCGGCTATCCCGACCGCGATGGGCGGGTCACGCTCGATGCCTGCATCATGGATCACACCGGCGGCTGCGGGTCGGTGGCCGCGCTGGAGGACATCGTGCATGCGATCTCGGTGGCGCGGCGGGTGATGGAGAAGACGCCGCACGTGATGCTGGTCGGCGACGGGGCGCTGCAGTTCGCGCTGGCGCAGGGCTTCGAGCGCACCAACCTGCTGACGCCGTCGTCGGAGAAGGCGTGGAAGGAGTGGCTGAAGAAATCCGAGTACAAGCCGGAAGCGAACATCGAGAACCGCGCCTACCAGAAGGGCACGCTGCCCGGCGGCAAGGACAACCACGACACCATCGGCATGCTGGCGCTGGACGCGCACGGCAATCTGTCCGGGGCCTGCACCACCAGCGGCATGGCGTGGAAGATGCACGGGCGGGTCGGCGACAGTCCGATCATCGGTGCCGGTCTTTACGTGGACAACGAGGTCGGTGGCGCGACCTCGACCGGCGTCGGCGAGGAAGTGATCCGCAATGTCGGCAGTTTCGCGGTGGTGGAGATGATGCGCCAGGGCAAGAGTCCGGCCGAGGCCTGCCGCGAGGTGGTGATGCGGATCGTGCGGCGCAAGCCGCAGCTGACGCGTGACCTGCAGGTCGGGTTCCTGGCGATGAACAAGCGTGGCGAGGTCGGTGCGTTCGCGATCCAGCCCGGTTTCAGTTACGCGGTCTGCGATGCGCAGCGGCAGGATCTGTTGCTGCCGGGGCAGAGCCATTTCGCGAAGCCGGCCGCGTGAGCCGGGTCGTGCCGATGGGACTGGAGGTTGCCGCCGATTCGATCGGTTCGGCGCTGGCGGCGCAGGCCGGCGGGGCGATGCGGGTGGAGCTGTGCGGCGGCCTGGACGGCGGTGGGCTGACGCCGTCGTTCGGCACGCTGGCGGTGCTGCGCGATCGCTTGACCATTCCGCTGTACGTGCTGATCCGCCCGCGGGTCGGCGATTTCGTGTTCGACGAAGCGGAAGTGGAGGCGATGCGCCGCGACGTGGAGCAGTGCGTGCGGCTGGGCTGCGACGGGGTGGTGCTGGGGGCGCTGGATCCGGCTGGGGAAGTGGATATGGCGACGATGCGGGTGCTGATCGCGGCCGCCGGAACGCTCGGGGTGACCTTCCACCGCGCGATCGATGTCAGCGCCGATCCGTCGCGGGCGCTGGAGGATGCGATCGCGCTGGGCTGCGAACGCGTCTTGACCTCGGGGGCGCGCGCGACGGCGTTGGACGGCATGGAGCGCATCGCCGCGCTGGTGCGCCAGGCCGGCGATCGCATCAGCGTGATGCCGGGGGCCGGCGTGTCCGAGCACAACGTGCGCGCGCTGCGCATGCAGACCGGCGCGCGCGAGCTGCACGCTTCGGCGCGTACGCCGGTCGGCGCGCAGGTGCATGCGCCGCATGCGTACATTCGCGACCTGGGCGGCGATTACCAGCGCACCGACGTTGCGCGCGTGCGCCGGATCGTGGCGTTGTTGCAGGAGCCGTAGCGCCCTGGCGACGAGCCGCCGGGGACGCCAGGGAAAACCCCGTGCGCCATGGTGGACATCGAGCGCCGTGCCGGTCGCCGTGGCCGGTTTGCAGAACAACGCCCGATCTGCGAGTGCGCAGCTAGTCCTATGCGTGCTACGGGTTGGCGTGCGAGTCAGCTTCCGGTTGCTCAGGTAGAAAAATAGGCAGCACTGGAAATGCTTTGCGATTTTCTGGCTTAAATAGCACCGCTCTCTCGCGTGCCTCCCACATTTGAACAGCTTTGACGAGGTTGACATAGTTGGCTTCAGACGTTTCTGTGTAACCTTGCAAATTTGCATTCTTTAGACGTTTCCACTCCTCATCATGGGAACCGTGTTCTGCGCGTTCCGCCAACATGTCGCGCTTTCTTTCGATATCGCTTTCCCACAGCATCCGTTTGATGGCATCACTTTCACCTAGCGTTCTAGCGGCTTCCCCAGGTCGAGATTCTCGTTCGTAGCTTGGATTGCCCAGCAGGAATGGATTCTTGCCTTCGGACAACAACTCTAGCATCGCCACTCCAGTAGCGTTGATTTCGTCCGATGTGAGCTGAATTTGGCTGGCGGCGATTGTGGCGAGCCGAGCTTCGATGACATCAGGTGGCCGCAGATTAGCGAGCTGAGCTTGAAGATGAGAGGGGACCGTGATCTTGCAGCCGGCAGGCAGCTGCGCAATTGTTGCAGGAAGCGCGGCCAGATTATTGCAGCCGCGCAGATCGAGAACTTCAAGCTCCCCGAGCTGCCCCAGTTTCTCCGGGAGCGCACGTAATTGCTGGCACCTACTCAACTTGAGTTGCTCCAGCTGCGACAAGTCGCACAGTGCTGGCGGAAGCAGTTCGATCTTGGCCTTATCTAGGTGCAGCTCCAGCAAATTTTTCAATCTGTGCATGTCAGACGGGAGGCTTTGCACGGGCGAGCCACTGAGATCAAGTTTCTGAAGTTTAAGCAAGCCTGTCGCAGAGGCGGGGAGCGACGTCAGGCCGGTATTACCCAATGTCAGGTCTTTCAGGCTGGTCAGGCCCTGCATTTGACCGGTGGCATCGGGACTCACCAAATTATCGGGAAGCGCCATGAGCTTGGGGCTATTGAAAACGTTGAGCGTCTCCAATCTACTAAGGTTGCACAGCGAAGCGGGCAAAGCCGTTAACGGATTTTGACTGAGTTGCAGATCGCGAAGATTTCTCATGTTTCCGATGGATTCTGGAAGCGACTGCAGGCAAGCGGAGATAATCTTTATACTATTAAGGTTGGCGAGTTTTGTTATCCCTGTGGGGAGACTTGGCAGTGGGCGGCTTTCGATTTCCAATGTCCTGCAGTTTGGATCGACTGCGCGGATGAGTATGTCTGCCGTGTGCTGCAGAGCCGTTGGTACATGACGTTCCGCGCCATTCATACGTCTGGTCACATCTTTCCAACTAGGCTCCCATGAGGCGAGATTCTGCTCGCACTCGTGCTGCCATTTCTGCACTTGTTGCTCGAATGGGAGATCCTGCATGCTCGTGGTTCGCTGTAGACCTGCGCCCTGGAGCCGCGGCGGCGCCATGGCGGTGCGCGACAACAGCTGTGGCGATTCGGTAGCGTCGAGATGGAAGCGCCTGCGTTCGGTGTCGTTCAAGTGTGGCAGTCCAGGTTCGGCAGCCGGCTCCGGGGCCGCCGTCGCGGATGAACCGGGCAGTATTGAGTTTCTTGATATCTGAGCCATCCTGCGCAGCACGCGCGCAGGACGTGGCGCGGTTGAAGACGAGGCGCCGGATTGCGGCTGATTCTGGCGCCGGACCGGCGGATGCAGGGGAACACCTGTGCGTTCCATCGCGGCGCCGGCCGCGGGATCGGGCGGCGATCCTGCAGGAGCCGCGGGCGTTTGTGTCGAAGCACCTGGTCTCTGACGATCGGCGTTGGGTTGACCCGGGGGAGTGCGGCCGCGAGTGGTGCGGAACATGTGCTGTCCTCAGTCTGTGCCAGGTTGTGCGATCAGCGAAGATCATCCGGCGTCGGCGCACCGTGCCCAAGCCGCGGGACGAAGTGCGTGTGCCTGTGGCGAACCATCCGCTCGCCGATCGGTGCGGGCAGCGCCAGCCCGCGGCAAGGTTCAGCGCGCGGCGGGCGTGATCGGGCGGCAGCCAAGCCGTGCCGGATCCAGCACCACGTGCTTGATGCGGATGCGCTTCCAGGTGTAGCTGATGTGCACCAGCCCGTCGCGGGTCTGGATCACCGCCGGGTACGAGAACTCTTCGTGGGGACTGTTTTCCAGGGTCAGCACGCGGGTCCAGTGGGTGCCGTCGGCGGACAGCGCCACCGCCAGCACGCCGCGGCCGTCCCACCAGTCCTTGCCGGCTTCGGTGGGGTTGTAGACCAGCAGCGAGCGGCCGTCGGCCAGGACCAGCGCGTCGGTGCCGGAATTGGGGTTGGCCAGGGCGAGCAGGGTCATCGCTTCCCAGCTGCGGCCGTGGTCGCGCGACCAGGTGCTGAACACGTGGTTCTGCTGGCTGCGGCCGATCGCCTGCACACGGCCGTCGGCGTGCACCAGCACGCTGGGCTGGATCGCGCCGATCCGCGCCGGGTCGTTCAGTGCCGGGCCGCGGGTCCAGTGCGCGCCGTCGTCGTCGGACCACTCCATGTGCGCGACCCAGCCGGCGTCCTCGCTGCTGCTGGGGCTGAGGATGCGGCCGTCGGCCAGCTGCACCGGCTTGTTCTTGATCGGGCCGAGGATGCCGTCGGGCAGGCGCGCAGGCGTGGACCAGTGCGCGCCGCCATCGGCGGAAGTGGTCTGCATGCCCCACCAGCGCTTCGGGTCCGGGCCGACCTTGTAGAACAGCCGCAGCGGTCCTTGCGCCGGCTGGAACAGCACCGGGTTCCATGCCGGCAGCGGCGCGCCCTGCGGCTGCGCGCCGTCGGCCACGCGCTGCGCCGGTCGCCAGCCCTGCGCGTCGCGTCGCGCGACCCAGATGCCGACGTCGTCGGCGCCCTCGTGGCGGCCGCCGAACCAGGCGGCGAGCAGGCCGTCGCGGGTTTCCAGCAGGCTCGAGGCATGGCATTGCGCGGTCGGTGCGTCGGCGTTGACGAATTCGCTGTAGACGATCGGCGACGGCAGGCCGGCCGCCGGCGCGGCGATGGCGCGCATGGCCAGCAGCGACAACAGGGGCAATAGTGACGAGCGCAGCATTGTGGTCTGGTCCTGCACGGTCTTGAAGATACCTATTTATCATCAATTAAATACCATATGCTGGTTGCGCCGGCAGCAACGGCTGCCCCGACGACTGCGAGGACCTGCGATGCCGCCGAACCGCCCGCTCTCTCCGATCCGCTGGCTGGCCGCGCTGGGCCTGACCGCGCTGGCCGCGCCGCATGCGCTGGCCCAGAACTTTTCCGAGGTGAAGCCGTCGCCGCAGCAGGTCGCCTGGCAGGACCTGGAGTTCGGCGTGATCGTGCACTTCGGCACCAATACCTTTCTGGACCGCGAGTGGGGCGACGGCAGCGCCAGCCCGAAGCTGTTCAACCCGGACCAGGTGGACCCCGCGCAGTGGGCGCGCGCCTCCAAGGCGGCCGGCGCCAAATACCTGATCCTGGTCGCCAAGCACCACGACGGCTTCTCGCTGTGGCCCACCGGCGAGAGCGCGTACTCGGTGAAGAACAGCCCGTGGCTGGGTGGCAAGGGCGACCTGGTGAAGATGACCAGCGAGGCGGTGCGCAAGCAAGGCATGGGCCTGGGCATCTACCTGTCGCCGTGGGACCGCCACGAACCCAGGTACGCCGATCCCACGGCCTACGACACGTACTACGCCGCGCAGTTGGTGGAACTGGCCTCGCACTACGGCCCGCTGACCGAGTGGTGGCTGGACGGCGCCGGCAGCGCCGGCCACGTCTACAACTTCGGCAAGTACCTGGAAGAGTTGCGGACCTATCAGGCCAACGCGATGGTGTTCGCCGACACCGCGCTGTTCGAATACGGCGACGTGCGCTGGGTCGGCAACGAGGCCGGGGTGATCGAGGGCGAAAACTGGGACGTGATCGACCGCCACGGCTACCTGCGCTGGCGCCCGGTGGAAGTGGACACGCCGCTGCACACGCTGCAGTGGTTCTGGCACCCGAACAGCGAGCAGACGCTGAAGAGCGTGGATGAGCTGGTGCGGATCTGGGAAGACAGCGTCGGCCGCGGCGGCCAGCTGGTGCTGGGCATCGCCCCGGACACGCACGGCCTGCTGCCCGACGCCGACGTCAAGCGCCTGCAGGAAATGGGCCAGGCGCTGCAGGCGCGCTACGGCGCCGAGCGCAACCTGGTGCGCGGCCGGCTCAAGGCCGACGACGCGATCGCCGCGGCGGTGGACGGCGACCGCGACACCTTCTGGAGCGCGCCGGCCGGCTCGCACCACGCCACGCTGGAGCTGCAGTTCAAGCAGCCGCTGACCTTCGATACCGCGATGGCGATGGAGTGGCTCAACGACGGCCAGCGGGTGCAGAAATACGCGGTGGAAGTGTTCCGCGACGGCGCCTGGGTCAAGGTCGCGCAGGCGCAGGCGATCGGGCACATGAAGATCGATCACTTCCCGGCGGTGACCGCCTCGCGCGTGCGCCTGAACATCCTGTCCAGCGCCGACGCGGCGCATATCCGCGAGTTCCAGCTGTTCGACACCGGCACGGGCGCCGTCGCGCGCTGAGCGTGCGGCCGCGGCAAGCTGGCGTGGCCGCCTTGCGATCCGGCGCAGCGAAAAAAAGCGCGCAGCGCACGCAGCACGCGGGTCGCGGACATGCGGCCCGACCGACGGCGCTTCAGTCCGCCGCCGCCGCGCCGTTATCCAGGAGATGCCGGGCGCTGCGAGCGCCGGGCGAAACGCGGCGCGACCGTGCGGCATGGCCATCGGCCGTGCCGCGACAGGCGTTGCGTCCGCTGTCGATTTCCCGGGAACGCGCCATGTCCGAACCAGCCAGCAACCCTCCCGCCACGGCGGCAGCGCCAACCGATCCGCTGCGCGCGTTCGCCGACGGCGTCCGCAGCCGCGGACGGTCCTTGTCCACCGAGGAAGCCGTGCAGCTGATGGCGTTCGTGAGCCGCACGCAGTCTGCGCGGCAGGCCTGCCCGCTGCTGGTGCCATCGGCCGCGTCGCTGCGCATGCGCGATGCGGTGGCTGTCGAATAGCCGGGTTCCAGTGCCGGGGCTTCAGGCTTGCACAGGCGGCTTGCCCGTCAATGCCGCTTGCCCCGTTGCCCGCCCCCTGATCGAAGATGGCGCGCACCATGCAGGCCACATTCCAGGCGGTGGCGTGGCATCGCCGAACGCCGACACGCTCTGTGGGTCCAGGCAGGGCCGTAGCGGCCAGCGCCAACCCAAAAGGCCAGAGCGGATGTCTGGGGCAAGGGACCGGAGGAAATATTTGGTTCAATCGGATATTTCCTCTGGCCCTTTGTTTCTGGCCCTTTGTTTGCAAGGAGTTCTGCGGCAAGGCAATGGTCGCTTGGGCACATGCCCGTGGTGTGCAGCTGCGGCTGATCTGACCCACCCCGGACTCTAAACCTGACCGCTACTCAGCGCGGGGGGACGTCGACAGGAACCCGCGCCAAATGGCGACGGGATGTCGGGAGGTTAGAAACCGCACGTAGCCGGCGGCTCATTTCCCCGAAGGGTGTTGTATTCGCCGCCCTCCCGACGCAGACCGCGCGTCGGAGTGTGCCTGCGGACAGGCACAAAAACCCACCGGTTTGATGGAGGTGGGTGCCGCTACGTGAGGAGTTTCTACGCTCCTTGGAGGGAATGGCGCTACTGGTTTTTTGGGATGTCAACTGGTTTGGGGCTGTAACGCGAAGGTGAGCTTTTAAGTGAAGCTGACCCCGTTACTGGGCTTTGGTGCTGTATCGAGTCTTGGTCATGGCAGGTGTGATGCCGACGCCCCGTCGCAGGAGGTTAGACAATTCCTGCCGTTGGGTGCGAGCGAGTCGGAGATCGCTGCAACATCGATGTGCGCCGACTGCGCACCGTAACCAGATGCTCCTGTAGGAAAACTTCTACAGGATGCCAGTTGGGACCATAGTCCATCTTTTTGGCTAGACTTGTGGGCAAGAGCGGTTGGCATAGGAGCCGGCATGTCCATTAAAAGAACTTCAGGCAGAAGAGCTACGAACGGGGTCAAAGAGTTGATCCGCCATGTGCCGGCGCTGGCGCTCGGCATCGCGATGACGGCCTGCGCTCATACACCCTCCGGATCGCCATCGCCAGCCTCACCGTCCAAGGAACCTGCCGCCATGAATGCACCTGCTACCGACGCCTATCGCCCGCACACGCTGGACGAGTTCCCGGACCTGACGCCAGAAGAGATCGGGCAGCGCTTCTTGAAGCTGATCGACAGCTTGAATTCGATTGATGAATTGTCGTTAGAACGCCTGCAAGGGGCGATGCGATTACGCTTCACGCCCACACCAGAGACGCATGGCGGTTTTTTTACCATGCACCTGCCGGAGTCTGGCTGGTACTACGGCCTCTCTTACTATGACGATCCGGAACTCAAGAGAAAGAGCATCACCTATCAATTCACCAATCGGCCGGCGGGCCAAGAGAACAATGATGATCGCGCCGACATGGCCCCGGTGTGCGGCATGGATTTCTACGCCTATGTGGCGGAACTGAAAAAAATGGGTTTCGTAGAGCGCGAAGACCTGGCGCAATACGATTCCCCGATGCCGCCAGCCATTTACGACCCGAAAACAGGCAAGGAAAACTTTGCGGAGCGAAGGTTCTTTCGATTGCCGGGTTATACCTTTACGCGCGGGAATGTCGGGGTGCTCATTCGTGAGCGGCGCGAAGTGGTTGCATCAGACGCGAAACCCGAGAACTTCTGCGTGGAATCCATCAGTGTCGGCACAGGAGCTTAAGGGATGGTCAATCCCAATGCCCAACTGCAAGCGGCCATCGGCCAATTCGCAGCACGGCCCGGCGTCACGCCCGATCAGGAAGCTCAACTGCGTGCCGCCATCACTCAGGACGCCAACCTCCTGCAACACCTGAATCAGGATGCAGCCAACGGCCAACTGAGGAGCTTTGCGCTGCCGCAAGCGGGTGCGCCTGCGAATCTGGCCGGCACCTACGACATGGCTTCGGGCATCGTCACGCTGCCCGCCACCAGCTTTCAGACCACTGGAACGGCGCCCAGTGCCGATCTGGTCGCCGCGCTGCGTGTGCAGGACATGTCGCTGCGCTTTGCTCACACCAGCTATGTGGACGCCGCCAACGTGGCCGAGCCGGTGACGCAGGACATGGTGACGAACCTGCAATCCACCATCAACGGCTCGCCGGTACTCGCTGCCGAAATCAAGCGGGCCGTGACCCCGCCGGGGCAGGGGCAGGCTGCGCCCTTGCAGCACTTCGCATCGCTCAGTGGCACCGTGGCCGGCGGCACCTACAACCCTGCGGGTCATACCATGAGCCTGCCGCCGAGCAGTCTGGCCGTGCCGCCGGCCAACTTCGGGTCGGCAGACCTTACCTTCGTATTGGGCCATGAAATTCAGCATGGTTTCAACGCTCCAAGTGCGGAGCTGGCCGGAAGCGTAGCCTACGCACAAGTCAAGCAGACCGCGCAAGACAATAATCCGGTCAACGACTACACCGGCCCCATCGGGGCAACAAAGGGGGGCAACAAAGGGGTCAGAGGAAATATGTGCTTGGGCAACTACAACAAAGGGGTCAGAGGAAATATGTGCTTGAAATGGATATTTCCTCTGGCCCTTTGTTCAGAAGCGGTTGAGCCAAAAGAAGTCAGAGAAAAATACGCTCGCTGCTACGCCGGCAGCAAGTAGTGCTATGGCCGTCAAAGACAGAAGGAGATTGCTGGTGAGCAGATTTTTCAACATTGCGATTTAACGCTTGAATGAATTGTTAGTCGGCGGAGCGGTTGACGAAAGCATATATTGCCTCCTCCAAGTCGTGTAAGCCAACATCGATGCGATCTGTATAGAAGCCGGAGAACTGCTCCTGGCCCATGATCTCCTGAAGCTTGGCTGTTGACTGTGTATAGAAAAAATCGTTAGCCGCCGAAGCCCTAGGCGGCTGGCTGTTAGGGATGTAGCTTTGTGCACGAATCAAGCAGTGTTGAGCTAACCTAACGGTATCTCTTGCCGCCACGGGCCGAACAATCTCTGATGGTTTTCTAACCGAACCGTCCATAAGGATCTCCGTGTACATCGACGGCTCGCGACCACGACGAAGGTCGCTAATCAAGCCCATTGTTGCCTCAATTGCCTCTGATAGATTCTTCTTGTTGGTCAGATGCAGAGATGAGGCGAACGCTGAGATGATTTTTGACTTGTGGTCTAAGAGTTTGTTCCGAATGGCCTTTGCAACCTTCTGGTCGCTGAGATTTCTACCCGCTGCGTTGAAGGCAATTGCAGCTTTGCCAACCTCCTCGATTGATGCTACTGCAAGGAAGTAAGCGCGGGCGTAATGGTTGGCAGAGAGGAGGGTGCTAGCTTCATGCAGAAGTGCTTCGGCGTTTGCCAACGCTTCCGCTGCAAGCGTTGTTAGCGACACTACGCTGATATCTTTCATCTGCCACCTAACTACCATTCGACTACAAAACGGTGTGTAAAACACAGATGCGTGGCGCACCTATCCTGCTACCTCTCGGATATCATGAACTCCAGTTCTGATCTTTCGCCGGCCTCACTGTCGCCTAATCCTTGCGTCTAACCCCACGGCCATTCCCCAGTGCATCCCCGCGCAAGGCCGACGCTATCACTTGTTGACGGCCGTCACAAGTTAAAGGCCGCTCCGCGGAACCGCCGACGGCCTTATTTGTAGACAAGTTGTTTGATCCCGCGCCATCCAGATGCACTGGACGGCGAATTCCGCGAGTAACTCAATTCCCCGGCATACTCCAAACCTGCCCTTTAACCCCACGCACGCGCGCATCCCCCGCGCTATCCAGATCGAACACGATCACGCTGTTCTCGCCCTTGCTTTGCATCGGCGCCGGGAAATACAGCGCCCGCTGCGGCCCGATCTTCCAATGCCGCCCCAGGTTGTGGCCGTTGGCCCAGGCGAAGCCTTTGCCGAAGACACGCATGTCCAGGAAGGTGTCGGTGGGGGTGCCGATCTTGACGGTGCCGCGGTGGAAGGCGGGGCCTTCGACCTTGGCGGTGGTCCAGCCGGTGAGCTTGCTCGGCTCGTCCATCGGCAGCGGGAAGGTCTGCCAGCCGGTCAGCGGCTTGCCGTCGAGCAGCACGGGGTCGACCAGGCCGGCGCGGCCGTCGGGCAGGTGGGCGCCGTAGTTGATGCGGCCGCCGTTTTCCACCAGCACGTCCACGGTGTGGGGGCCGGCGGGGATGTCCACGTCCACGGCCACTTGCTGCAGGCGGCGCTCGGCGCTGCCGGCGAGGGTGCGGTCGATGTAGACGCGGGCGTAGTCGCGCACCTCGCCCAGGTACAGGCTGCCCTTGCGCGGGCCGGTGACGGTGGTGCGGTAGAGGATGTAGCCGTAGGCCTGGCCGTAGCGCTCCATCGGCTGCGGGGTGTCGGTGGTGGCGGCCGGCGCGGGCAGGTTGTCCCACAACGAGGCGGATTCGCGCAGCGGGGTGGCGGGCAGGTCGGCGAAGCGGATCGGCTTGGGCAGGGCGGGCGGCTGCACGCCGGTGACGCGGGCGATGGCGTCGCGGAACAGGGCGAACTTGGGCGTGGGCCGGCCGGCTTCGTCCAGCACGGCGTCGTAGTCGTAGCTGGTGGTCTGCGGGGCGTAATGGTCGCTGGCGTTCTTCTGGAAGTTGGCGCCGTTCATGAAGCCGAAACTGGTGCCGCCGACGAACATGTAGAGGTTGGCGGAATGGCCCTGGCGCAGGATCCATTCGAATTCGCTGGCCTGCTTGGCGGCGTCGGTGGCGGCGTGTTTGGCGCCCCACTGGTCGAACCAGCCGGCCCAGTATTCGCCCACCATCTGCGGCTGGCCGGGGCGGAAGGTGGCTAGGCTCTGGAAGGCTTTTTCGGCGTCGCCGGGGCCGAAGTTCACCACCGCCAGGGTGTCGGGCAGGGTGCCGTTGGCCAGCACGTCGGCGCCGTCGGCGGTGAACAGCAGGGCCTTGTCGAAGCCGGCCTTGACGAACATGGCGCGGTTGGCCTGCATGTAAGCGTGGTCGTCGTTGTAGGAGCCGTATTCGTTCTCGACCTGCACGGCGATGATGGGGCCGCCGTTGTGGTTGAGCTTGGGCTTGACCTGCGCGGCGACGGCGGCGAGGTAGGCCTGGCTGGCGGCGAGGAAGCGCGGGTCCTGGCTGCGCACGCGCATGCCGGGTTCGGCGAACAGCCAGGCGGGATAGCCGCCGGCTTCCCATTCGGCGCAGACGTAGGGGCCGGGCCGCAGGATCACGTTGAGGCCCTGCGCGGCGGCTTCGTCGATGAAGGCGGCCAGGTCGTTGTTGCCGCTGAAATCGAACTGGCCCTGGCGCGGTTCGACCAGGTTCCAGAACACGTAGGTCTCCACGGTGTTCAGGCCCATGGCGCGCGCTTTCTGCAGGCGGTCCTTCCAATAGGCGCGCGGGATGCGCTGGAAGTGGATGGCGCCGGAGATGATCTGGTACGGCTTGCCGTCGCGGGTGAAGTGGTTGCCCTGGGTGGCGAAGGCGGGCCATGCGCTGGCGTCGGCCGCGTGCACGGCGGTGGCGGGCAGGGCGAACGCCAAGGCGAGGGCGAGGGCAGCGAGGGTCTTGCGTGGCATGGGGGCCTCTCGAAAAGGGCACTACGAATTGGAAGGCGACCGGCGATGCGGTACGCGCGCAACGCAGTTCGTCTGCGTCACGCGCGCGGGGAAAACGGAGTGGGGGAATCAACCAATCCCCATTCCCCAATCCCCAATCCCGGCTCTCAAACGAACGACGGCGGAAGGTCTTCCTTGGCTGCGCCGAATGCAGGATTCGGCTTCGGGCCCATCTTCAGTTCCAGGGTGCCGCCGGCGGCGAGGTCGGCGTGGCGCAGCCAGCTGCGGGTGTAGGGCTTGCCGTTCCAGCGCGCGCGCTGGATGTAGACGTTGGCGGCGCTGTTGCCGTGGGCGACGACGCTGAGCGTGCGGCCGTGGCCGACATCGACGTCGGCGCGCTTGAACAGCGGGCTGCCGAGCACGTAGGTGGCGCTGACCGGGTCCACGGCGTAGAAGCCCAGGGCGCTGAGCACGAACCAGGCGCTCATCTGCCCGCAGTCCTCGTTGCCGGACAGGCCGTTGCGCGCGTCGTGGTATTGCTCGCGCAGCAGCCGCCGCACCATCGCCTGGGTCTTGTACGGTTGCCCGGCGTAGGCGAACAGGTAGGCCACGTGGTGGCTGGGCTCGTTGCCGTGTGCGTACTGGCCGACCATGCCGTCGATGTCCGGTGGGGCGTCGGCCGGCAGTTCGGAGCTGGTGGAGAACAGTTCGTCGAGCTTGGCGAGGAAGCCGTCGCGGCCGCCGAACAGTTCCATGTAGCCGTACAGGTCGTGCTGGTTGAGGAAGGTGGCCTGCCAGGCGTTGGATTCGGTGAAGTCGCGCCACTTTGCCATGTGGCCCATCGCGCGCGGGTCGAACGGGGCGGCCCAGTCGCCGTTGCTCAGCCGCGGCTGCACGAAGCCGCTTTTGCGGTTGAACACATTGCGGTAGTTGCGCGAGCGTTCGCGCAGGGCGCTTGCTTCCTTGGTGGCGCCGGCGGCCTGCGCCAGGTGCGCCACTGCCCAGTCGTCGTAGGCGTATTCGAGGGTGCGGCTGACCGCTTCGTCGACGCTGTCGCTGGGGATGTAGCCGCGCTTGCGGTACTCGTCCAGGCCGTGCGTGGTGTCGTCCATCGCGCGCTTGCGGTAGGCCGGCCAGGCGGCGGCGTAGTCGATGCCGGTAAAGCCCTTGGCGTGCGCTTCGGCCAGCACCACGGCGGAGTGGTAGCCGATCATGCAGCCGGTCTCCACGCCTTGCAGCGGCCAGATGCCGACGCCGTCCGGGCATTCGTTGGCGCCGCGCACCAGGCACTGCACCAGGTCGGGCACGCGTTCGGGCTGCACCAAGGTCAGCAAGGGGTGCAGCGCGCGATAGGTGTCCCACAGCGAATAGGTGCTGTAGTTGTGGTAGCCGGCGGGCGCCTGGTGCACCTGCAGGTCCATGCCGCGGTAGCGGCCATCGGTGTCGCTGAACAGGGTCGGCGCGAGCAGGCTGTGGTACAGGCCGGTGTAGAAGATGCGCTGCTGCGCGTCGTCGTCGTCGTCGCTGTCGATGTGCACCCGCGCCAGTTCCTTCTCCCACGCGGCCACCGCGGCGGCGTGCACGCGCGCGAAATCGAAGTCGGGCAGTTCGGCGTCGAGGTTGGCCAGGGCGTTCTCGGCGCTGACCGCGGAGATGCCGACCTTGACCAGCAGCGGCGCGTCGGCCGCATCGGGGTAGTGCAGCGCCACTTTCAGATGGGTGCCGTCGGCCTGGCGTGCGCTGGCGGCCAGCGGCTGGTCTTCGGAGTAGAGCTGCGCCTTGGCGAACGGCCGCGACAGGCGCATGGCGAAGTAGATGTAGCGGCCCGGCGCCCACTGGTACACGCGGCGCCCGCCGGTCAGGGTGCGCGCATCGACGATGCGCAGTTGCGCGTCGCTGACCCGGGTCGCGATCTCGGGCTTGTCCTGCATGCCGTGGCACAGGTCCAGCAGCAGGTGCGCCGGCTTGCCCTTGGGGAAGTGGTAGCGGTGCAGGCCGGCGCGCGCGGTGGCGGTCAGCTCGGCGTGCACGCCGCTGTCCTTCAGGCGCACCCGGTAGTAGCCGGGCGAGGCGGCTTCGTCGGCATGGTCGTAGCGCGAGCGGTAGCCGGCGTCCGGATCTTGCAGGGTGCCGGGCGCCAGCTTCACGTCGCCGGTGGCCGGGACCACCAGGAAATCGAGCAGGTCGCCGATGCCGGTGCCGGACAGGTGGGTGTGCGAGAAGCCCATGATCGAGCCATCGGATGCGTGGTAGCCGGAGCACGCATCCCATACCGCGTTGTAGGTGTCCGGGCTCAGCTGCACCATGCCGAACGGCAGCGTGGCGCCGGGGAAGGTATGGCCGTGGCCGCCGGTGCCGATGAACACGTCGACGTGGCGGGTGAGCTCGGCCTTGGCGCGCGCGTCGGCGGGCAGCGCGTAGCTGCCCGCGCGCGCCTGCGCCAGGCGGGCGATGCCGCTGCTGCCGAACAGGGCCAGGGCGATGGCGCCCTGCAGGAAACCGCGTCGTGTGGCCATGGCGTGTCCTCGAGATGTGCAGCGGAGAGGTTGAGGTCTGGGAACTGCGGTGGAGACGGCGGTTGTGGGAGGGACTTCAGTCCCGACGCTTTCTCGGGAATGCGCGTCGCGACTGAAGTTCCTCCCACAACACGCCGCGAGCGGCATCAGTTGCGCAGCAGATGCGGCTTGCGCTGGTGCAGGTCGACGATCAGTTCGCCGAACAAGGTGTTGGCCCAGGCGAACCAGGCGCGGGTGAATGTGCTCGGGTCGTCCTGGTCGAAGGCTTCGTGCATGAAGCCGCTGCCGGCGTCGGTGCTTTTCAGCCACGCCAGGCATTGGCGGATCTGCGCGTCGTCGTCGCTGGCCAGCGCGTACTGCATGATCGACATCGGCCAGATCATGCGCAGTCCGGCATGCGGGCCGCCCACGCCTTCGGCGGCGCGGCCCTTGAAGAAGTACGGGTTGCGCTCGCTCCATGCCAGCTGGCGGGTGCGCAGGAACAGCGGGTCGCGGCGATCGCAGCAGCCCAGGTAGGCCAGGCTCAGCAGGCCCGGCGCGTTGGCGTCGTCGATGAACAGCTGGTTGCCGTAGCCGTCCACCTCATACGCCCAGAACGCTTGCCCATCGGCATCGCGCATCTGCCCGAACTTGTGCGTGGCGGTCTCGACTTCGTCGGCCAGCGCGCGGCATTCGCCAGCGAAGGCGGCATCGTGGTGCAGCGCTTCGCTCATCGTCGCCAGCTGGCGCAGCGACGTCACCGCGAACAGGTTGGCCGGCACGAACAGCGGGTACACGCAGGCGTCGTCGGACGGGCGGAACATCGAGTGGATCATGCCGTTGGGCTTGGTCGGCTGGCCGTAGCCCTCCAGCACCAGGGTCTCGGTGGCCAGCGGCGAGGGGCGCTGGAACGTGTAGGGGCCGCGGTCGTGCAGGCGCTGCTGCTCGCGGAAGGTCTTGACCACCACGTGCATCGCCGCGCGCCAGTCGTCGTCGAGCGGGGCGGTGTCGCCGCTGGCGCGCCAGTAGTCGTGCGCCAGCCGGATCGGATAGCACAGCGAATCCACTTCCCACTTGCGCTCGCCGACGCCGGGCTTCATCTCGGTGATGTCGTCCACCGACCATTTCAGGCGCTGGCGCTTGCCGTCGGGCAGGAACGCATTGGCATAGGGATCGAGCTGGATGCAGTAGGCCTGGCGCTGGATCAGGCCATGGAACATGCGCCGCAGCGCCGGATCGTGTTTGGCCAGCGGGATGTACGGATGCACCTGCGCCGAGGAATCGCGCAGCCACATGGCCTCGATGTCGCCAGTGATGACGAAGGTATCCGGCTTGCCGTTGCGGGTGCCGGCCTCCACCGTGGTATCGAGCGTGTTCGGATAGCAGTTCTCGAACAGCCAGGCCAGGCGCGGATCGCCGATGCCGGCCTTGACCGTGCGCAGGTGCTGCTCCACCGCGGCGCTGACGAAGCGCCGTTGCGCCGGTGCCGGGCGCTTGCTGGGCAAGCCTGCCGCCGCTGCGCCGGACGCGGCGAAGCCGGGCACGGCGCTGGCGAGCAGGCCGGCGCCGGCGGCGCTGCCGAGCAGGTGGAGGACATCGCGACGGGAGGGCATGTGGAACTCCTGGTGTGTCGTTGTGCGTGGTTGTGGCTCAGTGCGTCGCTTTCCGTAGGAGCGGCTTCAGCCGCGACCAATCGTTACCGGTAACGTCCGGTCGCGGCTGAAGCCGCTCCTACAGGGGGCGCATGTGCCGATCACCGCGGGATGGGCACCGTGCCCTTGATCGAAAACGTCGCCTGTCCGCCAGGCGCGTCGGTGCCGGGCTGGCCGCCGCCGACGAACACGCGGTAGTCGCCGGGCTGCACCGTGCGCTGGCCGGCGCGATCGACATCGCTCAGCTGCCGCGGTCCCAGCTCGAAACTCACCTCGCGCGTTTCGCCCGGCTGCAGCGTCACCCGCTGGAAGCCGACCAGGGTGCGCAGCGGCGACTGCGCGCGTTGCGGGTATTCCAGGTACACCTGCACCACCTCGTCGCCGGCACGCGCGCCGCTGTTGCGCACCTGCGTGCGCACCTGCAGGTTGGCGCCCGCCTGCAGCGTCGTCGCCGACAGCTGCGGCGCGGCGTAGGCGAAGCGGGTGTAGCTCAGCCCGCTGCCGAACGCGAACAGCGGCTCGCCCTTGAAGTAGCGATAGGTGCGGCCCTTCATGTCGTAGCTGAGGTAGGCCGGCAGGTCCTTGGTGGAGCGGTAGAAGGTGACCGGCAGGCGGCCGCCCGGGTTGACGTCGCCGGCCAGCACCTGCGCGATCGCGGTGCCGCCGGACTGCCCCGGATACCACGCCGCGACGATCGCATCGGCATGCTGCCTGGCCCAGTTCAACGCCACCGCGCTGCCGCTCATCAGCACCACCACGAGCGGCTTGCCGCTGGCCTTGGCGCGTTCCAGCAGCGCCTGCTGCGGCGCGGGCAGGGCGAGGTCGTTGCGGTCGCCGCCGTCGAAGCCGGGCACGTCGATGCGCAGTTCCTCGCCTTCCACGTCCGGCGACAGGCCGACGAAGGCGACCACCGCGTCCGCCTGCGCGACCGCGCGTTCGGCCTCGGCCAGTTGCGGCGCGGCCGGCGCCAGCCATTCCAGGCGCAGGCCCTGGTCCTGGCCGCGATGCTCCAGTTCCAGGCGGATGCGGCGCGGACGCGCATCGTCGAAATGCAGCACGGTCTCGACGTTGCGGCCATCGGCGTTGTGCATGCCGGCGGGCACGTGCTTGTCCTCGGCGTTGCCGGCGACGACCAGCGTGTCGTCGATGTACAGCCGCACCGGATCGTGGCCGGCGCAATCGAAACAGCGCGCCACGCGCACCGCCAGGGTGTAGTCGCCCGGCCCGGGCGGCAGCAGCTCGCCGCTCCAGCGCACCGAGTAGCGGTCCTTGTCCACGCCCTTGGCCGGCGCCACCTGGTCCCAGTTGAAGCTGACCACGCGGTCCTGGCGTTGCGTGCGCGGCGTGCCGGCCAGATCGACGTTGTCGAAATACTCGCCACGCAGGCCGGGCTTGCCGTCGCTGCGCAAGGCGGTCTCGGGGATCATGCCGGGCACGCCGGCGGCGAGCGGCGCGCCTTGCGCGTAACGCACGTTCGCCGCGTCGAAGCGTTCGCGCAGGCCGAGCAGCGGCGTCACCGGCGCGGCCGAGGTGCCCTGGTAGTTGGCTTCCAGCGCGGCCAGCGCGTCGGCATTGGGGCCGATCACCGCCAGCCGCAGGCCTGGCTTCAGCGGCAGGGTGGCGTTGCGGTTCTGCAGCAGCACCAGCGATTGCTGCGCGGCCTGCAGCGCCAGTGCGCGGTGCGCGGCGCTGTCCACGTCCTTGGCGCCCAGCCGCGCGTACGGGTCCTTGCGCTGCGGCTGCAGTTCGCCGAGCCGGTAGCGCGCGGCGAACAGCCGCACCAGCGATTGGTCGAGCAGGGCTTCGTCGGCGTCGCCGCGTTCGATCGCCTGGCCCAGTTCGGCATAGGCGTGGCCGCAGTTGAGGTCGTGGCCGGCCTTGAGCGCGGCGGCGGAAGAGCCGGCGTTGTCGGCGCGGAAGTAATGGAACTGGGTCATGTCGTCGACCGCATCGCAGTCGGAGACGACGAAGCCCTTGAAGCCCCAGTCGCCGCGCAGGCGTCCGTTGAGCAGCCAGTCGGCGGCGCAGGCCGGGGTGCCGTGCAGCGCGTTGTAGGCGCACATCACCGAACCGGCGCGGCCCTCGACGATGGCGGCGCGGAACGCCGGGGTATAGGTCGCTTCCAGGTCGCGCGGCGACACGTCCACGTCGAAGCCGTGGCGGCCGGGTTCCGGGCCGCTGTGCACGGCCAGGTGCTTGGGCGTGGCGATGGTGCGCGGATGCGCCGGGTCGTCGCCCTGCAGGCCGTGGATGAAGCCCACCGCCAGCTGCCCGGTGAGGTAGGGGTCCTCGCCGTAGGTCTCCATGCCGCGGCCCCAGCGCGGGTCGCGGAAGATGTTGATGTTCGGCGACCAGATGGTCAGCCCGGCGTAGCGCGGGTGGTCCTTGCCGGGGCCGCCGGCGAGATTGAACTTGGCGCGCGCCTCGGTCGAGGTCACCGTGCCGACCTGCTCGAGCAGGCCGGTGTTCCAGGTCGCGGCCAGGCCGATCGCCTGCGGGAACACGGTGGCGTAGCCGTTGCGGGCGATGCCGTGCAGGCCCTCGCTCCACCATTCGTAGGCCGGTATGCCCAGGCGCGCAATCGCCGGCGCATCGTTCATCGCCTGCGCGATCTTTTCCTCGCGGGTCATCTTCGCCACCAGCGCGGCGGCGCGGTCGTCGGCGTCGTCGGCATGCGCGAGCGGGGAGGAGAGCAGCCCGAGCACGCATGACACCTGTAGGAGGGACTTCAGTCCCGACCGGGTGTTACCAATAAGGCGTCGGGACTGAAGTCCCTCCCACAAAAGTACCTCGCCCAGCACCGCCACCGACGTCGGCGAGCCGAACAGCACGGTGTGCGCATCGTCCAGCATGGCAGGCCGACGTGTCTTCCCCCTCCGCGTCACTTCGCCTCCGCCGGCTCGGGCGGCGCACCGGCCAGCGTGCCTGCCAGATCGCGCACCTGCAAGGCGCCGCGCAGCTGTTCCAGCGTGGCGCTGCTGCGCACGTGCAGGCTCAGCGGTTCGCCCGGCAACAGGTCGAACGCGTTGTCGGACAGCGTCGCATCCAGGTCGCCGAACGCCAGCCACACTTCGCGTGCCACGCTGGTGCTGGTCAGGGTCAGCGCATAGCCGTCGCCATCGGCACGCAACTCGGTGCGGATGTCCGGGCTGGGCAAGTGCAGGTTTTTGGCCGCGTCGAAGAACACCAGGTTGCGCGACAGCACGCGCGCGCCGTCGAGCAGTTCGAACACCGCGAAGCTGCGCTTGGGATCGGCGCGGCGCAGCAGCTGCGCATCGCTGAAGCTGCCCACACGCACGCTGGACAGCGGCGCCAGGGTCACCGGCTTCTCGCTCTTGCTCAGCACCTTGCCGGACACGTCCATCACCCGCATGCGCCAGCGCGCGGCCAGCGGCACGGTGCGGTCGGACACCAGCGTCACCTCGGTCTGGCCCTTGCCGTTGCGCAGCGCGGCGATCAGTTCCGGCGCGTAGAAGCGCTTGGCGTGGTAGTGCAGCGCCTTCCAGCGGCCGAAGTAGTCCAGGCTCGACCAGGACGCGCCCGGCCATACGTCGTTGAGCTGCCAGTACAGCGAGCCCATCGACTGCGGCCGCGACGCGCGCAGGTGCTCGGCGGCCACGGCGATGCCTTCGGCCTGCATCAGCTGGCTCAGGTACACGAAGCTTTCGAAGTCCTTTGGCTCGCCGAATGCGCGGCGGATGTACAGCAGCAGGCGCTGGTTGCCGTTGCCCTTGTCGAACTTCTGGTGCGCGCGCATCACCGGCGATTCCGGCTGCAGGTCGCCGGGTTCGGCGAAGGCGCGGATCGTGCGCATCTCCGGGAACGACTGCAGGCCGTACTCGGACATGAAGCGCGGGGTCACGTTGAGGTATTCGGTGACCGGCAATGCCGGGCCGCCCCATACCTTCCAGTAATGCATGTCGCCGTCGTCGGGCTGGTCGGCGGCGCCGTCGAAATCTGTGCCGGGCGAGGTGGCCCAGTACGGCGTGTCGCTGTCGTACTTGCTCACCGCTTCGCGCAGCACGGTGCCGAACAGCGTGGTCATGCCGCGCTCGATGCGGCTGCGTTCTTCCGGATCGATCGACTGCTTGAACTTGACCCGGTCGCCCCAGTTTTCCCAGCCGGTCTGCACTTCGTTGTTGCCGCACCAGATCACGATGCTGGGGTGGTCGCCCAGGCGCTTGACCTGCGCTTCGGCCTCGGCGCGGGTGTTCTCGCGGAACGCCACGTCGTAGGGCGGGATCGCGCCGCCGAACATGAAGTCCTGCCAGATCATGATGCCGAGGCGGTCGGCGTCCTCGTAGAAGCTGTCCGGCTGGTAGTGGCCGCCGCCCCACATGCGCAGCATGTTCATGTTGGCGTCGCGCGCCGACTGCAGGATGCCGTGCATGCGCGCGGCATCGACCCGGCTGGGGAAGCTGTCGAACGGGATCAGGTTGGCGCCCTTGGCGAATACCGGGATGCCGTTGACCACGATCGCGAAGCCCTTGCCCCACTTGTCGGTGTCGCGGCGCAGCTCGACGCTGCGCAGGCCGGTGACGCGCTGGGTGGCGTAGTTGTCGCCGGCGGTGTCGCGCAGGCGCGCCTTGAACGTGTACAGATCCTGCTTGCCGTAGCCGACCGGGAACCAGCGCTGCGGCTTGGCGATGCGCACCGGCACGGTGAGGGTGTTGCTGCCGGGATCGAGCACCGCTTTCTGGCTCAGTTGGGCCACGCGCTGGCCGTCGGGGCCGAGCACGTCCAGCTCCAGTTGCACCTCGCCGCCGCGCCCGGCCTGCACCTCCAGTTGCGCGAGCAGTTGCGCCGCGTCGGCATCGACGCGTTGCTGGGCGACGTGCAGGCCTTCCACGCGCAGCGCGTCCCAGGCTTCCACGCGCACGTCCTGCCAGATGCCGGCGGTGACGATACGCGGGCCCCAGTCCCAGCCGAAGGTGTACGGCGCCTTGCGCACGTAGGTGGAGCTGTGCCGGGCCACCGGTTCGTCGCCGAACGCCGAGTCGTAAGCACCGGGCAGCGCGTACGGCTGCTTGGCCAGCCATGGCTGGATCTTCTTGATCGGCGAGAACAGCCGCACTTCCAGCACGTTGTCGCCGCGCTTGAGCAGCGGTTTGGCATCGACTCGCCACTGCCGGAACATGTTGTCGGCGGCGAGCAGTTTCTTGCCGTTGAGGTAGACCTCGGCGTAGGTATCCAGGCCGTCGAACACCAGCTCCACGTGTTCGCGCGCGAGCAGCGCGGCGTCGGCCTTGAAGCGGGTCTGGTACTGCCAGTCGCTGAGCCCGGCCCACTGGATCTTGGCCTCGTTGTCGCGATAGAACGGATCCGGCACCACCCCGGCGGCGATCAGGTCGGTCTGCACCGTGCCTGGCACCTGCGCCGGCAGCCACTGCGCCGCCTTCGGGAACGCCTTGGCGTGCGCCTCGCCCGGCGCCAGCCGCAGCTGCCAGCCCTGCTGCAGCGACAGCGTCGCCGGTACCGCCGCCTGGCCCAGCGCCGGCAAGGTCAGTGCGGGCAGGCCCAGCGCCAGCAACAGCCCGAGCCGGGCGGGGAAGCGCGCGCGCGGCGCGGAACGGGAACGGCGATGCGGCTGGGTCATGCGTGGCTCTCCAGGGTCAACGCGCGGCGGCGGGGGGCGCCTGCGCGGTGGTTTCGATCAGGTGGACGGCGCCGATGGCGTAGTACGGGCCGTGGATGCGGGCGGTGGAGCGCAGGCACAGGTCGTGCGTGCCGGATTGCTTGGGCAGCGGCGCTTCCAGCGAGAACTGCTCGCCCAGCGCCTTGCCGGCCGGCAGCGGGATCCGCGCCAGCAGCTTGCCCTTGCAGTCGCCCAGGCGCACTTCCAGTTCGCCGCGTGCGCTCTTGGCCGGGTACTGCTTGACCTTGGCCTGGTCGTGCGCCAGCCCGTAGTTGCGCGCCAGCCGCGCCGCATCGATGCGGATGCTGCGGATGCCGTCCAGGCGCGCGTCGGCATAGCGCCAGCAGCTGCCGAACAGGTCGATGTTGAACACCGGCGTGTCCTTGCCCGGCAGGTCCGGCAGCAGCGGCACGCGCAGGCCCAGGTTGCCGTCGGCGCAGGAACCCAGGCCCTGGGTGTCGCGGCTGAGCAGGCCGGGGCGGTCGAGGATGCGGGTGCGCGCGGCGGCCAGCACGCTGCCGTCGTCGGCGAAGGTGGCCGCGCGCACCGTGACCGGCAGGGTCACGTCGAACGGCTTGGCGTAGCGCGGCGAATCGGCGGTGGGTTCGCTGCCGTCGGTGGTGTAGCGGAAGCTGCCGAACCTGGCCTGGTTGCCGAGCGCGATGCTGGCCTTGCCGCTGTCCAGCGCCGTGTTGTCGCCGCCCTGGATGGCGATGTCCGGTGCGAACGCGCCGTCGCCGTAGTCGATGCCGAGCGCGCGGTAGCGGTTGAGCTGCGCCGGCAGGCGCTGCAGGAAGCCGTCCCAGCCGCGCACCGCCATCGGCGACCACGCCGCCTCGGCCAGCGCGCCCAGGCGCGGGAATAGCGCATGGTCGATGTGCCAGGCCGAGGGAATGTATTCGGCCCACAGCGCGGCCTGCGCACCGAGCACGTGCTTGGCTTCCTCGGCGTTGAGCGCGGCCGGGACCGGATCGAACTCGTAGACCTTCTGCAGCGGCAGCACCGCCAGGCGGCCGTTGGGCTCGTCGTTGCGTGCGCTCTGCAGGTTGTCCAGGTACAGCCAGCCGGCCGGCGCCAGGACCACGTCGTGGCCCTGCCTGGCCGCGGTCACCGCGCCATCGACGCCGCGCCACGACATCACCGACGCGCTCGCCGGCAGGCCGCCTTCCAGGATCTCGTCCCAGCCGATCAGGCGCCGCTGGTGCTTGCTCAGGTAGTCGGACAACTGCTGGTTGAACCAGCCCTGCATCGCGTGCGCGTCCTTGACCCCGAGCTTGCGCATCTGCGCGCGCACCGCGGGCGAACGCTGCCACTGGTCCTTGACCGCTTCGTCGCCGCCGATGTGGATGTACTGCGAGGGGAACAGCCCCAGCACTTCGTCGAGCACGCCCTGGATGAAGCTCATGCTCTTTTCGTCGGTGTCGAACAGGTAGGGATTGACGCCCCAGTCCACCGACACCTTCGGACGCTGCCTGGTCACGCCGACCAGTTCCGGGTACGCCGCCACCGCCGCCTGCGCGTGTCCGGGCATGTCCAGTTCCGGCACGATGGTGATATGCCGCGCGGCGGCGTAGGCGACCAGGTCGCGGATCTGGTCCTGGGTGTAGAAGCCGCCGTAACGGTCGGGCACGCCCTGCGTGCCTGCGCCAGGCGGGGTGCGCCAGGCGCCGATCTCGGTGAGCTTGGGATAACGCTTGATCTCGATGCGCCAGCCCTGGTCGTCGGTCAGGTGCAGGTGCAGCACGTTGAGCTTGTGCTCGGCCATCGCATCGATGACGTGCTTGACCGTGTCCGGGCCGTGGAAGTGGCGGGCCACGTCGAGCAGCAGGCCGCGCCAGCCGAAGCGCGGCCAGTCGCGGATCTTGACCTCCGGCACGTCCACTTCGCCCTTGTCGGCATCGGGGGTGAGCAGTTGCCAGGCGCTCATCGCGCCGTAGAACAGGCCGCGCTCGTCGCGCGCCTGGATCAGCATGGTGCTGCCGTCCACGTCCAGCCCGTAGCCTTCCGGCGCTTCCACCGGGGCGTTTGGATTCATCTGCAGGCGGATGGCGCCGTTGGCCGGAATGGTCTCGGCGCGCACCTCCAGCGCCAGGCCGCGGGTTTTTTCCAGCAGCGCGGCCAGTTGCCGGGCCACGCGCATGGCCGCCTCGTCGTCGGTCGGTACCGACAGCGTGCTGCCGGTGCCGATGGTCAACGTGGCGCTGCCGCGCTTGGCCTGCGCCGGTGCCGGAATCAGCGGCAACGGCGCGGTGCTGACCGGTTTCGGCGCAGCCGGCGCGGGCGCGGCGGCGGGCTTGGCCGTGTCCGCAGCGGCGGGGGCCTGGCGGTCGCAGCCGCTCAGCACGGCAGTGAGGGCGAACAGGGCAAGCCCCAGCCACGTGCTGCGGGACGCCGCCGCGACGCCCGCCGGGGCGGTCGTCGGGCGGTGTGGCGTGCGCTGGCGTGCACCTGCTGCAATCATTCGGTCTACCTCGTGCTGTGCGGATGCCTATCCTAGTGGATCGGCGCGTAACGGATCAGCGCGATGCGGTCGGCAGCGCGTCCCACAGCTTCGGATCCTCGGCGCCCAGCACCCAGCAGCTGAAGCCTTCCAGGCCGTATTCCTTCACCAGGTCGTAGCGCGCGCGGAAGCTGCGCGCATCCGGGCGGAACACCCACTCGCGCATGTCGTCGCGGTAGAAGTAGAACCACGACTCCTGCTCCTGCGCATCCCACTGCACGGTGGCGTTCTGCTCGATTGCCAGCGGGAAGGATTCGTCGGCGTCGATGTAGGTCGCCGAGATGTTCGACGCTTCCGTGCCGTCTTCCTTCACCGGGTTGCCGGTGTACCAGCGATAGCCGTAGGTGGCGATGCCCAGCGACAATTTATCTTTCGGCACCTGGGTCAGCGCGTAGTCCAGGTGCTTCTTCATCCACAGCATGCCGTCGACCGGGCCGGGCGTGGTCCAGCGGGTGTGCTGGTCGTAGGTCATCAGGCTGACCAGGTCCACCGCCTGGCCCAGGGCCTTCAGATCGTAGGCGCCGCGCCAGTATTCCCACATCCACTTGGAAAACTGCCCGCCTTCGGCATAGCCGGGCGCGTTCGGCACCACCGCCACCGACATCTTGAAGCCGGCCTTGTGCAGCGCGTCGGCGGTCTGCTTGACCATCAGCGTGTAGGCGTCGCGGTCGGTCCAGGCGATGTTCTCGAAATCGAACTGGAAGCCGTAGTAGCCGTTCTTTTTGCCGTGGATCAGCAGCGAGGCGATCATGCGCTTCTTCGCATCCTCGTCGTGCATCAGCGTGTGGAAGCCGTCGCGACCGGTGGTCATCGACAGGATCGGCATCACCCGCAGCTGCTTGCGCTTGGCGATGGCGTAGATGTAGGCGTTGGGGGTGCCGTTGACCAGGCCGTTCTGGTCCACGCCGTACCAGGTCGGCACCACCACGTCGATCTTGTCGACGTTGGCCAGGAACGCGTTGGTCGATTTCTGCGTGCTCATCAGATAGAACAGCGCGGTCGGGTTCTTGGCCATGGCCGGGGTACAGACCATGGCCAGGGCAAGCAGCAGCCCTGCGAATCGCTTCATCATCGGGGGAATATCCGTCAGCGGGTGGAAGTGGGGGAGGGCAGGTCGATGCGGAACACGTAGGCGTGTTCGCCGGCCGGCTTGGCCGGCAGGGTCAGGTGCAGGCCGTCGGCGCGCTGTTCGAACGGCACCTTCTTGCCGGTGGCGAGCAGGGTCACACCGCGCACGCCGTCGGCGGGCGTGAGCGAGCGGATCAGCGCCTTGCCGCCGGCCGGCCAGCCCAGCTCGATCGCGTACAGCGCGCCGTGGCCGGTGGTGAAGCGGAAATCCTCGGCGGTGTAGGGCTTGGTCTTGGTGTCCTGGAAGGTGCCGCCGACCACTTCGGTCGGGCCTTCGCCGTAGCTGCGCCACGGCTGGCTGTCGTAGATCGCCGCGCCGTTGGTCTTCAGCCACTTGCCGATCGACAGCAGGATGTCGCGCTCGGTGTCGGGGATCGAGCCGTCGGCGCGCGGACCGATGTTGAGCATCAGGTTGCCGTTCTTGCTGACCACGTCCACCAGCATGTGCACGATGAAGGTCGGGGTCTTGTAGGTATCGTTCTCCACATAGCCCCACGAGGCGTTGCTGACCGACGTATCGGTCTGCCAGTGGGTCGGGTGGATGCCGGTGAGCTGGCCGCGCTCGATGTCCAGCGTGCCGGCGCCTTCCGCGAACGCGCCGAGCTTGTAGTTCACCACCACCCCGTCGCCGCGCGCGGCAGCGTGGTTGTAGTAGTACGACAGCATGGTCGGCAAGGTGCTGCGGAAGGTCGGGTGCGCGATCCACCAGTCGAAGTAGATCAGCTCCGGGTCGTAGCGGTCGATCAGCTCGGTGGTGCGCGCCAGCCAGTCGTCCAGCCACGCCTGCGACACCGGCGTCCAGTCGTTGGCGACGTCCGCATCGTCCTTGCCCGGCAAGCGGATCTGCGCCGGGCCGTACAGGCCGGCGTAGCGCGGATCGTTGACGTCCGAGTCGAACGTGCGGCCGCCGTCGAAGAACCAGTTGTGCTCGGCGCGGTGCGAGGACAGGCCGAAATGCAGGCCTTCGGCGCGGATCGCCTTGGACAGCTCGCCGATCACGTCGCGCTTGGGACCCATCTTGGTCGCGGTCCAGTCCGACAGTTGCGAGTCGTACATCGCGAAGCCGTCGTGGTGTTCGGCCACCGGCACCACGTAGCGCGCGCCGGCCTCGCGGAACAGCTTGGCCCAGCCCTGCGGGTCGAACTTGGGCGCAGTGAACAGCGGGATCAGGTCCTTGTAGCCGAAGGTGGACTGCGGGCCGTACTTCTCGCGGTGGTGCGCGTAGTCCTGGCTGTCCTTGCTGTCGGGCTGGTACATGTTGCGCGAGTACCACTCGTTGCCGAACGCCGGCACCGAGAACACGCCCCAGTGGATGAAGATGCCGAACTTGGCGTTGTCGTACCAGCTGGGCGAACGGTAGTGCTTCAGCGAGGCCCAGTCCGGGCGGAACGGTCCCTTGCGCGCGCCGGCATCGGCCTCGCGCACCAGCCGCGCGCGTTCGGGCGCGTACCTGGCGGTGGCCTGCAGCCACTGCTGGTCGATCTGTTCGGGGCTGAGCGTGGTGGCGGTGGGCGCGGTCGGCGACGGCGCATCCGCGGCGCAGGCGGGCATGGCCGCCAACGCGAGAATGAGGGAAAAGCTGCTGGCCAGCGTTCTGCGTACAGCTCCGGCGTGGCGGGATCGGTCCGCGCGCAGGCGGGTCTCGGACGTCATGGAACTGCACTCCTCTGTGGAGAACGCGATGCCGGCGCAAACCAACCGCCGGGCAAAAAAAGGACGCGCCACCGTGGAGGGTCGGTGGCGCGCCAGTGCTGCATCAGAACTTGAAGTTCAGCTGCGCCTGGTAGCCGCGGCCGTTCTTGTACATGCCGATCGGCGCGTACTTGACCTCGTTGTACCAGTAGTACGTGGAGTCGAGCAGGTTGGTGGCGCTGACGCTGACGCTCATCCAGTCGTTGATCTCGTACGAGGCGGTCAGGTCGAGCTGCTTGTACGCGTCGGTGAACACGTTCGAGTCCAGGCGGCCGATCTGGGTGAAGTACTTGGAGCGGTAGCTGTAGTTCACCCGGACCATCCACGGACCGTTTTCCCAGTACGGGATCACGTTGTAGGTGTTGCGCGACAGGTACGGCAGGTTCAGGCCGTCCTCGGAGCTGGACTCGGCGTAGGTGTAGTTCGCCTGCAGGCCGAAGCCGTAGCCGAACGCCTGCTGGTAGTTCAGCGACGCGCCCTTGACCTTGGCGCCGGTGGCGTTGACCGGACGGGTCACGCTGTACGGCTGGTTGACGATGCCGTTGGTCGGGTCGCTGAGGATCTCGGTGGTCGTGGTGCTGACGATGTAGGAGCTGATGTCGCGATAGAACACCTCGGCCGACAGCATGCTGGACGGGGCGAAATACCATTCGGCGGCCAGGTCGTAGTTGGTCGACGCGTACGGCTTCAGGTCCGGGTTGCCGCCGCTGGCAGTCAGGTCGCCGCTGGTGCTGTTGAGCGTGAACGAACCGGCCAGGTCGCTGTAGCGCGGGCGTGCCATCACCTTGGCTGCGGAGAAACGCAGCACCTTGGTGTCGTCCAGGTCGTAGGCGATGTTGAAGCTGGGCAGCGGCTTCTTGTACTCGTTGCTGACCTGCTGGAAGGTGTAGGTCGTGCCGCCATCGTTGGTCTGGTAGTACTGCGACTTGTCCTTGGTATCGGCATAGCGCAGGCCGACGTTGCCGCGGAACTTGCCGGCTTCGAAGTTCATCTGCGCGTACAGGTCGCTGGTGATTTCCTTGACGTCGTAGATCTGGCCGTACTTGGGCGTCAGCGCCGCCTGCGGCAGCGACTTCAGGTACTTGAGCACCGAATTGAGGTTGGCGGTCGGCCAGTTGACCAGGTCGCCGCTGGCGCCCAGGCCGTCGTACAGGCCGCCGGGTGTGGTGCCGGGGCTGAAGCCGGTGAGCAGCACGTCCTGGTTGGCGAAGATCGCATTGCCGCGCGAGTTCTGGCCGTTGTCGTGGTTGATGTACTTGTAGCCCACCAGCAGCTTGTTGAACGGACCCCATTGCAGATCGCGTGCCGCATCGAACTGGAAGTACTTTTCCTTGTCTTCGGTGGTGGTGTACTCGACGCCGCCGGCCTGCTGGCCGGACGCCAGGCCCCAGTTGGACGCGCTGTTGTCGTCGTAGGTGACGCCGGTGTGGCTGCCGTCGTAGTTGAAGTTGTAGCCGCCGTCCTGCAGCAGGAACTTCATCAGGTACTCGGGATTCTTGCCGCCGGTGGCCTTGGTGGTGCCGGCCTGGGTGGTGAACACCCAGTTGTCGCCGGACCAGTCGTGGCGCAGGTTCACGCTCTTGGTGGTGACGGTGCTTTCGCGGTAGTTGGTGTCGAGCTGGGCATAGGGCTGGCCGGCGGCGCCGTCGGTGACGGTGCCGGAGGTGATGTAGCCGTTCTCGACGTTGGCGCTGGTAACTTTCTGCAGGTCGTTGTTGCACGCCGGGCAGACGTAGCGCGATTCGCTGAAGTTGTTGTACTTGCCCTTGATGTAGATGCCGGTCAGGTTGAACTCGTTCTGCTCGTTCGGCTTCCACTGCAGCGCGCCCTGCAGGCCGTTGCGCTCGCGGGTCTGCTGGAAGTAGGCGCTGTTGATGCCGGCCGGGATCTTGGCGGTAGCAACGTTACCACCGTCGCCCGTGACATTGGCGGTGGCGGGGATGTTGGCGCCGGTACCGTAGCCGAAGAACTCGATGCCGGCGCGCGCGATGTCCTGCTTGTCGTGGGTGGCGGAGATCAACGCGCCGAAGGTCTCGTCGTCGTTCTTCCAGCTCCACAGCGCCGAGCCGCGCGGGTTGCCTTCTTCCGAGCGGTCGTTGTAGTTGTAGCCGACCGAGCCGCGGATGGTGTTCTTCGGCAGGTCCAGCGGCGTGCGGGTGTGCACGATCACGGTGCCGCCGATCGAGCCTTCGTCGATGCGCGCTTCCGGGGTCTTGTAGACCTCCATCAGGCCGATGATTTCCGGCGACAACAGGGTGTAGTTGAAGGTACGGCCGCTGGTGTCGGACGGGTTGCCGCCCCAGTCGCCCGAGGCGATGGTCTGGCCATTGAGCAGCACGCGGTTCAGCGCCGGGTCGGTGCCGTTGATGCTGACCTTCTCGCCTTCGCCGAACTGGCGGTCCACGCTGATGCCCGGCAGGTGCGCCAGCGACTCGGCGGCATTGGTGTCCGGGAACTTGCCGATGTCCTCGGCGCTGATCGCATCGACGATGGAGTTGGCCGAGCGCTTCACCGCCTGGCTCTTCTCCAGCGAGGCGCGGTAGCCGGTGACGGTGATGGTGTCCAGTTCCTGGACGTTCTTCGATTCCGCGCTGGAAGCGGGTGCTTCCTGCGCCATTGCATTACCGGACAGGTACAGCGCGGCCATGATGCTGATGGCTAACGTGGTGGTGCGGCTATTCATTGGCTAAACCTCTGGGTTAGTACATGGGCATGAGGTGCCAACCGATGTTCCGGCGTGCTGGCCGCTGCCCGGCCTGTGGATGGCGCGACACCTTGCGGTGGCGGCGCGTATCGCGTTTCGGTGCGCGTCGTCCGGTCGTTGACGCGGAAGTGGCCGGCCGGCGGCACCGAGGGCACCGGTCCTTCCTTGTTTCCTGTTGGGCGACAACTAAGTCCAGCAAAGCAATGCATGTAGCGGATGCCCGATGCGCGGGCGGGGGAACGACCCCTTCCGTGCACGGCGCGTTTGCAGCCGTTCGCCTGCCGGTGCGGCCGCTGCCGAGGGACCTCCGCGGCGCGTGCCTTGCCAGGGCGGCGGACCGTGCCGAAGCGCGGTCCGGCATCCCTGAACGTGGCATGTCTTGAAGCTGTAAAACTTGCGATGACGCGAGTCTGGAATAGCGTTGACAGCGTTGTCAATACTTACTTCACGATATTTTGACAATTTTCGGCGTGCATGCGACGGCACGGCACGGCGCTGAACCGCCAAGGCCTCAGGACCCATGCGTAGGTGCTTGTCCTGGAACGGAAATACATGCGTGGACAGGGCGTGGAATGCGCTTTCGCGGCGACCGCAGCAGCGGGCTGCAGCCTGCGGCCGCTACGGCCCGCAGCGCAGAATTTGTGCATTGCGGCGAATTCTGCAGGCCACTCGCCCTGGCGGTTTGGCTTGCGTCGGCAATGTCGGTGTCTTGTCGGAATAGGGCGACGAATCCTTCGCGATCGCTTATTGTGGAAGCAGCGACGGGAGAGCCGCAGTTGGGTGAAATTCATCTTGACAACGTTGTCAATATGGTCTGAAACTCGATCGATCAACAGGCCAATCGGCGTGCGCCCTGTCCGGCGCAACGGGAGAAGACGTGTCCGCAAGCAGTACACCAGTTGCAGCGGCGGGGCCGCACGCCGAGCCTTTCATTGCCGCCGATGTCGGCGGCACTCATGTACGTATCGGCCTGGTCTCGCGTGGCGATGCCGGCGGCGACGTGCAGACGGTCACGTTGCTGGACTACCGCAAGTACCGCTGCGCCGACTATCCGGGCCTGACCGAGATCATCGGCGAGTTCCTGTCCGGCGTGCCCGGCCCGGCGCCCACCCGTGGCGTGATCGCCAGCGCCGGCTATGCGCTGGAAGACGGCAGGGTGATCACCACCAATCTGCCGTGGAGCCTGTCGCCGCCGGAGATCCGCGAGCGCCTGGGCCTGCAGGCGCTGCACCTGGTCAACGATTTCGAGGCGGTGGCCTACGCGGCCTCGTCGATGGACGCCAGCGAAGTGCTGCACCTGACCGGCCCGCGCAAGGCGCAGCGCGGACCGGCGCTGGTGATCGGTCCCGGTACCGGACTCGGTGCGGCGGTGTGGATTCCGACCAACGGCGGCGCGGTGGTGCTGGCCACCGAGGCCGGCCACGCGGCCCTGCCGGTCGGCAGCGAGCTGGAGATGGCGATCGCGCAGCGGCTGCTGCGCTCGCGCAGCTATGTGCCGGTGGAGCACCTGCTGTCCGGCCCCGGTCTGTTCAACCTCTATAAGGTGTTGTGCGAACTGCACGATGCCGCGCCGGTGCATGCCGCGCCCAGCGAGGTCACCGCGGCGGCGCTGGGCGGCCACGATCCGCAGGCGCACGCGGCGCTGTCGGCGTTCTGCGGCCTGCTCGGCAGCGTGGTCGGCGACATGGCGCTGCTGTACGGCATCCAGAGCGGCATCTACCTGGCCGGCGGCTTCCTGCCGCAGATCGGCGCGTTCCTGGCCGCCAGCAGCTTCGTCGAGCGCTATTTGAACAAGGGCGCGATGCGGCCGGCACTGGAGCAGATCCCGGTGAGGCTGGTCGAGCACGGCCAGCTCGGCGTGATCGGCGCGGCGAACTGGTTCCTGCAGCAGCAGCGCTGAGCGACGCCGTCGCGCTTGCGCGTCTGCGTGAACAGCGCGCTGTCAACGCGCATCGGGGGCGACGAATCGCTGAGAAAAGTGCTGTTTTGCAGGGGAAATCCGCGATTCGCGCGGTGTCGGCGGCGCCCCCGTCGCGCGCCTGCGGTCATCGATGTCTACACGATTGCGTGCGCCGGTTCACAGGTCGCCGCAGCGCGCCTGCAATGCGGCGATCGCGGCCAGGCCGGCGGTTTCGGTGCGCAGGATGCGCGGTCCCAGGCGCAGGCCGGCGAAGCCGGCGGCGTGCAGCGTGGCGCGGTCGCGCGGCGACCAGCCGCCTTCCGGGCCGATCGCGAGCGTCGTTGCGTTGCCACCGATGTCCAGCGTGCGCAGCCGGTGTTCGCCTTGCGGATCGAGGGTGAGCTTCAGCTGCGCGCCGGCCACGGCAGCGGCGGCGTCGGCCAGCGCCAGCGGTGCGGCCAGGCGCGGCACGTGCGCGCGGCCGGACTGTTCGCAGGCCGCGACGACGACGCTGCGCCAGTGCGCCACGCGCTTGTCGGTGCGCGCCGCATCCAGCTTCACCTCGGTGCGCTCGGCCCACACCGGCACGATCGCGGCCACGCCCAGTTCGGTCGCCTTCTGCAGGATCAGGTCCATCTTCTCGCCGCGCGCCACGCCCTGCAGCAGGGTGATCACCAGCGGCGATTCGTTGTGCGCCGGCCGCACCGCGCCGATCCGCGCGCTGGCACCGCGCTTGCCGGCCTGCAGCAGTTCGGCGTCGTAGTCGCAGCCGTCGCCGTTGAACAGCACGCAGCGGTCGCCCTCGCGCAGTCGCAGCACGCGCAGCAGGTGCCCGGCGACGTCCGCGGGCAACACCACGTCGTCGCCGGCGCGCAGCGGCAGATCGACATGGCAGCGGGTCAGGCGCATGCCACCGCCTCGTCGATCGCGGCCAGGGTGGTCTCGGCGAGCAGAGCCAGCTGCGCATCGTCCACGCAGTACGGCGGCATCCAGTACAGCACGTCGCCCAGCGGGCGCAGCACCACGCCACGCCGCAGCGCGGCGCGGTACGCGCACAGGCCGACCCGCGCGCTGGCTGCAAACGGGGTGCGCTTGTCGCCATTGCGGGTCAGTTCGAACGCGACCACCATCCCGGCCTGGCGCACGTCGGCCACGTGCGGGTGGTCGTTGAACGGCGCCGACAGCGCGCGCATGGTTTCGGCGGTGCCGCGGTTGCGCGCGATCACGTCGTCCTGCCGGAAGATCCGCAGGCAGGCCAGCGCAGCGGCGCAGGCCAGCGGATTGCCGGTGTAGCTGTGCGAATGCAGGAAGGCGCGCTCGCGGCTGTCGTCGAGGAAGGCGTCATACAGGTGTTGCGTGGCCAGCACCGCCGACAGCGGCAGGAAGCCGCCGGTCAGGCCCTTGGACAGGCATAGCAGGTCCGGCATCACCCCGGCCTGCTCGCAGGCGAACAAGGTGCCGGTGCGGCCAAAGCCGGTGGCGATCTCGTCGGCGATCAGGAACGCGCCGTTAGCGTCGCACAGTTCGCGTGCGCGGCGCAGGTAGGCCGGATCGTGCATGCGCATGCCGCCGGCGCATTGCAGGCGCGGCTCCAGGATCACCGCGCAGATCTCGCCGGGATGGCGGTCGAACAGGTCGGCCAGCGCATCGGCGGCGGCATCGGCGCGCTGCCGCGCGCTCTGCCCCGGTGCGGCCAGGTAGGCGTCGGGCGAGGGCGCGAACAGCGCTTCGCACAGCAGCGGCGCGTACACCCGCCGATACAGCGGGATGTCGCCGACCGCCAGCGCGCCGATGGTCTCGCCGTGGTAGCCGTTCTCCAGCGCCACGAAGCGGGTGCGGCGGGTCTCGCCGCGGTTGTGGAAATAGTGGAACGCCATCTTCAGCGCCACTTCGACCCCGGCCGAGCCGTTGTCGGCATAGAACACCTTGGCCAGCGGCGCGCGCCCGTCCTGGCGCGGCGCCAGCGCCAGCAGCTGCTCGGCCAACTCCACCGCCGGGGCGTGGCTGAAGCCGGCCAGCATCACCTGCTCCAGCTCGGTGGCCTGCGCGGCGATGGCCGCGGCGATGCGCGGCTCGCTGTGGCCGAACAGATTGGTCCACCAGCTGCTCACCGCATCCAGGTAGCGGTTGCCCTCGTGATCGATCAGCCAGGCGCCTTCGCCGCGGGCGATCGGCAGCAGCGGCAGGGTGTCCGGATGCTCGCGCATCTGCGTGCACGGGTGCCACAACACGGCCAGGTCGCGTTGCCGCCAGGCGGCGGCAGTCTGTGATGCGGTCAGGTCTGTTAGCATTTCGCGCTCATGAACAGGTTCTTCGCTCCGTGCATTCTATCGGCCGACGCCGCAACGCGCCGCGGGGTGCCGGCGTGAGCCGTCCGTTGCCGATCATCCACGCCTTGCGCGAGCGCGGCGAGTCGGCCATGGAGCGCAAGGTCGAGGAGCTGGACCTGGAGTTCAGCAACGGCGAACGGCGCGTGTACCACCGGCTCAAGTCCCCCGGCCACGGCGCGGTGGTGGTGGTGCCGATGCTGGACGCGCAGACCGTGCTGCTGGTGCGCGAGTACGCCGCCGGCGTGCACCGCTACGAGCTGGGCCTGGTCAAGGGCCGGATCGACGCGGGCGAGACGCCGCTGCAGGCGGCCGACCGCGAACTCAAGGAAGAGGCCGGCTACGGCGCGCGGCAGCTGCAGGTGCTGCGCGCGATGACCCTGGCGCCCACCTATATGAGCCACCAGTCGTGGCTGGTGCTGGCGCAAGACCTCTATCCCGAAAAACTGGCCGGCGACGAGCCGGAGGAACTGGAAGTGGTGCCCTGGAAACTGGCTGAACTGGATCAATTGATGTTGCGTGAGGATTTTTCAGAAGGGCGTTCGCTGGCGGCGCTGTTCATCGCCCGCGAGTGGCTGGGTCGTGCCGGATGATCCGCATCACCGCAGACCTGCGCGAAACCGTCATCGCCATCGCCATCGACGCCGCCGCGGCGATCATGGCGGTCTACGCCACCGGCTTCGAGGTCGAGCACAAGGCCGACGCCAGCCCGCTGACCCAGGCCGACCTGGCCGCGCACCGGATCATCGTCGAGGGCCTGGAGCGGCTGACCCCGGACCTGCCGGTGCTGTCCGAGGAGGCGGCGCAGATCCCGTGGGACGTGCGCGAGCACTGGACCAGCTACTGGCTGGTGGACCCGCTCGACGGCACCCGCGAGTTCGTCAAGCGCAACGGCGAGTTCAGCGTCAATATCGCGCTGATCCACCAGGGCGCGCCGGTGTTCGGCGTGGTCCAGGCGCCGGTCGATGGCCGCCTCTGGCACGCGGTGCGCGGCGAACAGGCGTACCGCCGCGACGGTTTCCGCGACACCGCGCTGAACACGCGCAGGCCGGCCAGCGCGCCGCTGCGGGTGGCGGCCAGCCGCTCGCACCGCGATCCGCGCACCGACGCGCTGCTGCTGCGCATGGGCGAGACCGAGGTGGTCGCACAGGGCTCGTCGCTGAAGTTCTGCCGCATCGCCGACGGCGAGCTGGACGTGTACCCGCGCTTCGGCCCGACCTCCGAATGGGATACCGCGGCCGGCCAGTGCGTGCTGCAGGCCGCCGGCGGCACGCTGCTCGCCGCCGCTACCGGCAAGCCGTTCCGCTACAACCGGCGCGCATCGCTGCTCAACGGCGATTTCATCGCGCTGGGCGACCCGGCGCTGCCGTGGCGGACCTGGCTGGGCTGAGCGGACGCCGCCGCCGGCATCGGCGGAGGTCTGCAAGGCGGCGTCGCGGCTGACGCCGCCGCAATGCGCGCCCTCGGCCGCCAGGCGCGATGACGGCGTTGCCGCCATGCGCCGCAGGCCGTTCGCATGCGCCGCGTCGCCGCTCGCCATGCCGCCGGCCGCTCATCGTGCGCGCAGCTCTGCCAAACTAACCGGCAGGCGGCGCCGTTGCCGTCGCATCGGAACCCGCACGTGACCGCAGCCCGCGACGACCTTCCCGCCCTGCTCGAGATCATGGCGCGCCTGCGCGATCGCGAGCACGGCTGCCCCTGGGACCTGGAGCAGGATTTCGCCAGCATCGCCGCGTACACCATCGAAGAGGCGTACGAGGTGGCCGACGCGATCGACCGCAACGACCTGGGCGAACTGAAGGACGAGCTCGGCGACCTGCTGCTGCAGGTGGTGTTCCATGCGCAGATGGCGCGCGAGCAGGGCGCCTTCGGCTTCGACGACGTGGTCGCGGCGATCTGCGACAAGATGCGGCGCCGGCATCCGCACGTGTTCGGCGACAGCCAGGTCGCCGACGCCGGGCAGCAGACCCTGAACTGGGAACAGATCAAGCGCAGCGAGCGCGCCGCGGCCGGCAAGACCGACCGTTCGGCGCTGGCCGGGATCGCGCGCGGCCTGCCGGAATGGCAGCGCGCGGTGAAGCTGCAGGCGCGCGCGGCGCGGGTCGGCTTCGACTGGCCGCAGCCGGCACCGGTGCTGGACAAGCTGCAGGAGGAACTGGAGGAGGTGCGTGCGGAGTTCGCGCGCGGCGCGGTGCAGGACAACCAGGCGCGGCTGCAGGACGAGATCGGCGACCTGCTGTTCGTCTGCGCCAACCTCGCGCGCCACGCCCAGGTCGATGTCGGTGCCGCGCTGCGCCATGCCAACCACAAGTTCGAACGCCGCTTCCGCGCGATGGAGCAGCTGGCACAGCGCGACGGCGGCGCGCTGGACGGCTTGTCGCTGCAGCAGCAGGAAGCCTACTGGCAGCGCGCCAAGCGCCAGGAACGCGACGCGGCGCAGTGAAGACGCTGCTGCTGTTCGCGCTGACCGCGCTGGCCGAGATCGTCGGCTGCTACCTGCCGTACCTGTGGCTGCGCGAGCAGCGCAGCGCGTGGCTGTTGCTGCCGGCGGCGGCCAGCCTGGCCGCCTTCGTGTGGTTGCTGAGTCTGCATCCGGAGGCCAGCGGCCGCGTCTACGCCGCGTACGGCGGCGTCTACATCGCGGTGGCGCTGCTGTGGCTGTGGGCGCTGCAATCGATCCGACCCACGCGCTGGGACCTGCTCGGCGCCGGCCTGTGCCTGCTCGGCATGGCGGTGATCATGTTCGCGCCGCGGCAGGCCTGAGCGGCGGGCTGTGGGCAGCGCCGCGGTGCGGCTACGGTTGCGCCTGGGCCGGGCATGTCTTCTTCGAGAAGAACCACCCGGCGACCTTCCGCCATCCGCTGTATTCGTTCGCCGGCGACTGGGTCATGTTCAAGCACATGCTGCTCGGGCGTCTCCGCTGGTAGCGCTGGCGGCCTGCCGGCGCTCGCTATACTCGCGGTGTCTTCGTCCCTTGGTTAATGGAGCAACCTGATGCCGTCCACCTATTTCCTCGCCCTGGTGATCCTGGTCGCGGGCGTGATCGTGCTGTTCAAGACCGTGCGCATGGTGCCGCAGGGATTCCAGTGGACGGTGGAGCGCTTCGGCCGCTACACCCATAGCTTGTCGCCCGGCCTGCACTTCCTGATTCCGGTGGTCTATGGCGTGGGCCGCAAGGTCAACATGATGGAGCAGGTGCTGGACGTGCCCAGCCAGGACGTGATCACCAAGGACAACGCGGTGGTGCGGGTGGACGGGGTGGTGTTCTTCCAGGTGCTGGACGCGGCCAAGGCGGCCTATGAAGTGTCGAACCTGGAGATCGCCACGATCGCGCTGGTGCAGACCAACATCCGCACCGTGATCGGCTCGATGGACCTGGACGAATCGCTGAGCCAGCGCGAGACCATCAACGCGCAGCTGCTCAGCGTGGTCGACCATGCGACCAATCCGTGGGGCATCAAGGTCACCCGCATCGAGATCCGCGACATCCAGCCGCCGCGCGACCTGATCGATTCGATGGCGCGGCAGATGAAGGCCGAGCGCGAGAAGCGCGCGCAGATCCTCGAGGCGGAGGGCTCGCGGCAGTCGGAAATCCTGCGCGCCGAGGGCGAGAAGCAGGCCGCGGTGCTGGAGGCCGAAGGCCGCAAGGAAGCCGCATTCCGCGACGCCGAGGCGCGCGAGCGCCTGGCCGAGGCCGAAGCGCGCGCCACCGCGATGGTGTCCAAGGCGATCGCCGAGGGCGACGTGCAGGCGATCAACTACTTCATCGCGCAGAAGTACGTGGAGGCGTTCAAGGAACTGGCCACCGCGCCGAACCAGAAGTTCGTGCTGATGCCGATGGAGTCCAGCGGCATCATCGGTTCGATCGCCGGCATCGGCGAACTGGCGCGCGAGGCGCTGGGCAAGCAGCAGTCCGCGCCGCCGGCGGTGCCGCGCGGCATGCCGCCGCGCAGTGGAGCCTGAACCATGCGCGCCGAGGTGGTGGCGTGGGGCGCGCTGACCTTGCTGCTGTTCGCGGCCGAGGCGTTGGCGCCGGGCGCGTTCATGCTGTGGATGGGCTTCGCCGCCGCGGCGGTGTTCGTGGCCGTGCTGGTGCTGCCGGATCTGTCGCTGCTGCTGCAGATCGGCGCCTTCGTGGTGCTCAGCTTCGTCTCGATCCAGGTCTACCGCACCTGGTTCCGCGGCCGCGACCAGGTCAGCGACCGGCCGCTGCTGAACCGCCGCGCCGAGCAGTTGATCGGCCGGGTGGTGATCCTGGACCAGCCGATCCAGGCCGGCCGCGGCCGCGCCAAGGTCGATGACGCGTTCTGGGTGGTCGGCGGCCCCGACCTGCCCGCCGGCAGCGCGGTGCGCATCGTCGGGGTCGATGGCATGACGCTGCTGGTGCAGGCGCAGTGAGGTCGGGATTCGGGACTCGGGATTCGGGACGGCAGGATGGGGTCCCGAGTCCCGCCCCCCTCAGCCCTTCGGCGCATCCTCGCCACTGAACACCCGCTCGATCACCTCGGACAGTTCGTCCTCGGAGAACGGCTTGGTGATGTAGGCGCGGGCGCCCTGGCGCATGCCCCACATGCGGTCGGTGTCCTGGTCCTTGGTGGTGACCAGGATCACCGGGATGTTCTGCGTGCTCGGCTCGCGGCGCAGCGTGCGGGTGGCCTGGAAACCGTTGAGGTTGGGCATCACCACGTCCATCAGCACCAGGTCCGGCAGCGCCGCCTTGGCCGCTTCCACGCCGGCCGCGCCGTCGGTGGCGGTGAGCGTTTCGTGGCCCAGCTTCTCGACGATGCGCTGGATGCCCAGCAACTGCGACGGCGAGTCGTCGACGATCAGGATGCGTGCCATGTATTCCCCCCACCTTGGAGACACGAGTGTAGTGGCAGCGGCGCGCAGCCGGAAAGCGCTGCGCATCACAAACCCCCGGGCGCGTCTACGCGGCCGGATCCAGCCGCACCACGGTGCGCCCGAACGACTGCCCGGCGAGCATCGTCGCGAACACCTCGGGCAGGCCGGACAGGTCCACCTCGCGGGTGCAGATCGCGTCCAGGTGGCGCGGTTTCCAGTCGCTGCCCAGGTGCTGCCAGATGCGGTCGCGCAGGTCGCGCGCGGTGCCGGCCGAGCCGATCCCCAGCAGCGACACCCCGCGCAGGATGAACGGCATCACCGTCATGTCCAGCCCAGGGGTCGCCGCCAGCCCGGCACTGGCGACGTTGCCGTACGCGGCCGTCTGCGCCAGCAGGCTGGTCAGCATCGCCCCGCCGACATTGTCCAGGCCGCCGCCGAAGCGCACCGACTCCAGCGGGCGCTTGCTCTGCAGCGCCTCGCGGCCCAGCACCTGGCTGGCGCCCAGCGCCTTCAGGTGCGCGGCGCGGTCGGCCTTGCCGCTGACCGCATGCACCTCGAAGCCGGCGCGGCTGAAGAGGTCGATCGCCAGCGAGCCGACCCCGCCGGTGGCGCCGGTCACGCACAGCGGGCCGTGCGCCGGGGTCTGCCGGTTGTCGAGCAGGCGCAGCAGCGCCAGCGCCGCGGTGAAGCCGGCGGTGCCCAGCACCATGCTCTCGCGCAGGCTCAGCCCGGCCGGCAGCGGCACCACCCACTTGGCCTCCAGCCGCGCGTAGTGGCTGTAGCCGCCGTCGCGGGTCTCGCTGAGGCCGCAGCCGGTGACCAGCACCGCATCGCCCTCCTTGAACCCCGGATCGTTGGAGGCGACCACATGCCCGGCCACGTCGATGCCACCGACCAGCGGGAAGCGGCGCAGGATCTTGCCCTGGCCGGTGCCGGCCAGCGCGTCCTTGAAGTTCACCGACGACCAGGCGCCGCGGATCACCACGTCGCCGGGACTGAGCTGGTCCAGTCCCACCGGTTCGACCGCGGCGCGGTAGCCGGCATCGTCCTGGTGGATGCGGAAGGCGGGGAAGCTGGCGGGGAGCGACATGGCGAACACCTTGGTCGGCACGTAAGGAATGCACCAAGATAGCCCTTTCGAAACGTCGGATCTGCCCCATCTTGTAGAATCGGCGACTCACTTACGGTGACCGGCGCGGACCGACGCGCCGCCACCTATCTTCTTGGAGCATGCATGGCCTGGAATACACCCGGCGGCAAGGGCGGAGATGGCCCGGACAATAACGGGCGCAGTCCCTGGAAGCCTCGTGGCGGCAATGGTGGCGGCAAGTGGGGCGGGCTGCCCGGTCCCGTCAAGGACTTGTTCGGCGGCGATGGCGGCAACATCGGCCGCTGGGTACTGGCCGCGGCGGTGCTGTTGCTGCTGTTCAGTTGCTTCCAGCTGATCGGCGAGCAGCAGCGCGGTGTGGTGCTGCGCTTCGGCCAGTTCTCGCGGATCCTGCAGCCGGGCCCGAGCTTCAAGCTGCCGTGGCCGATCGAATCGGTGCGCAAGGTCAACGCCACCGAGATCAAGACCTTCAGCAACCAGGTGCCGGTGCTGACCCGCGACGAGAACATCGTCAGCGTCTCGCTCAACGTGCAGTACCGCATCGACGACCCGCGCATGTACGTGTTCGGCTCGCGCAATGCCGACCAGGTGCTGGAGCAGGCCGCGCAGAGCGCGGTGCGCGAACAGGTCGGCCGCGCCGACCTCAACGTGGTGCTGAACAACCGCGGGCCGATGGCCACCGCCGCGCGCGACCGCCTGCAGGCCGCGCTCAGCGCCTACCGCACCGGCCTGATCGTGACCGGGCTGACCCTGCCCGACGCGCGTCCGCCGGAAGAAGTGAAGCCGGCCTTCGACGAGGTCAACGGCGCGCAGCAGGTCAAGGAGCGGCTGATCAACGAGGCCCAGGCCTATGCCGCCAAGATGGTGCCGGAAGCGCGCGGCCAGGCCGCGCGCACCCGCACCGTTGCCGAAGGCTACAAGGAAGCGTCGATCGCCCGTGCGCAAGGCGATGCCGAGCGCTTCAGCCTGCTGCAGCAGCAGTATCAGAACGCGCCGGAGGTCACCCGCAAGCGGCTGTGGCTGGAAACGGTGCAGAAGGTGCTGTCGGAGAACCGCAAGGTCATCGGCGGCGACGGCCGCCAGCTGATCTACGTGCCGATGCCGGCCGATGGCGGCAAGAGCGGCGCCAGCGCCGCGCCGCCGGCGTCCAGCAGCGGCGGCGTGCCGACGCTGCCGCAGGATGTGCTGATGCCGTCGCTGTCCAGCAGCCCGGCCGAGAGTATCCGCAGTCCGGAGCGCACACCGCGCCCGAACGGCCGTGAGGAGGTGCAGCCATGAGAATTTCCCTGTGGGCGGGCGTTGCCGTCGTGGCGCTGTTCGCGCTGCTCGGCTCGGTGTTCGTGGTGCGCGAAGACCAGACCGCGATGGTGCTGAACCTGGGCCGCGTGGCCCGCGCCGACCTCAAGCCGGGCCTGCACTTCAAGCTGCCGCTGGTGGAGTCCACGCGCGTGTTCGATCGCCGCTTCCAGGTGCTGGACACGCCGCCGGCGCGCTACTTCACCGCCGAGCAGAAGGACGTCAGCGTCGACTTCTTCGCCATCGGCTACATCTCCGACGTGCGCGCCTTCTACCGCGCCACCGGCGGCGACGAGAAGGTGGCCAACGCGCGCCTGGCGCCGATCATCATCGATTCGCTGCGCAACCAGATCAACGCGCGCACCTTGCAGCAGCTGGTGTCCGGCGACCGCAGCGAGCTGATCGCACAGCAGTTGAACGCGATCAACGCCGCCGGCAAGACCCTGGGCATGCAGATCACCGACCTGCGCATCAAGCAGATCGACCTGCCGACCGACAGCCAGGTGATCACCGACGTGTACGAGCGCATGCGCGCGCAGCGCAAGCAGGAAGCCAGCAAGCTGCGCGCCGAGGGCGAGGAGCAGGCGCTGACCATCCGTGCCCAGGCCGACCGCGAGAGCACCGTGCTGGTTGCCGAGGCCGAGCGCGATGCGCAGAAGCTGCGCGGCGAAGGCGATGCGCAGGCCGCCAGCATCTACGGCAAGGCCGGCTCCGCCGACCCGTCGTTCTATGCGTTCTACCGCAGCCTGGAGGCCTACCGCGGCGCAATGGCCGACGGCAACGCGGTGATCGTGCTGGACAAGAACGATCCGTTCCTGCAGTACCTCAAGAGCGAGCGCTGAGGGTCCGGGATTGGTAATTCGGGATTTGGGATTCGTAAAAGCAGGTCACGGTCCCTGGCGGTGTGATGATTTGCTATGCGCATGCCGGCCTGGAGCAGGCGCGACTCGTGTAGTCCCAGCCTGCGGACTGTTGTGGGAGCGACTTCAGTCGCGACGGGCCTGACCGGTGAAGCCCGTCGCGACTGAAGTCGCTCCCACAAGTTTTTGGTTGCCTGTAGACATGGAAGAAAGCCGCTTCAGCCCTGCCGCGCCGCGGCCATCCGCCCCTTGCCCGAGACTCCCCATGCACGATCTGATCGCCGCGGTGTGTCTGATGATCGTCTTCGAGGGCCTGGTCCTGCTGGTGGCGCCGGAGGCGTGGAAGCGGCTGGTGCAGCAGATGCTGGCCATGCCGGCCGCGCAGTTGCGGATCGCCGGCGGCATGGCCCTGGCGGTGGGGCTGCTGGCCCTGTGGTGGGTCCGCGCCTGAGTCGCGGCCGGTTGCTCCGGGCCGGCGCCGCTGAACGCGGCGACCGAGGGGGTGGTGAGCGTCACCCAAAACCCGGAGAATGCACAAAAGCCGGCCGGGCCCGCTCCACACGAGCGCCTCGACCGGCTTTTCCGTGTAGGGGCCTGCCGCCGCCTGGACGCTCCCCGATGGAGCGGCCGTACCGGCGCCGGCAAGACCCGTGCATGGCCACCACATCCGTGCGGCCCCGATGGCCGCGCAGCAAACCAGGAGTTACCCAACCATGGGTCAGTCAGTTGTCGTGCTCGGCGCCCAGTGGGGCGATGAAGGCAAAGGCAAGATCGTGGATCTGCTCACCGAGGAAATCGGCGCCGTCGTGCGCTTCCAGGGCGGCCACAACGCCGGCCACACCCTCGTCATCAACGGCAAGAAGACCGTGCTGCACCTGATCCCGTCCGGCATCCTGCGCGAAGACGCGCTGTGCCTGATCGGCAACGGCGTGGTGATCTCCCCGGCCGCCTTGATCAAGGAAATCAGCGAGCTGGAGGAAGCCGGCGTGGAAGTGCGTTCGCGCCTGAAGATCTCCCCGGCCGCGCCGCTGATCATGCCGTACCACATCGCCCTGGATCAGGCCCGCGAGAAGGCCGCCGGCGGCAAGGCCATCGGCACCACCGGCCGCGGCATCGGCCCGGCGTACGAAGACAAGGTGGCGCGCCGCGGCATCCGCATCGCCGACCTGCACTACCCGCCGCAGCTGGAAGAACTGCTGCGCACCGCGCTGGACTACCACAACTTCGTGCTGACCAGGTACCTGGGCGTGGACGCGGTCGATTTCCAGAAGACCTTCGACGAAGCCCTGGCCTTCGGCGACTACGTGCAGCCGATGAAGTACGACGTGGCCGGCATCCTCCACGAGCTGCGCAAGCAGGGCAAGCGCGTGCTGTTCGAAGGCGCGCAGGGCGCGTTGCTCGACATCGACCACGGCACCTACCCGTACGTCACCAGTTCCAACACCACCGTCGGCGGCGCGCTGGCCGGCACCGGCGTCGGCGCCGATGCGATCGACTACGTGCTGGGCATCGCCAAGGCCTATGCCACCCGCGTCGGCGGCGGCCCGTTCCCGACCGAACTGGACGACGACGTCGGCCAGGGCATCCGCGACCGCGGCGCCGAGTACGGCGCCTCCACCGGTCGCCCGCGCCGCTGCGGCTGGATGGACATAGTCGCGCTCAAGCGCGCCGTGGCCATCAACGGCATCTCCGGCCTGTGCATCACCAAGCTCGACGTGCTCGACGGCATGGAGAAGCTGAAGATCTGCATCGCCTATGAATACCGCGGCAAGCGCACCGAATACGCGCCGCTGGACGCGCAGGGCTGGGAAGAGTGCACCCCGGTGTACCTGGAGTTCCCCGGCTGGACCGAGAACACCCACGGCATCACCGTGTGGGACGAACTGCCGCCCGCCGCCCGCGCCTACCTGCGCGCGCTGGAGGAACTGGCCGGTTGCCCGATCTCCATCGTCTCCACCGGCCCGGACCGCGACCACACGATGGTGTTGCAGGATCCGTTCGCGTGAGTTGAGCGCAGGTCGTAAAAAGCCCCGCACTGCGGGGCTTTTTCGTTGAGTCGCCTGGAGCTGGCGGCTAAAGTTCTGATTAAAAAAGACATCGTCGGATGCACCGTTACAAGGTTGAACCGGAAGCATGACACTCGAATCACAGGCAAGACGTTTCATCGAAACCCTCACCTCTCTGGAGGGGAAGGCCGGCAATCAGCGTCTTCTGAGCGAACTCGGCTGGGCGGACAGCACCTACCAGCGGGTCAAGGGGCATTTGATCGAAGAAGGCAGGATCGTCCCCGGTCGCGGCCGTGGCGGGTCCGTGGCGCTGGCCGAAGGCAGCCCTGCAGCCGGTAACGGCAAAGCGGGATCCCGCACCGTGGCGACGACGCGTGCAAAGACGCCCAGGAGTGGCAACGGCCGCAACGGCGACAGCGGTACCTATGGTCAGGCCTTCAATGCCATCGACAAGGCCATGCGCAATGACGAGGGGCTGGCATCCGAACTGGACTACGCCGAGCAGACTTCGTGGCTGCTGTTCCTGAAGTACCTGGATGACATGGAACACGAGTGGGCCGATGTAGCCCTGCTCAAGGGCAAGGCCTACGATGCCATCCTGGCCAAGCCCTATCGCTGGCAGGACTGGGCCGCGCCGAAGACGCAGGACGGCAAGCCCGACCCCAACGCGCGCATCGGCAGCGATCTGATCGAGTTCGTCAACGGCAAGCTCGTCCCGCACCTCAAATCGTTCAAGGACAGCACCGTCCTGGCCGACAGCCTGCAGTACAAGATCGGCGAGATCTTCTCGGAAGTGTCCAACCGCTTCCGTTCCGGCTACACCCTGCGCGACGTGCTGCAGATCGTGGACACGCTGAGCTTCGGCAGTTCGGAGGCCAAGCACGAGCTGTCCGACCTGTACGAAACCCGCATCAAGCGCATGGGCAACGCAGGCCGCAACGGCGGCGAGTACTACACCCCGCGTCCGCTGATCCGCGCCATGATCCAGGTGGTGCAGCCGCAGATCGGCGAGACCATCTACGACGGCGCCTGCGGCAGCGCGGGCTTCCTGTGCGAAGCCTGGGAGCACCTGCGCCGCGACGACCTGTCCGCCAAGGACTGGGGTACCCTGCAGCGCCGCACCTTCTACGGGCAGGAGAAGAAGTCGCTGGCCTACGTGCTGGGCGTGATGAACATGATCCTGCACGGCATCGACGCGCCCAACATCCGTCACTACAACACGCTGTCCGACAACGTCATGGATATCCAGCAGAAGGATCGCCACGACATCGTGCTGGCCAATCCACCGTTCGGTGGCGGCGAGCGCAAGGAAGTGCAGCAGAACTTCCCGATCCGCTCGTCCGAGACGGCCTATCTGTTCCTGCAGCACTTCATCCGCAAGCTGAAGGCGGGCGGCCGTGGCGCGGTGGTGATCAAGAACACTTTCCTCAGCAATACCGACAACGCCAGTATCGAACTGCGCCGCGAGCTGCTGGCCAGCTGCAACCTGCACACCGTGCTGGACTGCCCGTCCGGCACCTTCCAGGGCGCGGGCGTGAAAACCGTGGTGCTGTTCTTCGACAAGGGTGCCCCCACGCGTAGCATCTGGTACTACCGGCTCGACCCCGGCCGCTCAATGGGCAAGACCACGCCGCTGAACGATGCGGATCTTGTCGAGTTCGTGGCACTGCAGAAGACCAAGGCAGGCAGCGAGAAGAGCTGGACGGTCGATGTGGCCGATGTGGATGCCACCACCTGCGACCTGTCGGTCAAGAACCCTCACGCACCGGAGGCCGCGCCGCAGCGCAGCCCGCAGCAGATCATCGACGACATGCTGGCGCGGGATGCGGAGACGGCGAAGTTGCTGGCGCAGGTGAGGGGAATGTTGTGAGGGAGGCCTGGAGCAAAGTGGCGATTGCCGACATCGCTGATGTTGCGCGAGGCGGATCGCCTCGGCCAATCAGCAGATTCATTACTCATGAATCAGATGGGGTCAACTGGATCAAGATTAGCGACACGGAGAAGGGCGGGCGCTATATCGGCTCCACCGCGGAGAAGATTCGGCGCGACGGAGTTAGACATTCGCGTTGGGTAGATGAAGGCGACTTCCTTCTTTCCAATTCAATGAGCTTTGGGCGCCCTTACATTCTTCGGATTTCCGGCTGCATTCACGATGGATGGCTTGTCCTGAAGCCAGATTACGAACGAGTCGATCAAGGCTACCTCTACTACGTACTTAGTAGCCCTGAAGCTTTTGCACAGTTCGATCGTCGGGCTGCGGGATCCACGGTTCGAAACTTGAATATCGATCTCGTATCAGCGGTGATGATTCCGCTACCGCCACTGGACGAGCAGAAGCGCATCGTCGCAGTGCTGGATAAGGCCTTCGCCGCCCTCGACCGCGCCCGCGCAAATTCCGAAGAGAGTCTCCAAGCTGCTGAAGGTCTTCTTCGACGCGCCTTGGGCGACGAATTCGAAGCGATCGCCAGTCAATCAAGCTCGCTTGCCCTGCAGGATGTAGTGCATCCGGATTGCGGCCTGTCTTATGGAATCGTCCAGCCGGGAGACGAGGTAAGTGATGGGCTACCAATCGTGCGTCCCGTTGATTTGACGCAGCGAGAAGTGGGCCTTGCCGGCTTGAAACGAATTGACCTACGCGCTGCACGCGGTTATGCACGAACGACGCTGCAGGGCGGAGAGCTTCTACTCTGCGTAAGGGGCAGCACCGGTGCCATTTCGGTTGCTGCAGACGAACTGGCTGGTGCCAACGTCACGCGCGGCATCGTTCCCATCCGGTTCGATCCGACTCGGGTCTTACGTGATTTCGCGTACTTCCAATTTTGCTTTGGCGCCATCCGAAGTGAGATTGCTGAGAAGACGTATGGAGCCGCGCTTATGCAGATCAACATCAAGGATCTGCGGAACCTTCGCTTCGTCGTGCCTGACATTGCCGTGCAGCGTGAAGTCATTGCGAGGTCGGAAGCGCTGCTCAACTCGGCTACAGCGCTACGCACCTCTTACAAAGCGCAGATCGCGGATATCGCCGCCCTGCGAGAATCCTTGCTTGAAGCCGCTTTCTCCGGCCAGCTGAGCTGACCCTGCTCGGTCGGCTACCTGCTACCTGTAACACACATGTGCTACATTGCCTCGAACCCATCGCCGGGAGCCCCGCATGAGCACCACCACCACCATCCGCCTGCCGGACGCGCTCAAGGCCCGCATCGCCAAGGCGGCGGAAGCGGCCGGCACCACGGCGCACAACTTCATCCTGGAAGCCATCGCCGAGAAGGCCGAGCTGGCCGAGCGGCGCGCCGACTTCCACGCCCAGGCCGATCAGCGCTGGGCCGAGTTCCTGGAGACGGGTGAGACCATCCCGTGGGACGAGGCGCGCAGCTACTTCAGGGCCCGGGTTGCAGGAAAGCCTGCGAAGCGGCCAGTGGCGCGCAAGCTGGAAGACTGAAGTGGCGCGCATTCGCCTCGGCCCCGGCGTGATCGAGGATCTGGAGCGGATCGCCGCGTATTTGCGCGACCAAGAGAGCGCGCATGCAGAAGAGAGGGCCGAGGAGATCGTCAGCGCGTTCGACGTGCTGGCAGGCAATCCGTTGATCGGCCGTCCGGTGCATGGAGACAACCGCGAACTGGTGATGGGCCGCGGTTCGCGCGGTGACGTGGCGTTGTATCGCTATGTGGATGTGACCGACACGGTGGTCGTGCTGGCGATTCGCGCACAGCGGGAGGCGGGCTATGCACGCGACACATGAAACCGAGGCGGACACCCGCGCCAACCGTATCGACCCGGTGTTACGGGACGCCGGCTGGGGTGTGGCGGAGGGCGCGCAGGTCCAGCGCGAACTGATCTGCCCCGGCCGCATCCTCGGCGGCGGCCAGCGTGGCACCGCGCTGTCGGCGGACTATGTGCTGCGCTATCGCGGCCGCAAGCTGGCGGTGATCGAGGCCAAGCGCGCCGGGCTGGGCCACACCACGGGCGTGGGCCAGGCCAAGGACTATGCCGGGCGGCTCAAGGCGCGCTTCGCGTATGCCACCAACGGCATCGGCTGGTATGGCATCGACATGCAGACCGGCGCGGAAGGCGACATCGCCTTGCCGTTCCCGACGCCGGAACAACTCTGGCTACGCTGTTTTCCAGACGGCAACGACTGGCGCGAGCGCTTCGGCGCGGTGCCGTTCGAGACCGGCGGCGGCAAGTGGCAGCCGCGCTACTACCAGCACAACGCCATCACGGCGGTGCTGGACGCCATCGCCAATGACCGCGACCGCATCCTGCTGACCCTGGCCACCGGCACCGGCAAGACCTCCATCGCGTTCCAGATCGCATGGACGCTGTTCCATTCGAGGTGGAACCTGAGCCGCGACCCGGTGCGCCGTCCGCGCATCCTGTTCCTGGCCGATCGCAACATCCTCGCCGACCAAGCCTTCAATGCGTTCAGCGCGTTCCCGCCGGATGCGTTGTGCCGGATCCGTCCGGAGGAGATCCGGAAGAAAGGCGGGATTCCGCGCAACGCCAGCGTGTTCTTCACCATCTTCCAGACCTTCATGACCGGCGGTGGCGACTCGGAGGACGCATCCGGTGACGCGCAGTTCACGTTCGAAGGCTACGAGCCGGACTTCTTCGATTTCATCGTCATCGACGAGTGTCACCGCGGCGGCGCCCGTGACGAGAGCACCTGGCGCGCGATCCTCGAGTATTTCAAGCCCGCGGTGCAGCTCGGTCTGACCGCGACGCCCAAGCGCGACGTCAACGGCGACACCTACGCCTACTTCGGCGAGCCGGTGTACACGTATGCGCTGAAGGAAGGCATCGGCGATGGCTTCCTGACGCCGTTCAAGGTGCGGCAGATGGCGTCCACGCTCGACGAGTACCGGTTCTCCGAGGGTGACGTGGTGCTGGCAGGCGAAATCGATCGCGACAGGACCTATACCGAGGCCGACTTCAACACGCGGCTGGTGATCGACCAGCGCGAACGAAGCCGCGTGCAGGAATTCATGGACCAGATCGACCAGCGCCAGAAGACCCTGGTGTTCTGCGCCACTCAGGAACACGCCGCGAGGGTGCGCAATTTCATCAACCAGATCAAGGACAACCCCGATCCGCACTACTGCGAGCGTGTGACGGCCGACGACGGCGAACTCGGCGAGCGCCACCTGCGCGAGTTCCAGGACAACGAAAGGATCCTGCCGACCATCCTGACCACGTCGCAGAAGCTCTCCACCGGCGTGGATGCGCTGAACGTGCGCAATATCGTGCTGTTGCGCCCGGTCAGATCGATGATCGAGTTCAAGCAGATCATCGGGCGCGGCACCCGTACCTTCGAGGGCAAGGATTACTTCACCATCTACGACTTCGTGAAGGCCTACGCGCATTTCAACGACCCGGCGTGGGACGGCGAGCCGTTGCCGCCAGATGCGCCGCCCGAACCCCGCAGGCCCAGGAGACCTGGCGAGGATGGGATGGATGGGATGGATGGGATGGGGGGTCATCCCACCGGCGTCGGTGAACCGCCGCCGCCCGAGCGCGTGGTGGTGAGGCTGTCGGATGGCCATGAGCGCAGCATTCGCTACGTGTCGGCCACGACGTACTGGCATGACGGCCGGCAGATCACAGCGCAGGAGTTCATGCAGCAGTTGTTCGGCGACCTCGGCGCCCTGGTGGCAGACGAGGATGAGTTGCGCGCGGTCTGGAGCGATCCGGACAGGCGCGAGGCGTTCATCCAGCGCCTTACCGGTCTCGGTTACGACAGCGATCGGCTGGATGACATGCGCCGTCTGATCGACGCGCCCAACAGCGACATCTTCGACGTGCTGGCCTATGTGCGCTTCACGCTGGCGCCGCGTGCGCGCTCTGCGCGTGTAGCGTCCGCAAAGGAAACCGGCCTGGGGGGTTACGAGCGCGAGATGCGCGCATTTCTCGAATTTGTGCTGGATAAGTACCAATACGAAGGAATTCAGGAATTGGCATCAGGCAAGGTTGCCGACTTCTTGCGTATCCGCTACGGCGGTGTCAATGACGCCAAGCGTGCGCTTGGGAGCGTTGACAACATCCGTCGGGCGTTCGTTGATATTCAGGCCCATTTATTTCGGTGAGGCAGAAAATGAGGCCGGCTCAGGTTTCTCGTGGCCACCGGTACCTTGCGGAAAATCGGGCTGTACCCTTTTTCGAATTGAATGAAATATCGGGTGCATCGTTGCTGTTCCCCGTTGTGCTTGATGTGGAATTTTCGATAGCATTCTCGGTCTTACGGAGCCTCGAAACTCCGCAGACAGCGGTACCCACCTCCGACAAACCGGTGGGTTTTTTGTGCCTGTAAATTTTGTAGGCGCAGCCGACGCGATGCCTATGTCGGGAGGGCGGCGAATACAACACCCGCAAGGGGGAATACGCCCGCCGGCTGTCTGCGGTTTCGAGCCTCCCGACTTCCCGTCCGCCGTTCGCGGCGGGCGGGTCACTTCATGGAACGAGGAGGCACAGGTAGCCGCCGTCGGCGCCGACGAAGCGGCTGGCGAGGTTGGTGCGCACCTTGCCGTCGGCGAAGTTCTGCACGTAGACGCTGGCCCATCAGCGGCCTGCGGATCCTGGCAGCGCAGGTCGAGGTCGTCGCGGGCGTAGCTGTTCCCCGCGCAGCCCGGCGACGACTGGTCGCTGAGCCTGCGTATCGCCGACGCCGCGCTGTACCGGGCCAAGCACGGCGGCCGCGAACGCTGGGTCGCGCTCGTCCTGCGCGACACGGCTGCCGCGCTGGCCGAGGCCGGCCCGGATCTGCCGCTCGACGCGCTGCAGGCGCTAGGAACTACTGCTGCAGCGCGGTGGGACGGTGGAGCAGCCGGTCGCGACAATCGAGTGCGCCGACGACTGGCAGCGCGTTCGCCGAGCCGCGGCCCAGCGTGTGTCCGCTGGGCGTATACGGCAGCAGCCGGCGGTGCATCCGCCGCGCTTTCGCGTGCGTGACTTTCCCAGCGAGGCGCAACTCAGGCAACTGGCATGACCTAGCCGCTGTCATCGGATCGGCATAGCGGGGTCCAGGCGGCCCGACCTGATTGCCTGCTGTCTGTGTTCCAGGCGGCCGCGTCGAACGCGCCACGCCGTCTGTATCCTGCACCGGCCCATTCGAAGAGCCCCCATGCGCCAGATCCTGACGACCGCTATCGCCCTGGCCTTGGCCAGCGCCTCGCCGTGCACGTTCGCCCAGCCGGAACCTCCTGCGCCCAGCGTCGTCGCCGCGCCGGCCGCCGCGGTCACCACGCAATTGCCGCGCACCGCCAGGCCGCGCCATTACGCGCTGGAGATCACCCCGCACGCCGACAAGATGACGTTCGACGGCAAGGTCCGCATCGAGCTCGACGTGCTGCAGGCCACCGACCGCATCGTGCTGCAGGCGGCCAACCTGCGCTTCGGCCGCAGCACCCTGACCGGCGGCAAAGCAACAGCCGCGATGGTCGCCAAGGTCGCCACCGACGCCGCGGCGCAGACCGCCAGCTTCGTCTTCGACGCGCCGCTGGCGCCGGGCCGCTACGCGCTGTCCATCGACTACAGCGGCGTCATCAACACCCAGCCCAACGGCCTGTTCGCGCTGGACTACGCCACCCCGCACGGCCAGCGCCGCGCGCTGTATACGCAGTTCGAGAGCTCCGACGCGCGCCGTTTCCTTCCTTCCTGGGACGAACCCGACTTCAAGGCCAGCTTCGACCTGACGGTGAATGCACCCGCCACGCAGATGGTGGTCGGCAACATGCCCGTGGCCGCCACCACCGACCTCGGCAATGGCCTGAAGCGCGTCGCGTTCCAGACCACGCCGAAGATGTCCACCTACCTGTTGTTCCTGGGCATGGGCGATTTCGAGCGCGCCGCGCTCAAAGGCGACAACGGCACCGAGATCGGCGTGATCGCGCAGCAGGGCAAGGCCGAGCAGGCGCGCTTCGCGCTGGAGTCCGGCCGCGACGTGCTGCGCGAATACAACGACTACTTCGGCGTGCGCTATCCGCTGCCCAAGCTGGACAACATCGCCGCGCCGGGCAGCAGCCAGTTCTTCGGCGCCATGGAAAACTGGGGCGCCATCTTCACCTTCGAGCATTCGTTGCTGCTGGATCCGGCGGTGTCGGGCGTGACCGATCGGCAAAGCGTGTTCACCACCGCCGCGCACGAGATCGCGCACCAATGGTTCGGCGACCTGGTGACCATGGCCTGGTGGGACGACCTGTGGCTCAACGAAGGCTTCGCCACCTGGCTGGAAGGCCGCACCACCGCCAGGCTGCATCCGGAATGGGATATCGACAAGACCGGCGCGGCCTACGTCAGCCGCGCCGCCATGGGCAGCGATGCCTACGCCACCACCCACCCGGTGGTGCAGAAGGTGGCGATCGCCGAACAGGCCAGCCAGGCCGCTGACGGCATCACCTACGGGAAGGGCTCGGCGGTGATCGGCATGCTCGAGGATTACGTCGGTGCCGATGCATGGCGCGATGGCGTGCGCCGCTACATCAAGAAGCGCGCCTACGGCAACGCGGTCACCAGCGACCTGTGGCAGGAAATCGACGCCGCCGCGCCCGGCAGGCGGTTCCTGCAGGTGGCGCACGACTTCACCCTGCAGCCCGGCGTGCCGCTGATCAAGGTCGCCGCCAGCTGCAGCGCCGGGACCACCACGGTCCATCTCGAGCAGGGCGAGTACACCCTCGACCGCCCCGACAAGCAACCGCTGCGCTGGCATGTGCCGGTGGCCGTGCGCAGCGGCGGCAGCGAGTTGCGCGTGCTGGTGGACGGCAGCGCGCAGCTGCAACTGCCCGGCTGCGCCGCACCGGTGCTGGTCAATGCCGGGCAGAAGGGCTACTACCGCACGCTCTACGCACCCGCACAGTTCAAGGCGCTGACCGCCGGTTTCGGCACCTTGCCGGTGGTGGACCAGCTCGGCGTGCTGCTGGACACCAGCGCACTGGGCGCCGTCGGCCTGCAGCCGCAATCGGATCTGCTCGACCTGGCCGGCAAGGTGCCGGTGGGCGCGGCATCGGACCTGTGGGCCATGGTGTCCGGCGTTTACGCCGGCATCGACGACCTGTTCCAGGCCGACCCCAAGGGCCAGGCCGCCTGGCGCCGCTACGCGCTGTCGCGGCTGTTGCCGGAGTTCGCCACGCTGGGCTGGGACGACCGCGACGGCGACTCCGCCCAGGTCAAGCAACTGCGTGTGAGCCTGATCGATATGCTCGGCGGCATGGGCGAGGCAGACGTGATCGCCGAAGCGCGCCACCGCTTCGCCGCATTCCAGGCCGACCCCACGGCGTTGTCGCCGGAACTGCGCATCAGCGTGCTCGGCATCGTCGCGCGCACCGCCGACGCCGCAACCTGGGACGCGCTGCACCGCATGGCGCAGCAGGAAACCTCCTCAATGATCCACAACCAGGACTACCTGCTGCTGGCCGCCGCCAAGGACGCCACGCTCGCGCAACGCGCCCTGGACATGGCGCTGACCGACGAGCCTGGCGCCACCAACAGCGCCGCCATGATCTCGGTGGTATCCGGCGAGCATCCGGACCTGGCCTTCGATTTCGCCGTGGCCCATCGCGCGCGCGTGGACACGCTGATCGACTCCAACTCGCGCCCCCGCTACTACCCGCGTCTGGGTGCCGGCTCCATCGACCTGCAGATGGCCGACAAGATCAAGGCGTATGCCGACCGCTCCCTCGCTCCCACCTTGCGCCGCGATGCAGAAGTGGCCATCGCCAACATCCGGACACGGGCGAAGCTGCGTGCGCAGCGGTTGCCGCAGATCAGGGCGTGGTTGGTGGCGCGCAAGGGGTGAGGCCTGGCGGTTGCCGACTGAGCGCCCGGCCGGCTGCTGGCGGGAGCGCTTCTGAGGGGAGTGCAAAAGGCTCCTGATCAGTGGCCCAACCCGGCCGGCCGGGTGGGGCCGCTGATCAGCATGTGCTGGTCAGCACGTCGCGGTCGCCGCGTGAGGCTGCCGCGTGAGGCTGCCGCGTGAGGCTGCCGGGAACGCCGCGGCGCGCAGGCCGCGCCGCCTGCGCTCATACCTTGCCGATCACCCGGATCTGCACCTCGTCCAGCGCGACCACCTGGCCCGCGTGGATCTTGCAGGCCTTGCGCAGCTCGACTTCGCCGTCCACGCGCACCTGGCCTTCGCTGATCACGGTCTTGGCCGCGCCGCCGCTGTCGCACACGCCGGTCAGTTTCAGCAGGTGCTTGAGTTCGACGTAGTCGCTTTCTAACTGGAGATCGATGGTCTGCATTGGGGGGCGCTGTTCGGAAATCGGCGCCCATTGTCGGTCATCCGCGGACGAAACGCTCGGACTTCGCACCAACGCTCGGACTTCGCGCCGCGCCACGCCGCGAAGGACATCTGCGCGCTCACCGCGCCGCAGCGGCTGCCGCGCTCAAGCGTCAGCACCGGCACCCACGGCAGCCGCCACGACAGCCCGCAGACCACGCCGCTGCCGACGTACCAGCGGCGGGTGCGCGCGATCCGGCGCTGGATCTGCAGCACCGGCGCGCCGTAGTCGATATGCAGCAGCCGGCCCGGCACGCTGCCGGCCACCTGCGCCGCAATGCCGCGGTGCGCCTGGAACAGCGTGGCGAAGTCGGTGGGGGTGGGAGCGTCGGGCATGGGACCGGTCGTGCAAGGTGCTGCAAGGTGGTTCGCGGCAGGCCGGGGTTTCTCACGCCTGAACGGCGTCGTTCACCCGGTTTCGACATGCGGCCCGCCAAGGCGCACAATGCGCTTCTTTGCGCCTGCCGGTTCTCTGCGGCGCCTCCGGAGTCTCCCATGTCCCAAGATACCCCCGCGCCGCTGCTGTTCGCAGATCTCGGCCTCTCGCCTGCTGTGATGAAGGCCGTGGCCGATATCGGCTACGAGTCCCCGTCGCCGATCCAGGCCGCCACCATCCCCGCGCTGCTGACCGGCCGCGACCTGCTCGGCCAGGCCCAGACCGGTACCGGCAAGACCGCCGCGTTCGCGCTGCCGATCCTGTCGCGGCTGGACTTCAACCAGCGCAAGCCGCAGGCGCTGGTGCTGGCGCCGACCCGCGAGCTGGCGATCCAGGTCGCCGAGGCGTTCCATCGCTACGCCGGCGCGATCCCCGGCTTCCAGGTGCTGCCGGTGTACGGCGGCCAGCCCTACGTGCAGCAGCTGTCGGCGCTCAAGCGCGGCGTGCACGTGGTGGTGGGCACCCCCGGGCGGGTCATCGACCACCTCGAGCGCGGCACCCTGGACCTGTCCGAGCTGCGCACGCTGGTGCTCGACGAGGCCGACGAGATGCTGCGCATGGGCTTCATCGACGACGTCGAGGCGGTGCTGAAGAAGCTGCCGGCCTCGCGCCAGGTGGCGCTGTTCTCGGCGACCATGCCGACCGCGATCAAGCGCATCGCGCAGACCTATCTGAACGATCCGGCCGAAGTCATCATCGCCTCCAAGACCACCACGTCGGCGAATGTCCGCCAGCGTTACTGGGCGGTCAGCGGCCTGCACAAGCTCGATGCGCTGACCCGCATCCTGGAAGTGGAACCGTTCGACGCGATGATCGTGTTCGCGCGTACCAAGGCGGCCACCGACGAGCTGGCGCAGAAGCTGCAGGCGCGCGGCCTGGCCGCTGCGGCGATCAACGGCGACATCCAGCAGTCGCAGCGCGAGCGGGTGATCCAGCAGCTCAAGGACGGCAAGCTCGACATCCTGGTCGCCACCGACGTGGCCGCGCGCGGCCTGGACGTGGAGCGGATCAGCCACGTGCTGAACTACGACATCCCGTACGACACCGAAAGCTACGTGCACCGCATCGGCCGCACCGGCCGCGCCGGCCGCAGCGGCGAGGCGATCCTGTTCGTCAGCCCGCGCGAGAAGGGCATGCTGCGCGCGATCGAGCGCGCCACCCGGCAGCCGATCGAAGAGATGCAGCTGCCGAGCGTGGACGCGGTCAACGACCAGCGCGTGACCCGCTTCATGGAGAAGATCAGCGAGACCATCGCCAGCGGCGGCATCGACACCTACCGCGATCTGTTGCAGCGCTTCGAGACCGAGAAGAACGTGCCGATGGTCGAAGTGGCCGCGGCGCTGGCGCGCCTGCTGCAGGGCGACACGCCGCTGCTGCTGGCGCCGGAGCGCGCCCGCGCGCCGCAGGGCGAGCGTTTCGAGCGGCCCGGCGCCGAGCGCCGCGAGCGCGCCGACCGCGGCGAGCGCACGGAGCGTCCCAAGTTCGAGCCGAAGTTCGACCGCGAGGCGCGCCCGCCGCGCCGCGACGAGGGCGCGCGCGCGCCGCGTGCGCCGCGTCCCGCGGCGGCCGCGCAGGGACCGGACTTCGACTACCAGCGCGACGTCGGCAGCTTCGAGGCGCCGCGCCGCGACAAGGCGCCGAAGGCGCCGCGCGGCGAGCCGGAAGTGGGCATGGAGAGCTACCGCATCGAGGTCGGCCACCAGCACGGGGTCAAGCCGGCCAACATCGTCGGCGCGATCGCCAACGAGGCCGGCCTGGAGAGCAAGTACATCGGCCGCATCGACATCCACGACGACCATTCGGTGCTGGACCTGCCGGCGGACATGCCGCGCGAGCTGCTGACCCACCTGAAGAAGGTCTGGGTCTCCGGCCAGCAACTGCAGATGCGCAGGCTCGACGGCGACGATGCCGGCGCCGGCACGCCGTTCAAGCCGAAGTTCGCGCGTGCCGCCGGCAAGCCCGGCGGCCGACCGAACGCGGCCGGTCCGCGCCCGGCCGGCGCCGCCACGCGCATCGCCGACCGCGCCGGCGAGCGCCCGCCGCGCAAGGGTCCGCCGAAGCGCTGAAGAGCCGGGAATAGGGAGTAGGGAATCGGGAAATGGGGGCGTTCCCGCTGCCGCACCCCGCCTTCCTTCCCGGAGCTAGCCATTGCCTCAGATGGCAGCAGCCCGCTCTTGCCACTCCCGATTCCCCATTCCCCATTCCCAGCTCAATGTCCACCCGCCTCAACAAGCACATCGCCGAAACCGGCTACTGTTCGCGCCGCGAGGCCGACCGCCTGATCGCCGCGCGCCGCGTCACCGTCAACGGCCGGCCCGGCGGGGTCGGCGCGGTGGTGGGCGAGGGCGACGAGGTGCAGGTCGATGGACAGCCGCTGCGCGCGCGCGCCAAGCTCAAATCCGGCCGCCGCCACGTCTATATCGCGCTGAACAAGCCGGTCGGGGTGACTTGCACCACCGAGCGCGAGGTCAAGGGCAACATCGTCGATTTCGTCGGCCACGAGCAGCGCATCTTCCCGGTCGGGCGCCTGGACAAGGAGTCCGAGGGGCTGATCCTGATGACCAGCAACGGCGACATCGTCAACGAGATCCTGCGCGCGGAGAACCGCCACCAGAAGGAATACCTGGTGGCGGTGAACAAGCCGGTCACGGACGAATTCCTGCGCGGCATGGCGCGCGGGGTGCGCGTGCACAACGAGACCACGCTGCCGTGCCGCACCGCGCGCATCGCCAAGTTCGGCTTCCGCATCGTGCTCGAGCAGGGCCTGAACCGGCAGATCCGGCTGATGGCCGCCGCGTTCGACTACCGCGTCACCCAACTGCGCCGGGTGCGCATCGACAACATCAAGCTCGGCGCGCTGAAGCCGGGCCAGTGGCGCAACCTCGCCGAGCAGGAGCTGCGCGGCCTGCTGCCGCAACGCGATGCGTTCTGAGCGCGGCGGCCGCGCCGTGCGGCGGGTTCACTCCAGCGCGTTCTTGGCGTCGCAGGTCGCCAGCAGTTCCGGGTGCTGCACCGACTTGCTGCGGGTCAGCAGCGGATGCAGGAACACCGCGCCCAGGATCACCGCCACGCCGAGGTAGAACCGCGCGGTGAGTTGTTTTTGTTCGTCCAGCAGCACGATCGCGAACACGATCGCGTAGACCGGCTCCAGGTTGGTCACCAGCTGCACCGCGTAGGCGCTGAGGCGGCGCAGTGCGACCAGCGCCAGCGCGAACGGCAGCAGCGTGCACAGCAGCGCCAGGGCCAGCAGCAGCAGGGTGTCGTGCAGGCTCGGCAGCACCAGCAGCGGGCCGCTCAGCGCCGGCAGCACGAACGGCAGCAGCGGCGCCAGCGCGGTCAGGGTCAGGGTGCCGGCGCCCAGTTCCACGGCGGTCACGGTCAGCGGGTCGGCATGGTCGACCAGGCGCTTGTTGAGCGAGCCGAACGCGGCCACGAACAGCGCCGACACCGCACCGACCGCGACGCCGGCGCGCATCCCGTCGGGCACGCCGCCGACCACCAGGGCCACGCCCGGCAGCACCGCCAGGCCGAACGCCAGTTCGCTGGGACGGAACGGGCGCTTGGCCACCCACGGCTCGATCACCGCGGTGAACACCGGCGCCAGGGCGATGCAGGTCGCCGCCACCGAGGCGTTGGCCAGCTTGATCGCGCCGTAGAAGGTCAGCCAGTGCAGGCCGACCAGCGCGCCGACCACGGCGTAGCCGAGCGCCAGCTTCGGCGTCAACGCGGCCAGCCCGCGCCACACCCGCGGCAGCAGCGCCAGCGCCGCCACCACCATCAGCATCCGCCACCACACCAGCGGCAGCGCCGGCAGGGTGATCAGCTTGCCGAGGATCGCGGTGATGCCCCACAGCAGCACGCAGAAATGGATTTGCAGCTGGGCTTTGCTGGTGGGGTGCAGGGGCATGGCGTCTATTGTCGCGTAAACCGGCGGCGCGGCGGACGGCGTGTTCGCCGGGGATGCTGCAATCGCGTCGCCAGGGCCGCGCGTCAGCTGCCGGGCGGCGCGCGCCTGGCGTGCGCCCGTGCGTGCAGCGCGGTCAGCACCGGCACCAGCAGCGAGGTCACGATCACCGAGGTCGCCACCAGCGCGGTGGCGGCGGGGACCGCGGCACGGAATTGCGGCGCCATCGCCGCGATCAGCGCCGGCGTCGCCACCGCCGCGCCGGCGGTGCTGGAGGCGGCGATGCCGGCGCTGCCGCTGCCGCCGCCGAGCAGCCGATCGGCGAACAGCAACGGGATCCCGGTGACGACGACGACCAGCACGCCGAGCAGCACGCCGGGCACGCCGGCGCTGGCGATCACGTGCAGATCCAGCGTATTGCCCAGCGCGAAGGCGAAGAACGGGATCAGTGCGGGGACCGCCGCGGCGAACAGCGCACGCAGTTGCGGATCCAGGTTGCCGAGCGCGAAGCCCACCAGCAGCGGCAGCACCGCGCCGAGGAACAGGCGCGGCTCGAACACGGCGACGCCAGCGCTGCCGAGGATGAGCATGGTCATCAACGGCCCCGATTCCAGCGACATCAGCACCACCGCCCCGGCTTCGCCGGGCTTGCCGTACTGCTGCATGAGCGAGGCGAACAGCCCGCCGTTGGTCATGTCCATCGCCGCGACCAGGGCCAGCACCGAGACGCCCCTGCAGCAGCCCTGCGCGATCCCCGCCGGCGGCAGCACCTGCGCCGCGAGCACCGCCACCAGCCAGGCCACGCCGAGCTTGGTCAGCAGCAGCACGCCCGACTGGCGCAGGATCCGGCCGCTGGCGCGCAGCTGGATCGAGGCACCCATGCACAGGAACCACACCGCCAGGATCGGCACCACGCCGCCGATCAGGCCCTGGCTGAACGAGCCGAGGAAGGCGCCGGCCTGCGGCCACGCGCGATGGCAGGCGGCGCCGAGTAACAGCGGCACCAGCATCATGCCGCCGGGGACGCGTTCGAGGGTGTGCTTGATCTGCATCGGGGTTGTGATGTCCGCTCGGGAGAAGGTCGCATCCGGCGCCGGCACGCGCCGGTGTCGCTCTGCGCTTCCGCTTGTACTGCAACTGCATGGCGCGAAGGCTGTCGCGGCGCAGCGCCGTCTGCGCTGCGTTCAGTCGCGCGTCGCAGCGCCACTGTGCCGGCGGTCGCTTTTACCGGCGCTCGCTCGCGCCGCTGCCGTTTGCTCAGCGCGTGCGGAGTTCGGCCAGCAGCGCCATCGCCGCGGCCGGATTGCGCTGCTTGGCCGCGCTGATGAAATAGACGAAGACCTCGCGCGGCCTGGCCGCGGCCGCCGCCGCGCCGGCATGCGGCAGCGCGTCCGCATCCTCGCCGCGGCGCCAGGCCTGTGCCTGCGCTGCCCAGGCGCGCAATTCCTTCGGCGCATAGCCGTGGACGAGATCGGCGCGGCTGCGCATCAGCCGCGCGTAGACGAAGTCGGCGCTGAGATCGGCGAAGGACGGATAGTCGGGCGAATCGGTGAACACCGTGGCCACGCCATGGCCGCGCACCAGCTGCAGCAGGCGCGGGCCGACGCAGGCCGGGTCGCGCACTTCCAGCACATGCCGCAGGCGGCGACCGCCGGCCTGATGCGGCAGCAGGTCCAGGAACGCGGCCAGATCATCGAGCTCGAGCGTGCGGCCGTGCTCGAACTGCCAGAGCAGCGGGCCGAGCTTGTCGCCGAGCGTGGCGATGCCGCCGACGAAATCCTCGATCTGCGCGCCGGCCGCGGCCAGCTTGCGCATGCCGGTGATGCGCTTGGGCGCCTTGGCCGAGAACAGGAAATCCGCCGGCGCCTGGTCGCGCCAGCGCGCATAGGTGTCCGGCTGCTGCGTGCCGTAGGAGGTGCCGTTGATCTCGATGCTGCTGACGTGGCGGCTGGCGTATTCCAGCTCGCGGCGCTGCACCAGTCCCTGCGGGTAGAACATGCCGCCGCGCCATGGCGCATAGGTCCAGCCGCCGATGCCGACGCGGATGCCGTCCGGCGCGGCCGCGGCGGAGTCGAAGAGATCGTTCATGGCATGCACGCCGGCGCGGACAGAACGCGAATTGTGCCGCAGCCCGGGCCACTGTCGTGTGCATGGCCGCACGATTGCGGCGGCATGGCGGCATGGCGGCATGGCGGCCTGCAACGGCCGCTGTGCCGCCGCTGCAGGCGTCGCGCTACCATCCAGGCAACGCCCGCTGCCCGACCGACCATGCCCTGGACCACGCCCGTGCTGTGCGACGCCCATCCCCAGGCGCAGGTCGCCAACCCTCGTGGTCCGCGGCGACGGCGGCCACGCCGCGTTTTGCGGCGCGATCGTCGCCGTGCGCTGCTTCGAGGACACCGCGCGGGTGCGCGAGCTGGCGGCCGCGCCCGGCGTCGGTCGCGGCATCGTCGTCGATGGACAGGGTTCGCTGCGTTGCGCGCTGCTCGGCGACCGGATCGCCGAGCACGCGGTGCGGGGCTGGGCCGGGCTGCTGATCCACGGCGGCGTGCGCGACGTGGAGGCGTTGGCGGCGCTGCCGCTGGGCGTGCCGGCGCGGGCCGCGTGCCCGTGCAAGACCGACAGGCGCGGCCTCGGCGAGGGCGAGGCGCCGCTGCAGTTTGCCGGCGTGGCGTGCGTGCCCGGGCACTGGCTGTACGCCGAACGCAACGGGGTGCTGGTCGCCGCGCAGGCGCTGCTCCCGGCGTGAGCGCGCCGGCGCCTTTTCCTTTCCTTGCTGGAGATACCGATTTGAAGACTCTGTCGATGGGCTGCCTGCTGCTGGCGATGGCGGCCACCGCGCAGGCGCAAGCGCCGGCCGCGGCCAACGCCGCGTTGCCGCCTGCGCTGCAGGACCTGGATGCGCGGGTCGAGCGCGTGCGCAAGCAGTTCGACGTGCCTGGCATCGCCATCGCCATCGTCAAGGACGGGCAGCTGGTGCTGGAGCGCGGCTACGGCGTACGCGAACTCGGCAAGCCCGAGCCGGTGGACGCGCAGACCCTGTTCGCGATCGCCTCCAACACCAAGGCGTTCACCGCCGCGGCGCTGTCGATCCTGGCCGACGAGGGCAAGCTGAAACTCGACGACCGGGTGATCGAGCACCTGCCGTGGTTCCAGATGGCCGATCCCTACGTGACCCGCGAGATGCGCGTGCGCGACCTGCTCAGCCACCGCAGCGGGCTGAGCCTGGGCGCCGGCGACCTGCTGTTCTGGCCGGCGACCAGCTACAGCAACGAGGAGGTGGTGCGGCGCCTGGCGCAGGTGCCGCTGAAGGGCGGCTTCCGCGACCGCTATGCCTACGACAACATCCTCTACGCGGTGGCGCAGAAGCTGATCGAGCAGGTCTCCGGGCAGTCCTATGCCGAGTTCGTGCGCCAGCGCATCTTCGTGCCGGTGGGGATGAGCGGTGCGCGCATCAACAGCGATTACCTGCAGCCCGGCGACCGCGCCGCGGTCGGCCATGCCAAGTTCGACTTCCGCGACCTGCGCCCGGTGCCGCCGCTGACCTGGTCGAACAATTCCGGCGCCGGCGGCATCTACGCCAGCGTGCACGACATGGCCAAATGGATGCAGGTGCAGCTCGACGGCGGTCGCCTGCCGTCGGCCGATGGCCAGGAGCGGCGTTTGTTCAGCGCGCAGCGGCAGCAGGAGATGTGGCAGCTGATCACCCCGATCGCCATCGCCGAGCCGAGCGTGCCGCAGCTGCTGCCGGCCAAGCCGAACTTCGCCGGCTACGGCGAGGGCTGGAGCCTGAGCGACTACCGCGGGCACAAGCTGGTCTGGCACACCGGCGGCTGGCCGGGCATGGTGTCGCGGCTGACCCTGCTGCCGGAACAGAAACTGGGCGTGATCGTGCTGACCAACCAGGAAGTGGGCGCGGCGTTCAACGCGCTGACCCTGCAGGTGCTCGACGCCTACCTGGGCGCGTCGGCGACCGACTGGACCGGCGCCTACGCCGCCGCGGTGGCCAAGGCCGATGCGAAGGCCGACGAGGACTGGAGCAAGCACCAGGCCGCGCGCGATGCCACCTCCAGGCCGTCGCTGCCGCTGGCCGGCTACGCCGGCAGCTATCGCGATCCGTGGTACGGCGAGGTGGCGATCGTGCAGCGCGGCAGGCAGCTGGAACTGCGCTTCAGCAAGACCGCGCAGCTGGTCGGCACGCTGCAGCACTGGCAGCACGACACCTTCATCGTGCGCTGGCGCGACCGCTCGCTCAATGCCGATGCCTTCGTCAACTTCGCGCTGACGCCGGACGGCAAGGTACGCGAGGTGCGCATGGAGGCGATCTCGCCGCTGACCGATTTCAGCTTCGATTTCCAGGATCTGCTGCTGACCCCGGTGGCCGCCGCATCGTGAGCCAGGCGATGCCGATGCTCTCGCATGTGCACCTCGGGGTGAACGACTTTCCGGCCGCGTTCGCGTTCTACGCGCCGCTGCTGCAGGTGCTGGGATTGCAGCTGAAGTTTCGCGACGACGCGCGCGGCTGGGCCGGCTGGACGACGCCGGATGCGCCGCGGCCGCTGCTGCTGATCGGCCGTGCCTTCGACGGCCGGCCGGCGACGCCCGGCAACGGGCAGATGCTCGCGCTGCAGGCGGCGAGCCGAGCGCAGGTGGAGCGCTGCCATGCGCTGGCGCTGGCCCAGGGCGCGCGCTGCGAAGGCGCGCCGGGGCTGCGCGCGCACTACCACCCGGACTATTACGGCGCGTACTTCCGCGACCTGGACGGGAACAAGCTGTGCGTGTGCTGCCACCGCGCGGAGTGACGGCCAGGCGGCTGCACTGCGGTTGGCCGCTGTCCCGGTTCGCGGTGCACCGCGTCGGCAACAGGCGCCGATCGCCAGGCCGGTTGTAGGCGCGGCTTCAGCCGCGACCCCGAAGCCGGAAAGCATCCATCTTCGGCAGCAGTCGGGACTGAAGTCCCTCCTACAGAAGCCGGGTCGGCCATGCAGATGGCCTTCGACGCGCGCAGTTCGTTGTGGGAGCGGCTTCAGCCGCGACCCCGAAGCCGGAAGGCCTCCGGCTTCGGTGGCAGTCGGGACTGAAGTCCCTCCTACAAGGAGCAGGGTCGGCTGCACGGATGGCCTTCGACGCGCACCGCTCGTTGTAGGAGCGGCTTCAGCCGCGACCTCGAAGCCAGAAGTGCTCCGGCTTCGGTGGCAGTCGGGACTGAAGTCCCTCCTACAAGAAGCCGGATCGGCTGCACGCAAGAAGCCATATCGCGGCGGCACCGGTCCCACGGATACGCGCGCAGCGGCAAGCAGTTGCGATCGATCATCCGGCGTCGGCACCGGTATCGCCGCGCACCAGCGCGAAGCCCTCGTCCAGCCAACCGGTGATGCCGCCTATCGTGCCAGCCTATTCGACCGGCCATCTGCGGTATTGCCTGCAGGATCGCCGGGACAGCATGCAGCTGGCCACGCGTTGCGCGCGCGCCGCATCGTTGCTCAGCGCTGTGCCGCGGGCGATCCCAGTGAATCGCGCAGCAGCAAGCGGTGCGGCAGGGTTTCGCAGGTTGGCGGTTGCGGTGCGCGCAGCCGCGCCAGCAGCAGTTCCAGCGCGCGCCGCCCCATCTGCTGCAGCGGTTGCTGCACCGTCGCCAGGGCCGGCGAGACCTGCTGCGAAACCAGGGTGTCGTCGAAGCCGCACACCGACAGGTCGGCGGGCACGCGCAGGCCGCGCAGGCTGGCGCTGCGCAGCACGCCGGCGGCCATCTCGTCGTTGGCGGCGAACACCGCACTGGGACGGCGGCGCTGCCGCAACAACTGCTCGGCGGCTTCGATGCCCGAGGCGAAGTCGAAGCGCCCCGGCACCACCAGGCGTTCGTCGTAGGCGATGCCGGCGGCCGCCAGCGCGTCGCGATAGCCGGCCAGGCGCCATTGCGTGGCGCCATGGCCGGGCAGGCCGCGGATGTGGGCGATGCGGCGATGGCCGAGCCGCACCAGTTCGCCAACCAGTTCGCGTGCGGCGCGCCGTTCTTCCAGGCGCACGCCGGGCCAATGGCGCTGCCGCCGCGGCGAGATGCAGGCCAGTGCGATGCGCTCCGCATCCAGACGCCGCCGCAGCGCGTCGTCGTCGGTCAGCGGCGGGATCAGCAGCAGTCCGTCGATATGCTGGTGCCGGGCCAGCGCGACCAACGCATCGGCATGGTCGGCGCGGGCGCGGTCCACCGGCGCCAGCATCAGCGTGTAGCGCTGCGCACGGCAGGCTTCGAGCACGCCGTTCTGGATTTCCATCTGATAGTACGAGGGGTTGTCGTAGGCCAGCGCCACCGCGTAGGAACGCTGGCCGGCCAGGCTGCGCGCGGACGGGTTGGGCTGGTAGCCCAGCCGCTGCATGGTCTGCTCGACCTTGCGCCGGGTCTGCTCGCGCACGTTGGGCTCGCCGTTGATGACCCGCGACACGGTCTTCATCGAGACCCCGGCGCGTGCGGCCACGTCCTCGATGCGCAGGCCCTGCGTGGCCCGCTTGCTCATCGCGCCGGCGCCGGCCACACGAAGCTGGCCACGCTGCGCGCCGGCAGCGTGTAGCCGAAGCCGTGCTTGTCCTCGGCCACCGACAGCGTGCGCGCGGCGTGCGCGCTGTTGACCACCACCAGTACCCGCGAGCCGTCCGGATTCAGAAACGCCACGTTGTCCACGCCTTCGCCGCCTTCGCTGGAATCGATGCGCCAGGCTTGCGGGCGCACGAAGCGGCTGGCATGGGCGAGCGCATAGTACTCGTCGCTGCGCACCACGCGCTCGCCGTGCAGATCGACATCGATCACGCCGCGGCAGGTGTCGCAGCCGCCGGCATGCGGGCCGCCGTGCAGGTCCAGCGCCAGGTTCCAGAACAGCACGCCGCGCGCACCGTGGCGCACCGACTGCACGATCAGCCGCCGCGTCTGCAGGGTCAGCCCGCCGCTGCGCAGCGGTTCCCAGTCGCCGCCGGAGCACTCGGTCATGTACGCATCCTTGTCCGGGTAGGCCGCCTGCACCGGGCTCTGTGCGGCCGGATCGCCGGCGTAGCAGTGCCAGGCGATGCCGGCGACGTGGCGCCGCGCCTGCGCGTCGGCGAGGACCGCCAGCGGCTCCTGCGGCTGGTCCCAGTTGTGGTCCCAGTCGAAGAGCAACGGCGCGCCGCGGCGGGCCTCGAGCAGCGGCCCGAGGTGGCGGCCGATCAGCTGCGCGCGCTGCGCGGCCTCCAGGCGCATGCCGGGGTAGTCCTTGGGGGTGAAGCCCGGTTCGTTCTGCAGGGTCAGCGCAACGATCGGCACGCCAGCCTGCGCATAGGCGTCGACGTAGCGCAGCAGATAGCGCGCGAAGGCGTCGTAGTACTCGGGCTTGAGCGTGCCGCCGATCAGGCTGCCGCTGGTCTTCATCCATGCCGGCGCGCTCCATGGCGAGGCCATGATCTTCAGTTCGGGGTTGATCGCCAGCGCCTGCCGCGCGATCGGCAGCACGTCGTCGCGATTGGGCGCGATGCTGAAATGCGCCAGCGCCGGATCGGGCGCGTTGTCCGGCGTGTCGTCGAGGCTGTAGTGATGGCGCGAGAAATCCGACGCGCCGATGGTCAACCGCGCGAAGCTCAGCCCCAGGCCGCCGTCGGCGCGGCCGAACAGTTCGTGCATCAGCGCATCGCGGCGCGGTTGCGGCAGTCGTTGCAGTACCCAGGCCGAGGAGTCGGTGATCGAGGCGCCGAAGCCGAGCATGCGTTGGCGTCGCGCCGCGGGATCGATGCGGATGTCGGCGTGCGTCTGCGCTCCCCAGCGCGCGGCCGGCGCCGGCGCGAGCGCCTGGCGATGGTCCTGGGTGGTGATCCAGGCCTGGATGTCCGCGGCCGGCGGCGGCAGCGGGTCGGCGCTGGCGACGCCGCTAGAAAAGCCCAGCAGCGCAGCGCAAAGCGCGGCCGCCGGCCGCTGCCGGGCAGCCGAAGACACCCTGCAATGCCGCGCAAACCCCATGTTGCGGCGCAGCGGTTGCGCGCAGCGCTGCGCCGCATTGGCGAGAAACTTCATGAGCTTGCATGGCTGCGGCATCGCTTGCTCCTCGCGGAATTGACCGCACTGGATACGACGAGTATGACAGCGCTGTCAAAAATGCCGGGAGGGGCATCACATGATGGGCATGCAAGAATTCTTCGTGGGCCGCGCACGTCGCGGCGCGCCGTCGCGGCGGCTGTTGGCACTGGCTTGCTGCATCGCCGCGCTGCAGCAGGCGCACGCGCAAACCGCCACGGCGGCTGCGCCGGCACCGCAGGACACGGTCGGCACGCTGGACACGGTGAAGGTCACCGGCATCCGCCATGCGATCGAGAGCGCGGTGGAGGCCAAGAGCGAATCGTCGTTGATCATCGAGACGATCTCGGCCGAGGACATCGGCAAGCTGCCCGACGTGAGCATCGCCGATTCGCTCTCGCGGCTGCCCGGCGTCGCCACTCAGCGCGTGGATGGGCGCGCGCAGGTGATCAACATCCGCGGCATGTCCGAGCAGTTCGTCGGCACCACGCTCAACGGCCGCGAGCAGGTCAGCACCGGCGACAGCCGCGGCGTGGAGTTCGACCAGTTCCCGGCGGAGCTGATCAACGCGGTGACCGTCTACAAGACCGCCGATGCCGCCGTGATCGGGCAGGGCCTGTCCGGCACCGTGGACCTGAAGACGATCCGCCCGCTGGACCTGGACGAACGCCGCATCGTGGTCAGCGGCAACGGCGAGAAGAATTCCTTCGGCAAGCTCAGCGCCGACGGCCACGACACCGGCTACCGCGCCGCGGCGTCCTACGTCGACCAGTTCGCCGGCGACACCATCGGCGTCGCGCTCGGCGTGGCGCGCTTGAATTCGCCGTTCCAGGAAAAGCACTACAAATCCTGGTGGTGGGGCAATCCGGACAGCTGGGGCGCCACGCAGGCGGGCAAGCCGCCGGGCGCGGTCGCGCTGCAGGGATCAGAGGCGTGGATCAAGTCGCGCGAGCTGACCCGCGACGGCGTGATCGGCACCCTGGAATACAAGCCGAACGCGCATTTCCACAGCGTGCTCGACGGCTACTGGTCCAAGTTCGACCAGAAGGAAGCCATGCACGGCGCGATGTGGTCCAACGCGCCTGACTTCAGCAATGCGCTGGGCGAGCAGGTCGCCTACCGCGACATCGCCACCACCGACCGACAGGGCGTGCCGATCATCACCCAGGGCACCCTGAGCGGCGTGCAGCCGGTGCTGCGCAACGATCGCAACGACCGCCAGGACAAGCTGCTTTCGGTGGGCTGGACCAACACCCTGCACTGGGAGCCGTGGTCGCTGAGCCTGGACCTGAACTACTCGCGCGCCGAGCGCCGGCAATCGCAGCTGGAGACCTACGCCGGGCTGGCCGATCCGCAGGACATCGGCTTCGACCTGCCGTTGAGCAACGCGTTCGCGCGCTATTCGCTCGCCAACCTGGCCGATCCGGCGACGGTGTACCTGTGGGATCCGCAGAAGTGGGGCCACGACGGGCGCCTGGAGAATTCCTGGCAGAAAGACGAGATCAAGGCCGGCCGCCTGGAATTCAACTACGACGTCGACACTGCGTTCGTGCGCAGCTTCGACCTCGGCGTGAACGTCAATCGCCGCAGCAAGGACAAGCGCGCCGACGTGTACTTCGCCGACCTGCCGGGGCGCACGCCGACCCTGGTCGATCCGTCGCTGCTGTATGCGCCGACCTCGCTGGGCTTCGCCGGCATCGGCGACATTCTCAGCTTCGATCCGCGCGCGCTGCTGTCGCGCTACTACGACGTCACCCTGTCCGAGAGCAACGACGACCTGCGCAAGGACTACGTGGTCGACGAGCACGTCAACACCTATTACCTGCGCGCCAACATCGACATGGACCTGGGCGAGCGCGTGCGCGTGCGCGGCAACGCCGGCCTGCAGTACATCACCAGCGACCAGTCCTCGACCGGCTTCAACGCCAGCGGCGGTGCGGTGGTCGGCGCGCAGACGCTGGGCGCGCGCTACCACGACGCGCTGCCGAGCCTGAATCTGGTGTTCGATTTCGGCGACGGCTGGATGGCGCGCATGGGCGCGGCCAAGCAGCTGATGCGGCCGCCGATCAACTACCTGAGCGCCGACGCCAGCGCCGCGGTGGACACCACCACCGGGCTGTGGAGCGGCAGCGGCGGCAACCCGACGCTGCAGCCGTACCGCGCCGATGCGCTCGACCTGTCGCTGGAAAAGTACTTCGGCTCGGCCAGCTACGTGAGCCTGGCGCTGTTCTACAAGGATCTGCAGACCTACATCTACCGGCAGAACCTGACCTGGGATTTCACCGGCTACAACCCGGACGGGCAGACACCGGTCTCCAACATCGGCACCTTCAGCACCTGGGCCAACGGCAGCGGCGGCTACATGCGCGGCGTCGAATTCGCCGCCAGCGTCACCGGCGACGTGTTCAGCGAGCGCCTCGACGGCTTCGGCGTGCAGCTCAACGGCTCCTACACCGAATCGTCGATCGATCCCGATCCCAGCGACAACTCGCCCGGTACCGACACCATCCCCGGCCTGTCCAAGATCGTCGCCAACGCCACGCTGTTCTACGAGAAGCACGGCTTCGGCGCGCGCGTCAGCCAGCGCTACCGCGATGCCTACCGTGGCGAATACGGTTCGCTGTTCGGCCAGCGTAGCTACCGCAACACGCTCAGCGAGCGCGTCACCGACCTGCAGCTGAGCTACGACTTTCCCGACAGCAGCCGGCTGAAGGGCCTGTCGTTGATGTTCCAGGTCAACAATCTGACCAACGAGGCGTTCCGCACCGAGGTCAGCGCTGCCGGCGTTTCCTCGACCGTCTTCCTGCCCGAGGAATACACCGAATACGGCCGCCAGTACCTGATCGGCTTTCGCTACCGGTTGTGAACTGGCCGACCGCGCGCGCCACGCCCGGCGCGCTCCCGCACTTCGATGGAGGAAACCGGATGTCCACACCGCACCCTTGGGCGCGCGCGCTGCTCGCCGCCGCCACTCTCGCCGCCGTGGCCGATGCCGCACCGCCGACCGCACCGGCACCGGCACCATTGCGCGATTGGCCGGCGCTGCGCAGCGCGGTGACGCCCGATCCGGCGATCGAGGCCAGGGTCGCGCAGATCCTGGACGGCATGACCCTGGCGCAGAAGGTCGGGCAGATGACCCAGGCGGAGATCAAGTCGATCACGCCCGAGCAGGTGCGCCAGTACTACATCGGCTCGGTGCTCAACGGCGGCGGCTCGTGGCCGGGCAAGGACAAGCACGCGCGCGTCGGCGATTGGCTGCAACTGGCCGACGCCTATTACCAGGCGTCGATGAGTACCGACGCGCAAGTGCCGATCCCGATCGTGTGGGGCACCGATGCCGTGCATGGGCACAGCAACGTGTACGGCGCCACGCTGTTCCCGCACAACATCGGCCTGGGCGCGGCGCGCGACCCGGCCTTGGTCGAGCAGATCGGCCGCGCCACCGCCGAGGCCAGCCGTGCCACCGGCATCGCCTGGGCATTCGCGCCTACCCTGGCGGTCGTGCAGGATCCGCGCTGGGGACGCACCTATGAGAGTTTCTCGTCCGACCCGGCGCTGGTCCGCCGCTACGGCGCCGCCTACGTGCGCGGCATGCAGGGCCGACTCGGCGACGACGCCAGCGTGCTGGCCACCGCCAAGCACTACCTCGGCGACGGCGCCACCGAGCATGGCCACGACCAGGGCGTGGCGCGGATCGGCAAGGCGCAGATGGTCAATATCCACGGCCAGGGCTACTACGGCGCGATCGAGGCCGGCGTGCAGACGGTGATGGCCTCCTACAGCAGCTGGAACGACGTCGCCGCCGGCATCGACTACGGCAAGATGCACGGCGCTGCACCGCTGCTGACCGGGGCGCTGAAACAGAAGATGGGCTTCGACGGCTTCGTGGTCTCCGACTGGAACGGCATCGGCCAGGTGCCGGGCTGCGGCAACGCCAGTTGCGCGCAGGCGATCAACGCCGGCATGGACATGGTCATGGTGCCCGACGACTGGAAGGCGTTCATCGACAACACCGTCGCCCAGGTGCAGGCCGGACAGATTGCGCAGGCGCGCATCGACGATGCGGTGCGGCGCATCCTGCGGGTCAAGCTGCGCGCCGGCCTGTTCGCGCACAAGCCCTCCGCCAGCCGCTATGCCGGGCGCGAGGACGCGCTGGTGCATCGCGACTTGGCGCGGCGCGCGGTGCGCGAATCGCTGGTGCTGCTGAAGAACGAGCGCGGCGCGCTGCCGTTGCGTCGCGGCCAGCGCCTGCTGGTGGTCGGCAAGAGCGCCGACAGCCTTTCCGACCAGGCCGGCGGCTGGTCGCTGACTTGGCAGGGCACCGACAACCGCAACGCCGACTTCCCCAATGCGCAGAGCCTCCTGGCCGGCCTGCGCGAGCTGGGCGACGCCGACCGGGTGCGCTACGCCGATTCGGTCGCCGCGGCCGCACCGGGCAGCTACGACGCGATCGTCGCGGTGATCGGCGAAACGCCCTACGCCGAGGGCAGCGGCGACATCGTCGCCTCCGCCACGATGGCGCACAGCCAGCGCCATCCCGAGGACCTGAAGACGCTGCAGGACGCGGCCGCGACCGGCAAGCCGGTGATCGCGGTGCTGCTGTCCGGGCGGCCGCTGTACGTCAACGATCTGCTCAACCTGTCGCAGGCGTTCGTCGCCGCCTGGCTGCCGGGAACCGAGGGCGGCGGCGTGGCCGACGTGCTGTTCGGCGGCGCGTACGATTTCCGCGGCCAACTGGGCTTCCCGTGGCCAGGGCAGGCCTGTCCGCCGCCGCTGGCGCCGGCCGATCCGGCGCGGCCGCCGTTGTTCGCGGTCGGCTACGGATTGCGCTACGCCCGCGGCGGCCGCGTCGGCACGCTGCCGGTGCGCTTGCCGGCCGACTGCGGCGCGGCCACCGCGCTGCCGGTGTTCAACCTGCGCGACGCCGCGCCGTTCGCGCTGAAGCTGGCCGCGCGCGGCCAGGAGCGCGCGCTCGGCGACGACCTCAACGCGGTCGTGCAGTGGCCGCAACCCGATCCGGCGCTGAGCGTGCGCACGGTGCAGGTCAACACCCAGCAGGACGCCAAGCAGGTGACCTGGCATGCGCCGGCACGGCTGTTCGCCAGCAGCGCCGGCGGCCAGAACCTGAGCGCGATGGCGCAGGCGCGCGCCGCGCTGCAGTTCGACGTGGCGGTCGCGCATGCGCCAAGCGCGCCGGTGACGCTGCGCCTGGGCTGCGTGCGCGGCTGCGGCGAGGGCGTGGACATCGGCCCGTTGCTGGCCGCGGCCGGGCCGGGCAAACGCACCGTGAGCGTACCGTTGGCCTGCTTCGGCAAACGCGGCGCCGATCTGGGGGGCATCGACATGCCGTTCGCGATCGACGCCGATGCGCCGTTCGCGGCGGCGTTCGCCCGCATCCAGATCGTGGCCGGCGCCGCCGATGCGGCCGATGCGCTGCGCTGCGATTGAGTGGCGGGGATGACCAGCCATTCGGCTGTTGGAAGCCGGGATTCGGGATCGGTAACGGCGAGGACGCTGCGAGCGTGTCGCTGCGTCGTGGCGCCGCCGCGGCGCGGCGCAGGCAAGCTGTCGTTGACGCGCGATACGCTACCCTGACGCCCCGTTCGTCGCTGGTCCGCCAATGTTCCGCTGGTTCGAGTCGCTGATTCCCGTGTTTCCCGCCATCGACCCACGCATGCCGCCGCGCGGGGTGTGGCGCTTCTATGCGTTCTACCTGCGCCCGGTGTGGCCGGTGTTCGCCGCCACGCTGGTGGCCGGGCTGCTGCTGGCGCTGGTCGAAGTGGCGATGTTCGATTTCCTCGCCCGCATCGTCGACCTGGTCGCCGAGGCGCCGGGGCCGGACTTCTTCGCGCGCCACCGCGACGAGTTGTTGTGGATGGCGGCCATCACCCTGATCGCGCGGCCGCTGCTGACCGGACTGCACAACCTGCTGGTCAACCAGGCGATCATGCCCGGGCTGAGCAACCGCACGCGCTGGCTGATGCACAACTACGTGGTGCGGCAGAGCCTGAATTTCTTCCAGAACGATTTCGCCGGACGCATCGCCAACCGGGTCATGCAGACCGGCACCTCGCTGCGCGAATCGGCGGTGCAGATGGTCGATGCGCTGTGGTACATCCTGGTCTACACCGGCACTGCGCTGTACCTGTTCGCGCAGGCCGACGTGCGGCTGATGGCGCCGCTGCTGGCCTGGCTGGTCGCCTACGTGGCGCTGATGGCGTACTTCGTGCCGCGCATGCAGCAGCGCGCGTGGATCGCCTCGGAAGCGCGCTCCCAGGCGATGGGCCGCATCGTCGACGGTTACACCAACATCGCCACGCTGAAACTGTTCGCGCATGCCAAGCGCGAGGAGGCCTACGTGCGCGAGTCGATCCAGGAACTGGCGGTCAAGCACCGCGGGCAGACCCGGATGACCACCGCCATGGACCTGTCGATCGCGGCCTTGAACGGCTTCCTGATCGTCGGCACCTGCGCGTTGGCGCTGTGGTTGTGGAGCCAGGGCCGGATCAGCGTCGGCGCGATCACCCTGGCCACCGGGCTGGTGATCCGCATCCACAACATGTCCGGCTGGATCATGTGGGTGATCAACGGCATCTTCGAGGACATCGGCACCGTGCAGGACGGCATGGAGAGCGTGGCCCAGCCGATCCAGGTGCAGGACCGCGCCGATGCGCAGGTATTGCAGGTGACGCGCGGCGAGGTGCGTTTCGAACACATCCATTTCCACTACGGCAAGCGCGGCGGGGTCATCGCCGGGCTCGACCTGCAGGTGCGTGCGGGCGAGAAGATCGGCCTGGTGGGACCGTCGGGCGCGGGCAAATCGACCCTGGTCAACGTGCTGCTGCGGCTGTACGACCTGGAAAGCGGGCGCATCCTGATCGACGGTCAGGACATCGCCACGGTGACCCAGGAAAGCCTGCGCGGGCAGATCGGCCTGGTCACCCAGGACACCTCGCTGCTGCACCGCGCGATCCGCGACAACCTGCTGTACGGCCGCCCCGATGCCAGCGAGGCGCAGCTGCACGCGGCGGTGCGCAAGGCGCGCGCCGACGGTTTCATCGACGCGCTGCGCGACGGCGAAGGCCGCAGCGGTTATGAAGCGCATGTCGGCGAACGCGGGGTCAAGCTGTCCGGCGGCCAGCGCCAGCGCATCGCCATCGCCCGGGTGCTGCTGAAGGACGCGCCGATCCTGGTGCTGGACGAAGCCACCTCGGCGCTGGATTCGGAAGTGGAGGCGGCGATCCAGGACAGCCTGGACGAGTTGATGGCGGGCAAGACGGTGATCGCGATCGCGCACCGCCTCTCGACCATCGCGCGCATGGACCGGCTGGTGGTCATGGACCAGGGCGCGATCGTCGAAACCGGCACCCACGCCGAACTGGTCGCGCGCGGCGGCCTGTACGCGCGGCTGTGGGCGCGGCAGACCGGCGGCTTCGTGGCGGTCGATGCATGAGTGCGCAGAGGCGCAAGGCGCGCGCCGCGCCGTGCCGCCTGCGCCTTGGCCCTTAAGCCGACGCCGCGGCCGCACGCCTGTCGGCGGTGAGCGCACTGCCGGCCGAGGCGACGACGATGCAGCCGATCGCGCCCCACTGCCGGGCACCGAGGCGTTCGCCCAGCAGCAGCCACGCGGCGAGCGCGGACATGGCCGGTTCCAGGCTCAGCAGGATGCCGAAGGTCTGCGCGGGGAGGCGCCGCAGCGCGTACATCTCCAGCGAGAATGGCAGCGCACTGGACAGCAGCGCCATGCCGCCGGCATGGACCAGCAGCATGCCGTCATGCAGCAATGGGCCGATCCGCGGCGCGCCGAACGGCGCGGTCACCACCGCGGCGACCGACAATCCCAGCGCCACCGCCTGGCCGCCGCCGCCGGCCCCGGCATGGCGGCCGATCACGATGTACAGCGCCCAGCACGCCGCCGCGGCCAGGGCCAGCAGCACCCCGCCAGGATCCAGTGCGGAGCCATGGCCACCGTAGGGCAATAGCAGGGCCATGCCGACGACCGCGCATGCAATCCAGACAAAATCCAGTGCACGGCGCGACGCCAGCAGCGCCACCGCCAACGGTCCGGTGAATTCGATCGCCACGGCGATGCCGAACGGCAGCGTGCGCAGCGACAGGTAGAACAACAGGTTCATTGCCCCCAGCACGCTGCCGTAGATGGCGATCGGCCACAGTGCGCGTACCTTCGGCAGGTTCCGCCAAGGCCGGTGCAGCGCGAACAGCAACAGCGCGGCCAGGCCGGCCCGCACGAAGGTGGTGCCTTCGGCGCCGAGCACCGGGAACAGCCGCTTGGCCAGCGAGGTGCCCAGCGACAGCGAGACGATGCTGGCCAGGAGCGCCAGGGCCGGCCAAGGCGAGCGTGCCGCGGCGTTCACGGGCGCCTCCTGCACTTGCTTGCAGGGAGGGCGGGCTGGCGCAATATGGCGGCGCGATTCATTTCGGTATTCTTCTGCAACGTGGCGAGCTCCGCGCGCGTTTGCGCCCTCTGTTGTGCAAGTCTGCTGCGTGAGCTGCGATGCCAATCACGCCTGCATTTGAGCGGCGCTAGCGCATTCGCGCTGTCGCCCCCACGATTTGCTGCGCAAACCGTGGGCCCCAGCTCACCATCTCCCACATCCCCCGCGCCTGTCGGCGCGCGCCCCCTTGACTCAAGGGGGCTTTTCTCCAGTTGGATCGTGCGGGATCTTCGGTTGAAGGCTTTTACCGGGTCCCGAGTCCCCGGTCCCGAGTCCCGCCGACTTACCGAATCGGCTCCTCCAGCATCAGCTCGCGCACGAAGCGCACCGGCGGCGCGCCGTAGGACAGCACCTGGTCGTGGTAGGCCTTCAGGTCGAACCTGTCGCCGAGCTTGGCCTGCATCGCCTTGCGCAGGTCCAGGTGCTCCTGCACGCCGACGAAGTAGGTCGGCAGCTGCGCCGAGGTCAGCTGCGCGCGCACCCACTTGCCCTCGGCTTCGCTCTGCTGCTGGAAGGTGTCGTGCATCATCAGCCGCATGGCCTGTTGCTTGCTCCAGTGATCGACGTGCACGCCCTGGTCGAGCAGCGCGTTGGCCAGGGTGCGCAGGTAGAACTTCAGCTGCACCAGGTGGAACAGCGGATCGTTGTCCAGGTAGCCCTGCTCCTGCATCATCCGCTCGGTGTACACCGCCCAGCCCTCGGCGAAGGTGCCCGAACGCAGCACGCCGCGCAGGGTCGAGGGGAACTTGGCCGAGTGCCAGCCTTCCACGTAGTGGCCGGGCACGCCTTCGTGGATGCTCAGCAGGTGGATCATGCGGCCGTTGTATTCGCGCAGGAACGATTCGGCCTGCTGCGCGCTCCAGTCGTCGGGAATCGGCGACACCGCGTAGAAGGTCTTCAGGTTCTTGTCCAGCGGACCGGGCGAGTCGCAATAGGCCACCGCCACGCCGCGCTGGAACTCGGGCATCAGGATGATGTCCACCGGCGCGTCGGGCAGGGTCAGCAGGTCCTTGGCACGGACGAATTCGGTGGAGGAGGCCAGCGCCGCCTTGGCGTCGTCGACCACCTTGTCGCGCGCCGGATGCTGCGCGTAGGCCAGCTCCAGCGCCGCCTCGATCGCGGCCTGCTGCTGCGTCTCGCTCGGTGCATCGGCCAGCGTCGGCGCGTTCGGCGCGTCCTTCAGCACGGTGCGGGCGATGCCGTACATCTGCTCGCGCACGCGCTTGAGCTCGGCCTCGGCGCGCTGCTTGATCTCGGCGCGCGACAGCGAGGAGTTGAGGGCGAACTTCAGCTTCTGGTCGTATTTCTCCGCACCGATGCGGACATCGCCCTTGGCGTTGGGCAGCAGGGTCTTGTCCAGCCAGGTCTGCTGCTCGGCCACCGCTTTCTTCAGCCCGTCGATCGCGGCCTGCAGGCGCTGCGCGTCGGCGTCCGGCAGTTGCTTGACGTGCGGAGCGATGAAGGTGTCGACGATGCTGAGGATGCCCTGGTTCTGCTTGGCCACGGTCTGCGCATTGATCAGCGGCACCCGCGCCGGGTCCAGGTTCGCGCGCGCCTGCGCGAACAGCGCCGGGATCTTCTCCATGCGCGCGGTGGCGGACTTCAGCCGCTCCGGCAGCGGCGCGAATTCGCGCGCCATCAGCCCGTAGATCGCGCCGCCGGCCAGACCGTTGTAGACCTGCGGATCCCAGGCCCAGCTCTGCGACACCTCGCGGCTCCAGATGTCCGACTGCACCTGGTTGCGCAGGATCGCCGTATCCACCTGGTTCTCGCGCGAGAGTTTGGCCACCTGGAGCTTGTCCAGTTCCGCCAGCAGCTGCCTGCTCGCGTCCAGGCTCTTTTGCCGGCCGGCGGCGCTGAGGTCGTCCAGCGCGCTGTCGTAGCGGTGATCGCCGGTCTGGGTGGCGCCGACCGGGGACAGCTGCATCCAGGTGTCCACGGCACGCTTGGACAACGCGGCGAAGGCGGCGTCGGCGGTCGCGCCGGGCGTGGCCGCGGACGCCGCCGTCGGCGCGTCGGCGGGTTTCTGGCAGCCGGCGAGGGCGGCGAACAGGGCGGCAGCGAGCAGGTGCTTGCGCATCGGGTTTCCTGGGGTGGGTCGATTCCCAAGCATAGGCGGCGGCCGCGGCGCGCGCACCTGCCGTTGGATTACGCTGCAGCGTGGCGGCGAGCATCCGCAGGCCACGCTGAGCGTGCGCATCGTGCCGGCGAAGGTGGAACCGCTGATCGCGCAGGCCGGCAGTGGCGGCGAGATCGGCAGCCACAGCACCCATGCCGAGGATCTGGCGCAGCCTGCACGCGCAAGCGTGGCGCGATCTGCCTGGGGATTGAGGACACGCCCCAGGGGCGTTGGCGCATTTTCGACGATGTCCCTGGTCTGTGGGCGAGCGGGAGAAAGGACTTAGCCTTCGTCCTGCTCGAACTCCACGATCACTTCCAGGTCGAAGGCCAGCGCTTCCACGGCCTCGCGCACCTTCAGCGCGGTGGCGGCGTTGCCGGCTTCGATCTCCACTTCGTGGGTGCCCGGACCCTGGTCGTCGGGCAGCCCGGCAGAGCTGGAATCGTCGTCGTCCATATGGCGCATCAGATCGTCGATTTCCTCGACGTGCTCGATGCCTTCCAGGCTGCCGAGCAGGTTGATGATGGCGCGGGCGTCGTCTTCGCTGCCGGTGATGCGGATACGGAGCAGGGGCATGGGCCTTCCTCTGAGCAGGGGCAGGCAAGGCTAGGCAGACGCCGGCTAAGGCGAAGTGATGACGGCTCAGCGCGATTGCGGCGCCGCGCCGCCCAATGCGGCGACGTCGAAGACCGACACCGGCAGCGCCGCGGCCGAGGCTGCAACCAGGCGAGAAAAAGCTAACCCGCCCTGGGCGGCAGCCCCAGCAGTTCCGCCGGCAATGCCGGCAGCGGCGTACGTTCGTCCAGCGCCTCGCGTTTGAGCCAGTCGATGAACTGGCTGGCCGCCGGGCTGGGCAGGCGGTGGCCGGGATGCACGATGTAGTAGGAATAACGCGCCTTCAGCGCCGGGCCGGGCAGGCGCACCAGTTCGTAGCGCTGCAGGTAGGGCTGGGCGATGTGCTTGCGCGCCAGCACCGCGCCGACGCCGTACACCGCCGCGCGCATCGCATCGGTGCTGTCGTTGAAGGTGTGCATCGGCGGCAGCTCCACGCCGCGCACCGCGGCGGCGCGGAACCAGTCGCGCCAGCCCTGCGGCGACATGTCGCCGAGCAGCGGTAGCTGCGCGATCTGCTCGGGGCGGCGCAGCGTGGCCAGCTGCGGCAGCGCCGGCGAGGCCACCGGGAACAATGCATCGTCCATCAGGTGGTGCGAGGTCAGCCCGGGCCACGCGCCCTGGCCGTAGCGGATGCCCAGGTCCGGTCCGCCATCCTCGAAGCGCGAGAACGCCGCGTCGGTCTGGATGTCCAGGCGCACGTGCGGATGCGCCTGGCAGAAGCGCGGCAGCCGCGGCAGCAACCAGCAGTAGGACAGCGAGCGCAGCGTGGTGATGCGCAGCGGCGCGGTGTCGGCCTGCGGGTGCAGGTTGCCGGCCACCGCGGCGATATCGGCCAGCGCCGCGCTGGCCGCATCGGCCAGCTGCCGGCCCTCGGCGGTCAGCTTGACCCCGCGCGCATGGCGCTGGAACAGGGGCGCGCCGAGCAGCGCCTCCAGCTTGCGCACATGGTGGCTGACCGCGCTGGCGGTGAGGTGCAGTTCCTCCGCGGCATGGGCGAAGTTCTGGTGGCGCGCGGCGGCGGCGAACACGCCGAGCGCGGGCAACAGGGCAGGACGCAGTTGCATCGGCAGACACGCGGCAGATTTGTGGCTTGCGACGATACTACGCGCTTGTGGGCGTTGCGGTGTGGCGCGATCATGGCAGCCATGCACAAGGCGCGCGGCCGGGGTGGCGCTCACAAGGGCGCGTTCACGGCTTGCGCCGCGGCCGCGGCAAGGCGCGACCGGGCGCCGGCACCATCGACGGCAACCGACACGATGACCCCAGGAGACAACACGGTGAATGCAGCCAACCCCGCGTCCGGCACTCCGGCCGACCGCCATCCGGCACCGGCGCTGCGCGACTGGCGCACGCCGCTGGAACTGCTGTTCCTGGGCATCGTCTGGGCCTGCTCGTTCCTGTTCATGCGCGTGGCCGCGCCGCAGTTCGGCGTCTACGCGCTGGTGGAGCTGCGCCTGGCGCTGGGCGCGGCGGTGCTGCTGCCGTTCCTGTGGCTGGCGCGCGCGCGTTTCCCGCTGCGGCGCTGGCCGACGCTGGCGGCGATCGGGGTGCTCAACTCCGTGCTGCCGTTCCTGCTGTTCGCCTGGGGCGCGCAGCACGCCCCGGCCGCGATCGGCGCGATCTGCAATGCGATGACGGTGTTGTTCACCGCGCTGATCGCGTTCCTGTTCTTCGGCGAGAAGATCGGCACGCGCCGCGCGCTCGCGCTGCTGGTCGGTTTCGTCGGCGTGCTGGTGCTGGCCACCGGCAAGTCCGCCGGGCTGAGCGTGGGGCCGGCCGCCTTCGCCGGCGCCACCGCTGCGCTGCTGTACGGCATCGGCTACAACCTGGTGAAGCGGCACATGGGCGACCTGCCGCCGGCGGCGTCGGCCGCGTCGACGCTGGGCTGCAGCGCGCTGCTGCTGGTGCCGCTGGCGTGGACGCATTGGCCGGCGGCACCGGTGTCGGCGGTGGCCTGGGCCTGCGCCGGCGCGCTGGGCGTGCTCTGCACCGGGCTGGCGTACCTGATGTACTACCGGCTGATCCAGCGCATCGGCCCGGCGCGCGCCTCGACGGTGACCTACCTGATCCCGGTGTTCGGCGCGCTGCTGGCCTGGTCGATCCTCGGCGAGCCGTTGACCTGGAGCATGCTGCTGGCCGGCGTGCTGATCCTGGGCAGCGTCGCCTTCAGCCAGCGCGCGCGTTGAGGAACGTGCCGATGACGTCTTCGCTGCCGGCCTCGCAATTCGCCTACAAGGCCAATGCCGAACTGCTGCAGGCGCTGGCGCAGATCGATGCGGCCGCGTATCCGCGGCAATACCAGCGCGATTGACGCCTATCGCGCATGGCGCCTATCGCCGCGGCAAGATCGGCATGCTGCTCAGCGAATGCGGGGTGGAACAGCCACGCGTGCTGGTCACCCGTTTCCTGCACGCGGACGCCCCCCCGAGCGCCGCGGCGCGGCGCCAGTGGCCTGAGCGCCCGGCGGAGAGCCGACGCAGGGCAGTGCGCCAGTGCGCTGACGAGTGCGGGGGCGAACTACTGCGGCGGCGTGCGCACCGGCAGCGGCACGTTGCACAGGTCGATGTGCCCGGCCGGGCGCTTGTAGAAAGCGTCCCTGCGGTTGCGCCGCGCTTCGGCCACGTCGCGGAAGGTCTGGGTATCGGTGCGCAGCAGCTGCAATGGGGTGCGTTCGGTTTCGGGCAGGTCGCTGGCGAGGGTGATCGCGCGGATCGGCGTGCGCTGCTCGGGTTTGGCGTAGAAGCCCATCGGGTCCGGGCCGCGCGGAATCACGCTGAGCAGTTCCATGCCCTTGACCACGCGCCCGACCACGGTGATGTTGCGGTCCAGCTGCCGCGGCGATTGCCCGGTGACCACGTACAGTTCGGCGCCGATGCTGCTGTCCTCGTCGTTGTTGCGGCCGGCGCCGAGGGTGCCGTAACAGTGCGCCAGCCACGCTTTGCCGTTCCTGGGGTCGCGCGCGGCCGGGAAGCCGTCGACGAAGCCCACTTGTGGCGCCCAGCCGTCGCGATCCGGCAGCGCCTGGAAGGCCAGGCCCCTGGCGGCGCGCTGGAACTCGGCGGGCAGGTGCCGCTTGGCCGAACCCAGCGACTTGGCCTTGTCCGCCTCCTCGCCGTCGGGATCGCCGAACTGCACCACGAAGTTGTCCTGCGAGCGGTAGATGCTCAGGCCGTCCCAGAAGTGCTCGTGGGCCAGGGTACGGATATTGCCGACGTGCTGCGGCGCGAACGCCGGCGCCAGCGCGATGACGACGCGGCCACTGTCCAGGTCCAGATACAGTGTGTTGGCCGGGTCCGGCGTGCGCCAGTCGCTGGGCTTGGAGGCGTCCAGGATCTGCTGCGGACTGCGGTACGGCGCGGCAGGCGCGGCCGCCAGTGCGCAGGCGGCGGACGACAGCAACGCGAGGGCGAGCAGGGTGGGGCGCAAGCGCATGGCGGCAGCCTGGAGGACGGTAGCCGATTCTTACCCAGCCACCGCCGCTGCGCCAACGCCAACGCCGCCCAGCGCGCCCAGCGCGCTGCGGGGCGTCCTGCGCTTCCTGGGCCGCCGCCGCCGCGGGCAGCGCAGTCGCATGCTGCTGCTGCCGCAGCGCGCCCATCTGCGCGTTGGAGAAGCGCAGGGCCACCTCCCTGGACCACGATGCTGTATTTCGTGCTGATGCTGCCGCTGGGAATCGTCTACTTCGGCGTGTTCGTCGCCCGGCTGAGCACGGCGCTGGCGCTGCCGGCGGCGCCGCCGGGCTTGCTGTTTCCGAACGAGATCCACGTGGGGCTGAAGTTCGGCGACCTGCGCTTCGGCGATTCCGGCCTGTGGCTGCTGCCGCTGGTCGGTGCGCTGGGCAGCGTGCTGCTGTTCGCCACGCTGCACCTGGCGCGGGCGGTCGGCAAGCTGCACGGCATGCTGGCCAAGCACCTGCTGGTGCACAGCGCGGCGCAATGACGGTGTCGCCGCGGCCGGCCGCGGCCGGCCGCTCAGCCGGCCTTGCGGCTGCCGCGGCGCTTGAGCGGGGTGACGTTGCCGCTCGGCGCCTGCCCCGTGGCCGAGGCATTGGCGGCGATGAATGCGCGCACCTGCGGATAGACGATGTCGCGCCAGCGGCGGCCGCTGAAGATGCCGTAATGGCCGGCGCCTGCCACTTCCAGGTGCTGCCGGCGCTGGGCATCGATGCCGGTGCACAGGTCCTGCGCGGCGGCGGTCTGGCCCAGGCCGGAGATGTCGTCCAGCTCGCCTTCGATGCTGAGCAGGGCGGTGTCGCGGATCGCCGCCGGATCGACGCGCTCGCCGCCGATCGCCCATTCCCCGCGCGGCAGCAGGAATTCCTGGAACACCACCCGGATCGTGTCCAGGTAGTAGCTCGCCGGCATGTCCAGCACCGCGTTGTATTCGTCGTAGAAGCGGCGGTGCGCCGCGGCGTCCTGCAGGTCGCCCTTGACCAGGTCGGCATAGAAGTCCCAGTGCGACATGAAATGCCGGCTGGGGTTCATCGCCATGAATCCGGTGTGCTGCAGGAAACCCGGATACACCTGCCGGCCGTGCCCTGGATAGCCCTGCGGCACGGTGTGGATCAGATTGTGCTCGAACCAGGACAGCGGATTGCGCGTGGCCAGGTCGTTGACCTGGGTCGGGCTGCGGCGCGCATCGATCGGCCCGCCCATCATCACCAGCGAGCGCGGCGTGGCTTCGCCGCGCCCGGCCATCAGCGACACCGCGGCCAGCACCGGCACGGTCGGCTGGCACACGCTGATCACGTGCAGCTTGTCCGCGCCGATGTGGCGGATGAAGTCCTGCACGTAGTTGACGTAGTCGTCCAGGCCGAAGTCGCCGTCGCCCTGCGGCACCATGCGCGCATCGATCCAGTCGGTGACGTAGACCTTGTGGTCGCGCAGCAGGGTGCGCACGGTGTCGCGCAGCAGCGTGGCGTGGTGGCCGGACAGCGGCGCCACCACCAGCACGGCGGGCTGCCGCTTGAGTGCGGCCACGACCTTGGCGTCGTCGCTGAAGCGCTTGAAGCGCAGCAGCCGGCAGAACGGCTTGCGCAGCACTTCCTGCTCGACGATCGGCAGCGGGTGGCCATCGACCTCGACATGGTCCAGCGCCCACGCCGGCTTCTCGTAGTCCTTGCCGAGCCGGTGCAGCAGTTCGTTGCTGGCGGCCAGACGCTCGGCTCCCGGGAGCGCGGCCCACGGGCTATTGGCGTCGGAGAAGATCTTGGCGTTGGCCGCGGCCTGGTGGACCCAGGGGGCGAGCAGGTTGCGGGTCAGTTCGTGCCACTGGTAAAGCATGCCGGTGTTTCCATCCTGAGCGTATGCTGCCGTGCAGCATATCCTATCCGAGCTGGTTGCACCTTAATGGGGCACCAGACCAATTGCTTCCAGCGCCGCTGCATCCCCTGCCAGCGCTGGCGACAGCCAGCAATGACTGCCCACTGGGCGCAGCCCCAGCGCACCAAACTGGCGCCGGTACCAGCGCGCCGCACGCGGCTGGAAGCCGGCGTGGTCGCCATCGAACGCGTCCTCCATCGCGAAGGTCTCCAGGAACGCGACCCCGCCGCACAGTTCGGCCAGGCCCGGCAGGCCCTGGCGCAGTTCGCGGCTGGGCACGTAGTGCAGCACGTCCGAACACACCAGCAGGTCCACCGGCGCGCACGGCCGCAGCCAGGCGAAATCGCCGAACCGCGCCGGGCGCAGGTTGCGATGGCGGCCGTAGCGCGCGATCGCGTAGTCGCTGCTGTCGAAGCCCAGATAGCGCAGTTTCGGCCGCAGCGTCAGCAGCGGCGCGCGCCAGGCGCCTTCGCCGCAGCCGATGTCGAGCACGCTGCGCACCGGCCGTTCCAGGTAGTACTCGGCCTGGGCAACGGCGAGCGCGACCTTGCGCGCCAGGCGCGCGTTGCCGCCGATGGCGTCGCGGCGATACCAGCGCTGGAAATAGTCGGCGTCGTACTGTTTGTCCATGCGGGCTGGTGGTCCGTGCGGGCGCGATGCGAATCGGCGAAAATGGCGTGACATCCTACGCCAGCGACCCGGAGCCAGCGCATGCAACTCTATTTGTGGATCAAGTCCCTGCACCTGCTGTTCGTGGTCGCATGGATGGTGGCGGTGTTCTACCTGCCGCGGATCCTGGTCAACATCGCCGAGAGCGCAGGGCAGCCGCAGGTGCAGGCGCGGCTGCTGCTGATGGGGCGGCGCCTGTACCGCTTCGGCCACATGATGTTCGGCCTGGCGCTGCTGCTGGGGCTGACGCTGTGGCTGGGCTACAAGGTGCTGCCCGACTTCCCGACCATGGTCGCGCCCGGCCACAGCGGCTGGCTGCACGCCAAGCTGGGCCTGGTGGCGCTGCTGCTCGGCTATTACCTCTTCAGCGGGCGCTGGCTCAAGGGCGTGGCGCAGGCGCGCGCACTGCCGTCCGCGCGCGCGCTGCGCCTGTTCAACGAAGTGCCGGTGCTGGCGTTGCTGGTGGTGATCTGGTTGGTGTTGGCCAAGCCGTTTTGAGCGAAGCCGGGAATAGGGAATCGGGAATCGGCACAGCGGCATGCCGGTGACCTCAAACGCGCACTCACCGACCGGGACTCGCCAGCCAGTGGCGGCAAGGGCAGCGGCTTTTACGATTCCCCATTCCCGTTTCCCTATTCCCCGCGGCAGCGTGCCGCCGCGATCAGGCCGCTTCGTAGGCCCCGTAGCCGCGCAGGCGCTCGTAGCGCTTCTGCAGCAACTGCGCGACCGGCAGTTTTTCCAGCGCGTCCAGTTCGTTGAGCAGCACCGCCTTCAGGCGCCTGGCCATCTGCGTGGGGTTGCGGTGCGCGCCGCCGATCGGCTCGCGCACGACCTTGTCGACCAGGCCCAGCGCGGACAGGCGCTTGGCGGTCAGGCCCAGTTGCTCGGCGGCGTCCTTGGCCTTGCCGGCGTCCTTCCACAGGATCGAGGCGCAGCCTTCCGGCGAGATCACCGAATAGGTGCCGTATTCCAGCATCACGGTGCGGTCGCCGACGCCGATCGCCAGCGCGCCGCCGGAGCCGCCTTCGCCGATCACGGTGCAGATCACCGGCACTTTCAGTTCGGCCATTTCCAGCAGGTTGCGCGCGATCGCCTCGCTCTGCCCGCGCTCTTCGGCGCCGATGCCGGGATAGGCGCCGGGGGTATCGATGAAGGTCAGCAGCGGCAGCTTGAAGCGCTCGGCCAGCTTCATCAGCCGCAGCGCCTTGCGGTAGCCCTCCGGGCGCGGCATGCCGAAGTTGCGCGCGACCTTGCTCTTGGTGTCGCGGCCCTTCTGGTGGCCGATGATGACCACCGGGCGCCCGTCGATGCGGCCGAGGCCGCCGACGATGGCCTTGTCGTCGGCGAACGCGCGGTCGCCGGCCAGCTCCTGGAACTCGTCGCAGAACACCTCGATGTAGTCCAGCGTGTACGGGCGCTGCGGATGCCGCGCCAGCTGCGAGATCTGCCACGAGGACAGGTCGCGGAAGATCTGCGCGGTGCGCACCCGCAGCTTGTCCTGCAGCGCACGTACTTCGGTGTCGACGTTGACCGCCGGGCCGGTGCTGGCATTGCGCAGTTCCTGGATCTTGGCTTCCAGATCGGCGATGGGTTGCTCGAAGTCGAGGTAGTTCGGATTCATTGGACGCCGTCGTGAACGTAAGGAGGGGAGTTTAGCCGAACCGGTGCCCGTCACCCGTACGGGGCCGTGCGGTTGAGGGTGGGAATGGGGAATAGGGATTCGGGAATCGATAAAGCCGGGCAGCCCCAGTTCCTGCGGTCAACGCAGAGCCGGCTTTTCCCATTCTCGATTCTCGATTCCCCACTCCCGGCTCTCAAGCCCACGGCGGGCTGTACTTGACCTTCACCGCGCGCACGCCCGGATCGGCGCGCAAGGTGTCCAGCAGCTGCGGGTCCACGCGCACCGCGTGGCTGCCGTTGAGGTCGAGCATGCCGGCCACGGGGCCGTGTTCGGACTGCAGCAGCAGGTCCAGGCGCAGGGCGGTCTTGCCGGGGCGGTGGCGCGCCAGCAGCGCGTCGATGCGCGGCCAGGTGCTGCGCTGGCGCAGGTCCAGGCGCAGCGACAGGCGCTGCGCGTGGTGGGTGCAGATCTGTTCGTAGTCCCAGCACTGGCGGATGCGCAGCGCATAGCCGCCATTGAATTCGTCCTCGCGCACGCCGCCCTTGACGATCAGGATGCGGTCGCGGGTGAGCAGGTGGCCGAACTCGGCGATCGCATCGGTGAACGCGCTGCACTCGACCCGGCCGCGGCCGTCCTCGAGCTGCACGAACACCTGGCTGTCGCCCTTGCGCCGCACCCCGACCACCTGGCCGGCGAGGAGCGCGCTGGTTTCCGGGCGCCAGGCGCGTTTCTCGCCGCCGCTGCCGCCGCGCCCACCGCCGGACTGCGCGCAGATCTTTTCCAGCGCGCCCAGGTCGCAGCCGACCAGCTCGCGCACTTCCTCACGGTAGGGGTCGAACGGGTGGCCGCTGAGGTAGAAGCCCAGCGTCTCGCGTTCGCCGCTCAGCAATTGGCCCAGCGGCCATTCCGTGCTTTCCGGCAGCTCCAGGCGCAGCGCCGGGGCGCTGGTGTCGGCGCCGCCGAACAGCGAGTTCTGCCCGGAGGCGCGCTCGCGCGCCATCTGCTCGGTGGCCTTCATCACCTCCGGCAGCTGCAGCATCAGCGTGGCGCGGTTGCTGCCCAGCCCGTCCATCGCGCCGGCGTTGATCAGCGCTTCCAGGCTGCGCTTGTTGAGCTTGGCCGATTCCACGCGGGTGCAGAAATCCAGCAGCGACGTGTATTCGCCGCCGCGCTCGCGCTCGGCCACGATCGCCTCGCAGGCGCCGCGGCCCACGCCCTTGATCGCGCCCAGGCCGTACTGGATGGTGTCCGGGGTGGCCGCGGCGAACATGTAGGCCGCGGCGTTGAGCCGCGGCGGCAGCACGGTCAGGCCGAGGTTGCGCACCTCGTCGAGGAAGCCGACCACCTTGTCGGTGTTGTCCATGTCCGAGGACAGCGTCGCGGCCATGAACTCGGCCGGGTAGTGCCGCTTCAGCCACGCGGTCTGGTAGCTGACCAGCGCGTAGGCGGCGGCGTGCGACTTGTTGAAGCCGTAGCCGGCGAACTTCTCCATCAGGTCGAAGATTTCGTCGGCCTTGGCCTCGCCGACGCCGCCCTTGGCCGCGCCCTCGCGGAAGATCTCGCGGTGCTTGGCCATCTCCGCCGGCACCTTCTTGCCCATCGCGCGGCGCAGCAGGTCGGCGCCGCCCAGCGAGTAGGCGCCGACGATCTGCGCCATCTGCATCACCTGCTCCTGGTACACCATGATGCCGTAGGTGTCCTTCAGGATCGCTTCGGTGCGCGGATCGGGGTAGACGATCTCCTGCTGGCCATGCTTGCGCGCGTTGAAGTCCGGGATCAGGTCCATCGGGCCGGGGCGGTATAGCGACACCAGCGCGATCAGGTCTTCGAAGCGGTCGGGCTTGGCGTCCTTCAGCAGCCGGCGCATGCCCGAGGATTCGAACTGGAACACCGCGCCGGTGTTGCCCGAGGCGAAGATGCCCTTGTAGGTGGGCGCGTCGTCGAGCGGGAGTGCGGTGATGTCCACCGGCGGGATGCCGGCGCGCGCATGGCGCACGTTGATCGCCTTCACCGCCCAATCGATGATGGTCAGCGTGCGCAGGCCGAGGAAGTCGAACTTGACCAGGCCGACCTGCTCGACGTCGTCCTTGTCGAACTGGGTGACCGGGTTCCTGCCCAGGTTGTCGACGTCGTGTTCGGCGAACAGCGGGCAGAAGTCGGACAGCGGCGTCGGCGCGATGACCACGCCGCCGGCGTGCTTGCCGGCGTTGCGGGTGAGGTCTTCCAGCTGCCGCGCCAGGTCCATCAGGTCGCGGACGTCGTCCTCGCTCTGGTAGCGCTGGATCAGCTCCGGCGAGGCCATTTCCGAATCCTTGCCTTCGCCCATCGCGTCCTTCAGGGTGATGCCAAGGATGTTGGGGATCAGCTTGGCCACGCCGTCGACCAGGCCGTACGGGAAGCCGAGCACGCGGCCGCAGTCGCGCACCACCGCCTTGGCCGCCATGGTGCCGTAGGTGATGATCTGGCTGACCCGGTCGCGGCCGTACTTGCGCGCGACGTAGTCGATGACCTCGTCGCGGCGGTCCATGCAGAAGTCGATGTCGAAGTCGGGCATCGACACGCGTTCGGGGTTGAGGAAGCGCTCGAACAGCAGGTTGTACGGCAGCGGGTCCAGGTCGGTGATCTGCAGCGCCCACGCCACCAGCGAGCCGGCGCCGGAGCCGCGGCCCGGGCCGATCGGGATGCCCTGGTTCTTGCCCCACTGGATGAAGTCGGCCACGATCAGGAAATAGCCGGGGAAGCCCATCTTGATGATGGTGTCCAGCTCGAACTCGAGCCGGTCGACGTAGTCCTGGCGGGTCTTGCCCGGCGCCAGCGGGTTCTTCTCCAGGCGCGCGGCCAGGCCGTCGCGCGACTGGCTGCGGATCCAGCTGTCCAGGGTCTCGTTGTCGGGCACCGGATACGCGGGCAGGAAGTAGGTGCCCAGCTGCATCTCGATGTTGCAGCGCTGCGCCAGCGCCAGCGTGTTGTCCAGCGCGTCGGGAATGTCGGCGAACAGCGCGGCCATTTCCTGCGACGACTTCAGGTATTGCTGGTCGCTGTAGTCGCGCGGGCGCTTGGGGTCGTCGAGCACGCGGCCGGAGGAAATGCACACGCGCGCCTCGTGCGCGGCGAAGTCGCTGGCGTACAGGAAGCGCACGTCGTTGCTGGCCACCACCGGCAAGCCGCGGGTGCCGGCGGCGTGCAGTGCGAACTGGTTGAACGCTTCCTCGCCGCCGCGGCCGGTGCGGGTCAGCTCCAGGTGCAGGCCGTCGCCGAAGATGCGTTGCCAGTCGGCCAGCTGCTGCTCGGCCAGGTCGTGGCGGCCTTCGCCGGCCAGGCGCCCGGCCAGGCTGTCGCGCCCGGCCAGCGCGAACAGGTTGTCGCTGCCGCTCTGCAGCCACTCCGGGCGGATCGCCACGCCGCCTTCGTTGCGGTGGCCTTGCAGCCAGGCGCGGGTCAGCAGCCGCGACAGGCTCAGGTAGCCGTCGCGGTTGCGGCACAGCACGGTGAGCCGCCACGGCGTCTCGCCGGGACTGTCGGCGATCAGCAGATCGGCGCCGGCGATCGGCTTGATGCCCACGCCTTCGGCGGCCTTGTAGAACTTGACCAGCGCGAACAGGTTGTTCAGGTCGGTGACCGCGAGCGCGGGCAACTCCAGTTCGACCGCACGGCTGAGCAGGTTGGCCTGCCTGGCTTTCTTCGGGTCGGCCTGATCCGGTTTCTCGGGCACACGGATGGTCGAATCCGCCAGCGAGAACTCGGTGTGGACGTGCAGATGGGCGAAGCGGGAAGTGGACATGCGGAACCAGAACGATGCCCGGGCAGGGTAGCGGCGGGGGCGGGGCCGGGCAAGGCTTGACAAGCTCGGGGCTCGGGACCGGGGACTCGGGACCCGGTGGTCCGCGCGCGCGGACCCCGCGCGCGTTGTCGCGGGCCGGAAACTAGGCGATCTGCGGCTGTTCCGGGTCCCGGGTCCCGAGTCCCGAGTCCCGATTCTGCAGCGCGCGGCGCACCGGCGCGAAGCTGCGCCGATGCTGCGGGCAGGGGCCGTGCGCGGCCAGCACGGCCAGGTGCGCCGGGGTGGCGTAGCCCTTGTGCAGGTCGAAGCCGTAGTGTGGGTGCTGTTCGTGCAACTGGCGCATGATCCGGTCGCGGGTGACCTTGGCCACGATCGAGGCGGCCATGATCGCGCGGTCCAGGCCGTCGCCGCCGATCAGCGCCTCGGCGGCGCAGGGCAGGCCCTTGGGCACGCGGTTGCCGTCGATGCGCGCGAACCCGGCCACATGCGCCACGCCTTCGACCGCGCGGCGCATGCCCAGCATCGTCGCCTGGTAGATGTTCAGCCGGTCGATCTCCTCGGCCTCGATCAGCACCACCTGCCAGGCCAGCGCGCGCTCGACGATGCGCGCGTACAGCGTCTCGCGGCGCGCGGCGGTCAGCTGCTTGGAGTCGTCCAGGCCGTTGATGCGGGTGCGCGCCGGATCGAACACCACCGCGGCCACCGCCACCGGCCCGGCCAGCGGTCCGCGCCCGGCTTCGTCGACGCCGGCGTAGAGCCGGGAATCGGGAGTGGGGAATGGGGAATGGGGCAAAAGCGGCTGCTGCGGCAACGGAGCCGGAACGGAGCGCTTCATGCCGTTGCTCCCGACGATTCCCCATTCCCCACTCCCGATTCCCGGCTCCCAAGCAACTCCAGCACCGCATCGGCGGCACGTGCCGACGCGTCCTGGCGCAGCAACTGGTGCAGGCGCGCGTACTCGGGCTGCAGCGCGGCCACCGCCTGCGGAGCGTGCAGCCAGTGCAGCAGCGCGGCGGCGAGCGCGTCCGGGGTGCAGGCGTCCTGCATCAGTTCCGGCGCCAGGTCGCGGCCGGCGAGGATGTTGGGCAGCGCGTAGCGGTCGACCTTGAGCAGGCCCAGCGCCTTGACGATGCGGTAGGTCAGCGGCGCGACCTTGTAGCCGACCACCATCGGCCGCTTCACCAGCATCGCCTCCAGCGTGGCGGTGCCGGACGCCAGCAGCACCACGTCGGCGGCGAGCAGCGCGCTGCGGGCCTGGCCGTCGAGCAGGTGCGAATACACCACCGGCAGCGCCGAACGCGACAGCTGCTCGGCCAGCAAGGCCTTGCACGCGGAGTTGGCGGCCGGCACCACCACGTGCGCGCCGGGCGTCTGCTGCAGTACCTGCCAGGCGGCGGCGAAGAAGGTGTCGCCGAGCCGGCCGATCTCGCCCAGGCGGCTGCCCGGCAGCACCGCCAGCACGGTCGCGCCGGCCGGCAGGCCGAGTTCGGCGCGCGCCGCATCGCGGTCGCCGTGCAGCGCGATCGCGTCGGCCATCGGGTGGCCGACGAAGCGCGCATCCACGCCGTGCCTGGCGTAGATCGGCGGTTCCATCGGGAACAGGCACAGCACCCGATCGGCGCTGGCGCCGATCTTGGCCGCACGCCGCTCGCGCCACGCCCACACCGACGGGCTCACGTAGTGCACGGTGCGGATGCCGCGCTGCTTGAGCCAGCGCTCCACGCCGAGATTGAAGTCGGGCGCATCGATGCCGACGAACACGTCCGGGCGCCAGTCCAGCAGGCGCTGGCGCAGCGCGCGGCGCAGTTTCAGCAGCCGCGGCAGATGCCGCAGCACTTCCATCAGCCCCATCACCGCCAGTTCGCTGGCATCGAACCAGGTCTGGCAGCCGGCGTTGCGCATCGCATCGCCGCCGATGCCGGCGAATTCGGCCTGCGGATAGCGCGCGCGCAGCGCCTCGATCAGCCCGGCGCCAAGCTGGTCGCCGGAGGCTTCGCCAGCGACCAGGGCGATGCGCAGCTTTGCTGTGCCGGGAATCGGGAATGGGGACTGGGGAATGGGTGAAGCAAGAGCGGGGCTGCGGCCGGGCGGGCTACTACCGCTCTTCCCATTCCCCATTCCCGATTCCCCATTCCCCGCACTCATCGCAACAACGGCCGCTCGCTGGCTTCGATGAATTCCAGCATCGCGCGTACGTCCTCGCTGCTGTCGGCCAGCACCGCGAGTTGCTGCTTGGCCTCGGCCAGCGGCAGGCCGGCCACGTACAGCGCGCGGTAGGCGCGCTTGATCGCGGCCAGGCGCTCGGGATCGAAGCCGCGGCGCTTGAGGCCTTCGCTGTTGATGCCGCGCGGGCGCCCCAGCGAGTTGCCGCCGACCATGGTGAACGGCGGCACGTCGCCATTGATCAATGCGCCCATGCCGAGGAAGGCGTGATCGCCGATGCGGCAGAACTGGTGCGCGCCGGCGAAGCCGCTGATGATCACGTGGTCGCCGACTTCGACATGCCCGGCCAGGGTGGTGTTGTTGGAGAACACGCAATGGTCGCCGACCACGCAGTCGTGGGCGACGTGGGTGTAGGCCAGGAACCAGTTGTCGCTGCCGACGCGGGTGATGCCGCCGCCGTTGCCGGTGCCGCGGCTGACGGTGACGAACTCGCGGATCACGTTGCGGTCGCCGATCACCAGCTCGGTGCGCTCGCCGGCGAATTTCTTGTCCTGCGGATCGCCGCCGAGCGCGACATGGCCGACCAGGCGGTTGCCGCGGCCGATCCGGGCCGGGCCGACGATGCTGCAATGCGGTCCGATCACGCTGCCGTCGCCGATCTCGACCTCGGCGCCGATCAGGGTGAAGGCGCCGACGCGCACATCCGCCGCCAGCCTCGCCGACGGATCGATCACCGCGGTGGGATGGATGAGAGGGGCGTTGTCGCTCATTGCAGGTCTCCTGCCTGGATCATTCGCGGGTGCCGGCGCACAGCACTTCGGCGCAGGCGACGATCTTGCCGTCGACCTTGGCTTCGCCGTAATACACGGCCATGTTGCGGATCACCCGTTTGATTTCCACGTGCAGCTCCAGCACATCGCCGGGCACGACCTGCCTGCTGAAGCGGGCGTTATCGACCTTGACCATGTAGAACAGCTTGGACTGCGCATCGCGGCCCAGCGCGAGCTGGGTCAGCACGCCGCCGGCCTGCGCCAGCGCCTCGATGATCAGCACGCCGGGCATGATCGGCTGTCCCGGGAAGTGGCCCTGGAAGTACGGCTCGTTGATGCTGACGTTCTTGTGCGCCACGATCTTGCGGCTCTCGAAGTCGAGCGACACCACCTTGTCCACCAGCAGGAAAGGATAGCGGTGCGGGATCAAGGCCTGGATCTGGTTGATGTCCGGCAGGGGCTGGTCGTGGCTCATTGCTTCTCCTTGCGGACAGACAGGATGCGACGGGCCAGGGCATCGAGCTGCTTGAAGCGCGCGGCGTTCTTGCGCCACGTGCGGTTGTCGGTCAACGGGGTGCCGGACGAATACTCGCCCGGCGCATGGATGGAATTGCGCACCACCGACTTGCCGGTGATCACCACCTTGTCGCAGATTTCCAGGTGGCCGACCACGCCGACCGCGCCGCCGAGCATGCAGTAGCGGCCGATTTTGGCGCTGCCTGCGATGCCGGTGCAGCCGGCGATGGCGCTGTGCGCGCCGATGTGCACGTTGTGCGCGACCTGCACCAGGTTGTCCAGGCGCACGTCTTCCTCGAGCGTGGTGTCTTCCAGCGCGCCGCGATCGACGCAGGCGTTGGCGCCGATCTCGCAATCATCGCCGATGGTCACGCCGCCGAGCTGCGGCACCTTGATCCAGTGGCCGGCGTCCATCGCCAGGCCGAAGCCGTCGGCGCCGAGCACCGCGCCGGGATGGATGCGCACGCGCTTGCCCAGGCGCACGCGGGTGACCAGGGTGACCCGGGCGATCAGTTCGCAGCCGTCGCCGAGCGTGCAGTCGTCGCCGATCACGCAGCCCGGACCGATCGCGCAGCCGTCGCCGATCACGCTGCGCGCGCCGATGCTGACGAAGGCGCCGACGTGCGCGCTGGCGGCGATCTGCGCGCTGGGGTCGATGCTGGCGCTGGGATGGACGCCGGGCGGACGCGCCGGCGCCACGTCGAACAGCGCGGCGATCTTGGCGAAGGCGACGTACGGATCGCGCGCGATCAGCGCGGTGCCGGGCGCCGCCTCGGCGTCGTCGGCGCGCAGCACCACCACCGCCGCGGCGCTGTCGACGAGCTGCGCGCGATAGCGCGGATTGGCCAGGAAACTGAGCTGGCCGGCGCCGGCATGCGCCAGCGTGGCCACGCCATGCACGGCGACGCCGCCGTCGCCATGCACTTGCAGGCCGAAGCGCTCGGCGATCTCGTGTGCGGTATGGGAAGGAATATTCACCCGGGGATTCTACCGTGTGCCATCGACACGGTCATGCTGCCCCTGCGCAGCAGGCAGCGCGGCTGGTCAGCTGCCGCCTACAGACCGGTCAGCTTGCGGCCAGCCCACCGGAGAAAAATCCGCGCCTAGCTCGTGCCGACCAACAAAGACGGCAGCCAAATGACCGGAGCCAAGCCCCCTTTAGTAAAGGGGGCGCGCCGACAGGCGCGGGGATTTGGGAGAAGACGAGCCGGGGCCCGCGATTCGCACGACGAATCGTGGGGCGTCAGCGCGAACGCGTTGACGCGCTCCCCCCTTTAGTAAAGGGGGCGCGCCGAAGGCGCGGGGATTTGGAAAGCCAAGCCTCCGGGGCCCATGCTCCTGCACAGCAGGAGCATGGGGCCGCCAGGGCCAAAGCCCTGGCGGCGGGTGGGCAGTTCCTAGAACTGCCCGCCAAAGGTGAACTGCAGGCGCTCGATCTCGTCGTTGTCTTCCTTCTTCAACGGGACCGCGTAGCTGATCGAGATCGGGCCGACCGGTGCGCGCCACAGCAGCGCTACGCCGGTGGAGGCGCGCAGTTCGTTGGTCTTGTAGCTGTCCACGCCGCTGAACACGTTGCCGACGTCGACGAACGCGGAGATGCGCGCCGACGGGCTGTCGAACAGCTTCGGGAAGTACATTTCCGCCGAACCCACGGTTTTGAACGAGCCGCCCAGCGGCTGCCCGCGGCTGTACGAGGCGGTCACCTCCGAGCGCGGGCCGAGGGTGTTGTCCTCGAAGCCGCGCACCGAGTTGGTGCCGCCGGCGTAGAAGTTCTCGTAGAACGGCAGGCCCGTGGCAGTGACCCTGCGGGTGGTGCCGTCGGCGTTGGTGATGGTGCGGCTGACGTCGCTGCCATAGCTGTCGCCGTAGCCGAACTCGGCGCGGGTGTTGAGCACCAGCGACGGAATCAGCATCCAGTACTTGGAGATCTGGTAGTTCAGCTTCCAGTACTCGACGGTGGAGCCGGGCAGGGTGGCTTCCAGGCCGACGCGCTGGTACATGCCGCGGGTCGGCATGAAGTAGTCGTTGCGGGTGTCGCGCGCCCAGCCCAGTTCGCTGCGCCAGGCATGGAAGGTGCGCTGGCCGATCGCGTCGATGTAGTCGATGATCGCCTGCGGGGTGTAGCCGGCGTAGGTGGTGATCTGGTTGCTGTCGATGCCGAACATCAGCGAGACGGTGTCGTTCTCGGTGATCGGCACGCCGAAGATCATCTGCGCTGCGCCGTTCTTGCTGTTGTACTGCGCGGTGCCGAAGTCGGAGTAGTCCAGCTTGCGGTAGGAGATGTTGTAGCCCAGCGAGACGCCGTCGTCGGTGAAGAACGGGTTGGTGTAGGAGAACGCGTAGCGCTCCTGGTAGCTGCTTCGCGAGGCGTCCACCGAGACGCGGTTGCCGCCGCCGAGGAAGTTGTTCTGCGACAGCTGGATCGAGGTGGTCACGCCGTAGGTCTGCGAATAGCCCAGGCCGAAGGTGAAGCTGCCCGAGGTGGTCTCCTTGACGCTGTAGACCACGTCGACCTTGTCGTTGCTGCCCGGCACCGGCGGCGTTTCCACGTCCACCGATTCGAAGTAGCCCAGGCGCTGCAGGCGGATCTTGGAGCGGTCGATCGCCGCCTGCGAGTACCAGCTGTTCTCGAACTGGCGCATCTCGCGGCGCAGCACTTCGTCGGAGGTGCGGGTGTTGCCCTTGAACACGATGCGGCGGACCGACACGCGCGGGCCCGGCACCACCTGCAGGTTGATCGCGACGGTGCGCTTCTCGCGGTCGGTGGTGGGGATCGGGTTGACCTTGGCGAAGGCGTAGCCGATGTTGCTGAGGGTGTTGGTGATCGCGTCGGAGCTGAACTCCAGCAGCGCGCGCGAGAAGGTGTCGCCCGGCTTCGGGATCACCAGCTTCTCGATCTCTTCCTGCGGCAGCACGGTGTCGCCGGTGACCTTGATGTCGGAGATCTTGTACTGCTCGCCCTCGGTGATGCCGGCGGTCAGGTACATGTCGCGCTTGTCGGGGCTGATCGCCACCTGGGTGGAATCGACGCTGAAATCGACATAGCCGCGGTCCAGGTACCAGGAGTTGAGCTTCTCCAGGTCGCCGGACAGTTTTTCCTTGGAGTACTGGTCGTCGCGGCGGTACCACGACAGCCAGTTGTGCTCGCGCGATTCCCAGCCCTCCAGGATGTCCACGGTGGCGAACTTCTCGGTGCCGACGATGTTGACGTGCTGGATCTTGGCGGCCTTGCCTTCCTTGATCGCGATCGCCACGTCGACCCGGTTGCGGTCCAGCGGACTCACCGTCGGGGTGATCTCGACGTTGTACTTGCCGCGGTTGTTGTACTGGCGGGTCAGTTCCTGGGTCACCCGGTCCAGGCTCAGCCGGTCGAAGGTGCCGCCCTCGGTCAGGCCGATGTCGGACAGGCCCTTGAGCAGCTCTTCGCTCTTGATGTCCTTGTTGCCGGTGACGGTCAGCTTGTTGATCGCCGGGCGTTCCTTGACCGTGACCACCAGGATGTTGCCCTGGCGATCGACCTGCACGTCCTCGAAGAAGCCGGTGCGGTACAGCGCGCGGATCGCCTCGCCGACCTTGGCGTCGTCCACCGTGTCGCCGCGTTCCACCGGCAAATACGTGAAGACGGTACCGGAGGAGATGCGTTGCAGCCCGTCGACGCGGATGTCGCTGGCGGTGAAGGGCTCCGTCGCCTGGGCCAGGACCGGCAGGCTGAGGCTGGCGGCGAGGGCGAGGGCTAGCAGGCGGCGAGTGGGAAATCGCGTCATGTCACGTCCGGTAGAGGTCGATATCGTTGTTGCATGGGCGCCGGCGCAAGACGACGACAGCGGGTCGGGTGGATCAGCATCGGGTTCATCGCACAACCTGGCCGAAGATGTCGTTGTAGAACGCCAACCCCATCAGCCCGGCCAGCATCGTCAGACCGACGAACTGCCCCGCAGCCATGGCACGCTCGCTCAGCGGGCTGCCCTTGACCAACTCAATAAGGTAATACAGCAAGTGCCCGCCGTCCAAGATCGGAATCGGCAGCAGGTTCATGATCGCCAGGCTCAGCGACAGCAGCGCCAGGAAATACAGGAACCAGTCCGGGCCCTGCTTGGCCGAGACGTTGGCGACCTTGGCGATGGTGATCGGCCCGGACACGTTCTTGATCGAGGCCTGGCCGGTCAGCATGCGCCGGATGATCCCCAGCGTATCCCCGGCCAGCCTGCCGGTCTCGCGGAACGCGGCCGGGATCGCCGCCAGCGGGCCGTATTGCAGCTTGGCGTCGAACGCCGGCGGCGGGCGGTCCTGCTGGCCGAGGTCCACGCCCAGCGACAGGCCCTGCAGGCGCGGGTCCTTGCTGGGGGTGAGGCGCACCTCCAGCGCCAGCCGCTCGCCGTTGCGCTCGACCTCGACCAGGCCGCTGCCGCCGTTGCTGGCCAGCGCCCGGACCTGCGGGGCGACCTGGTCGACGCTGGCGACCGAGGCACCATCCACCGCCAGGATGCGGTCGCCAGGGCGCAGTACGCCGTCGGCGGCCGAGCCCGGGGTCACCTTGGCGACGATCGCCGGCTGCAGGGTGAAGCGCCAGGTGAGGCCGGCCAGGCGCGGCACCTGCTGCTCGTCGAAACCGGCAGGCAGCTGCGACAGGCGCAGCGTATGCACGCGGCTGGCGCCGTCCTGCGCGTCCTCGGTCTGCACGCGCACGTCGGCGGCGTCCATCGCCGCCACGGTCAGCTGCATGCTGGCATCGCTCCAGCTGGACACCTCGCGCGTGCCGATGCGCACGATGCGCTCGCCCGGCTGCAGCCCGGCCTGCAGCGCCAGGCCCTCGGCGCGGCCGACCACCGCGGCGTAATCCTGCTTGCCGATCACGAACATCGCCCACAGCAGCGCCACGCACAGCACCAGGTTGGCGATCGGGCCGGCGGCGACGATGGCGATGCGCTGCCACACGCTCTTGTTGTTGAAGGCCTGGCTGTGCTCGGCCGGGGCCACCTCGCCCTCGCGCTCGTCGAGCATCTTGACGTAGCCGCCGAGCGGGATCGCGGCGATCGCGAACTCGGTGCCGTGGCGGTCGTAGTACGACCACAGCGGCTTGCCGAAGCCCACCGAGAAGCGCAGCACCTTGACCCCGCAGCGGCGGGCGACCCAGAAGTGGCCGAACTCGTGGAAGGTCACCAGCACGCCCAGGCTGACCAGCATCCACCAGACGGACCCGATGAAATCACCCATGCGCGTGGCTCATAGGGGCGTGCGTGTCAGACATGGGCAGGCTGGCGGGCAATGGCGAGTTCGGTGATCTTGCGCGATTGCGCGTCCGCCGCCAGCAGCGCGTCCAGGGAGTCGGCCGCGCCTGCGGGCAGCACGGTCAGGGCGTTCTCGACCAGCGCAGGAATCGATAGGAAACCGATACGGCCCTGAAGAAAGGCTGAAACAGCCACTTCGTTGGCCGCATTCAGGATCGCCGGGGCGCTGCCGCCGGCCTGCAGCGCGCGCCAGGCCAGGCCCAGACAGGGAAAGGCGTCCAGGTCCGCCGGCTCGAACTCCAGGCGGCCATGGGCCAGCAGGTCCAGCCCGGCGACCCCGGATTCGATCCGCTGCGGCCAGCCCAGGCCCACCGCCAGGGTGGTGCGCATGTCCGGCAAACCCATCTGCGCCAAGGTGGAACCGTCGATGAACTCGACCAGCGAGTGGACCAGGCTCTGCGGGTGCACCAGGACCTCGATGCGCGCAGGCGGCAGCGCGAACAGGTGGTGCGCCTCGATCACTTCCAGGCCCTTGTTCATCAAGGTCGCCGAATCGACCGAGATCTTCGCTCCCATCGACCACTTCGGATGCGCCACCGCCTGCGCCGGGGTCACCGCCTGCAGGCGGGCGCGGTCCCAGCCGCGGAACGGGCCGCCGGAGGCGGTCAGCAGCACCCGCCGCACCTCGGCGCCGGCCTGGCGTGAGCGCAGGCACTGGAAGATCGCGCTGTGTTCGCTGTCGATCGGGATGATCTCGGCGCCGGCGGCGGCGGCGGCGGCGGTGACCAGTTCGCCGGCCAGCACCAGCGATTCCTTGTTGGCCAGCAGCAGGCGCTTGCCGGCGCGGGCCGCGGCCAGGGTCGAGGCCAGGCCGGCGGCGCCGACGATGGCGGCGACCACGCTGTCGCAGGCGTCGCCGGCCACCAGTTGCTCCAGCGCGGCGGCGCCGGCATGCGCCTCGGTGCGCAGCCCGGCAGCGCGCAGGCCATCGCGCAGCGCCGGGTACAGGGCCGGATCGGCGATCACCGCGTGCGCCGGCCGGTGCGCGGCGCACAGCGCCAGCAGCGCGGCGAGGTTGCCGCCGGCGGCCAGCACGCTGGCGCGCAGCCGCTGCGGATGGCGCGCGATCACGTCCAGCGCCGACGCGCCGATCGAACCGGTGGCGCCGAGCACGGCGATGGAGCGGACGGCATCGGACATGTTCAGAACCCGAAGATGTCCTTGCCCAGCGCGAAGATCGGCAACGCCGCCAGCACGCCGTCGATGCGGTCCAGCACGCCGCCATGGCCGGGGATCATGTTGCCGGAGTCCTTGGCGCCGACGTGGCGCTTGAGCAGGCTCTCGAACAGGTCGCCGACCACCGAGGCCAGCACGCTGACCGCGGCCACGAGCAGCAGGCCGGGCAGCTGCGGCAGGGCGACCCCGGCCAGCCAGCCGAAGCCGGCCGCGCAGACCAGCCCGGCCAGCAGCCCGCCGAGCAGGCCTTCCACGGTCTTGTTGGGGCTGATCCGCGGCGCCAGCTTGTGCTTGCCGAACTGGCGCCCGGCGAAATAGGCGCCGGAATCGGCGGCCCACACCGTGACCAGCGCGGTCAGCAGCCAGCGGTGCCCGTTCGGCTCGCTGGCATGGATCAGGCCCAGTGCGGCCCAGGCCGGGACGATCGCCAGGGTGCCGGCGGCCAGCTTGAACACCCGCGCGTAGGTGGCATGGTCGGAGCCGAACTGGAAGAAGCGCAGCCACAGCAGCGCCACGCACCACCAGCCGACGCCGACCAGGGTGGTCAGCTGGAACAGCACCAGCGAGCCGGCCGAGGCCCACACCAGCAGCACCATCAGCAGCAGGTTCAGCACCAGCAGGATGGTGCGCGGCAAGGTGTCGTCGACCTCGGCCAGTTTCAGCCACTCCCACAGGCCGACCAGGAAGATCAGCGCGGCCAGGGCCGCCAGCCATTGGGTCGGCAGCAGCAGGATGGCGCAAATGGCCAGCGGGGCCATGATCAGCGCGGCGATGACACGGGTGCGGGTCATGCGGATGTGTTCTCCGTCGCCGGGGCGACTTGCGCGCTGGTCAGGCCGAAACGCCGCTCGCGGCTGGCGTAGTCGTCCAGGGCTTGTTGCAGCACCTCGGCGCCGAACTCCGGCCAGAGGGTCTCGGTGAACCACAGTTCGGTGTAGGCCAGCTGCCACAGCAGGAAATTGCTGATGCGCGTGTCGCCGCCGGTGCGGATGAACAGGTCCGGTGGCGGCAGGTCGGCCAGCGCCATGTGCGCCGACAGCAGCGCCTCGTCGATCTGCTCGGGGCGCAGGCGCCCGGCCGCGACTTCTTCGGCCAGCGCCCGTGCGGCCTGGGCGATGTCCTGGCGGCCGCCGTAGCTGGCCGCGATCGACAGGTGCAGGGCCTGGTTGTGCTGGGTGCCGGCTTCGGCCTGGGCCATGCGCTCGCGCAGCGACGGCGCGAAGCGCGAGCGGTCGCCGATGAAGCGCACGCGCACGCCGCGCCGCTGCAGTTCCTCGACTTCGCGGTCCAGCGCGTGCAGGAACAGCTTCATCAGCGCGTCCACTTCTTCCTGCGGGCGGCCCCAGTTCTCGCTGGAGAAGGCGAACAGGGTCAGCGCGGGGATGCCGCGCTCCAGGCAGAAGTCGATGGTGCGGTTGACCGCGCGCGCACCGGCGCGGTGGCCGATCACGCGCGGCCGGCGGCGGCGCTGCGCCCAGCGGCCGTTGCCATCCATGATGATGGCGATGTGGCGGGGCAGGGACATGGAAGGGGGGTCGGACGGCATGGCCGCGAGGCGCAGGCTCAGACCGCCATCAGTTCCTGTTCCTTGCCCTTGACCACGTCGTCGACGTCCTTGATCGCCTTGTCGGTCAGCTTCTGGATGTCGTCCTCGGCGGCGCGGGCCTCGTCCTCGGTAACCTGCTTGTCCTTCAGCAGATCCTTGATCTGCTGGTTGGCGTCGCGGCGGATGTTGCGGATGGCGACCTTGCTGTCTTCGCCTTCGCCATGCACGACCTTGGACAGCTCGCGGCGGCGCTCTTCGGTCAGTGCGGGCAGGTTGAGGCGGATGGTGGTGCCGGAGGTGTTCGGGGTCAGGCCCAGGTCCGAGGCCAGGATCGCCTTCTCCACCGCGCTGACCATCTGCTTTTCCCACGGGCTGATGGTTAGCGAGCGGGCATCGGCCACGGCGATGCTGGCGACCTGGCTCAGCGGCATTTCCGAGCCGTAGTAATTGACCTTCAGGTGCTCGACCAGGGCCGTCGAGGCGCGGCCGGTCCGCACCTTGATGAGCGTATGGCGCAGCGCATCGATGCTCTTGGCCATGCGGGTCTGTGCGTCTTGTTTGATTTCGTTGAGCATCGCCGGTGTCCGTGCTGAATCTTAATCGGACGATTATAGCCTGCTGGGAATGGGGAATCGGGAATGGGGAATGGCAAAGGCAGTTCCCAGCACGATTGACTCAACCGCGCGCCGCGGGGAAGTAGCCTCGCGTCAATGTTGCGGCGCGCAACGCTCTTGCGATTCCCTAGTCCCGATTCCCGATTCCCGATTCCCGGCTCTTCAGCTACGCCCCTTCACCAGCGTCCCGATCTCGGCGCCATGCAGGATCTTCAGCAGTTCGCCGGGCTGGCCCATGTTGAAGATGCGCAGCGGCAGGTCGCTGTCGCGGGCCAGCGCGAAGGCCGCGGTGTCCATCACTTCCAGGTTGCGGGCGATCACTTCGTCGTAGGTCAGGCTGTCGAAGCGCACCGCATCGGCGTGCTTCTTCGGGTCCTTGTCGTACACGCCATCGACCTTGGTCGCCTTCAGCAGCAGGTCGGCGCCGATCTCGATTGCGCGCAGCGCCGCGCCGGAGTCGGTGGTGAAGAACGGATTGCCGGTGCCGGCGGCGAAGATCGCGATGCGGCCCTTTTCCAGGTGGCGGATCGCGCGGCGGCGGATGAAGTCCTCGCACACGTCGTTGATCTTGATCGCGCTCATCACCCGCACCTTGGCGCCGAGCTTTTCCAGCGCGTCCTGCATCGCCAGTGCGTTGATGACCGTGGCCAGCATGCCCATGTGGTCGCCGGTGACCCGGTCCATGCCGCCGGCGGCCAGGCCGGCGCCGCGGAAGATGTTGCCGCCGCCGATCACCAGCGCCACTTCCGCACCGGCCTGCTGCGCCTCGATCACTTCATGGGCGAGGCGGTTGATGACTTTTGGGTCGATGCCGTAGTCCCCGTCCCCCATCAGCGCTTCGCCGGAAAGTTTCAACAGGATGCGGCGATAGGCGAGCTGGGACATGGCGACCTCGTTGGGGGGGGACGGGCAAACCACCAGATTCTAGCCGAAGCGCGACGGGAATCTGCCGCGCCGCTGCCGCGGCGCACCGGCCGGGTTCAGGCCAGGGTGTCGCGGAACGAGCGTGCGGTGACCCGGTTGCGGCCGCCGTGCTTGGAGCTGTAGAGCATGTCGTCGGCGGCCTGCAGCAGTTCCTGCGCGGTGCCGAAGCGCTCGCGCCCGCCCTGGGTGGCGACGCCGGCGGAGAAGCTGATGTGCAGCGGTCCGCTCTTCAGTTCGACCATCGGCCGTTGCACGATGTCGGTGAGGATGCGCCGGATCACGTTCAGCGCGGCTTCCTCGCTGGTGTTGGGCAGCAGCACCAGGAATTCCTCGCCGCCGAAGCGCGCCACGGTGTCGCTGCCGCGCAGCAGCGGCTGCAAGGCCTGTGCGAATGCGCGCAGCACCTGGTCGCCGATCAGGTGGCCGTGGGCGTCGTTGATCTTCTTGAAGTCGTCCAGGTCGATGAAGGCGATCGACAGCGGCCAGTCGTGGCGGCTGGCCAGGTCGAACTGCTGGCTGAGCAGGATATCCAGCTGGTGCCGGTTGTACATGCCGGTCAGCGCGTCGCGGCTGGCCTGCTCGGCCAGGCGGCGCGTGCGGTGCTCCGATTCGTCGGCCTGGTGCCGCGCATGGGTGGCTTCCTGGATCTCGCGCAGGTTGCGCATCACCATCAGTTCGCGGGCATGGCTGATGATCGCGTCGATCCGCTCCGGCTGTGCGATGCGCACGTCGAAGATCGGGCCGATGACCGGCAGGGCTTCGGCCATGCCGGCGATCACCTCGTCGAAGCGGCGGCTGTCCAGCTGCAGTTCGCGATACGCGCGCTCCATCACCAGGCCGCGCGCGGCATCGGCGTCGGCGCTCAGCCAGATGTCGGCGACGCTGCCGGACAGCAGCACGCATCTGCCGAACGTGTCCGGCGCCGGCTCGGCGCTGGCGCTGCGGCCGATGCTGCGCTGCAGGTAGCCGGGCAGCTTCCACTTCTGCGCCAGCCAGGCGCCGACCTCGGCGTGGTCGCAGCCCAGCCGCTCGCGCTCCAGCGCGGCCAGCGTCTGGCTGCCGCTGTTGCCGGCCTCGCGCAGCAGCGGCGCGTAGTCGTCGTGGCAGACGTGCAGCAGGGCCAGCGCGCCCATGTCCTGCAGCAGCCCGGCCAGCATCAGTTCCTCGTGCTTGCGCAGGCCCATGGCCTGGCCGAGCAGGCGGCTGGCCAGCGCCGACAGCACGCTGCGCCGCCAGATGCGTTCCTGCAGGTCGCTGGAGGCGGTGGTGCCGTTGCGCAGGCTCTGCACCATCGAAAAGCCCAGCGCCAGGCTCAGCGCGGCGTTGAGTCCGAGCATGGTCAGCGCCTGGCCGAGGTTGTCGATGCGGCGCCGGCTGGCGTACAGCGGCGAATTGGCGATGCGCAGCATGCGCGCGCTCAGCGCCATGTCCATCGCGATGGTGTCGGCGGTGGTGGCCAGATCGACGTCCGGATCCTGGGCCAGGTCGATGATGCGCAACGCAATCCCGGGCGGCGAGGGCAGGTTGCGGGAATGAGCCAGGATGGCTTCGAGTTCAGGGCGCATGCGGTTCCGCGTGGGATGTGATCGGGACAGCGACGCGTCCCAGCGTGCCCAGCGTACCACCGGCAAAAAAAAAGCCGCGACCAGGCGCGGCTTTTTTTCTCCGGGCGGGCCGGCCTCAGGCCAGGCCGGCCTGCTTCATCACTTCGGCGGCGTAGTCTTCCACCACCTTCTCGATGCCTTCGCCCACGGCCAGGCGCTGGAAGCCGATCACGTCGGCGCCGGCGGCCTTGACCGCCTGTTCCACGCTCTGGTCGGTGTTCAGCACGTAGGGCTGGCCGTACAGGGTGACCTCGTTGACGATCTTGGCGAGCTTGCCGCTGATGATCTTCTCCAGGATGTCGGCCGGCTTGGCCTTGTCCTTTTCCGACATCTTGGCCAGCTCGATTTCCTTTTCCTTGGCGACGAAGTCGGCCGGGACGTCGGCGGCCTTCACATGCGGCGGGTTCATCGCCGCGATGTGCATGGCGATGCCGCGGGCCAGCTCGATGTCGCCGCCCTTGACCTCGACCAGCACGCCGATGCGCCCGCCATGCACGTAGGCGGCGACGTTGTTGGCGCTGTCGATGCGCACCAGGCGGCGCACCTGCACGTTCTCGCCGACCTTGGCGATGACCGCGGCGCGGGCTTCCTCGACGGTCTCGCCGCCGGGCAGCTTGGCGCTCTTCAGCGCCTCGGCGTCGGCGGCGCCGGAGTGCAGCGCGGCCTGGGCCACGGCTTCGGTGAAGGCCAGGAAGTTGTTGTCCTTGGCGACGAAGTCGGTCTCCGAGTTGATCTCGACCAGCACGGCCTTGGCGCCGTCCTGGGCCATCGCGATGCGGCCTTCGGCGGCGACGCGGTCGGCCTTCTTGTCGGCCTTGGCCAGGCCCGACTTGCGCAGCCACTCGGCGGCGTTGTCGATGTGGCCGGCGTTCTCGGTGAGCGCCTTCTTGCATTCCATCATGCCGGCGCCGGTGCGCTCGCGCAGTTCCTTGACCAGGGAAGCAGTGATTTCCACGGGTGACCTCACAAAAGGTGGGAAAGGGCCGGCTTGCGGCCGACCGGGAATTCTGGGAAACGGGCGTTTGCGGCGCCCGCTGACCCGGGCGCGCAGCGCGCGCCGGGCGGCGACTGCGCATGCTCGCGCAATCGCATGGCGCGCCGCTTACTCGGCGGCGGGGGCGGCTTCTTCGGCCTTCTTGCCGTTCCTGCGCGGGCCGCGGCCCTTGTCGTCGCCGGCTTCGCTGAACTCTTCCTCGCGCACGCTGGCGGCGTTCGGCGCGGCGGCCTTGCCTTCCAGCACGGCGTCGGCGGCGGCGCGGGCGTACAGCTGCACGGCACGGATGGCGTCGTCGTTGCCCGGGATGGCGTAGTCCACCAGTTCCGGGTTGTAGTTGGTGTCGACCACCGCGATCACCGGGATGCCGAGCTTCTTGGCTTCCTTGATGGCGATGTCTTCATGGCCGATGTCGATGACGAACAGCGCGTCGGGCAGGCGGTTCATTTCCTTGATGCCGCCCAGCGAGGCCAGCAGCTTGTCGCGCTCGCGGCGCAGGGTCAGCACTTCGTGCTTGACCAGCTTGTCGAAGGTGCCGTCGGTTTCGGCCGATTCCAGCTCCTTCAGGCGCGCCACCGACTGCTTGACGGTGCGGAAGTTGGTCAGCGTGCCGCCCAGCCAGCGCTGGGTCATGAACGGCTGGCCGCAACGCTCGGCTTCTTCCTTCACCGAGTCGCGGGCGCTGCGCTTGGTGCCCAGGAACAGGATGGTGCCGCGCTTCTGCGCGACGCTGGAGATGAAGTTCATCGCGTCGTTGAACAGCGGAACCGTCTTCTCGAGATTGATGATGTGGATCTTGCCGCGCGCGCCGAAGATGTACGGCGCCATCTTGGGGTTCCAGTAGCGGGTCTGGTGGCCGAAGTGGACGCCGGCTTCCAGCATCTGACGCATGGTGACCTGAGGCATTGCAGTGACTCCTGATGGGGAACCGGCCATGCGCGGGCTGTTTGAGGTGAAGTCTGCGCATGGACATGCAGGCCCTTGCGCGGCGTGCACGACGATTCCGGGGTTGGGCTTCCCTGCGGCCTTACGTGACCGAACTCCTCGCGGAGCACCCCGGCACGGGCGATGGCAGCAGGTGTGGATTCGCCGGTGCGTCCGGCGTGGACGGTGCGCTGGCCCGGGCGGGCGCAGCGAAGCCGCGGAACTATAACGGGCCGCGGCCTTGGGCGCAAATGCGCGCCAGCCGGGTCATTCGGCCAGCAATGGCTGCAGCTCGGTCTGGCTGTCGAGGCGGGCGGCGAAATGGCCGCCGCGCGCGGTCCCGACCTCGGCCGGCAGCGGCCAGCGCTTCCGTTCCCCGGCCAGCACGTAGCCGGCCAGGTTGTGGAACAGGGTCAGCAGGCGGCCGTCGGCGCCGATGAAGCTCAGGTCGCTCAGCCGCGCGTGCGCGGTGCCGCGATTGCGCACCTGCAGTTCGTGGCCATAGGCGCCGGCGACCAGGCTGACGCTGAGCGCGGCGGCCGGCGCGGCACCGGGCGGAACCAGGAACACCGGGGTGGAATAGCGCAGCAGCAGGCGCGGGTCGGCGGGGCCGGTGGCCGCGGCCGCGCGCTCTTCCAGCACCAGGCGGTAGGCGATCTCGCGGTCGGTCGCGGCCGGCCCGGTGCGCACCACCCGCAGCAGTTGCCGCCCCTGCGCGGGGATGTCGATCAGGCGCGGGCTGGGCTGGACGTCGTCGGTCGCCTGCAGCCGGTCCATGCCCTCGGCCTGATCCCAGCGATACAGCCGGGCCTGCGCCTGCCAGGGCCGGTCCTGGGTATTGCTGAGCCAGATCTCGGTGGTCTGCGCGCCGGGCGCGATCTGCACGATGGCCGGGCTGATGCGTACGCCGGCCGCCGCGGCCATGCCCGGCAGCAGCGCCAGCAGCAGGCCGGCGATCCGTGCGCAACGGCGCCCGCCCACGTTAGAACGCGACCGTGGCGTAGCGCGCATCCTGGCGCGGCAGTCCATCCGCCAGGCTCAGGCCCAGCGCCAGCGTCCCGGACGCGCTGGGCGCGGCGGCACCGTCGATGCTGACCTGGTAGGGCAGCGGGCGGGTGCAGGCCACCTGGGTGGCGGCCGCCCCGGGCTGGTTGCGCTCGGCGGTGCTGATCTCGCAGCTGCGCAACAGGCGGATGCCGACCCGCAATGCCGCGCTTTCGTTGGCGCCGAGGTGCTGCGCCGACGCGCCTGCGCAGACCGCGCACAGGCTCGCGAGCAGCAGCGATTGCAGGAACGGCATGGCGGTCATCGCGGCATTCCGAGGGAGATGCGACAGATAACGGCGCACGGCAGGCGAACTTTACCGTGCGTACGCAGGCGTTCGGTTGTCAGTAAGTAATCGTCACCTTGACCACGTCGCTGTAGCTGCCCGGGGGCGGTATCTGCGCGGCCGGGACCTGGCCGTACAGGGTCAGCGACTGGGGACTGCCGGTGCCGGTGCCGGTCTGGGTATCGCTGTTCAGGGTGCTGCCCCAGCGCTGGCTGCGCGCCGCATCGCGGTACAGCTCGTAGCGCAGGTACTGGCCGGCGGCGTTGCGCATGCGCCGGATGCTGCCACTGGCGTACTGGCCATTGTCCAGGCTGACCTGCCAGGCGGTGCGCCGGCGGCAGTTCATGCTCAGCGCGGTGGTGTAGTTCAGCGCGGTATCGACCAGGCCGGAGTGGCTGCCGAAGTCCAGGTCGGCGATGCTGGCGATGGTGCACAGCGGGGCCGCGTTGGCCGAGCTCACGAACGGGAACTGCACCGCAGTGCCGCCGCCCTTGCCGCCGGTGGTGCAGGAGGCGGGCAGCACCGCCGGGGTGCCGATCAGGGGTTCGTCGTAGCGGTACTGCAGGTTGGTGTACACGCCGCTGAAGCTGTTCTGGTACAGCCCGGTGGCGATGCCGCTCTGCAGCGGGACGCGCCCATAGAGGGTGTAGGTGGCGCTGCCGCTGCCGCCGATCAGCAGCGACGAATAGGTCAGGTCCACCTGCAGCGGCGTGGAGGCGTTCAGCGCGCTGCCCCAGATCAGGCTGCGCGCGCTGTCGCGGTACAGCTGGAAACCAAGGCTGTCGTTGAGCGGATTGAGCATGCGCCGCGGCGCGATGCCCAGGCCGCCGCCCTGCGCGCCCTCGCCGATGTTCAGGCACATGCGCACGTAGATCGTGCCCAGGATGCTGAGCGCGCCGGTCTGGCAGGTGACGGTGATCTGGGCGCTGCTGTCGGTGGCGGCGCTGGTGGAGACGTTGCCGAAGTCCAGCGCGGTGGTCACCGCCGTGCAGGTGGTGGTGGCGCCGGCGCGCAGCGGCGCCAGCGCCAGCAGGGTGGCGCACAGCCATGCGGTGCGGCTCACGGCGCCCGCCCCGCGCTGCAGCGCAGCGGTCCCAGGCGGGCTGGGCGCCGCTGCGGCGTGTGCTCGATGCGCACCCTGCAGCTGCTGCCGTCCATGTCCACCTGCAGGTCGTTGCGCCCGAGCTTCAGCCCTTCCAGGTAGGCCTCGCCGTCGTAGCCGACCACCGCGTCGATGCCCGCGCCGCGCACCCGGCTGCCGACCGGCAGCGGCGCGTCCTGCGCATCGTGCAATTGCACCAGCACGCCGTCGCTGCTGCGGATCGGGAAGTCCACCACCACGCCGGTACGGTCGCGCGGCACCACGATCTGGTCGACCCGCTCCGGGCGCAGCTGCGGCGGCAGTTGCATCGGATCGATCGACACCTGGTTGTGCTGCCAGCCCAGCAGCGGCGTGACCATCAGGAAACCGCGTGCGTCGGTGACCCCGATCGGGCGGTTTTCCAGCAGCACCGGCACACCGCCGACGCCGCCGGTGGAGACCAGCGCGAAGGCCTGGTCGAGATCGCGGCCGGGGAACCAGCCGCCGCCGATCCGGGCCAGGCCGCCGGAGGCTTCGGCATAGCCATAGGTTTGCCCGCCGTCGCTGGCCAGGCCGGCGGCATAGTGCGCGGTGTCGCGTCGCCAGGTGGCCTCGGCCAGGCCGCCGGCGCTGTCCTGGCCGCTGCGCGCCTGCAGCCGCCAGCCGCTGCCGCCGTCGGCGGCGGCCGCGCGGCTGAGATCGGCCGCCACGCTCATGCGCTCGCCGACCCGCTGCAGGGCGACGCTGGCCTGGCGCGCGCCGCTGAGCGCGATCGACCAGCCCAGGTACATGCTGCGGTCGCTGGCCTGGCCCAGATTCTGGTTGACGCTCAGATTGAGCGAGGACTGCCACGGCAGCGCCCGGGTCCAGAACAGGCTGGCATAGCGCAGGTCGCCGCTGTCCGGGTAGGACAGGCGCACATAGCTCATCGACACATTGCCCACCTGGTCCCAGCTGACCCCGGCCAGCGCGCGCTCGCTGATCCGCGGCGGCGCCGCGCCGTAGTGCGAGGCCACGTCGCGATAGCCGCGCTGCGCGCGCTGGGTATCCATCGAGACGTTGAAGCGGCCGTTGTTCCAGCGGTAGCTGAGCGCGTACTGGCGGCCGCTGCGGCCATCGCCCTGGCTGTGCGCCAGCGAGGCGCCGACCACGCCGGCGCGCGGCAGCAGCCAGATGCCGCCGGCGCCGGCGTTGCGCACCCCGGCGCCGGCCTCGGCGTGCGCCTCGGCGGTGAAGCGGGCGCTGGCGCCGCGGCGCCAGCTGGCGCTGGCGACGGTGTCCCCGGCATAGGCGAAGGCGTCGCTGCCGTAGCCCTCGCGGACCCGGCCCAGCGCCAGCGACCAGTCGTCCAGGCCGTCGGCCAGCAGGTCCTGGGTGGCGTAGAACGGGAATTCGACCGAACGGCTGCGGCCGTAGGCGTCGGTGATGACCAGCTGCGCGTTGCCGGCGCCGTCCACGCCGGGCGCCGCCGACAGCTGGAACGGCCCGGCCGGCAACTCCGAGCCGTACTGGCGGATGCCGTTGACGTACAGGTCCACGCTCGAGGGCACCGTCACTTCGCCGAGGAATTCCGGCAGCGGCGTGGTCGCGCGGTACGGCTGCAGGCCGAAATCGCGGCCCACGCGTACCCCGCCCAGGCGCAGCGTGCGGCTCCAGCTGGTGCTGCTGCTCAGCGTGTCGCCGAGCACCACGCTGGTCATGCTCTCGGGCAGCGACCACTGCCACTGCGTGTCCAGGCGGATCGCCTGGCTGCGCCAGTCGCGCTGCGGTGCGCGGTACAGGCGGCCGACGAAGGATTGGCGGAACATGCCGCGGCCGAGCAGGCTGCCGCCCCGGCCGAAGGCACGCAGTTCGCCGCCCGCGGTGAGATTGCTGGCGCTGCCCTGGCGGCTGGCGTACAGGTCGTAGTCCAGCAGCGCGCCGGGCGAACTGGTCGCCGGCAGCGTCGGGCCGCTGGCCTGCGCGTCGATCCGGGTCAGCGGCACGTCGAGCAGCGCCACCGGCGCATCGATCGCCAGCTGCTGCAGGCCGGCGTCGTAGCGGTAGCGCACCCCGTCCAGGCTCTCCAGCGCGATCGCGGCGGTGGCGTCGGCGTCGATGCGCAGGCCGAGCTGGCGCAGCGTGGCGGCCTCGGCCAGCATGCGGTCGGGGTCGCGCTGGAAGCGGAACAGTCCAGGCTTGCGGGTCTCGTTGAGGGTGACTTCCAAATACAGCGTTTCCTGTTCCGTTGGCAGGCCGTTGGGCTGGGCGGCGGCAAGCTGTGCGGCGCTGGCCCACAGCGCCAGCAGCAGTTCAAGGAGCCTGTGCTTCCAGCGCAAGCGATTGAGCAATGGGTTCACCGTTGATCGTGGCCTTGAACGCGCCGTCGGCGCGTACCAGTGCAGCAGGCAGTGGCCAGCGCTTGCATTGGCCCGGCAGCACATAGCCGGCCAGGCCGTCGGCGATCGCGGCACGGGTGCCGTCGCGGGCGACGAAATACAGGTCCACCAGCTGCGCGTGTTCGCTGCCCTGGTTGACGACCTCCAAGGCCGGCGCGCCGGCGTCGCGGATCAGCCGTGCCTGCAGCGCGGGCGCCGCGGCGGCGGCCGGTTTGACGAAGATGGGCACCGAGTAGCGCAGCACGAACTGCAGTCCGGCCGCAGTGCCGGCAGCGGCGTCCGCCGACGGCAGTTCGTCGACCAGCACCCGATAGGTGTCCTCGGTGGTCCTGGGCGCATCGTCCAGGCGGATGATGCGCACCAGTTGCCGCGAGTGCGGCGCCAGTTGCAGCATCGGCGGGCTGATCGCGATCCTGTCGCTGGGCTCGAGCAGGTCCTCGCCGTCCTGCTGGCGCCAGCGGAACACCCGCACCTGCGCCTGCAGCGGCGTGTCGCCGCTGTTGCTCAGCCACAGGCCCTGCGCCGTCTCCTCCGCGGTCAGCTGCACCGAGGTCGGCGCGACCTGCAGGCTGGCGGCCTGCGCCGCCAGCGTCGCCGCCAGCCACAGGGCCAGGGCGAGTGGCAAGCGCAACGCGAAGTCGGGTCGCAGGGACATGGGAACGCTCCGGTTACCAGGTGACAGTGGCAGTGACGACGTCGCTGTACGAACCGGCAGGGTAATTGGTACTGGCGACCTGGCCGTAGACGACCAGCGGCTGCACCGCACCATTGCCGGTGCCGGCCTGGGTGTCGCTGCCGATGGTCGAGCCCCAGTTCTGGGTGCGCGCCGAGTTGCGGTACAGGGCGTACGGCACGCGTGCGGTATTGCCCGCATCGGCGCTGCCCATGGTGCGCGAGGTCACCGTCGCGGCGGAGCCGCTGCCGGCGTTGAGCGCGATGTTGTACGGGGTGCCCGAGGTGCAGCGCACGTTCAAGGTGCCGGTGCTGTTGATCGAGCTCTGGGTGGAGTTGACGCTGCCGAAATCGACGTCGGTCGGTGCGGTCTGGATGTCGCAGACGCTGGTGATCTGGATCTTGACGTTGAAGGTGCGCGAGTCGGTCTGGGCGGACGCCACGCCGGTCCCGGCGGCCAGCAACGCGGCGACGGCGAGTGCACTGGGGAAGGCTTGCATGGAGTGAGGCTCTTCGGAATGACGGAGTCCGTCGGTGCCGGAAGCCAATGCAAAGCGTAGGCCATTGCACACGTTCATGGATATGTATTCAGTTCTTGATCGTGCTGGATTCACGCTTCTGCAGGTTTAATTTCGTGAAGAAGGCGGCTGGCGACCGGGTGCCAAAAACCCGGCAGTACGCATGGACGCGTTCAGGAAAGCCGCGGATGAGCGATAATGGCGGGCATGACCGTCAATCTGAAAACTCCCCAGGACATCGAGAAGATGCGCATCGCCGGTCGCCTGGCCGCCGAAGTGCTCGACATCGTCGGGCCGCATGTGAAGCCCGGCGTGAGCACCGCCGCGCTGGACCGCGTCTGCCACGACCACATCGTCAACGTGCAGCAGGCGGTGCCGGCCAACGTCGGCTACCGCGGCTACCCGAAGACGGTATGCAGCTCGGTGAACAACGTGATCTGCCACGGCATCCCCAGCGAGAGCAAGGTGCTGAAGGACGGCGACATCGTCAACATCGACGTCACCGTGATCAAGGACGGCTGGCATGGCGACACCAGCCGCATGTATTACGTCGGCACCCCGTCGGTGATGGCGCGGCGGCTGGTCGAGGCGACCTACGCGGCGATGTGGCGCGGCATCCGCGCGGTGCGCCCGGGCGCCACGCTCGGCGACGTCGGCCACGCGATCCAGCAGTACGCCGAAGCCGAGCGTTTCAGCGTGGTGCGCGAGTACTGCGGCCACGGCATCGGCAAGGTCTACCACGACGAACCGCAGGTGCTGCACTACGGCCGGCCCGGCGAAGGCCTGGTGCTGAAGCCGGGCATGACCTTCACCATCGAGCCGATGATCAATGAAGGCTCGCGCTACACCCGCGTGCTGCCGGACGGCTGGACCGTGGTGACCAAGGACCGCAAGCTGTCGGCGCAGTGGGAGCACATGATCGCGGTCACCGAGGACGGCGTGGACGTGCTGACCCTGTCGCCCGGCGGCCTCGGCGAGCCGTGAGCCTGCTGCCGGCTGGTGCCGATGCCGGCATGCCCGACGAGGCGGCCGTCGACGATGCGCAATGGGCTGCCGCGGCCCGGCAATTGCTGCTCCAGGCCGATGCGCGGCTGAGCAAGCGCTTCGACCAGGGCGACGACATCGACCGCCTGCTGGCGCTGCGCGCGCGCGCGCTGGACCAGCTGATCAAGCATGCCTGGAGCCGCTGCCTGCCGCGCGACGCCGGGCTGGCGCTGTACGCGGTCGGCGGCTACGGCCGCGGCGAGCTGTTCCCGCGCTCGGACGTCGACCTGCTGGTGCTCGGCGAGGCCGAACAGCAGCGCGCCCACGAACAGGCGCTGGCGCGCTTGTTCGCGCTGCTCTGGCATGCCGGCGTGCCGGTCAGCCACGCGGTGCGCTCGGCCGCGCAATGCACTGCCGCCTGTGCCGACCAGACCGTGCTGACCGCGCTGATCGAGGCGCGCCCGTTGCTCGCCGATGCCACCGCCCGCGCGGCGCTGGCCGCGGCGATCGCGCCGCAGCTGGTGTGGCCGCCGCGCGCGTTCTTCCTGGCCAAGCGCGAGGAGCTGCAGACCCGCCACCAGCGCTTCGGCGACACCGCCGACAACCTGGAGCCGGACATCAAGGACGGGCCGGGCGGCCTGCGCGACCTGCATACGCTGGGCTGGATGGCGCTGCGCGCGTTCGGCGTGCGCGACCTGGAAGCGCTGGTCGGCCTGGGCCATGTCGGCAACGACGAGGCCGATGCGCTGGCGCGCGAACGCAGGGCGCTGGCACGGCTGCGCTTCGGTCTGCACCTGGTCGCCGGGCGCCCGGAGGAGCGGCTGCGCTTCGACTACCAGAAGGCGCTGGCGCAGCGTCTGGGTTATGTCGACGACCCGGAGAGCCTGGGCGTGGAGAAGATGATGCAGCGCTTCTATCGCAGCGCGGCGATGATCCGGCGCATCAGCGACCGCCTGCTGCAGCGCTTCGAGGAACAGTTCGACGGCGAGGCGCAGCCGCAGCCGCAGCCGCTGGGCGCCGGTTTCTCGCTGCGCCGCGGCTACCTGGCCGCCGATGCCGAGGCCTGGCCGCAGGCCGATCCGGTGCAGGTGTTCGCGCTGTTCGCGACCTGGGCTGCGCACGGCGAGGTGCGCGGCCTGCATTCGCTGACCGCGCGCGCGCTGGCCGAGGCGCTGCCGCAGCTGCCCGCCTACGACGGCGCCAGCGCGCTGGCGCGCGAGCGCTTCCTGGCCCTGTTGCGCGGCCCGCGCGCGGTGCATTCGCTGACCCGGATGGCGCGGCTGGGTGTGCTCGGGCAGTGGATCCCGGCGTTCGCGCAGGTGTCCGGGCGCATGCAGTTCGACCTGTTCCACGTGTACACCGTGGACCAGCACACGCTGATGGTGCTGAAGAACATTGCGGTATTCGCCAGCGCGCGCGCCGACGACCGTTTCTCGATCGCGCACGAGGTGTGGCCGCGGCTGCGCAAGCCGGAACTGCTGCTGCTGGCCGGACTGTTCCACGACATCGCCAAGGGCCGCGGCGGCGACCACTCCGACCTCGGCGCGGTCGACGCGCGCGCGTTCTGCGTCGGCCACGGGCTCAGCGCTGCCGATACCGATTTGGTCGCGTGGCTGGTCGAGCAGCACCTGCGCATGTCGGTGACCGCGCAGAAGCAGGACATCTCCGATGCCGACGTGATCCACCGCTTCGCCACCCTGGTCGGCGACCGCGAGCGCCTGGATTATCTGTACCTGCTGACCTGCGCCGACATCGCCGGCACCAGCCCCAAGCTGTGGAACGCGTGGAAGGACCGGCTGCTGGCCGACCTGTACTTCGCCGCGCGGCGCGCGCTGCGCGAGGGCCTGGAGCATTCGGTGCCGGTGGCCGCGCGGGTGCAGGAGGCGCGCGAGGCCACCCGCGCGCTGATGCACATCCAGGGCCACGACGATGCGGTCATCGACCGCCAGTTCGCCGGCATGCCGGACGAGAGCTTCCTGCGCTTCCGCCCCGAGCAGCTCGCCTGGCAGGCGGGTGCGCTGATGGAAGTGGAGCTGGGCGGCACCCTGGTCAAGGTGCGCCCGGTGACGCCCGACGACGACGCGCTGGAAGTGTTCGTCTACTCGCCGGACCGCGACGGCCTGTTCGCCGCGATCGTGATGACCCTGGACCGGCTCGGCTACGGCATCCACCGCGCACGCGTGCTCGACGCGCCGCACGAGGCGATCTTCGATACCTTCGAGGTGATGCCGGCCGATGCCTTCGCCAGCGGCGACACCGCGCAGCTGGAGGCGGCATTGCGCGAGGCGCTGTCCGGCGACCTGACCCGGCTGCGCCCGGCGCGGCGCGTGGTGCCGCGCCAGCTGCGCCATTTCCGCTTCGCCCCGCGCATCGAATTCCGCCAGAGCGTGGACGGTCGCCGCACCCGCCTGAGCCTGTTCGCGCCGGACCGGCCGGGGCTGCTGTCGAACGTGGCGCAGGTGCTGCGCCGCCAGCAGCTGCGCGTGCACGACGCGCGCATCGCCACCTTCGGCGAGCGCGCCGAGGACGTGTTCCAGATCACCGACGAGCACAACCTGCCGTTGCCCGACTCCTCCCGCCAGGCGCTGCACGCCGCACTGCAGGCCTGTCTGGACCCCGATACCCCACCTGGAGAATCCCGCTAATGGCCACCAAGAAACCTGCTGCCGCCAAGCCCGTCGCCGCCAGCAAGGCCGCCGCGAAAAAGGCGGCGGCCAAGAAGACCGTCGCCACCACCGCGGCGGCCAAGCCCAGCGCCGCGCCGAAGTCGCCGGCCAGGCCGGTGCGTGCCAAGCCGGCCGCCGGCGCCAGCGCCGACGAGCTGAAGTTCACCATCGACAGCGCCTTCGAGCGCCGCGCCGCGCTGACCCTGGACGAGATCGAAGGCTCGGCCCGGCCGGTGGTCAACCGCGTCATCGATGGCCTGGAAAGCGGCGAGTTCCGCGTCGCCGAGCCCGACGGGCATGGCGGCTGGAAGGTCAACGCATGGCTGAAGAAAGCCGTGCTGCTGTACTTCCGGGTCAACGAGATGGCGGTGGTCGACGCGCAGCCGGCGCCGTTCTGGGACAAGGTCGAGGCGCGCTTCGCCGGCTACCACGAAGCCGAGTTCCGCAAGGCCGGCGTGCGCGTGGTGCCGGGCGCGATCGCGCGCCGCGGCAGCTACTTCGGCAAGGACGTGGTGCTGATGCCGAGCTTCACCAACATCGGTGCGCACGTGGGCGAGGGCAGCATGGTCGATACCTGGGCCACGGTCGGATCGTGCGCGCAGATCGGCAAGCACTGCCACCTGTCCGGCGGCGCCGGCATCGGCGGCGTGCTCGAACCGCTGCAGGCCGGCCCGACCATCATCGAGGACCATTGCTTCATCGGCGCGCGTTCGGAAGTGGTGGAGGGCGTGGTGGTCGGCCACCACAGCGTGATCGGCATGGGCGTGTTCATCGGCCAGAGCACGCGCATCTACAACCGCGCCAGCGGCGAGGTATCCTACGGCTACGTGCCGCCGTATAGCGTGGTGGTGTCCGGCCAGCTGCCGTCCAAGGACGGCTCGCATTCGCTGTACTGCGCGGTGATCGTCAAGCAGGTCGATGCCAAGACCCGCAGCAAGACCAGCGTCAACGACCTGCTGCGCGGCCTGGCCGATTGACGCATCTCCTTCTCCCACTGGGAGAAGGTGCCCCGAAGGGGCGGATGAGGGTACGGGCGAAGCTCCGTGTAGTTGGGTCCGCGAGACGCTTTCGCGCCGTACCCTCACCCCAACCCCTCTCCCGCTGGGAGAGGGGCTTTATCGCTTGATGGGACATTTTCGATGACGACGTTGTACGGACTGAAGAACTGCGATACCTGCAAGAAGGCGACGAAATGGCTGGAGCGCTTCGGCGTGGCCTATGCGTTCGTCGACTACCGCGAGCACAAGCCCGATCCGGCGACCGTGCTCGAATGGGCCGGCAAGGCCGGCGGCTTCGATGCGCTGGTCAACAAATCCTCGACCACCTGGCGGCAGCTGCCGGACAACAGGAAAGTGCCCGGCTCCGAGGCCGAATGGAAACTGTTGCTGCGCGAATATCCGCAACTGATCCGGCGGCCGGTGGTGGTCGCCGACGATGGCCAGCTCAGCCAGGGCTTTTCCGACAACGGCTTCAAGCAGCGCTTCGGCGTGGGCTGAGCGTCAGTCGCGCACTTGCGCTCCTACAGTGATTTCCCGCCATGTCCGACGTCGTTGACCTCACCTGCGACCTGATCGCCCGCCCCTCGGTCACGCCGGACGACGCCGGCTGCCAGGACCTGATCGCGCAGCGGCTGGCGCGCGCCGGCTTCGCCATCGAGCGGTTGCGCTTCGGTCAGGTCGACAATCTGTGGGCCACGCATGGCAGCGGCGCGCCGGTGCTGGCGCTGCTCGGCCATACCGACGTGGTGCCGCCGGGGCCGCGCGAGGCCTGGGCCAGCGATCCGTTCGTGCCGCAGATCCGCGACGGTGTGCTGTACGGACGCGGTGCCGCCGACATGAAGAGCGGCGTGGCCGGGTTCGTGGTCGCCGCCGAGCAGTTCGTCGCCGCGCATCCGCAGCACCCCGGCACGCTGGCGCTGCTGCTGACCTCCGACGAGGAAGGCGATGCGCTGGACGGCGTGCGCAAGGTCGCCGAGACCTTCCGCGCGCGCGGCGAGCGCATCGACTGGTGCATCACCGGCGAACCGTCCTCCACCGAACGACTCGGCGACCTGCTGCGGGTCGGTCGCCGCGGCAGCCTGTCCGCCACGCTGCTGGTGAAAGGCGTGCAGGGCCACGTGGCGTATCCGCACAAGGCGCGCAATCCGATCCACCTGGCCGCGCCGGCGCTGGCCGAGCTGGTCGCGCGGCATTGGGACGACGGCTACGAGAGCTTCCCGCCGACCAGCCTGCAGATCTCCAACCTGCATGCCGGCACCGGCGCCAACAACGTGATCCCCGGCGACCTGCAGGTGGCCTTCAACCTGCGCTACACCCCGCACTGGGACGCGCCGCGGCTGGAAGCGGAGATCGCCGCGCTGTTCGACCGCCATGGCCTGGACTACACGCTGCGCTGGCACCGCAGCGGCGAGCCGTTCTACACCCCGGAAGGGCGCCTGCGCAGCGTCGCGCGCGAGGTGCTGGGCGCCTTCGCCGGCGCGGCGCCGGAAGAGAGCACCGGCGGCGGCACCTCCGATGCGCGCTTCATCGCGCCGCTGGGCGCGCAATGCATCGAGGTCGGCCCGGTCAACGCCAGCATCCACCAGGTGGACGAGCATGTGCGCGTCGCCGACCTGGAGGCGTTGCCCGCGCTGTACCTGCGCCTGATCGAACGGTTGCTGTCGTAACAGTTGCGCCGTCCCGCCGGCCGGGTTACGTTCGCCGCATGACCTCGCTGCCCGCCCTCCGCCCGATCCACGCCAACGGCCGCAATCATGCGCTGGCGAATAATCGTGCGCGGCCGATGCGGGTCTGCGACTAGGCGCTACCGAAACACCACGCCCAGTATTCAGAAAACCCGCATCGGCCGATGCGGGTTTTTTTATGTGTGAAATCTTTCGCCGCATCGCGGTGCCGGCCGGCACCGCTCCAGGCCATCGCCGCAACCACCTGTTACCCCCCACACCATCCAGGAGCTTTTCCATGTGTTCGATCTTCGGCATCTTCGGCCTGCAACCGGGCGACGACCTGCAGGCGCTGCGCCGGCAGGCGCTGGACTGCTCGCAGCGGCAGCGCCATCGCGGTCCGGACTGGAGCGGCGTGTATGTCGACGACGGCGCGATCCTGGTGCATGAGCGCCTGGCCATCGTCGATCCGGCCGGCGGCTCGCAGCCGTTGCTTTCCGCAGACGGGCAACTGGCGCTGGCGGTGAACGGCGAGATCTACAACCACCGCGAACTGAAGAAGCAGCTGACCCAGCCCTACGCGTTCCAGACCGGCTCGGACTGCGAGGTGATCAACGCGCTGTACCGCGAGGAGCAGCCGGCGGCGCTGCTCAACCGGCTCAACGGCATCTTCGCCTTCGCGCTGTGGGACAAGGCCGCCGGGCGCGTGCTGATCGCGCGCGATCCGATGGGCGTGTGCCCGCTGTACTGGGGCCACGACCAGCAAGGCCGGCTGCGCGTGGCCTCGGAGATGAAGTCGCTGGCCGACAGCTGCGCCGACGTCGCCCAGTTCCCGCCGGGCCATTACTACGACAGTGCCAGCGGCGAATTGGTGCAGTACTACCGCAAGCCGTGGCGCGACTACGCCGCGGTGCAGGGCGTGCAGGTGAGCAAGCAGGAACTGCGCGAGGCCTTCGAGCGCGCCGTGCACCGCCAGCTGATGACCGACGTGCCGTATGGCGTGCTGCTGTCCGGCGGGCTGGATTCCTCGCTGGTGGCGGCGGTGGCGGCGCGTTTCGCACGCAAGCGCATCGAGGACAACGACGAGGCCGAGGCCTGGTGGCCGCGCCTGCATTCGTTCGCGATCGGCCTGAAGGGTTCGCCCGACCTGGCCGCCGCGGCGATCGCCGCCGAGTCGCTGGGCACCGTGCACCACGGCTTCGAATACACCTTCGAGGAAGGCCTGGACGCGCTGCCGGAAGTGATCCGGCACATCGAGACCTACGACGTCACCACCATCCGCGCGTCCACGCCGATGTTCCTGCTGGCGCGGCGGATCAAGGCGATGGGGGTGAAGATGGTGCTGTCCGGCGAGGGCAGCGACGAGATCTTCGGCGGCTATCTTTACTTCCACAAGGCGCCGAACGCGCGCGAATTCCACGAGGAGCTGATCCGCAAGCTCGACGCGCTGTACAACTACGACTGCCTGCGTGCCAACAAGTCGATGATGGCCTGGGGCGTGGAGCCGCGCGTGCCGTTCCTGGACGTGGAGTTCCTGGACGTGGCGATGCGCATGGACGCGCAGTACAAGATGATCGACAAGACCAGCGGCGGCGCGATCCGCATGGAAAAAGGCGTGCTGCGCGCGGCCTTCGAAGGCTATCTGCCCGATTCGATTTTGTGGCGGCAGAAGGAGCAATTCAGCGACGGCGTCGGCTATGGCTGGATCGATGGGCTCAAGGCGCATGCGCAGGCGCAGGTCAGCGACCGCGAACTGGCCGCGGCCGACAAGCGCTTCCCGGTCAACCCGCCGCAGACCAAGGAAGCCTATTACTACCGCACGCTGTTCGAGCGCGCGTTCCCCACGCCGGCCGCGGCCGAGACGGTGCCCGGCGGCAAGTCGATCGCCTGCTCCTCGCCGGCGGCGATCGCCTGGGATGCCAGCTTCGCGACGATGGCCGATCCGTCCGGCCGCGCGGTGGCCGGGGTGCACGAACAGGCGCTGGAAGCGTGATATGCGCGTGCCGCTGGCGTTTTGCCGGCGGCACGCAGAGCCTGGGCTGCGGCGCTGACGACCGCGACCAACGCAACGATTAGCGACCACAGGGTCCACTGCGCGGATAGAGCATGCGCTAGAAGATCGGGCGATCCTATTTCGCCCGCTGCGTGCCGTCCGCCGCCGCCGCGCGGACCCAGGCCTACTCGAAGCGCATGCAGCGCCCGTAGCGCTCCGGCTGGATGTCCACGCCGGAGGCATCGGCCTGGTTGTTCTTGCGCCACAGGTTCTGGCGGAAGTCCGCGCCGCTGCAGTTGGCGGCGCGGTCCACGCCGATCGTGTAGGTGTAGGGATTGCCCTGGAAGCTGTTGTGCTCGAAGGTGTTGTCCTGGCTCATGCTGTTGTCCCAGCACAGGATCTCCGGAGTGCGCTGGCGGATCGAGCAGGCCAGGTAGATGCCGGCGCCCTTGTTGTCGGTGAACTGGTTGCCGACGAACAGGTTGCGCCGCGCATCGGCCAGGTACACGCCCTGGCTGCCGTTGCGTTCCAGGCGGTTGTTGCGGATCTCGCTGTCTTCCAGGTGCTCGGTGGTGATGCCGGCGGCGACGTTGTCGTGGATGTAGTTGTCGATCAGCTTGACCTTGGCGGTGCGGTTGAACGAGACCCCGTCCCAGATCGCGGCGGATACGTCGTTGCGCTCGATCAGCAGGTCGCGGCTGTCGTACTCGCTGAGCAGGCAGGCGCTGCGGCACTTGCTCACGCGCAGCCCGGACAGGCGGATGTTCTGGCCGGCGCGCACCACCACCAGGCTGTTGCTCAGGTATGGGCGCTCGGGCATGAATTCCTTGTCGGCGCTGCCACCGACGATCTGCAACTGCTCGACGGTCACGTCGCGGATCGGCCGCTGCGGGCGCTCGTTCTGGTAGTCGCCAACCACGATGACCGGCTGCTGCACGCCGTCCTGCATGTGCAGCACGGTGGCGTCACCCTGGCCACGCAGGCGCAGGCCGTCGCGCTGGATCGACAGCAGCCTGGTCACGTGGAACTCGCCGGCGGTCAGGCACACCGTGGCCGGCTTGCCGTCGTTGGGCACGCGGTCCACCGCGGCCTGCAGGTCGTCGCCCGGCTCGGCGCGCACGCTGCAGTCGGTGGCGGCGGACGCGGACGCGGGCGCGGCGGCGGTGGCGCAGCCGCTCGACAGGCAGGCGGCGAACGGCAGCAAGAGGGCGAGCAGGGGGCGGGAATTCATCGGGGGACAGGCTTCGCTTGGGGGAGGGAGTGGGCGCCGCCCTTGGGCAGCAGATGCCGCGTGCTGGCCGCGGCGGCAGGTTGGACAGTGCGGTGCACGGGTGGCGCTTCAACCCGTCATTGTCGCGCAGGCGGCCGTAACGTCAGCGTGTAGCGGGCCGGGCCGGGCAGGAACGGCGATGCGCGGCCCTGTACCCAGTCGTCGTGGCCGGCACCCCAGAACGGCGACAGCGGATGCTCGCTCTGGCCGCCGGGCATGTGCGCGATGCCGTCGGCCTCGTGGCCGGGCGCGACCACCATGCGCTCGGAGGCGCCGAAGTCCGGCCGCTGCACCCGCGGCATGTCGTTGTCGCCGTGTAGCGGTTCGGCCGGCATGCACAGCCAGCCGCGCAAAAATCCGGGCAGCGATCGCGCCAGCGGATGGCAGATCGCGGCGATGTTCTGGTCGCCCCAGCGGCGCTGCGGCAGCGGCGCGTCCTGGCCGGGTTGGTCGCGGACCTCGGCGGCGGCGTCCTCCAGCAGGGCCTGCCAGCTGGCGTAGCGGCGCGGCAGCAGATGCGGCGGCTGCTGTTGCAGCATCGGCCAGGCCACCGCTTCCAGCTGCGGCAGCGGCGGCATGGCGTAATCGGCGCCGAGTTCGGCGCGGGCCGGGGCGATCAGGCCGTTGCGGATCCGGGTCAGCAGCGCCAGGCGCCAGGCGCGCACCAGCCGGTAGCTCACCGAGTCGGTGCTGGCGCGACCTTCCCAGTGCTTGCTGGCCTGCGCCAGCGCGTGCAATGCCGGCGTGGCGGCGCCGCCGTCGCGTTGCTGCAGCAGCGTCCACCAGCGTTGCAACAGCAGTGCGCGGTCGTCGAGCTGGATCGCCTGCAATTGGCGTTCGTCCAGCTGCGGATGCAGGCGCAGGTCGTCGCGGATCTGCCGCGCGCGCGCACCCAGCGCGTAGCCGCCATCGCCCAGTACTGCCAACTCCTCGCCGCCGACCACGCGCGCGTTGGCGGTCCACAGCTGGCCGTCGGCGGGGTCGATGCGCTGCGGGGAATGCGCGGTGGCGATCGGCCAGGGCGCGCAGCGCTGCGCCGCCGGCACGGCCGCGCTGACGTCGTGGACCAGCGCATCGCTCGGGCAGCCCGGGCCGCGCAGCGGCAGCGCGCCGAGCACGCGCCAGCCGATGTGTCCGGCGCTGTCGGCCAGCAGCATGTTCTGCGCCGGGGTGGCGATGCGCTGCGCGCTGGCGAAGGCGCCGGCCAGCGAATCGGCGCGGGCCAGATCGGCCAGGCCCAGGTTCAGCGCGCCGGGCAGCTGCGCCACCCAGCGTTGCGCCAACGCCGTGCCGTCCGGTTCGTGCTGCAGGATCGGGCCGTAGGCGGTGTCTTCCACCTCCAGCGCGACGTCCAGGCCGCCGGCCACCTTGATCCGCTCGCGGTGGCGGACGACCGCGGTGCAGCCGGGCTGCGGCTGCGCCGCGCACGGGGTCAGCCGGTACCAGTCGCTGGTGTCGGCATAGCTGTTGGTGAAGCCCCAGGCGACATGGCCGTTGCTGCCGACGATCACCGCCGGCAGGCCCGGCAGCGAAAACCCGGTGATGTCCACGCGGCCGCCGGGCGCCTGCGCGTCGGCGTAGCGCAGCCGCACCCGGAACCACAGGCTGGGCGCGCCCAGCTGCAGATGCATGTCGTTGGCGACGATGGCGCGGCCGTCGGCGCTGCGGCTGCCGGCGATGGCCCAGTTGTTGCTGCCGGGGGCGGCATGCTCCGCGGTGCCGCCGTCGGCGGCGGCGCCGGGCAGGCTGCGCAGATCGACCTGGCTGGCGTCGGGCAGGGTGGCGTCGCCGCGCGCCGGGGCGTCCAGGGCCGCGTCCCAACTGCTGCCGTCGTGGCGCAGCAGCGCGAACAGCGGCGCCGGCAAGTGCTGCTGCAGCCGGTACAGCGACAGTTCGCGCTCGAGCTGGCGGCCTTGCAGGTCGAAATACATCGCGTCGCCGGCCAGCACCGAGTCCACCGGCTGCCAGGCGCGCGGGGCCTTGAGCAGCAGCAGGTAGGGCCACGGCCGTACCCGCAGCGCGTGCAGGCCGCGGTTGACGCCGGCGCTGTAGGCCTGCAGCGCCGCGCCATGGCCGCTGCCGAAGCTGGCCAGTTGCGCGGCGGCGCGCGCGCGCAGGCGATGCATGCGGCGCTGCCGGTCCAGCCCAAGCGTGGCGTTGCCGACCAGCTCGGACAGTTCGCCGGCGGCGGCGCGGCGCATCAGGTCCATCTGGAAGTAGCGTTCCTGCGCATGCACGTAGCCGAGCGCGCGCATCGCATCGGCCTCGTTGCCGGCGTCGATGGTGACCGTGCCCAGCGCGTCGCGCTGGATCCGTACCGGCGCCGCCAGCCCGTCCAAGTCGGCCTGCCCGTCGAGCGTGGCCAGGCTGCCGTGCAGCAGCAGCCATGTCGCCAGCGCCAGGCCGCTCGCCAGCGCCGCCAGCCACAGCGTTCCTCGTTTCCACCTGCTTCGCCGCATCCAAGCATCTCCGCCGGCCAATCCTGGATTCTAGACGCGACTGCGTGTCGTTCCTGCGCAACCCTGGCTGGCGCCTGCGCACGGTTGGGCCGTGGTCAGCTTGGATCGCGCCGGTGCACGCGTCCGCGCCGATGGAATCGGGATGCTAATGATTCCGATTGGAACACCGTGCGCGCGGCTCGGGCACCATGGTGGCCTTCGCTGCTATGGAGCCTGCCCCATGAAGGGACATCCTGACGTTGTGCAATGCCTCAAGGACCTGCTGCGCGGCGAACTCGCCGCACGCGACCAGTATTTCATCCACTCGCGGCGCTACGAGGATCAGGGCCTGCAGGCGCTGTACGCGCGCATCAACCACGAGATGGAAGAGGAGACCGAGCACGCCGACGCGCTGCTGCGGCGCATCCTGTTCCTGGAAGGCGACCCGGACATGCGCCCGCATGCGTTCGAGCCCGGGCGCACGGTCGAGGACATGCTGCAAAAAGACCTGACGGTCGAATACGAAGTGCGCGCGAACCTGGCCGCGGGCATGAAGCTGTGCGAGCAGCACGGCGACTATGTCAGCCGCGACGTGCTGCTGGCCCAGCTCAAGGACACCGAGGAAGACCACGCCTGGTGGCTGGAACAGCAGCTGGGCCTGATCAAGCGCCTGGGCATGGCGCTGTACCAGACCTCGAAGATCGGTGGCAGTGGGGTGGGGGAGTAACTGGCGGGACTCGGGACTCGGGACTCGGGACTCGGGACTCGGGACTCGGTAGAGCCTACCGCTCACCGCCGATGCATGGCGAGGCAAAAAAAAATCGGCCCGAAAGGGCCGATTTTGCTTTTCGCTACTCGCTGTTGCGAATCCCCAATCCCGAATCCCCAATCCCGGCCGCTTCACTCCACCGCCAGGTCATCCACCTTCTGCCACCCGCGCGGCAGCAGTCCGCCGCGGCTGGCGCGCACGCCCAGGTAGGCGTCCAGGTCCTTGAACGACAGCGACATGGTGCGCTGCCCGCTCTTCACCAGCAGCGTATTGCCCGGCGCGACCGCGGCGATCGCCACCACCCGCTCGGTGCCGAGCTTGGCCTTGGGGATGTCGATGATCTTGTTGCCCTTGCCCTTGTCCAGCTCGGGCAGCTCGGCGATCGGGAACGCCAGCAGGTGGCCGGCACTGGTCACCGCGACGATGCGGTCGGTGTCCGGATCGCTCACCGATGCCGGCGGCAGCACCTTGGCGTTCGGGGTCAGATTGAGCAGCGCCTTGCCGGCCTTGTTGCGGCTGGTCAGGTTCTCGAAGCGGGTGACGAAGCCGTAGCCGTGCGAGGACGCCAGCAGCAGCCGGCTGTCGTTCTCGCCGCTGGCCATGGCCTGGAACGATGCGCCGGAGGCCGGGGAGAAACGCCCGGTCAGCGGCTCGCCGTTGCCGCGCGCCGAGGGCAGCGAATGCGCCAGCGTGGAGTAGGCGCGGCCTTCCGAATCCAGGAACGCCACCTGCTGCGTGCTGCGCCCGCGCACCGCGGCCAATAGGCTATCGCCGTCGCGGTAGGACAAGCCGGCCGGGTCCACGTCGTGGCCCTTGGCCGCGCGGATCCAGCCCTTCTCCGACATCACGATGGTCATCGGCTCGCTCGGCACCAGTTCGGTCTGGTCGATCGCCTGCGCCGCGCCGCGCTGCACCAGCGGCGAGCGGCGCGCGTCGCCGAACTTCTTGGCGTCGGCGACCAGTTCGTCCTTGATCATCTTCTTCAGCTTGGTCTTGCTGGCCAGCACCGCCTGCAGCTGTTCGCGCTCCTTGGCCAGCGCGTCCTGCTCGCCGCGGATCTTCATCTCCTCCAGCCGCGCCAGCTGGCGCAGGCGGGTTTCCAGGATGTAGTCGGCCTGTTCCTCGCTGAGCGCGAAGCGCGCGATCAGCGCCGGCTTGGGCTCGTCCTCGCTGCGGATGATGCGGATCACTTCGTCCAGGTTGAGGAACGCGACCAGCAGGCCTTCCAACAGGTGCAGGCGGCGCTCGACCTTCTCCAGGCGATGGGTGAGCCGGCGCACCACGGTGTCGCTGCGGAAGCGCAGCCATTCCTCCAGCAGGGTCTTGAGATTCTTGACCTGCGGGCGGCCGTCCAGGCCGATCACGTTGAGGTTGACCCGGTAGCTGCGCTCCAGGTCGGTGGTGGCGAACAGGTGGCCCATCAGCTGCTCGGCGTCGACCCGGTTGGAGCGCGGCACCAGCACCACCCGCACCGGGTTGGCGTGGTCGGACTCGTCGCGGATGTCTTCCAGCCACGGCAGCTTCTTGGCGCGCATCTGCTGCGCGATCTGCTCGATCACCTTCGACGGCGACACCTGGTAGGGCAGCGCGGTGACCACGATGTTGGCGTGTTCCTTCTGGAACGTGGCGCGCGCGCGCACGCTGCCGTGCCCGGTCTCGTAGATCGCGCGCAGGTCGGCGGCCGGGGTGATGATCTCGGCGGTGGTCGGGTAGTCCGGGCCGTGCACGTGCTCGCACAGGTCGGCGACGCTGGCGTCGGGATCGTCGAGCAGGCGGATCAGCGCGCTGACGATCTCGTTGAGGTTGTGCGGCGGCACATCGGTGGCCATGCCCACGGCGATGCCGGTGGTGCCGTTGAGCAGCAGGTGCGGCAGCCGCGCCGGCATCCAGGTCGGCTCGTCCATGGTGCCGTCGAAGTTCGGCGACCAGTCCACCGTGCCCTGGCCGAGTTCGCCGAGCAGCACTTCGGCGATCGGGGTCAGCTTGGATTCGGTGTAGCGCATCGCCGCGAACGACTTCGGGTCGTCGGTGGAGCCGAAGTTGCCCTGGCCCTCGATCAGCGGGTAGCGGTAGGAGAACGGCTGCGCCATCAGCACCAGCGCCTCGTAGCAGGCGCTGTCGCCGTGCGGGTGGTACTTGCCGATCACGTCGCCGACGGTGCGCGCGGACTTCTTCGGTTTGGCCGTGGCGTTCAGGCCCAGCTCGCTCATCGCATAGATGATGCGCCGCTGCACCGGTTTCAGGCCGTCGCCGAGGAACGGCAGGGCGCGGTCCAGCACCACGTACATGGAGTAGTCGAGATAGGCGCGTTCGGCGTATTCGCGCAGCGGCAGCTGTTCGAAGCCGTGGAAGGTGGGGCGGGCGAGATCGGTCATGCGCGGGAAATACCTATAGGGGAACGCGGCGGCGGGCGCCGCAGGTCAGCCGGTCGATTATCCGGATGCGGCCGGCGATGCCAAGCCGCGCGTGCCGGCGGCGCGGCCGGCGCTGGCCAGGTAGCGGGCCGGAGGATGGCCGACATGGCCGCGGAAGGCGGCGACGAAGGCGCTGGGGCTGCGGTAGCCGCGCCGGTGCGCGGCATCGGCGACGCTGGCGCCGTCGCTGAGCTGGCGCCGCGCCCCGGCCAGCCGCGCCTGCTGCCGCCAGCCGGCGAAGCCGAGTCCGGTTTCCCTGCGGAAATGCCGGCTCAGGCTGCGCGGCGACAGCCCGGCCCAGTGCGCCCACTGCGCCAGCGAGCGGCGCCAGGCGCGGCCAGCAACTGCGCGGCGATGCGCAGCAGGCGCCGCTCGCTGGGCATCGGCAGGTGCAGGCGTTCGAGCGGCGCCTGGCGCAATTCGTCCAGCAGCACCACGCAAATCCGCTGCCGGTCCGCGTCCAGGGCATCGGGCACGCCCCACGCCGCGACCCGCAGCAGCAGTTCGTGCAACAGGCCGTTCATGCCGATCACGCAGGGGCGATCGGGCAGTCCGGCGCAGGCGGCCGGGCTCACCAGCTGGGCCAGGCCTCGGCGCCGCTACGCCAGTGTCGCGCTGCTGCAATGCGGCGTTTACTTATTTTCGAGATATTTTCTTGACATATATTTCCAAATGAAAATAATTGGCACCCATGAACTGCGCTCCCTCCCTCCCAGGTTCGCCGTCGTTCGGCCTGCTGCTGCGGCAGGTGCGCGGCGGCCTGATGCGCCGCCTGGACGACGCCATGACCGAGCTCCGGCTCGGCCTGGGCTTCAGCCACTACATCGGCATGAAGGCGCTGGCGTCCATGTCGCCATGCACCGCCAACGCGTTGGCCCAGGCCATCGATCAGAACCCCAGCGCGGTCACCCGCCTGCTGGACAAGTTCCAGGACCAGGGCTGGGTGCGCCGTGAAGCGCATGCGCAGGACCGCCGCGCGCTGCAGATCGTGCTGACCGACGAAGGCCGCGCGCTGTGGCAACAGCTCAAGCAGCGCGGCGACGAAGCCATCGCCAGCGCGCTGCGCGATCTCTCCGCCGATGAGCGCGAGCAGCTCACTTCGCTATTGACCCGCGTCCGCGACTCCCTCAATTCGCCATGACTCCGCTTATGACCCTCTCCGCTTCGTCCCATCGCCTGCGCCCGTTCGTGGCCGCGGCACTCACCCTGGCGCTGGCCGCCTGCGCCAGCAGCCGCGGCCTGGAGCCGCAGGGCCGCCGGCTCGACCCCGACCGGCAGCTGCAGGCCGGCAAGACCCTGGCCGCCGACCGGCTGGCGCCGGCCGCATGGCCGCAGCAGGATTGGTGGAAGGCGCTGGGCGATCCGCAGCTGGATGCGCTGATCGCCGAGGCGCTGCAGGGCACGCCGAGCCTGGACGCGGCCGACGCGCGGCTGCGCCTGGCCCAGGCCCAGGCCGGCGCCGCCGATGCCGACCGCGACGCCAAGCTGTCGCTGTCCGCTGGCTATACCGGCCTGCAGCTGCCCAAGGGGCTGGCCGGCGACGAGATCGGCGGCAAGTACATCCATGACGAGCAGGCGCTGCTGGACTTCAGCTACGGCTTCGACCTGTGGCGCGGCAAGCGCGCGGTCTGGGAAGCGGCGGTGGACCAGGCGCATGCGGCGCAGGTCGATGCGCAGGCCGCGCGCCTGGACCTGTCGGCCGGCGTGGCCCGCGCCTATGCGCAGCTCGGCTACGCCTGGCGCCTGTACGACCTGGCCGGCGAAGAGCTGGTGCGCTCGGACAGCAGCCTGAAGCTGGTGCGGCAGCGCCGCGACGCCGGCATCGACAGCAACCTGCAGCTGCGCCAGGCCGAGGCGCGGGTGCCGGCGGCGCGCCAGCAGCAACAGGCGGCGCAGCAGCAGATCGACGAGGCGCGCACCGCGCTGGCGGCCTTGCTCGGCCGCGGTCCGGATCGCGGCCTGCAGATCGAGCGGCCGCGGCCGCTGGACCCGGTGGCGGTGCAGCTACCGTCGGCGCTGCCCAGCGACCTGCTCGGGCGCCGTCCGGACGTGGTCGCGGCGCGCTGGCGGGTCGAGGCCTCGTCGCAGAGCATCGGCGCGGCCAAGGCGCAGTTCTATCCCAGCATCGACCTGCTCGCGCTCGGCGGCGTGGCCGCGGCCAATCCCGCCGACCTGTTCAAGGGCGACGCCGTGCTCGGCGTGTTCGCGCCGAGCGTGAGCCTGCCGCTGTTCGCCAGCGGCCGCCTGCGCAGCCAACTGGCCGAGCGCGACGCGCAATACGACCTGGCGGTGGCCAGCTACAACCAGGCGCTGGTGGCGGCGCTGCGCGAGGTCGCCGATCAGGTCAGCGCGGCGCGTTCGCTGGCGCAGCAGGCGCAGCAGCAGGCGCAGGCGGTGGGCACCGCGCAGGCCGCCTTCGACCTGGCGCAGCAGCGCTACCGCGCCGGCATCGGCAACTACCTGGACGTGCTGAGCGTGCAGCAGCAGTTGCTCGAGGCGCAGCAGCGCCTGGCCGCGCTGCAATCCAACCAGATCCTGGTCTCGGTGCGCCTGAACCAGGCGCTGGGCGGCGGCTACGAAGCCGCCCCCGCGGCCGCCGCGCCGATGACCTCTTCCGCTTCCACGCATTCCTGAGACCGCCGCAATGAATCAGACAACGACTCCCGATTCCTCCGCTCCCGCCCCCAGCCGGCGCGGCAAGCTGTTGCGCGGCCTGGCCGTGCTGGTGGTGCTGGTGCTGATCGCGCTGGCGATCTGGTACTTCGTCTCCGGCCGCTGGCACGAAGGCACCGACGACGCCTACGTGCAGGGCAATCTGGTGCAGATCACGCCGATGGTGACCGGCACCGTGGTCAGCATCGGCGCCGACGACGGCATGCGCGTGGAGCGCGGCCAGTTGCTGGTCGAGCTCGACCCGGCCGACACCCAGGTCGTGCTGCAGCAGGCCGAGGCCAATCTGGCGCGCAGCGTGCGCCAGGTGCGCGGCCTGTTCCGCAGCGTGCAGGGCGCGCAGGCCGAACTGTCGGCGCAGCAGGCGACCCTGCAGCGCGCCCGCGCCGACGTCGCCCGCCGCGGCAGCCTGGTCGCCACCGGGGCGATTTCCGCCGAGGAACTGGCGCATGCGCGCGACCAGCTGGCCACCGCGCAGGCCGCGGTCAGCGGTTCGCGCGAGACGGTGGAGCGCAACCGCGCGCTGATCGACGACAACGGCGTGGCCCACCAGCCCGACGTGCAGGCCGCCGCCGCGCAGGTGCGCCAGGCGTTCCTCAACAACGCCCGCAGCGCGATCGTCGCGCCGGTCTCCGGCTATATCGCGCGGCGTTCGGTGCAGGTCGGCCAGCGCGTGCAGCCCGGCACCGCGCTGATGGCGGTGGTGCCGCTGGAGCAGGTGTGGGTGGAAGCCAACTTCAAGGAAACCCAGCTCAAGCACATGCGCCTGGGCCAGCCGGTGGAGCTGGAGTCGGACCTGTACGGCGGTGCGGTGCGCTACCAGGGCACGGTGCAGAGCCTGGGCCTGGGCACCGGCAGCGCGTTCTCGCTGCTGCCGGCGCAGAACGCCAGCGGCAACTGGATCAAGATCGTGCAGCGGGTGCCGGTGCGCATCGCCATCGATCCCCGGCAGTTGGCGCAGAACCCGCTGCGCATCGGCCTGTCGATGAAGGTGGACGTGAACCTGCACCAGCAGAGCGGCGGCGTGCTGCCGAGCAAGTTCGCCACCGGCACGCTGCTGGATACCGACGTCTATGCGCAGCAGCTGGGCCAGGCCGACACGGCCATCGCCCAGATCATCCATGCCAACCTGCCCGACGCGGCCAAGGCGAACTGAGTCCGGCCATGTCCAACCAAGCTGCCACTCCTGCCGCGCCCGGGACTCCGGGCGCCCCGGCCGCCGCGTTCCGCCCGCCCAGCGTGGCGTTGTGCACGGTGGGCCTGGCGATGGCCTCGTTCATGCAGGTGCTCGACACCACCATCGCCAACGTCTCGCTGCCGACCATCGCCGGCAACCTCGGTGCCAGCTCGCAGCAGGCGACCTGGGTCATCACCTCGTTCGCGGTCAGCAACGCGATCGCGCTGCCGCTGACCGGCTTTTTGAGCCGGCGCTTCGGCGAGACCAAACTGTTCGTGTGGGCCACGCTGTCCTTCACCATCGCCTCGCTGCTGTGCGGCCTGGCGCAGAGCATGGGCATGCTGGTGGTGTCGCGCGCGATCCAGGGCTTCGTGTGCGGGCCGATGTACCCGATCACGCAGAGCCTGCTGGTGTCGATCTACCCACGCGAGAAACGCGGCCAGGCCCTGGCGCTGCTGGCGATGATCACCGTGGTCGCGCCGATCGCCGGCCCGATCCTGGGCGGCTGGATCACCGACAACTACAGCTGGGAATGGATCTTCCTGATCAACGTGCCGCTGGGCATCATCGCCGCGATCGTGGTCGGCGCGCAGCTGCGCGGCCGTCTGGAACCGACCGAGCGCCCGCGCATGGACTACGTCGGCCTGATCACCCTGATCATCGGCGTCGGCTGCCTGCAGCTGGTGCTGGACCTGGGCAACGACGAGGACTGGTTCAGCTCGGACAAGATCGTGGTGCTGGCCGCGATCTCGGCGGTGGCGCTGGCGGTGTTCCTGATCTGGGAACTGACCGACAAGGATCCGATCGTCAACCTGCGCCTGTTCCGCCACCGCAACTTCCGCGCCGGCAGCATGGCGCTGATCGTGGCCTACGCCGCGTTCTTCAGCGTGTCGCTGCTGATCCCGCAGTGGCTGCAGCGCGACATGGGCTATACCGCGATCTGGGCCGGCCTGGCCACCGCGCCGATCGGCATCCTGCCGGTGCTGATGACCCCGTTCGTCGGCAAGTACGCCGCGCGCTTCGACCTGCGCATGCTTGCCAGCCTCGCCTTCATCGCCATGGCGGTAACCAGCTTCATGCGCTCGGACTTCAGCCTGCAGGTCGACTTCGCCCACGTGGCCGGGGTGCAGTTGCTGATGGGCGTGGGCGTGGCGCTGTTCTTCATGCCGGTGCTGCAGATCCTGCTGTCGGACCTGGACGGGCGCGAGATCGCGGCCGGTTCCGGCCTGGCCACGTTCCTGCGTACGCTGGGCGGCAGCTTCGCCGCCTCGCTGACCACCTATCTGTGGGCCAAGCGCACGCAGCTGCACCATGCGCACCTCACCGAGCACATCTCCACCTACACGCCGGGCATGCAGGAGCAGGTGCAGGCGATGGGGCAGGGCGACCTGCAGAGCGGTGCGGCCTTCCTCAACAACACCATCAACCACCAGGCCTCGCAGATGGGCTTCAACGACATCTTCTACCTGCTGGGCTGGACGTTCCTGGGCATCATCTTCTTCCTGTGGCTGGCCAAGCCGCCGTTCGCGGGCGGCGGCGGGGCGGCCGCCGCGGGCGGTCACTGAGTCCAGGCTGCCGGCAACCGAGAAACCCCGCCTTGTGCGGGGTTTCGTTTGTGCGGCGGATGCGCGCGCACCTGCACCTGCCCGCGCGGGCGGGCGGGCGGGCGCCGCGCTTGCCGCCGCAGCGAGCGGCGGACCAGAATGCCGCCCCCTCGCACGCATCGGCAGGTTCGGACATGCCGCGTTTTCTGCGCGTACTGCGGTCTCGCTTGGCGTTCTCGCTGCCGCGCTGCGCCGGCGCACGCGCCCGCCAGCGTGCGGTACTGTTGCTGCTGTGCCTCGGCGCCCTCGGCGGCGCCAGCGCGCAGGCCGACGCGGGCGTGGCGGCGGCCACGCCGAGCGATCGCCTGCACGAAGCCTGGTGGGCGCAGCGCCACCAGCAGGTGCTGGAGCAGGCGCGCGCGCATGCGGACACGCCGCTGTTGCTGATCGACGATGCGATCACCCACAACGACGACAAGGCGAGTCCGCCCGACGAGGATTTCCAGCCGACCTGGCAGACCTTCTACGGCAGCCGCGGCGCGCTCAACCTCGGCTTCAAGCGGCGATGCCACCGAGCACGTGCTGTGACGCCTGCAGCACGCCGAGGTGGATGGCCTGCAGCCCGACGGCCGCCTGCCGCCGGCGCTGATGCCCGACAGCACCCATCCCAGCGAGGACGGCTACCGGATCTGGGGCGAGGCGCTGCGCGAGATCGGCGTGGGCGGCTGAAACACGCCGACGCTGTGCTACTGGGGATTCTTGCCGGAAGGGACTTGCCTGCCACGGCGGTCCTGTAGCAACGGCTCTACGTGGCCTTGGGCCGTCAGCCGCGACCGAGCCGCTGACCGGGAATGCCCGGTCGCGGCTAAAGCCGCTTGGGTCTTATGCAGGTATAGCGGTGAGGCGAGAGCGGATGCGGCGGCGCGCTCAGCCCTTGTCCGGCTTGAGCAGTTCCAGCACCGCTTCGCGGCGCCGCGCCGGCAGATTGCGGTAGCGGGTCAGCAACGCCTGTTCGTGGGTGTCGTGCGCCTGCAGCGCGTAATCGGCCGGCAGGTCCTGCAGGCGCGCGCCGCTGTGGCCCTGGCCGCAGATCAGTTCGTCCAGCGAGCGCTTGAGCACGCCGCGCAGGTTGGGCAACAGGCGAAAGCTCGGGGTCTCGCGATCGTTCTCCCATGCCGACACCGACGACTTGGTCACGCCCAGCGCGAAACCTAATTGTTCCTGGGTCAGCCCGGCGGCTTTCCTGGCTTCGCGCAATCGGTCGCCGAAGCTTTTCATCGCGGTGGGCCTTGCAGTTACAGGGCCTACCAAGATATGGAGCATCCGCAGCCTTGTCGTACAGCCATGCTTGACTCTAGATGTTCGGGAATCCGATACTTTGACGGTGCGGGCTACGCCGATGCGTGAGGGCGCGCACGCCGGACACGGACGACCGAGGAGTGCATGGTGTTTCGCCCATTTTTCATCATCGTCGCAGCGACATCGCAGCGCAGCGCAATGGCGCTGCGCCAGGCAACCCCGGCCGCCGCCGCGGCAAAGGGTGGGGCATGGCCACCTACGAAGTGAAACTCAGGCGCGTGGCGCACCTGGAGCCGGTCCTGTACGTGCTGGTCCACGCCGCCAACGCGTATCTGGCCGCGCGCGCCGCCGAGCGCCACAACCCCGGCTATCGCGCCTACATGGTGGCGGTGTGGGTGAACGGCGTGCGCGTGGACATCGGCGCGTTCCGGCCGCCGGATCGCTGAGTGCGTGCGTGTGCGCCAAACGGCATGAGCGCGCCGCAGCGGCATGCACTGCCGACCGGCGTGGGCCGCCGAAGCGAGCGCTGCGTCCGGCGCAGGCAACAACGAGGACGCCACCGGCGTGTACGCGAGCAAGGCGGCAGCCCACGCCGCTATCGCCAGCTATATCCATGGCTTCTCCAATCCCGCGCGCCCGCCTCGGCGCGCGGATGCCTGTCGCCCAACGACGATGCCAACAAGAAGCTGAAGCACGCCGCTTGACTCCATCGCGATGCGTGCGGGGCAGATCGCCGCCCGGCTGCGGGTGAGGCGATTGCGCCGGGCAGCGTGCAGGACGCTTCAGTCACTCGCCTGCTCCCGATACCGCGCGCCACGGATCGCCGGCGGCATACGCGACGACGGCGCGGTTGCCCGCGCCGTCATGCATGCACTGCTTATCGAATTGCGATCACGGCCAGACGCGGATCTGCTCGGCGTCGCTGCGCACCATCGGCTGGCCGGCCTTGCAGGTGAAGGCGGCGGCGAAGGAGGGCAGGTTGGCCAGCGGGCCGTTGGCGCGCCAGCGGCCCGGCGCGTGCACGTCGGCGGTGACGCGCTGCACCGCTTCGTTCGGCGACAGCTGCTGCGCCCACAGGCCGGCCCAGGCCTTGTAGAACGCCTGCTTGCCGGCATCGCCGGCGGCGGGCTGGGCCGCGGCGTAGGCCTGCCAGGCCAGCTCGACGCTGCCGATGTCGGTCAGGTCTTCTTCCTGGGTCAGCTGGCCGTTGACCTTGGCGCCTTTCACGCCGGGGAAGTCGTAGGCGCCGTACTGCGCCGCGGCGCGCGCGCTCAATGCGCTCCACGCGCTCTTGTCTTCCGCGGTCCACCAGCTGCGCAGTTCGCCCTTGGCATCGACCAGGCTGCCCTTGCTGTCGATCGCGCCGATCAGCTCGTGCGCGACCAGTGCGCCATAGCCGCCGTACAGCGCGGCGGCATCGCCGCCGGCGACGAACACCGGCGCCTGCAGCACCGCGGCGGTGACGATCAGGCGGTTCTGGGCGATGTCGTAGGTCAGCGCCGGCTGCTGCGGCAGCACGTCCCAGCGGCGGTCGGCGTTGCCCTTGCCGATGCGCTTCATTTCCTCGCGGTGGCGCCAGGTGGAGGCGATCAGCATGTTGCCGCCGAAGCTGCCGCGGCCCATCGGCTGCACGCCGTAGTCCAGGTCGCGGCGCGGCGCGCCGACCTCGATCTTCAGCGCGGCGAGCTTGGCCTGCGCTTCGGTGCGCGCCGACGCGCTCAGCCAGCTGCCGCGCTTGAGCGCGGCGATCTGGGTATCGCGCACCTGGTCGGCGATGCTCTCGGCCTGGCGGCGGGTGTCGGCGTTGAGATAGCGGCCGACGTACTCGCGGCCCAGCATCGGGCCGGCGGCGACGTTGATCGCGTCCAGCACCTGCGCCCAGCGCTGCGGCGGCAGGGCCTGGCCTTCCAGCACGCGGCCGCGGAACTCGAAGCTGGCGTCGCGGAAGCTCTTGGACAGGTACGGCGCCATCGCATCGCCGACGCGCCAGCGCAGGTAGGCCTTCCACGGCTCGGGCTTGATGCTGGCGATCATGCCGTCGAGCTGCTTGAACATGTCCGGGTCGGCCAGCGACACCAGGTCGTCGTTGATGCCCTGCGCCTTCAGGAACGCGTCCAGCTGCAGGTTGCGGTATTGCTTGTTCAGGTCCTTGGTGGAGATCGGCGCGTAGTTGTTGAACGGGTTGTTGATGCCGGCCAGCGACTTGGCGCTGCGCGCCAGCGCGGTCTCGATCTGCAGCACCGATTGGGTGTCGGCATCGAGCTTGGCCGCCGCGGTGCCGGTCAGGGTCAGGATCTGCCTGACGTAGGCGCGGTAGCGGCCCATCAGCGCCACGGCGTCGGCATCGGTGCGGGTGTAGAAGGCCGGGTCGGGCAGGCCCATGCCACCCTGCATGAAGTAGCCGATGTGGCGGTCCAGCGCCTTCAGGTCGACGTCGGCGCCGAAGTTGAACGCCACCGGGATGCCGATCTGGTGCAGCGCGGCGATCGAGGCCGGCACGTCCTTGGCCTTCTTGATCGCATCGATGCGGCTGAGCAGCGGCGCGATCGGGTTGGATCCGTCCTTCTCCACCGCCGCTTCGTCCAGGCCACTGGCCCAGAAATCGCCCAGCGCCTTCTGCACCGCGTTCTGCGGCGACTGCATCGAGGCGTCGAGCAGATCGCGCTGCTGTTGCTGCGCACGCGCGGACAACTGGCCCAGCGCGGTGACCGCGCCGGTCTGCGGCAGCGGGTTGCTCTTCAGCCAGTCGGCATTGGCGTAGTCGTAGAAATCGGTGCAGGCGGCGCTGACGACGGGCGCCTTGGCGGCGGCGCGCTTCTTCTTGGGCGCGGCATCGGCGGTGGACGCCAGGGCGATCAGGCCGAGGGCGACAGCGAGGGCAAGCGGACGGGCATTGAGCATCGGGAACGAATCCGGTCAGGATTAAAGTCGGCGGAGTTTAACAAGCTGCGGCCCGCCGCTGTGGCCATGGCGCCCTGGCCGGTTCAGATGGCTGTGCATGGGCGCCAGGCGGCCGTGCGGGTGCCGCCGCTGCGCCGTTGCGCACGGATCCGCCGTCGTTGCGGTACCCGCGCAAACGCGCGCTCCACGGTCCGGCGCGCGCAGCGCGCAAAGAAAAGGCCCGGACATGCCGGGCCTTTTCGCGTTGCAGCGGAGCGCTGCGCTTACCAGATCACGACCTGCCTGTCGCCGGCGCGCACCATCGGCGAGCCGGCCTTGCACTGGAACGCGGCGGCGAAGGCCGGCAGGTTCGACGGCGCGCCCATCGCGCGGAACTGCGCCGGGGCGTGCGGATCGGTGGCCAGGCGCACCATCGCGTTCTGCGGGGTGTACTTGGTGCGCCACACGGTGGCCCAGTTGAGGAAGAAGTTCTGGTCGCGGGTCATGCCGCCGACCTTCGGATCGTCCTTGCCCGCGGTGGCCTTCTTCATCGCGTCGTAGGCGGTGGACAGGCCGCCCAGGTCGGCGATGTTCTCGCCCAGGGTCAGCTTGCCGTTGACCGGCTTGCCGTCCACCTTGTAGGCGTCGAACTGCTTGACCAGCTTGCCGGTGAGCGCGGCGAAGTTCTTGGCGTCGGCCGGCGTCCACCAGTTCTCGAAGTTGCCGGTCGGCCCGAAGCGCGCGCCCTGGTCGTCGTAGCCGTGGGTCATCTCGTGGCCGATCACCGCGCCGATGCCGCCGAAGTTGAACGCGTCGTCGGCAGTGGGATCGAAGAACGGCGGCTGCAGGATCGCGGCCGGGAACACGATCTCGTTCTGCAGCGGGTTGTAGTAGGCGTTGACCGTCTGCGGGGTCATGCCCCATTCGGTCTTGTCCACCGGCTTGCCGATCTTGCCCAGGTTGTACGTGTAGTTGAACGCGGTGGCGGCGCGCACGTTGTCCAGGTAGCTGTCGCGCTGGGTGCGCAGGCCGCTGTAGTCGCGCCACTTGTCCGGGTAGCCGATCTTCGGGGTGAAGGTCTCCCACTTGGCGATCGCCTTGGCCTTGGTCTCCGGGCTCATCCAGGTGACGTTCTCGATGCGCGCCTTCAGCGCCTGGCGCAGGTTGTCCACCAGCTGCTGCATCGTGGCCTTGGCGTCGGCCGAGAAGGCGACCTTGACGTACATCTGGCCCATCGCCTCGCCGGCGCCGTCCTCGATGCTGCCGAGCACGCGCTTCCAGCGCGGCTTGATCTCGGCCTGGCCGTTGAGTTCCTTGCCGTAGAACGCGAAGCTCTCCTGCGCGAACGCATCGCTCAGGTACGGCGCGGCGCTGTCGACGGTGTGGAAGCGCAGGTAGGCGCGCCACACCGACGCATCGGTGTCGCCCAGCGCCTTGCTCACTTCCTGGTGGAACGCCGGGATCGCCAGCGAGAACGTCTCCGGCACCGCCACGCCCTGCGATTCGAAGAACTTGGTCCACGGGAAGTTCGGGGTCAGCTTGTCGGCTGCGGCCGGGGCGATCGGGTTGTAGGCCAGCTCGGCGTCGCGCGACATCTGTTCGCTGGACTTGGAGACCTTGGCCAGGCGCGTTTCCAGCGCCACCACGTCCTTGGACTGCGTGGCCGCAGCGGCGGCCGGCAGCCCGGACAGCTCCAGCACCTTGGCCACGTGCACCTGGTAGGCGTTGAGCTTGTCCTTCTTGTCGGCGTCGAAGTAGTAGCCGCGGTCGGGCAGGCCCAGGCCGCCCTGCATCGCGTAGGCCATGTTCATCGAGGAGTTCTTGAAGTCGGCCTCGGCGCCGAAGCCGAACAGGCCGTTCTCGCCCTTGGCCGCGCTCTGGCGCAGATATTCGGCCACCGCCGGGCCGTCCTTGAGGCCGTCGATCGCGGCCAGGTCGGCCTTCAGCGGCGCGATGCCCTGCGCGTTGACCTTGGCTTCGTCCATGCCCGAGGCCCAGAAATCGCCGACGATCTTGTCCACGCCTTGCGCGTTGGCCGCCGCGGCGGCCTGTTCGGCCAGCTGGTGCTGCACGGCGACCGAGCGCTCGTCCAGGATCGAGAACGCGCCCCAGCTGCTGCGGTCCTTGGGGATTTCGTTGGCGGCCAGCCACTTGCCGTTGACGTAGCCGGCGAAGTCGCTGCAGGCGTCCTTGCTTGGGTCCAGGTCGTTGGCGCTGAAGGCGTTGTAGGGCGGCAGCTTGCTGGTGTCGAGCTTCAGCTCGGCCGGCGCGGCGGCAGGCGCAGGCGCGGCGGCCTCGGTCTTGGCGGTGTCGGCGGCGGGCGCTGCCGCCTCGGGCTTGCTGCAGCCGCTCAGGGCGGCGCTCACGGCCAGGGTCAACAGCAGCATCTGGGGATTGCGAAAGGTCACAAGGAAGCTCCAAGCCAGCATGGATACGGGATGGCCCGGATGGGCCTGGCGAGACTTTACGCCGCCGCCGGGGGTTTCAGGGGTGTCGAAGGTCATGGGCTGGGTGCTGCGGTCAGCCGGGGCGCGGCCGACTGGCCGCCGCTGCGCCGCGCGCGCAGGCCAGCGCACCCCTTTTCCCACCGGGACCATGGCCCCCTTTTCGGGGGAAGGTGGCCCGCAGGGCCGGATGAGGGTGCGGGCGAAGCCTCGTGCACCCAATTCCACGAGACGCTTCGCGCCGGACCCTCACCCCAACCCCTCTCCCGGGGGGAGAGGGGCTTTATGGTTTGCCGCTACAGGGATATGCGGGCTCTTGCGAGGGACTCGCATACTATCTGCACGATGAAGCGCGAACCGTCCTGCGATGCCCTGATCGTCGGCGCCGGCCACAACGGCCTGGTCTGCGCCGCCTACCTGGCCCGCGCCGGCTGGAAGGTCACGGTGCTGGAGCGGCGCGGCGTGGTCGGCGGCGCCGCGGTCACCGAGGAATTCCACCCGGGCTTCCGCAATTCGGTGGCGTCCTACACGGTGTCGCTGCTGCAGCCGAAGGTGATCGCAGATCTCGACTTGGCCGCGCACGGCCTGCGCATCGTGCCGCGCCGCTGCAACAACTTCGTGCCGCTGCCCGACGACCGCTACCTGCTGGCCGGCGCCGGCATCACCCAGGCGCAGGTGGCGAAGTTCTCCGCCCGCGACGCCGAGCGCCTGCCGGCCTACGCAGCGCGGCTGGAACGCATCGCCGACGTGCTGCGCGCGCTGGCGTTGCAGCCGCCGCCGAACGTCACCGATGGCGGCTGGGCGCAGGCGCTGTCGCAACTGCTGCGCGCCGGCCGCCTCGGCCGCCGCCTGCATGCGCTCGACCCCGGCCTGCGCCAGGAGCTGCTGGACCTGTTCACCATCTCCGCCGCCGACTACCTGGAGCGTTGGTTCGAGAGCGACCCGGTCAAGGCCTTGTTCGGCTTCGACGGCATCGTCGGCAACTACGCCAGCCCGTACACGCCGGGCTCGGCCTACGTGCTGCTGCACCACGTGTTCGGCGAGAGCAACGGGGTCAAGGGCGCCTGGGGCCACGCGCTCGGCGGCATGGGCGCGATCACCCAGGCGATGGCCAAGGCGGCGACCGCCGCCGGCGCGCAGATCCGCACCGACGCCGGCGTGCGCGAGATCCTGGTCGAGGACGGGCGCGCGGTCGGCGTGGTCACCGAACGCGGCGAGCGCCTGCAGGCGCGGCGCGTCGTCGCCAACGTCAATCCCAAGCTGCTGTACGAGGGCCTGCTCGATCCGGCGCACGTCCCCGCCGCCACCCGCGAGCGCATGGCGCAGTGGCGCTGCGGCTCGGGCACGTTCCGGATGAACGTGGCGCTGTCGCGATTGCCGGAATTCCGCGCATTGCCGGGGCCGGGCGACCACCTCACCGCCGGCATCATCCTGGCGCCGAGCCTGGACTACATGGACCGCGCCTACCGCGATGCGCGCGACCACGGCTGGTCGCGCGAACCCATCGTCGAACTGCTGATCCCGAGCACGCTGGACGACTCGCTGGCGCCGCCCGGCCAGCACGTGGCCAGCCTGTTCTGCCAGCATGTGGCGCCGCAGCTGGCGGACGGGCGCAGCTGGGACGCGCATCGCGACGAGGTCGCCGAGCGGATGATCGCCACCGTCGAACGCTACGCACCGGGCTTCGCCGCCTCGGTGCTGGGCCAGCAGGCGCTGACCCCGCTGGATCTGGAACGCACCTTCGGGCTGATCGGCGGCGACATCTTCCACGGCGCGCTGAGCCTCAACCAATTGTTCAGCGCGCGCCCGATGCTCGGCCAGGCCAACTACCGCGGCGCGATTCCCGGCCTGTACCTGTGCGGTTCCGGGACTCATCCGGGTGGCGGCGTGACCGGCGCGCCCGGGCACAATGCGGCGATGGCGCTGCTGGGTCGCTGAGGCTTGCGTATGTATAAGGGACGGCGCGCGGTGAAGAAGGGGGCGAGCATTGCCCGCGTTTCCCTGGACATCGGCGGTGAAGGCAATGCCGGCGCTTACGCCGCGGTGCGCGAAAAACCTCCTTCCCGGAGCGGTTCAAACGCATGGCGACGGGGACTGCGATGACGCCTATTTCTTCCTCAAGATCCGTTGTCTTCTCCGGATTTGGGTGGAGAACCACAAAAAAGCCCACCCTCGCGGGTGGGCGTCGGTGTCGCGTGATGCGTTGTTACTTGCCGAACGCGTATCGCATTTCCAGGTAGTACGCGCGGCCGTACACGTCGAAGTTGTACGCGTTGTACGGCGAGCTCGAGCTGCCCGGGTAGGAGGCGTCGAAGGGCGGCATCTTGTTGAACACGTTGTTCACCATCAGCGACAGCTCCATGCCCTCGAACGCCGTGTAGGCGATGCTGGCGTTGTGGACGATGTGCGACGGCAGCTTGCCGGCGCGCGCTGCCTCGTCATCATTCTGGCTGAAGTTGGCCGCCGCGTAGTTCGGGGTCTTGTCGAACCAGGTGGCGTACCAGGTGGTCGAGACGTCGCCGATCTTCCACGTCAGCGAGGCATCGGCCTTGCGCTTGGGGTCCGTGCTCCAGTGCGGATCGTCGAGCAGGTCGACCGGCTCGTCTCCCGCGTACTGCACGTACTTGTGGCGCAGGTTTTCGCTGTAGCTGACAACGGTGCTCAGATCGCCCCAGCGGCCGAAGTCGTAGCCGTAGCGGAACGAGGCGGTCGCTGCTTCCAGCTTCTGGTTGGAAACGTTGATCTTCGGCGTGGAGATGCCGACCAGTTCCCCGAACGCATCGCGCTGGACCTGGGACATCACCTGGACGCACAGCGACGAGTCGATATCGTCGATGCCGGCCCGGCAACGATAGTCCTGCAGGCTCAGTGCGTCGGCGCTCTGCTGGGTGACTTCATCGCGGATGTTCCAGTTGAGGTAGTCGACGGTCAGCGCCATGCGGTCGAGCGGCGACCACACCAAGCCGGCGCTCCACACGTCGGCGTTGATCGGCTTCAGGCCGAGGTTGCCGGACTGGGTGCCGAAGAATTGTGCGCTGGAATACTGCTCCGGACAGTTGTCGGTGTTGCCGGGCAGGTAGTCGCGCTGTGCGCACTGGTAGTAGTCCACGACCGAACTGTAGTAGCCACTGGGGCCCTGGTACTGGTCCGACAGCGTCGGCGCACGGAACGCGGTGCCGTACTTGCCGCGCAGCAGCAGCGACTGGAACGGGCGGTATTCCATGCCGATGCTGTAAGTCGGCTTGTCGACGGTGCTGCCGCCGGCCTTGAACGCGTCATAGCGGCCGGCCAGGGTGATGGTCAGCGGTGCGAACACCGGCAGGCGCAGTTCCGAGGTCAGCGCGTAGCGGTCGCGATCGCCGCCGCCGGTCACCGAGGTCAGGCCCCACACTTCGCCGTTGAGAATTTCCGGCGCCGGATCGTAGTTCCACTTCTGCCTGCCGTATTCGCCGACCACGGCCAGGCCCGCATCGCCGCCGGGCAGGCCGAACAGCCCGGCGTTGGTCAGCTGCAGGCGCAGCATGCCGTCGGAGGTCTTGCTCTTGTTGGTGGCATGGCCGGTGAAGCTGGCGAATTCATCTGGCGTGATGGGCTGGTAGAAAGCCCCGTAGTTCGGAGAATAAGCGGGATAGCCGGAGACCGTGCCCTGCTGCGGGCCGAGCACCCTGTCGATGAAGAACTGATCGATCTCATCTGCGAAGCGGACGAAGTTCCTTTCCTGCAACTCGTACTGGGTGTAAGTCACGCCGGCGTCGTAATCCCAGCTCGACTGGCCAAGCGTACCCTGCGCGCCGAACGTGACGCGGACCGAATCGCTCTTGTCGCGGCTCATCGTGTCGTCGAAACCGTTGATGCCGACTTCTTCCGGTGCGAACGACCGCTGCAGATTAACCAACTGACGCAAGCCGGTATCGTAGTAATAGCCGAAGTCCGCCGAGGTGCCCCACCACAGGAAGTTGGAGCCGGAGTGGTACTTGACTTCGTCATGCGCTGTACAGCACGTCGCCATACACTTGCACGTTATCGTTGAGGCCGAACGTACCGTGTAAATAAGCTTGAAGAGACTTCTGACCGGCATCTAGCGTCCGGTAGCCCGGCGAGTATTTCGAGCCGCAGTAGAGACCGTCGCCGAAGCCCGGGCGATTCCGTAGTTCCATGGTGCCGCCGAACAGCCCGGCGACATTCGCGCAATTGGCCGGGTCCAGGAACTTGTAGCTGGTGGTGCGGCTGTTCACCAGGAAGTCGCGGCTGACCAGCTGCGCGGAATAACCTTGGGTATTGAACTGCTTGGTCAGATCGCGGTCATAGCCCCAGATCGGATCCTTCTCTTCGTACTGCACGCCGCCGAGCACGGAGGTGCGGCCGTCGGCGGAGCTCCAGCCGTCGGCGAAGGTCGCGCGGACGTTGCTGCCGCCACCGTCGGAGTAGCCGCCGCCGCGGATGCTGAACACCGCGCCGTCCATCTTCTTCTTGAGGATGACGTTGATCACGCCGGCGATCGCGTCCGAGCCGTACAGCGACGACTGGCCGCCCGGCAGGATCTCGATGCGGTCGACCAGGTCGATCGGAATGCCGCTGATGTTGTTGAAGGTGTCGCTGCCGTTGTACAGCGCCGGATAGTTCGACATCGGCCGGCCGTCGATCAGGTACTTCACATAGCCCGGCGGCAGGCCGAACAGGCTGACGGTCTTCGCGCCCTGGGTGAAGGAGCCGGAGGTCTGACCACCCTGCACGCCACCGGTCGCGAACGAACTCTTCTGCAGCACCTCGGCCACCGAGTTGAAGCCGCGGGCCTTGATGTCTTCGGCGGTGATGGTGGTGACCGGCGTGGCGGTCTCGATCTGGCTCTGCGGGATCAGCGAACCGGTGACGGTGATCTTCTCCAGGTCGGTCGCCTTGGTGGCGGTGCTGTCCTGCGCGAAGGCGCCGAACGCGGCCGGCACCGCCGTGGCGGCCACCAGCGCCGCGCTCAGACGGCTGCGATTGAAACGATGTGTCCGCCGATCGCTTATTTCTGTCTTTACTCCTGGAAAGCCAAGAAGCAAGGCAAGCGGCGTCATGCCACGGCGTGCGCCTTGAAGTGGTGTCGCATCCGTGCGCGGCGCAAAAACTACATGCAGTTAATCAGGAGTTATGCGCAGCCGTCGTCTGTTTCGGCGATCGCCTGCATTTGTCTGCATCCGCAAACGAATGCCTGAAGCACGGCATGTTCGGCGCCGATTTGCGCTATTGAAGGGGCGAATCGAATACGGCATTCGCTGCCTGTGCGCCTGGCTCCCCAGCAAAACGGCACGCTGCGGAGAACCGGACGCGGCCAGCGCAGACCGGCATCCGCGCCTGGCGCTATGCAGGCGCGGTTCCATCCGGCTCGAGTGCTGGCCGATGGCGATCCTCCTCGGCTCTGACCGCTGCCTCGGCCTGCCATGTGCCGGCGATGATCTTGTACTGCATGCCCGCCGCCACACCCGCCGCTGTGTTGCTGAGCAGCGATGCGGCCGGCAAGGACAGTTCCGCCATCTCCGCGACCAGCGACAACGCGGTGCTGAGCGCGACGTTGGAGTTGATCGCGGCGGTGCGGGCGATCGATTGATCCAGGACGCGCATGAAGTCTTCGCGTTTGCCCTTGAGCGCCGGATCCCATTGCTGCCGCGTGCCTGCCTGGTTGGCCTCTTCCTGGGTGACGTTGGTCCAGTCGGCGGCTTCCAGCAGCGTATTGATCGCCGCCTTGACCGCAGCGGAGTGCAGCAGCGTGTGGATCGAATCGGCCTTGGATAGCATCGGTGCCAGTCCGGCGAATGCCAACCTGGCCTTGTCCAGCTCCGCCGGCACGAACACTGCGCCGACGTTGTTGGCGACGACGTTGGCCATCGAGTAGAAGTGACCTGCCGCGGTGGTGTGCGCGCCGCTCACGCCGCCGTTGGTCCGTGCTGCGGTGCCGACCATGCGGAACATGGCCTGGACCGCGTCGCGTGCCAGCGCGTAGGTGGCGATCTTGATATCCGACGCGAGCAGGCGTGCGCTCATTTCGGGATGTCCCACAGCGGGACCGGCTGCGCCCATGGCGATGTTGCCGGCCACGCTGGCCAAGGCCAAGGTCGAGACCGCATCGGAATAACGGCGCTGCTCCTGCTTCTTTTCTTCGCGCTGCCGCTCCGACAGCCCGTTCCACTGCGCGGGACTGAGGTTGTGGAAGCCGCGCGCGGCGGCGTCGGGATTGCGTTGCTCGCGCTTCTGTCGCAGATGGTGCAACGCCATGGTTGCCGAACCGGTCGCCACGTGCAGGGGGATCAACACTTCCGGCGGGAGTTTGCGCAGGGCGGCGAGCAGCGCCTCGCCGCCCATTTCGCGCAGGAAGGTGGTCGTGCCGACCGCGGCGAACTGATGAATCAGATGGCCGAACGCCGCGCCCAGAAATTTGCGGTCGGCCGTGAACACGCGCAATCCGGACACTGCGCCGGATTGGGCGAAGTAGTTGAAGACGGCATCCCTGACGGTCGCCGCACCGCGTCCGATCGCGCCGGTGCCGGCATCGCACCAGTGCGGCAGGAGCTGGCGCGATTGGCTGATCTCCGGCGCGGGGTTCTGTTCGATGTCGATGTCGATGGCAACGTGGTCGCGCGCGGGTGCAAGGCCAGGGTCGGATTCGCCGTCGCTCGCCGCGGCACTGTCCAACAGATCTTCCGGCGCGGTTGCGAACGAAGCGGCTGACCCTACGGAGCCTGGAGTGCCGGGGGACGCATCGCCATCGTCCGTGCGCCATGACGCACTCGACGCTGAGGTTGCTTCGGAACTCGAGCGGCGGTGCGACCTGCGCGACGGCGGCAGGCCATCCAGTCCTGCTGGAAAGGGCGCTGTCGAGGAGACAAGGCAGGCGCTGGCGTCGCCGGCGCGTTCGTTTTCCGCGCCTGCGGCATGCGCCCGCGAGGCGGACGCGGTTGCTGGCGACGGGCTGGCTGCTCGATTCAAAGTGCGCATGGATCTTTCCTTTCCTTCGGGGGAGAGGGGCGTGGAGCGCCCGCGATTGGCACGCGACGGCCTCGACTTGGCGCCCGGCGTGCGCCAAACCGCATGCACCGCGCGACCGGGCTACGCGCTTGTCTGCCGCCGCCCGCTGCGCCACTCGCGCAACGCCTGGCTTCGCACGAGCACTGCGCGCTGCTGCGCAACGGTGTCTTTCAGCACGCGCAATCGTTCCAGTGTCGCCTCGGTGGCGCCACCCGGCTCGCCGAGGACCCGATCGATCGCGCCGAGCGCTGCATCGAGGTCGGCCGCGCCTCCGCGGTGCTCCAACGATTGCGACAGTGTGCCGGCAAGCTCGTGCAGGCGTTGATCCTGAGCGCCGTCGGCGTTCCGGCGGACGGTGTCGATCTGCGCCAGCAGCTGGTTGCGCATGGTCGCCGCCTTCGACCACAGGCGCGCCTGTTCGCTGTCCCGGCGCCGGTCCAGGCTGGCCGCCAGATTCTGGCTGGTATCGCCGAGGGTGCTGTTGAGCGCGGGCCAGACGGTATTGTCGGAAAAGGCTTGCCCGGATTGCTGGACAACGCTGCCCGGCGAGGACAGCATTTCGTCGGCGGGAGGCGCGCCGTAGCCGCCTCTGACCAACGATGCCAGGAGCGTGCCTCCGCCGGTGGCGACCCAACTGCTGAAGATGTTGCCGCCGATGTGGTGCAGCAGCAGGTCGCGCGCGGTACGCATCGCCATGCGCGGCGAGGTAAGCGGTTGCGCTGCCAGCGCGCCCGCTTCCTGGACGATATCCAGCAGCGTGTTGTGCAGCCGCCGGATGTCGCCCCAGCGGAGCGGTTCCATGGATTCGTCGGGGCGGGCGAGCCGAAAGAGGTTGACCGTCTGGCTTCCGCCGACCAGGTTGTCCACCCGGGCCTGGCCGGTCCAGGGCAGCGCCTTGCCGGTCTCGAGAATCGCATTGGTGAGCGCGCCGCCGGTGCCGGAGCTGAGCATGGAGGTACCCAGCACCTTGATCGGCGACAGCAGCACGCTGGCGGGGCTGAGGCCGCGGCGTATGCCGCTGAATCCACCGCTCAGCAGCGGTCGCAGGAATGTCGCTTCGGCGTGGCCTTCCAGCAGCTTCTGCCGCTGTAGCAGTTGCCGTTGCCGGTCTTGCGCGTCGCACTGCAGCACTTCGAAGGTGGGGCGGTCGTCATGGTTCCCGAGCTGCGACAGCTGGTCGGCGTGCGGCGGCCGCCAGAAGCGCTTGGTTCCCTCTGGCGTGATCTCCATCCGTACCGGTCCCGGCTCCGGGCTGAGGATGGCCGGCGGCACCGGCCTGAATGCCGGCATGTTGGCCAGGCGCGCGCGGCGCTCGATCGCGCTCAACAGAATTTGTTCGGTGAAGGCGGAGCCGAGGCCCGCGGCGGCTCCGCCAGCGACGGTAGGGCAGAACTTGGGGGTGAGTTCGCCGTCTTTCTTGTCGAGTTGGGTGGCGGCCGCGTTTCCGAACGGCATCCGCAGCGCCGACGCCAGGAAGCCCTTGAGTGCCCGGTAGGCCGTCGGCAGCGATGCGTCCGTGCCCGCCGCTTTCATGTCCACGTTGAATCGATAGCCGCCGTTCGGGCCGAACGCCTCGCGCCGCTGCTGCAGTCGTTCCGCCGCCCAGCCGATGTATTCCTGCTCCAGTTGCGCTTGGCTCTCGGTCGCATCGGTCGCATCGGCTACCGCGTCGTATCGGCGCAAGTGCTCTGCCAACTCGCGGCGCGCGGTAGCCGCGCACTCGGGGTTCTGGTGGTCCGAGGCCGTCGATTCGTCGGTCTGCAGATGCGAGAAGGATCCGAACGCGGAATGGAAGGACTGCTCCCCCACGTCTTGCCTGTGCAACTGCAAGTATGCGGACCGCGTGGGATCGGGGGCGGCGTGCGCGATCTCATACTCGATCTGCAGACGCACTTCCCCGGCGATTCCCTGGGGGGGCGTGGCGCTGCCTGATGCGTGCTGGATGCCGATCTGCTCGCGTCCGCTGCGCTGCCGCTGCGGAGGAGGCGATGCGAGCGCGGCGAGCGGACCGGTGTGTGGACCGGGCAAGGCTTCTTCCTGCGCGGGGGACTGGCGCGCCGCGGCCGCTTCGTTGGCGCGGGCGAGTTGCGTGCGCGAAGGGCTGCCGGAGGTGCCCGGTATCGTCGTTTTCACCGCTGCGCCTCCACGCTGTGCGCGGCCGGTGCTTCTTCCAGCATCGCGGAAAGAATCGCGCGGCCCAGGGCCTGGGCCTGGTCCAACTGCGTGGCGACCTGCTCGGCGCCATCGGGATAGAACAGCGGGCGCAGCGACAACAGGCCCTCGTCGGCGAGGCCGAGCCGCCAACCATATTCGGTCAGCGCATGCTCCTGGATCGCCAGCAGGCGCTCGACATCCGCGCCGCCCAGTTCGGCGCCGGCCAGCGGCAGTAGCACTTCGGGATAGGCGCGGCATGTCGCTTCGTGTTGTTCGGCATGCAGGCGGCACAGCAGTCCCGAGGGAGCCACGAAGGGTTCGCCACAGGCAGCGGCCAGCATGAGGTCCGTGTCCACGCCGAGATGCAGGCCGATCTGCGCGAAGAAGGCCCGGGTCGAGGTGGGCAATGGGGGGGCTTCGTTGTTGTCGGGCATGGGATGGTCGACGCTAGGGGAGAGGGGCGTCGCGATCCGACACCGCGCTGCGTGGATGCAGCTGCGGCTTGCATTTGAAGGCGCCGCCTCGGTGCCGGACGCGGGAGCAGGCGAAGCGAATGCCGTGAAAGCGAAACCAGCGGCAGCGGCAGGCTGTTGCGGAAGTTGTGAGCCGTATGGCTTGCGTAATCCCGATTCCCCATCGCACGCATCCAACGTGGAACGCGCTACTGGCGTTACGCCCCTGTTTGTTTTCGGTCTCGCCAACCCGATCTTTTGAGCGCCCGCTCCCGCAGGCGCACTCCCTCAGCGGCCAGGTCGCTCCAGTTGGCACAGTCCGAGCGCACCGTTCGCCACTTCGGGAAACCACCGGGGAGTACGCGCCATCGGCAGCCGGTCCGCAGCAGGTACAGCACCGCGCACTGCACCTCGTCTAGGCCACATGAGTCGCTTGGTGCGCGTGCGCGCCTGTTCCACCTGTTCCAGGAGCGGCCGGATTCGCTCGAATCGTCCACGACGCATGTCGCCGGGGCATGTCTTCTTGCGCGTCCCGGCAGTGTGCAACATCCGCAAAGGCGCCAAGGTGCGCGCCGCAGGCCAGGTCGGGCAGGTGGCGACCACCCGGGCGGATGGATGACTGAACTACGTTCCCAGCCGCGGGGGAATGATGGGAGCGTCCATCGAGGGTGCGTAGACGCTGGTGAGCGCCGCGGGCAAGGACGATGGGGGCAATGACGATTCGGCAGGACAGTCGCTGTTGCTCAGCTCCAGCCGATAGCCATGCGAGTAGATGGTGTGAATGCGCACGCTGCCGCTACTGCACAGCCGCAATTTCTTGCGCAGCTTGTAGATATGCTGCTCCAGGGTGCGGTCGGTGAAGTCGCTGTTGTTGCCCCAGATCGTCTTGGCCAGTTGGCAGCGCCGCAAGCACACGCCTGGGTTGGAGAACAGCAGCCAGGCGATGCAGAACTCACGCGCGGTCAGCTTGATCGGCTCGTCGTTCAGATAGACCATGCTGCTGGCGCGATCCAGCCGATAGGCCCCCACACCGATGCGCTGGTCGTCGTTGGCGGCCGGCTCCAGCCTGCGCGTGGCCAGGGCGGCGCGGACGTGCAGTTCGTTGTTGTCGAAAGGGATGCTGAGCACATCCAGCGCGCCGGCGCGATACCAATCGAAGATTGCCGTGGAACTCAGAAAGCGGCCGATCACGATCAGCGGGATCGGCCGGCCCTGGTGGCAGTTCTGCCAGGCCAGCACCGCGCTGTCCAGCGGCGAGGCGCAGTTCGCGTCGAACAGGATCAATTCGCACGGGGACTGGCGCAGGGCGCGCAGCACGTCGAGTTCGTCGCTGAACACGTGCAGTTCCGGGCGCAGGTTGCGCAAGCTCTCGGTGACCTGGGCGACCAGGGCGGCATCGCGGCTCAGCAGCGCGTAGTGCTGTCCTCGAGGGGCCAAATCCGAGCGCGTCATCGCGTTCTCCTAACTGCGCCGGCAGCGGTGCCGCCGTGCGGGCAAGTGGATGTTGCGGTGGCGCGGGCGCCGGCGAAAGAACGGAGGGTGACGATGGTGTCGGAGCGCATACAAATATCGCGGAGTCGCTATCGGGGAGGTAGACAATGGCGCGTCAAAGCAGCACTGGCTCCACATAATCACGAGAAAGACAAGGAATTAGCAACACTCCGTTCTCAAATTGCAGCCTATGACATCGATTGCTTTAGCTTGCGGTCATTCTCCGACTGTGGTTGTACTTGCCAAGCCAGCACCGGTTCATCCGCCGCGGGCGGGCCTGTGCTAAGCGCTTCGGGCCGGGTCCGGCAGTGCCGCGTGCGTGATCGGTTGGGGCGAAGCGACGCCTGCATCGGCCGCTGGCGCAGGCCCGTCCGGGTGCGGCGGCACCCGAGCCCGAGCCAGCAGACCTGCGCCTGCCGGCGATGGCAATGCCTGGCGGTGCTGCAGCGCTGCGCCGCCGGAGAGTCGCCGCGACGGAAATGGAGCCGATCGGCGCACAGATGCGCGGTGGCGCTCGCGGTCGGGCGCAGCGCTGCGCTGGTGGATGTGTGCGCAGACGCCATGCGCTGGTCGCAGCGCTGTCGCGATCGCGGTGCGAAGGCCGGCGCGAACTCGACCGCGGCCTGGAGCGGTGCGTGTCGGCTCGGCTATCGCGGCATCGAGCCAACGCCATGCGGCGCAGCGTGTCTCAGGGTGCGGGGAAGCGGCTAGGGATTGTCATCAATTGTTCGGATAGGCGATGCTTGTTGCCCCTTTCTTTCCTGCACACCCCTGCAATGGCACGCCGCTACGCCCTGCGAGACGATCAGTGGGATCGCATCCGTGACCTGCTCCCCGGCCGAGCCGGCCATGTGGGTGTGACCGCCAAGGACAACCGGCTGTTTGTCGAAGCCGTGCTCTACCGCTACCGAGCCGGCATCCCCTGGCGGGATCTGCCTGAGCGCTTCGGCGACTTCCGCGTGATCCACCTGCGGCATAGCCGCTGGAGCCGGTCCGGCGTCTGGCAACGCGTGTTCCACGCCCTGTCAGAGGAGGCGGACAATGAGTACGCGATGATCGACAGCACCATCGTCCGGGCGCATCAGCACAGCGCCGGGGCAAAAGGGGGGCGCCGCAGGCCATCGGACGCAGCCGCGGCGGGCTAAGCAGCAAGATCCACGCCGTGGTCGATGCACTGGGCAATCCGGTGGCGTTTCATCTGACCGCAGGCCAGGCGTCGGATCTGGAAGGTGCAGATGCGTTGCTGCCGCAACTGTCGGTCGGCGCCCTGCTCGCTGACCGCGCCTACGATGCCAGGGCACGTGTCATCGAGCCGATGCAGCGGCAGGGGACGCAGATTGTCATCCCCTCCCATCCAACGCGCAAAGTGCAGCGCGACTACGACCGGGTGCTGTACAAGGATCGACACCTGATCGAGAACTTCTTTGCCAAACTCAAGCAGTACCGGGCCATTGCCACCCGATACGACAAGACCGCCGGCAACTTCCGCGGCGCGATTTACTGGATCGCCTCTGTCATCCTGCTTAATTGATGACACGCCCTAGTGGAGTGTTTCCAACAAGACAGCACCTAATCGTAGGGTGCATGAGCCCGATCCAGCTTACGAGCGAACAACGCGCCGGGTTGAGCCGCTGGCTCCGCGGCGGCAAGACCCCGCGCAAGTAGGCCCGGCGCGCTGAGATGATCTTGCTCACCGACGGCGGCGTGGCCAGCAGCTGGTGGGGTCATAGCTGGACCGGCCGGAGAAGGCGCTCGTGCTGTGCGTGGACGAGAAGAACCGGATTCAGGCGCTGGACCGCACGCAGCCGGGCCTTCCGCTCAAGCGCGCGCGCAGACGCGCACGCACGACGACACGTCACCCCGACCAGCGCGTCATGGCTGAACCTGGTCGAGCGGTTCTTCCGCGACTTGACCGAAGAGCAGATCGGGCGCGGCGTGTTCCGTAGCGTGAAGGAACCGGAAAACGCGGGCGACGCGGGTGGGTCAGACTCGGATCCAGAGATATTCTCCAGTACACAGCGCCGCGTACATTTCGTCCGTACACGCGAGGATGGTATCGCGCCAGTAGCGGCCGTGCTGTACATAGTGGTTCACTAGATCGGCGAGCCAGCCACCATCGATGTCGGCGTCCAGCGCCACGCGCGCGATTAGTACGACTTCGCCGCTGGCCGGCTCCAGTCCCAGCTGCGCCTGGTCCTGCGCATAGACGCTCAGGTTGGCTTCCAGCATCAGCCGGAATGCCTGCAGGGTACGGCCGGGCGGCATCACGCCGAAGCCGACCAACAGGTACATCGCCGCATCCGATTCGGCCAGCGCGGCCGGGTCGGGATAGCGCAGCGTGATCTGGAACCCGTCGCTCTCGAACGAGAAATGGTTGCCGGCGATGTCGGGCGCAACCATGTCCAGCGCGTCGCACAATTCCTCGATCAGCGCGGTGAAGGCTGGGTCGCTCATCGTGCTGCGAACCGGAATTTAGTTGCAAGCGTATGAACGGCGTGGCATCCCGGGGATGCCACGCCGTCGCTGGCAGCGCGCATGGCGGCTACCGATCAGCGCCATCAACCCTGGGTTAGGGACTTGGCGTTGCTGCCGGCCTGCTTGATAAGCTGATCCATTGCCATGCGCATATTCAATTCATTCTGCATCTGGGTGATTTGATCCATCATGTTTTCCTGGTCCGTGACATTTGCTGACATCGAGCCGAGCGTGTGTTGAATCTGCTGATGGGCGATGGCGGTGTTGCCCATGGAGGTGGCGGCGGAAAGGCCAGCGGTGCCAATTTGATTTAAGAAGCCTTTACCGGCGATGAGGGGATTGAATAGCGAAGAATAAATGGTCATTTTTTTATCTCCTGGACTTTGTGGCTTTTGATGAACACGCTTTCGCGTGGTTTTCCGCGGGGTTGCCGCGCGGATCGCTGTTGACCCCGCAGGGTCAAAGAGCGGCTGCAAGTCGCTTGGGAAATCTGTTTTTCCAGCTGCTATCGGTAGCAGATATCCACAGATCTCCAGTGGCTTTCGTTGCAGCTGCTGCAAATTTCTATACGTTGGTTCTGCGCACCTGGGCCACCACCTCGGCGGCAGCGCGCAACCCCTCATGTAGCGCCTGCGCCTGGCTGCGTTCGCTGGCGTCGGCGGACGTTATCCAATGCTGGCGAGCCCGCTCGGCGGCCTCGCCGAGGGCGGCGATGGCGCGCTCCAGGCGCTGCCCGGACGGATCTTCCCGATGCGTCTGCAGCAGCGTGTTCAGGTCGTTGGCGATGCTGGAATCGAATGTCTCGAACATGGCGGCGTCACCGGTCGTTTATTGAGAGATGCTGTTGAAGTGCTTGGAGCCGTCGGGGGTCTCGACGTAGTGCAGCTCGTCCACGGACAGGGCCGTGTCGTAGGTGTCCGGCAATGCATCGCGCGGATCCAGCGCACGCAGCCTGGCATCGATCCTGAGCACTTGCGATCCCATGTCGCGCTGCAGCTGCTCGAGCCTGCGCCGCACCGCGTCGCGGTGTTCGCTGGCGCCTGCGACTGCGTACACGCCGTGGCCGCGGTAGCGGATGCTCAGGCTCGGCTCGTGCAGCGATTCGCTCATCGATTCGATCAGGCTCTCGGCCACGCCGAAATGCATCTGCCACGGTCCTGGATGCTGGTCCAGCCACTGCTCGACGCGCTGCGCATCGGCCTCGCTGCGCACCATGCCCTCGACCTCCACGTGGTCGGCGGCGTCGCGCAGGCGCAGTTCCGTCTGTCCCATCCGCACGAACGCCTGGCGCGCCTGCGCAAGTGGCGTCGGCGCGGCGTGCCGGCGATGCGCGCCCGGTGCGTCGTAGCACCATGCCGTCAATGTCAGCGCGAGCGCGCTCACCAGCGCGATCCAGGCGAGGCGCCGGTTGCGCGGCGCGGACCGTGCGGCAGACGCGGGCGCATGCAGCGCAGCGCTCTGCGGCTGCAGCGCAGCGCGCAGCAATTGCAGCTCGTCCGGCCAAACCTGCTCGGCAGGCCCGGCGCACAGCACGATGGCATCGAAGCACGCGGGCACGAAGTGCCGCATCGGCTGGGCCGCAGCTGCAGGATCTTCGATTGTGTAGCGCAGGTTTGCATCTGCATCGATCTCCAGGGTGAGCGTGGGGCCGGTCCAGTCGGTCAGCTGCAGATCGACGTCTTCTTCGCGACCCAGCTGGTAACTGCCTGGAAGCAACGTTAACCGGGTGCCTGCATGACGTCCGGTCAGAATGCGAAGCTCCACGTTCATGCGCGAACTCCTTCCATGCCGGCACACAAGGTGTCAAGCATCGCCAGGGTGCGTTGCAGATGGCGGCCGCGGCGCGGCCGTTCCGCGTGCAGCAATAGCAGCGGCAACAGCAGATGCAGCGACTGCGCCGCCGCCGTGGGCATGTCCGCTGCCGGTCGCACCAATTGCAACAGCTGCGTTCGCACCTGTTGCAGCGTCTGTGCCGGCGCGGCGGCGGCTGGCGCCGCGCGGGTCAGGTGTTCGCGCAGCAGCGTCCAGGTCGCCATGTTGAAGGATGCCGGCAGCGCGCGATCGAGCACGCCGTCGCGCAGCCGCAGCAGTGCCTGCGCCAACGCTGGCTGGGCCAGGTCGGAAGGTTCGCCGCGGCAGCGCTGCAGGAGCTCCTCGAGCGCCGAATCGACGCCGGCAAGCGGCGCTGCCGCTGCCGGCGCAGTGGCCGACTGGGTCGGCTCGGACACGGCCGCTGCGGCATGCCGCGCCTGGCTGCCGCCCGGGCTGTGGCGCGAGTCCGATTGCCCATGCTGTTGCTGCTGGCCACCGGCATGCGCCTGCAACGCTGCGGCGTCGATGGCCTGATCCGGATCGTGCTGCAGTTCCGGGTGCTCGGGCATCTCGCCTTCATCGTCGACCTGCCGGCCTGCGACCAGGCGCCTGCGCCTGCGCCAGCTTGGCGGAAGCCGTGCCGCGCCGGCGACGTGCGTCCAGGCAATGGTGTCCTCGCCGCAGCCGTGCGCATGATCCGCCGCCGCAGCGTGGGCGGGCGATTGGGTTTCGTCCGCGCAGATGCCGGGCGAGCTCGACCTCGCACTGCGGCCGATACGGGGCTTGATCATGGGAATGCGGCTCCGAACATGGTCTTGGCGAACTGCAGGATTGCGCCGGCGCCCCAGGGTGCGGCGACGACCAGGGTGACGATCACCACAATCAGCTTCAACGCAAAGGAAATCGAGGCGTCCTGCAGCGACAGCACGGCTTGGAAAAACGCGATCACCAGGCCCGAGGCCGCGGCGACCACGACCACCGGCAGCGAGACCATCAGGCACAGCATCAGCGCATCGGAGGTGAAACGGACCAGGTCGTCGGCACCCATGGCATCACCTGTAGGTCAGGACCAGGCCGTGCAGCAGCGTGGACCAGCCGTCCAGCGCCACGAACAGCAGCAGCTTGAACGGGATCGCCACGTTGGTCGGGGTGACCTGGGACAGACCGAGCGCCATCAGCGCGTTGGCGATGACCAGGTCGACCACGACGAAGGCCAGGTACACCAGGAAGCCGATCCTGAACGCGTCGGTCAGCTCGGTCAGGGTGAAGGCCGGGGCCAGCACGATCAGGTCGTCGGGCTTCAGCGCGTCGGCCTGTTCCTTCGGCCAGATCTGTCGTGCCGAATGGATGAAGAAGGCCTTTTCGCGCTCGCGGGTATGCGCCAGCAGGAAGCGTTTGAACGGCTGGCGCGCCGCATCCATCATCACCAGCACCTGGTTGGCGCCGGCCGCGGTGCCGCCGCCGCCGCGGGCGATGCGCATCGCCTCCATGCCCACCGGCGCCATCACGAAGCAGGACATGATCAGGGCGATGCCGTTGAGCACCATGTTCGGTGGCACCTGCTGCACGCCGATGGCGTTGCGCAGCAGGCCCAGTACCACCACGATCTTGGTGTAGGACGTCACCACCATGGCCGCGAACGGCAGCAGCGCCAGCATCAGGACCAGCAGCAGCATGGTGCCGAAGTCAGGCGTCTGCATGCGCATGCCCGTTCACGCTGACCAGTTGCAGGCCAAGCTGGTCGCCGATGGCGATCAGCCGGCCGCTGCCGATGCTCTGGCCGTAGACCGTCAAATGCACGCAGGCATCTTCCACCGGGACGTTCAGTTCGAGCACGTGCCCCGGGTGCAGCGCGCCCAGCTCGCCCAATGGCAGGACCAGCGGGTCCAGCTGCAGCTGGACCGGAACGTCCACGTGCTCGACGGACAGGGCTGCGGACGGGACCGCGTTCGGCTCGGATTCGTTGCTGCTGCTCATCTCGGCGATGTCCTCGATATGGAACGCGTTTCGATCTATGCGGCCCGGCAGCCGCCACTGCCGGCCGGTGGCCGCGCCGCAGTGCAGCCAGGCGCGATAGCCGTCGCGGTGGCGTTGCAATGGCGCGATCAGCACGTCGCCGGGACGCAGCGAGGCCAGCCGCTGCTTGCGGTAGCGGCGCTGGCCAAGGCAGGGATGCGCGAACAGCCGGAAGGAGGGCGGCGCCGTGCCGGCCGCCGCGCCTGCGGCAACCGCGGCGGCCGCCGCTTCCAGCGCGCGCATGGCGCTGGCGCAGGCCTCCACCGGCACGCACGGCAATGGCAGCTGCGCATCGCCGAACGCCAGCGCCGGTCCGCATGCGGACGGCAGGGCGCCCGGCCAGGCCGCGAACTCGACGAGGCGGGTCTGGCCGAGGCCGAGCCGCTGCAGCGGCGCCAACGGCGCGTCCAGCAGCAGCGCCGCCAATGCGAGCTGCGATGCGGATGCGCAGGTATCCACGAGCAGCGCGCGCAACCCGGGATCGGCGCTGACGTCCATGCACAGCCACAACCGGCCGCCATCGCCAAGCTCCAGGCCGACACGTGCGTAGCGGCCCGCAGCGTGCAGCCGTCGCTGCAGCGACAGCGCCGCCGCTTCCGCCAGCGGCGTGCTGCAAAGCAGGCGCGCCAGGCGCGCCACGCCAGGCGCGACGTGCGGCAAGCGGGTCTGCAGCTGCGAGATGGCGGCGATCGCTGGACTGGACATGGGCGTCGAAAGGGAGGAGGGAATCAAACGACTTCTATTTCCACGTCGCAGTGTTCCTGCAGCACGGCCTGCAGAGCTGCGTGCAGACTCTGCCGACCAGCGCACACTAGCCGCTGTGCGAGCGGCGTACCGCAGCGGAAGCGAAGTAACAGCGAGCCAGGCGAAAGCTGCATCCACAGCCGGCTGGCCGGCAGCACGTCTTCGCGCAGGTCCAGCTGCGCCTCCCATAGGCCGCTGTTGCGCACCGGCGCGGCATTGCAGAACGCGGCAACGTGCGCGGCGACGCGCTGCATCGCCAGGCGTGCGCGGTTGTCGTCCAGCAGCGCCTGGGCGATACGCCGCTCCAGGCTCGCGGACAGGGCCGGGTCTGGCGCGAGGCGGGGCTGCGGCGCGTCCGCCTGGTCCGGCGCCACGGCGGCGGCCGGTTCCCGGTCGCACGCGTCGGCCCGGTCGCATTCGTGCTCAGGCTTCGCGTCCGGCGCAAGCATGCCGCCGGTGGCGTCCGCGTCCTCCTCCTGCTTGCGTTGCAGCTGGCCCGGACGCAGGTTGCGAGTGCGCAGGGTGGTGTGCAGCAGCCATTGCGCGCGCGATGGGGACGGCGTCGGACGCGGCTTGGACGGCGTCGCCAGGGGCACGTTGACGATGATGGTGGGACGCAGCGGGCGGCGCATGCTACAGACCGATGCGCCCGATCGGCGCCAGTTCGATATGGCCGTTCAGTTCCTGGTAGGAGTGGACCGGCAGCCAGCCGATGCGTGCTTCGATCATTCGCCGCACGTAGCGGCGGATGTCCATCGACGTGACCAGGGCCAGCGGCGCGCTCGGGGTTTCCCCCGCCAGCGCGATGATGCGTTCGGTCAGTGCCTTCGCGTCTTCCGGGGCCATGGTCAGGAAATTGCCGGCCGGAGTCGGCTTGATCGCTTGGCGGATGGCCTGCTCCAGCGCCTGCTCCAGCAGCAGTGCCGGCAATTGCGCCGCGCCGCCGCCGACACGGTGCGCCAGGAACGCACCGAGATCGCCGCGCACGTACTCGGTCAGCATCACCGGGTCCTTCTCCTTCGGCCCCCAGATCACCAGGCTTTCCATGATCAGCTTGATGTTGCGTATCGGCACGCGCTCCTCGAGCAGGCGGCGCAGCACATCGGCGGTGCGCTGCAACGGCACCGACTTCTGCACCTCCGCCACCAGCCCCGGGTACTCGGCATTGATCTGCTCCAGCACCCATTGCGCTTCCTGCAGGCCGAGGAACTGGTGCGCGCGCTCGCGCAGCGGGCGTGTGGCCTGCCTTGCCAGTTCCGCTTCCGGCCGCGTGGTCGGCGCCAGGCATTCGCGCTGCACCGGGACGTCGTGCACCAGGACCTCGAATTCCTGCGACTGCAGATCCGCAGTGCGCCACAGGCTCACGCCCGGGAATGGCAGTCCCAGTTCTTCGACCAGTTGCGTGCGCTCGTGTTCGATGGCGAGGCTGAGCGTCTCCGGCTCCAGGCGGTCGGCGAGGTCGGCGGCGAGCCTGACCGACAGCGCTGCGGCGAAGTCCGGCGCGTGATCGCCGATCGTCGGCGTCTGCCCTTTGCTGCCGCGGCGCGCGGCGCCGCTCACCGGCCCGCGCACCGGGCCGGTGGACGCCTGCCGCCGCCGCCGCAGCCAATAGCCGCTGCCGGCGATGGTTGCGGCCAGCAGCAGGAACAACGGCGCCGGGAAGCCCGGCACCAGCGCGAAGCACGCCAGCATGCCGCCGGCGGAGAACAGGGCCTGCGTGCTGCGGGTGAGCTGCTTGCCGATCTCGTTGCCGAGCGAGCTGTCGCCGGCGTCGTTTTCGTCGCCGGCGCGGGTGATCATGATGCCGGCGGACACGGAGATCAGCAGCGAGGCGATCTGCGACACCATCGCATCGCCGATGGACAGGATCGCGAAGCGATTGGCGGCCTCGGCCGCGCTCATGCCGTGGTAGGTGATGCCGATGATGATGCCGGCCACGATGTTGACCAGGGTGATGACCAGGCCGGCGATGGCGTCGCCCTTCACGAACTTCATCGCCCCGTCCATGCCGCCGTGCAGCTGGCTCTCCAGCGCCAGCCGCGCGCGCTTGCGCCGCGCGTCCTCCGCGCTGAGATTGCCGCCGCGCAGATCCGCATCGATGCTCATCTGCTTGCCGGGCATCGCATCCAGGGTGAAGCGCGCACCGACCTCGGCGACGCGCTCGGAGCCCTTGGCGATGACGATGAACTGCACCGTGGTGATGATCAGGAAGATCACCATGCCGACCACCAGATTGCCGCCGACCACCAGCTTGCCGAAGCTGTCGATGATGTGGCCGGCATTGGCGTGCAGCAGGATCGACTTGGTCGAGGCGATGTTCAGCGATAGCCGCAGCAGGGTGGTGAACAGCAGCAGCGAGGGGAAGGAGGACAATGCCAGCGAGTCCGGCACGTACATCGTGGCCATCAGCAGCACCACGCTGAGACTGATGTTGACCCCGAGCAGTGCGTCGATCAGCGCGGTAGGCAGCGGCAGTATCATCAGTGCCACCACGGCGACGACCAGCAGTGCGATCGCTGCCTCGCCGCCGTAGCGCAGTCCGCGGGTCAGTCGCATGCGCCAGCACCCAGGCCGTCCGCCGAATCGGACGCCGCCTCCGGCGATTCCCCGACCAGGCCGTCGACCCAGCGCAGGATGGCCGCCACCACCGCGAACAGTTCGCCGGGAATGGCCGCGTCCAGTTCGACCTTGTACAGCGCGCGCGCCAGCGGCGGATTGGCGATGATCGGCAGGCCCTGCGCCAGCGCCGCCTCGCGCAGCGCCAGCGCGCCCTCGTCCTCGCCCTTGGCGACGACCTGCGGCACGCCGAATTCGGGCTGGTAGGCGATCGCCACCGCGTAGTGGGTAGGGTTGACCACCAGCGCCTTGGCCTTGGGCAGGCGTTCGCGCGGATCGGAGAACAGCACCTCGTGCGCGAACTGCTTGCGCTGCCCCTTCATTTCGGGATTGCCTTCCGAGTCTTTGTATTCGCGCTTGATCTCGTCCTTGCTCATGCGGTGGTCGCGGATGAACAGCCAGTGCTGCAGCCCCAGGTCGATGCCGCCGATGACCAGCAGCACGATGCAGGTGATGCCGAACAGGCGGATCAGGACGCTCCAGCCGATCTGGGCGATGTCCAGCAGCGGCAGGTATGCCGTGCCCAGCAGCAGCGGCATCAGCCATGCCACTCCTTTCCACAGGACCGCGCCGATCAGCAGCGCCTTGACCAGCATCTTCAACAGGTCGATCAGGGTACGCGCCGAGAAGGTGCGTTTGATTCCGCTGACCGGATTCAGCGAGTCCAGCTTCGGTTGCAGCTTCTTGAACGACAGGTTGAAGCGCGTCTGCAGCAGGCCGACGAACAGCGGGCCGGCGACGATCGCCAGCATCAGCGGCAGCGTCAGCCATGCGCCTTCGATGGCCATGCGCTGCATGCTCTGCCGCAGGACCGTGTCGTCGCGGCTGTTGCCCATGTCCATCGCCAGATGCAGCAGCGCCCGCAGATGCGCGCCGAGCGAGTCCGCGGACACCTGCATGGCCAGCACGGCGCAGATCATGCCGGCGGCGATGCCGACGTCCTGGCTGAACGGCAGCTCGCCGTCCTGGCGCGCGTCCTGCAGTTTCTTCTCGGTCGGTTCTTCGGTCTTCTCGGACATTGCCTGAAGCCATGCTGGGGCACCGGATTGTGGAGAGACGGTGCGGGCCTGGTCGGATTCGCCACGAACGCACCGACGCGCAGGCGAAGCGGCGGCGGCTTCGCGAGTGTGTTGCGGATTTCGCTCGGCCGACGCGGCGCTGTCCGGATCGACGCTAGTGTGCGGTCTCGACCAGGCGCAGCAGGAGAGACGACGATGACGACGTTCCAAGCCAGAGAAGAGTTCACCAACGGCCTGATCGAGATTGTCACCACGGCGATGCAGAACGGCGACCTGAACGAGGCCGAAGGCGTGCTGGCGGCGCTGCGCGTGCTGCGGCCGGAAAATTCGGCGCTGGACATCTTCGATGCGTGGCTGGCGCTCAGGCGCAACCGCTTCACCGATGCGGCACGGATCCTGCGGAACCTGAACGCGATGCAGGATGCGGCGTCGATCGGCAAGGCATTGCTCGCCTGTTGCCTGTTCGCCATCGGCGACCCCGAGTGGATGATCAGCGCCAACCAGGTGATCGTCGAGAATGACGATCCCAACGCGGTGGCGCTGGTCAAGATGCTCAGCGGCCAGCCGCTGCAGGTGCCGCCCGAGGACGCCGCCGAGCATGCCGGCCAAGCCGCTGCCGACGCCGACAGCAGCGGCCATCTCGACATAGCACCGTTCGGCTCCCTACGCGCCTGAGCAAGGAGGATTGCAGATGAACCCCATCGCGCCAATCAGCGCCGTGACCGCCGTCGTGCCTGGCAGTGGCGTCGCGCCGGTCGCGGCGACGCCGTCGGCGGCGTCGGTACAGCAGTTCCAGGCATTGCTGCAGCAGGGCCATCAGGTTGCGCCAAACCTGCAGCTGGGGCAGCATCCCAACGCCATCGGGCGGCTGATCAGCGCCGAGGACAAGGCGATGCACGGGCTCTTGGCCCAGGCCGACGACTTCGCCGCGCGCGCGCCGACGATGAACATGAACGAACTGGTCGCCGGACAGATGCAGATGATGGATCGCGTGACCACGGCGATGGTGCACCTGAGCGTGGGGACCAGCGTTGCCCAGGGCGGCAAGTCCGCGGTGCAGACCTTGTTCAAGAACCAATGACGTGCGCCATCGTGTTCCGGCGAGGCGCCTGCCGCTGGCTGTGCGCGTTGCTGCTGACGCTTTTCCTGAGCGGCTGCAGCGCCATGCTGTACAGCGGCTTGAGCGAGGCCGATGCCAACGAGATGCTGGTGGTGCTGTTGCGCAAGGGCGTGCACGCCGAGAAGGAGAGTCCCGATGAGGGCAAGACCTGGTCGGTGGCAGCGCCGCAGGCGCAGTTGGCCGATGCGCTGGAGGTGCTGCGCGCGCATGGCCTGCCGCGGGAAAAGCACGCCAATCTCGGTGAGATGTTCAAGAAGGACGGCCTGATCTCCACGCCCACCGAGGAGCGGGTGCGTTTCATCTACGGCGTCTCGCAGCAGCTGTCGCAGACGCTGTCGGAAATCGACGGCGTGGTCGCCGCGGATGTGCAGATCGTGCTGCCCAACAACGATCCCTTGTCGAACGTGATCAAGCCGTCCAGCGCCGCGGTGTTCGTCAAGTACCGGCCGGGCACCGAGGTGACGCCGCTGGTGCCCAGCATCAAGAACCTGGTGGTGCACAGCGTGGAGGGCCTCAGCTACGACAACGTCAGCGTCACCATGGTGCCGGCGCAGCTGCTGGAGGCGGGGCAGGCGGCGCCGGCAGTGGAGTGGACATGGTGGCTACCATGGGGCTTGCTCTTGCTGCTGTTGGCCGCCGCTGGCGCCGCCGCGTTCTGGTTCGCACGCCGCGATGGTGGCTGGCGCGCGCTGCTGCTGCGGTTGCGGCCGCCCCGATCCGAGGACGCGGCGCAGTGACCGCGATGCCGGCGGCCGGTCGGCGTCTGCTGCGCTACCGGATGCGGGTGCAGGCGCTGGCGCGGCAGCCCGACCCGCCGCCGCTGTGCAGCGAAGCGGCGCTGCCGCGGCGGGCCTGGGCCGGCGCGGAGCTGGCGCGGCGGCAGGACGTGGTGATCGCGGCGCTGGGGCTGGACGCGTTGCCGGCCGCGTGCTTCGAGGATGCCGATAGCGATCTTGCGCTGCTGGAACCAGCGCCGTTGCGGCGGCTGCTGCTGACGCGCGCGCTGTACTCGCGGCTGGACGCCTTGCGCCACTGCGTCGAACGTGCGCCGCGGCAGTGGTTCGCCGAGCGCCTGGGCCCGCCGCTGTGGCAATGGCTGCGGGACTGCACGGTCGAGCCCACGCGGTTGCCGTTGCTGGCGCGCGACGCGGGCGAGCATGCATGGCATCTGGACGGCTGGTGCCGCCTGGTTGCCGATGGCGTGTGGCCCTGGCCGGGCCTGGCGCGGATGGCCGCGGCCAGCGCCGGCCTGGACCCGGGCGGGGCGGCATTGGCGGCCGATGGGTGCAGCCGGGATTTCATCGCGCAATGGCGCGAACTTGCACAGGAGACCACGGTATGGGAGAACGCGGCATGATCTGGTTGCGGGCGGGGAGCGATGTCGCCATTGACGAGGACATCGTACGGCGCGAGGAATTGGTCACGGTCCTGTCGTTGGATCAGGCCGAGGCACAGCAGCAGGCGCGTTTGCGGGAAGACGCCGAACGCGCCCAGCACCAGGCGCAGGCGTTGGTGCACAACGCGCAGCGGGAAGCCGAACGCCTGCGCAGCGCGGCGCGCGCACGATTCCAGCGCGTTGCCCGGCTTGGCTATGCCGCCGGCAGGCGTGGCGCCCTGCGCGACTGGAACCTGCGTGCGGTGCGCGCGCTGCATGACGAACGCCAGCAATGGCTGCGCAGCCGCGAACGGCTGCTGCAGGTGGTCGTCGATGCGTGCGCCGCGATCCTGGGCGAAGACCGCGGCGCGCTCTATCGGCGGGCGGCGCATGCGCTGGAGCAGGCCTGCGCCGCGGCGAAGTTCCTGCAGGTGCAGGTCGCGCCTGGCGAGGGCGCGGCCGCGCAGCAGGCATTCGATGGGCTCGCCGCGCAGGCGGGCGGGTTGCGCGTGGAGGTGGCCGAATGCGCGACGCTGGCAGCGGGCGAATGCCGCTGCGAGTGGGACAGCGGCGTGTTCGAAACCGGATTGCAGTTGCAACTGGACGGCTTGCGCGATGTGCTCTGCAAAGTGCTGGGCAACGACACTGCGGCGGCCTGCGCTGTTGTCGAGGAGGCTGACGCAGAGGCCGTCTCGTGCTGAACGTGGACCGCGGCGCGCTGCGGCGCGAGCTGGCGGCGCTGGCGCCGGGAATACGCTACGGCAAGGTGGTCGAGTTGGTCGGCACCCTGCTGCGCGTGGAGGGGCTGGCGGTCACCATCGGCGAAGTCTGCGAATTGCGCAATCCCGATGGCCGCTTGCTGCAGCGCGCCGAGGTGGTGGGTTTCGCGCGCGATCAGGCGGTGCTGGCGCCGTTTGGGGCGATGCTCGGATTGTCCGCGAGCACCAGAGTGATTGGCCAGGGGCGACCGCTGTCGGTGCCGGTGGGAGAGCAATTGCTGGGGCGGGTGCTGGACGGCCTGGGCGAGCCGGCAGACGGGCGCGGCCCGGTGCAGTGCCAGGCGCAGGTGCCGATCCATGCCGAAGCCCCGGACCCGATGCGGCGCCGTCTGATCGATGCGCCGCTGTCCACCGGCATCCGCCTGGTGGACGCGCTGACCACCCTGGGCGAGGGCCAGCGCCTGGGCATCTTCGCGCCGGCCGGGGTTGGCAAGAGCACCTTGTTGGGCATGTTCGCGCGCGGCACCAGCTGCGACGTCAACGTCATCGTGCTGATCGGCGAGCGCGGCCGCGAAGTGCGCGAGTTCATCGAGTTCATCCTGGGCGAGGATGGCATGGCGCGCAGCGTGATCGTTTGCGCCACCTCCGATCGCTCGGCGGTGGAGCGCGCCAAGGCCGCCTATGTCGGCACCGCGATCGCCGAGCATTTTCGCGACCGCGGCCTGCGCGTGTTGTTGATGATGGATTCGCTGACCCGCTTCGCACGCGCGCAACGCGAGATCGGCCTGGCCAGCGGCGAGCCGCCGACGCGGCGCGGCTTTCCGCCGTCGGTGTTCGCCGAATTGCCGCGGCTGGTGGAACGCGCCGGGATGGGCGACAACGGTTCCATCACCGCGTTGTATACCGTCCTGGCCGAAGACGAGTCGGGTTCCGACCCGGTGGCCGAGGAGGTGCGCGGCCTGCTCGATGGCCATCTGTTGCTGTCGCGCGAGTTGGCCGCGCGCAACCAGTATCCGGCGGTGGACGTGCTGAACAGTTTGAGCCGGGTAATGACCCAGATCGTCGGCCGCGAGCATGCGGAGCTGGCCGCGCAGCTGCGCCGGCTGCTGGCCAAATACCAGGAGATCGAGCCGCTGCTGCAGGTCGGCGAATACCGTGCCGGCAGCGACGCGCTGGCCGACGAGGCGGTGGCGCGCATCGAGGCGATCCGCGCGTTCCTTGCCCAGGAAACCGCCGACGTCGCCGATTACCGGGAGTCGTTGTCGCAACTGCAGCAGGTGGTGTATGAGTGAACGGCGGGCGCCCTGGCGGCTGCTGGCCGATTTGCATCGCCGCCGCGGCGAGGCGACGCAGGCGCAATTGCGCGAGGCGTTGCACGAGCTGCAATCGCTTGAGGATTCGCTGCAGGGCTGCGCCCAGCAGCAGGCGCTTTTGCTGCAGCGTTGCGGCGACCGGGCGCAGCAGCAGGCGCAGCTGAGCGCGGCGCCGCGCATGTGCATCGCGTCGTGGCTGGACGGCGAGCGCCATCGCGAGGAACTGGATCGGCAACTGCGCGGCGCCGAGCAGGCGCTGGAGCGTGCGCAGCAGGCCTGCGACGCGCAGCAGGCGCAGCTCGCGCAAGTGCGCGCGCGGCTGGCGCGGCATACGCGCCAGGCGCAGCAATACCAGGCGCGCGCCGATCGCCTCGAGCGCCAGCGCGCCGAGCAGCGCGAGCTTGCCGAGGACGAGGAAATCGCCGAAACCATCGTGGCGCGCGCGCGCCTGGACGCAGGCGAACGCGCGAGGCGGGAGTGAACGCCTCCGACCAGGCGCTGGTCTGGCTGCACTCGCAAGGCATCGGACTGGTGGTCTTGCTGGCCGTGGCATGCGTGCGCTGCTTCGTGCTGTTCATGGTGTTGCCGGCAACCGGCGAAGACGCCATTCCAGGAGCCGCACGCAACGGCGTGGTCTATATGCTGGCGGGCTTCGTCGCCTATGGACAACCCCCCGATCTGTTTGCGCGGGTCGATCCGCTGACCCTGATCGCGCTGGTCGGGAAAGAGGCGTTCCTCGGCCTGATGATCGGCTATGCCGCATCGAGCATCTTCTGGATCGCGCAGAACGTGGGCACGGTGATCGACGACCTGGCCGGTTTCAACAACGTGCAGATGAACAACCCGATGCATGGCGAGCAGAGTACGCCGGTTTCCAACACCATGCTGCAGACGTCGATCACGCTGTTCTACGTGCTGGGCGGCATGGTCACGCTGCTGGGCGCGGTGTTCGAATCCTACCGGTGGTGGCCGCTGGCGAAACTGCAGCCGGATACCAGTCAATTGGCCGCCCAATTCGTGCTGCAGAGCACCGACAACATGATGACGGCAACGATCAAGCTGTCGGCGCCGGTGATGCTGGTCCTGGTGCTTGTCGACCTGGGCTTCGGCCTGGTTGCGCGCAGCGCCGAGAAGCTCGAGCCGTCCAACCTCAGCCAGCCGGTGCGCGGCGCGCTGGCATTGCTGATGCTGGCGTTGCTGATTCAAGTCTTCGTTTCGCAGTTGCTGGACGAGCTGTCCTTCGTCCACTTCCAGGCCAAGATCGGCCAGTTCCTGGTCGGATCTCCCGGCACCCATTGACCGCGTCGCCGCGCGTTCGCGCCGCCGCCCGTCGCCGCCTGAGCCTTCACCGCTGCGTGCCGCCAGCGCCGTTCGGCTGCGCGCGCGGCCTGCATGGGCGCGGTCGATGGAGCCAATCGGCGTTTTTCGCCGATTGCTTTAATTGTGGATCTTCGCGAAATGTAGAAATTAGGCTTTGTTCGCTTCGCATCGGCGGCAGCCGCGTCGAATTAATATGTTTTTGAAGAAAATTATCCGACAACGGCGACAGAATGAGATTTTTTGATCATCGCCATGAGATTAAGTGAGAAATTCCGTTTCGGCGCCTACCTACAATGAATTGCGCCATCGCGCCTCACGTGTTGCGGAAGTTTCTGCAGTTCTTTCCTCTCACTCCCCCGGAGAGACAACGCCATGTTTTTGTCCACTTATCTCGCTGCGATCTCTGCATTAACCCATGATGAAGCGCTGCCGACTTATTCGAAGAAAATTCTGAGCGGAGCCTGGCCGCAGGCATTGCAATACCTGCAACATCGTCGCGATCAGGAGCACGGAGACGGTGCCGGCGCCGGCGCCGGCGAGGCGAGCCTGTTGCGCGCCATCGGTGATGGACTGTTGACGATGGAGTACGAAGAGGAGGCCGAGGAGGCCTATCGCCTGGCGCAGAAGCGCATGCGCAACGGCGGTGCGCACCTGCGCCTGTTTTCCTGCCGCAATACCGCCTGGCAGATGTTGCAGCAGCGCAGGCTCAGCGCGGCGCTGAACTGTTTCGGCCAATTGGTGGTGGACCGCGACGCCGATCAGCTGCTGCGGGCGGAGAGCCTGATGGGCAAGGCGCTGTCGCACTTCCATCTGGGCCAGAGCATGCAGGCGCTGCAGGTCGTGGAGCGCGCCCAGGAAGCGGCGGCGGAGACCGAGATCGCCCATCGCCTGGTTCCTGTCGCCCAGGCCTTGCGCTTGGACATGCTCGCGCAGTTGAGCATCCGCCGCGCCGAACGCCTGATCGATCACGTGTTCTGGCAGGCCGCGGCGTGCAACGAGAAATGGACCGGCACATTCGATGCGGACGAGATCAAACGCTTTACCGGCGAGGTCGCCGAGTCGATGCCGGTGCTGGCGCGCCGGCTGCAGTTCGTGCGGTCGTTGCTGCGGATCGCTGCCGGAGACACCGGCTGCTTCGACGCGGTCTTCGATACGATGCCGCAGTACGCATCGGCGTGCGGCAGCAACTCGCGTCATGGCGCCAAGCTGGAGCTGGCGCTGGCTGCACTGGCCGCAGGACGCGCCGATCTGGCCGAGCGCGCCTTGGCCGGCGTGGTCAGGCAGGCATCGATGCGCTGGGATCTTGAGCTGGAGTATTGCCAGGCCAAGATCTGCCATGCGACCGGACGTACCGAGCAGGCCCTGCGCCTGTACAACCGCTATGCGCTGGATGCGGTGCAATGCCTGCGCAGCGAAGTGCAGGTCGCGCGATCGCTGGAAGACGGTCCCGTGACGCAGTGCAGCGACGACATTTCGGCGCGCTTGCCGGCCAAGTACCGTCGCGCCTATACCTATATGCTGGAAAACGTGCATCGCCCGGACCTGTCGATCAACGAAGTGGCCGCGCAGATCGGGGTGACCGGACGCGCCTTGCAGCTCGCGTTCAAGGCGGCCACAGGCATGTCGCCGACCCAGGTGCTGCGCCGTTACCGCATGCAGGGCATCCGCGACGAGCTGTTGTCCGAATCCGGCTGCGGCGGTGTGCTGCAGGCGGCCGAGCATTGGGGCGTGGTGAGCCGCTCGGCGCTGGTCAAGTGCTATAGGCGGCAGTTCGACGAAGTTCCCGCCGAAACCTTGCAGCGCTGACGGGAGGCCCAATGAAACAGCATCGTTGGCGATCGGCGGCAGTGCCGCGCGCGTGCTTGGCGGTGGCGTTGGCGATCGCAGTGAACGCGGCCATCGCCCCGGCGATGGCGGCCGAGGTGCCATGGCATCGCGGCAATTTCCAGTACACCGTCGACAACAAGGATCTCAAGGACGTATTGCGCGACTTCGCCTCCAGCCAGGGGCTGATGGCCTGGATCTCGCCGGAGGTCAGCGGTACGGTCAGCGGCAGGTTCGCCACACCGCCGCAGAAATTCCTGGATACGCTGGCGACCAGCTACGGCTTCGTCTGGTATTACGATGGCACGGTGCTGCGGGTGTGGGGCGGCAACGAAGTCGCCAGCGCAACCTTGACCCTGTCCGCGGCCACCACCGGCGAGGTGCGGGCGGCGCTGCAACGGATGGAGCTGGTCGATCGACGATTTCCAATCCGCTACGAGGATACGGCGCGCACGCTGATCGTCTCCGGCCCGCCGGGGTACGTGGACATCGTCTCGGCAGTGGTGCGATCGGTGGACCGCAGCAGCGGACAGCGCGACGGCACCGAGACGCGCGTGTTTCCACTGCGCTATGCCCGCGCCGCCGATCGTACGGCGCAGATCGAGGGCCAGAGCAACCAGATCCCGGGCCTGGCCACGTTGCTGCGAGGCATGTACGGGCAGTCCGGCTCGGCGCAGGCGGACGGCAGCGGCGCAGGCGGCGGCGACCAGCAGCGCATGCGCTCGCTGGGCGAGCGTGGCGATACCGGTGTGGCGCGGATCGATCCCGGCGGCGCCGGCAGCGGCGCATCATCCGGCGTGGGGCTGCCCAACAACTGGTTTGGCCTGGGCGGCACTCAGGCTCAGGTCAAGCCGCCGTTGCCCAATACGCCGGTAGCCGATAGCGGGTCTGCGGCGGCGAGCGGCGGCAGCGCCGCCACCGTCGGCGCGAGCGCCGACCACAGTGGCGGCGCTGCCGAAAACCTGCCCTATATCCAGGCCGATCCGCGCATCAATGCGGTGGTGATCCGCGATCGCCCGGAGCGCATGGACGGCTATGCGTCGTTGATCCAGCAACTGGATGCGCGTCCGCAGCTGCTGCAGATCGATGCGACGATCATCGAAGTGCAGGACGGCGCATTGCGCGACCTCGGCGTGGATTGGCGATTGCACAATCGCCACCTCGACCTGCAGAGCGGCGATGGGAAAGGTTCGGCGCTGGCCTACCCGGTGCCGGGCGCCACGCCGGGGCTGGGCGATACTGCCGACGGCCTGAGTCCCGGCGGCGGCGTGCTCACCGCCGTGCTCGGCGATGCCGGGCGCTTCCTGATGACGCGGGTGTCGGCGCTGGAGCAGAGCAACCGCGCCAAGGTCGTCTCGACTCCCAAGGTGGCGACCCTGGACAACGTCGAGGCGATGATGGATCAACGGCAGCGCTTCTTCGTGCGCGTGGCCGGCTACCAGAGCGCGGACCTGTACGGCTTGTCCGCCGGCGTCTCGCTGCGCGTGCTGCCCACGGTGGTGCCGAATTCCGATTCCAAGCAGATCCGCCTGGATGTGAACATCGAGGACGGGCAGGTGACCGCGCAGACAGTCGACCAGATTCCGGTGATCTCTTCCAGTCAGATCAATACCCAGGCCTTCGTCAACGACGGCGAGAGCCTGCTGATCGCCGGCTACGAGAGCAACGACGACGAGAATCAGGTGAATGGCGTGCCGGGGCTATCCAAGGTGCCGGTCCTGGGCCGGCTGTTCCAGCATCGCTCCAGGCAGCGCAGCAGCGTGCAGCGCTTGTTCCTGCTGACCCCGCACGTGATATCGCCCTGAGACAGGCCCAGCGGATGCGCCTCGCTCGTTGCCGCGAGCGAGGCGCCGATGCTCAGTTCGCCGACGGACGGCTGGGAGAGGCCAGGCACGTACCGATCATGTCGTTGCCGTTCGTGCTCGGGTCGCAGCCGCCCATCATGAGCTGCATCATGATCTGCATCAACTCGTTTCCGATCATGTCGTTGCCGTTGTAGTTCTGATTCTGATTCTGATCTTGCGTCTGGCCGCCGCGCTGCAACAGCATCATGGCGACCATCATCGCCATCATCGCATCGAGCTGGTACGAATTGCTTGCCTGGCTCGGGGGTGGCATGTCGGCTGGTGAGCAGGCCGGCTGGTAGGGGGAGTAGATCTGGTCGAGGTTGGGTCCTGAAACGTTCATGGATATCTCATCGATGTGGAGTGGACGTTGGCTGGGATGGCATGGGCATTGCGCCCGGTGGCAAAAATAGTCATTCGGCCCGCCGTGCGGCGGCCAATGGACGAAGCCGGTCCGCCGCTTGCGAAGCGAACGCACCGATCGGGCGGCCCGATCGGCGCGTTCGCGCTTGTTTCGCAGATGGAGCGATCGATTCGTTGGCGTGGCTGCGCTAGGTGCGGATCGGTATATGTTGGACTGCAGCGGCGCATCGCCGCAGTTCGCGGGCCGCTACAGGTCTGCTCCAACAATCGAGGAGTTTTTTATGAGTATTTTTTCGAGTATTGGTCATGCGTTCGAGCATGTCGGAAACGCGATCGGGGGCGCTATCGTGGGGGCAGGCAAAGACTTGGTCGGCGCGGCGGAGCATGCTGGAAAGTCCGTCGGCGACGTGTGCTGTGGGGATTTCGGCGGCGCCTTGAAGCAGCTGGGGCAGGCCGGCCAGGGGGTGGTGGATGCGGGCAAGTACGAGTTGCAGGCCGGCGTGAGCCTCGTCACCGCGGTACCCACCATCGCCGCGGAAAGCGTGGCCAATGCGCATTTGAACCCTTTATTGACCAAGATTGCCGGTGGGGCCAAGAGCGTGCTGGACGACACGCGCCAGGGCGTCACGCAGGCGTACGACAATTTTGCCGATTCCGGCGTGGGGCTGGTGAGCGGCGGCTTGAATTGCGTCGACGACGCGCTGCACGGCCGCGTCGACGCGCTGGGCATGGACGCTGCGAAGATGGCTGGCAATGTGTTTAACGTGGCTGAGTGCCTGACCCCCGAGGGCGCTGTCGCCGCCGTTACGGCAGGTATCGCAGGTGCGGCGCTGAGCGGCACAGGGTTGGGGGCGGCCGGCCAAGTGATCGGCGACGCGGTGACGGGCAATCCGTGGCGGGTGCTGCGCGACGGAGCCACCACCATGGCCACGGGCGTGGTCGATCCGCTGCTGCAAAAAGACTTCGCCGGCGACAGCCAGTCCATGCAGCCACAACAGCCGCTGGCTTGCGACGCGGTGGGCGATGCGTTCCAGGCCGGGTCCGACACGGCGATCGGGATCGACATGCCCGTTGGCGCCGATTTCTCGTCGCAGTGCCCGACGGCAAATGGGATGGGATGTTCGGACTCCCTGGCGCTGAGTGCCACGGACGGGCTGGACTGCGGCGCGGACAACGCAGTGGCCGACACCGATGGCCAGAGCGATTCGTCCGCCCCCGTGGACGTGTTTGCCAGCCTGCCAGCGTACGCCACGGCGACCCCGCGGGTGGCGACGCAGTTGTCGGCGTAGCCTCATGCGTCGTCGTGCCGGAGCGTTGCTTGCGGCGTGGCTCGCCACGCCGTTGGCGCATGCAGGGTGCTTCGAACAGGCCGCGGACTACCAGCGGGTCAATGCACGCGTGCTCAAGGCCATCGCTTGGCAGGAGTCGCGCGGCAAGCCGCAGGCGATGCACCGCAATGCCAACGGCAGCGTGGACTACGGGCAGATGCAGATCAACTCGATCCATCTGCCGCGTCTGTCGCACTATGGGGTCTCGGTGCGTGAGTTGATGGATCCCTGCGCCAGCACCTACGTGGCGGCTTGGCATCTGCGGCAGATGATGAACAAGTACGGCAACAGCTGGGCGGCGGTGGGCGCCTATCATTCCGAGACGCCTGCCGAGCGCGACCGCTATGCGCAATCCGTGCGCCAGATCCTGCAGTCGGACCAGCGCTTCGCGCGCTTCGAGCAGGCCGGGGCGCTGCCGCAAGGGCCGGACTTGCGCGTCGCGCGCGCGCGCGCGGATGGCCGGGCTGGTGCCGCGGCGTCGCGCCAGCCGGCGGCAGCGAGCGATCCGGTGCAGATCGCCGAGCGCATGCTGCGGCGGGATCCACCACCGGAAGACGATCGCTGCCCGTTTTCCGATCTGGCCGCGTGCTGAATGCCGTTGCCGCAGGCAGTGCGATTGCCTGCGGCCTCGGCCTCGGCTTGGCGTGCGGGTCGGGCGACCACGCGTCGCGACTCAATGCCAGTCGCGCGCCACCACGGCGCCGCTGCCGCCGACCAGGAAATCCAGGTCCGCGCCCAGGTGCGCCTGTTGCACGTGCTCCACGTACTCCACGTACAGCCTGCTCCAGCCGCGCGCCGGGGTTGGGGCAATGTCCAGCGCCTCGTCGTCGATGCGCGTCTTCATGTCCTCGATGCTTTCGAACACCACCGCGCGGCCGCGGTGCCGCAGCAGGTGCGGCACCGCGGCCGAGGGCTTGATCACCGCGCCGTCCGGGGCCAGGTTGCCGCGCAGCACGGCGCTGCCGGCCTGCTCGCGGAACGGCGTGTCCAGCGCGTGGATCACCGCGCGGTTCCAGCACGGTGCCTGCGCCACGTTCTCGCCGAGGCTGCGGCCGTTGACGGTGAGCGCGCCCAGGTCCAGCGCGGCGCCGAGTTCGCGCATCACCGCCGGCAGCCCGCCAGCGTAGTAGAAATCTTCCATCAGGTACTGGCCGGACGGCTTCAGGGTCCATGCTGGCCAGATTGCGGAACAGCATCGCGGTGGGCAGCATCTGCGTCTCGCCCAGCGACATCACCGGGAATTCCAGCGGGAAGCCGCCGGCCTCGTAGACGCCGCGCTTGACGTGCTCGGCCAGCTCGCGCAGGTGGCCGTTGCACGGGGTCAGCTCCGACCAGGTGTTGCAGATGCCGATCACCGGGCGCCCGTCGAACATGTCGTGCGGGTGGCCCGCGCTCTTGAGCCAGCTGCGGTAGTAGAAACCCTGCTTGCCTTCGCGACCGAACCACGCCTGGCTGCGGCGGACCGGTTTGGTGGGTGAGCCCATGCTGGCGGAATCCTCGCGTCATGATCGGCCCGGATCGGTGCCTGTGCGGCGTCGCCCGAGTGCTTTACGTTGGCGATGCCAGCGGGCATATTGATACATGAAAAATAATAAATATCTGGCTATGGATATTTGTTTTCATATATCAAAATCTCATCCACCTAGAGCGAAACGGCATGGACAACACGGCAAGCGCGACGCCCCACAGCACCGGTAACGCAACCTACGGCAGCCTGCACGGGCGCCGCGTCTTCATCACCGGCGGCGGTTCGGGCATCGGCGCGGCCCTGGTCGAGGCCTTCGCCGGGCAGGGCGCGCAGGTCGCCTTCGTCGACGTGGCCGCTGCGGCCAGCGCGGCCTTGGCCGAGCGGCTGGCCGCCGCCGGCCTGGCCAAGCCGTGGTGGCGCCGCTGCGACGTCACCGACGTGGCCGCGCTGCAGGCGGCGCTGGGCGAGGCCGCCGCCGAGCTGGGCGATTTCCATGTGCTGCTCAACAACGTCGGCAGCGACGACCGGCATGCGCTGGACGCGGTGACCCCGGAGTACTGGGAGCGTTGCGTGGCGATCAACCAGCGCGCCGCGTTCTTCGCGATCCAGGCGGTGGTGCCGGGCATGCAGCGGCTCGGTGGCGGTTCGATCGTCAATCTCGGCTCCACCGGCTGGCAGAGCAAGACCGGCGGCTATCCGGTCTACGCCACCGCCAAGTCGTCGGTGAACGGGCTGACCCGTGGCCTGGCGCGCGAACTGGGCGCGGCACGGATCCGCATCAACGTGCTGACCCCGGGCTGGGTGATGACCGAACGCCAGGTCGCGCTGTGGCTGGATGAGGCCGGCGAGCGCGAACTGGCGCGCAACCAGTGCCTGCCGGACAAGGTGATGCCCGAGGACATCGCGCGCATGGCGCTGTTCCTGGCCTCGGACCAGTCGCGCGCGATCACCGCGCAGGAATTCGTGGTGGATGCGGGCTGGACCTGAGGGCGGGTGGCCGATCCCGGCTGCCCTGCCTTGATTCGGAGGATCGCGTCGGCGCGGACGGTGTCCGCGCCGAACGCGTCCGGCCTGCCCGCTCAGCGCTGAATGGAGCAGGTCATGGCGGCACCTGCCTCGGCACCGGCGAAGGAGGCGTTCGAGCAAGCGACGGACTGGCCGACGCCCACGTTGCGGTAATACCAGGACCCATTGGCACCGTACGCGACCAGACCCGTGCCCTGGGAGACGTTGCAGACGCCGCCTTGCGTGGCGCATGCGGCGAAACCCTCAGGCGCCTCGTCCACGCCCCTGGGCGTTATCTTCCGGGTGTCGTCGCGGGTGAACAGCAAGGTGCCGAAACCGTTGTTGTCGGCATACGGTGTACGTCCTTCGGGACGCATTTTTACCGCTACCTGCTGCGTGAACGGGGCCGACAGCGCGCCACGGTGGACGTAATGGTTCAAGACCATTTCGTAGATGGGACGGAATTCGCCTCGACCGATGCTGGATATCGTGTCGTGGGGATACTTGCCGGTCGTATCCACCATGGGCACGAAATGTACCTCGTTGCCAAGGTTGTAATTGGCCACGTACTCGAAGCCAGCCAGCAGTCTGTTCCCATAGGCAGCGTAGAGATCGAACCCCTGTGCCCATGCCACCTCGGCCATTTCCGCAAGGTTGCCTATGCCAAGCTGGGTGTGCGCCTGATCGCGTCCGCTTTCCTGGGTTTCGCCTTCCGCATTGATGACGTAGTGGAGCAGCGCTCCGTTGGAAGGCCCGTTGTAGTAGTAATCGAGCGCGCGATTGAACATCTGCCAGTCGTTCGTGTACGCGCCGATGGCCATCATGGTCTTCATGCAACTGCTGTCCCAATTGCCGTTCGCCCTGGGGGCAAAGCCCTTGATGACCGGATAGAACACGTCGACGAACATGCGTTCCGATGCTTTAACGTCATCTTGCGACCAGCCCGCGTCGCCATAGCGGATCAACTCCGCAGCAGCCACGAACTTGAAGCCGACCAGTCCTGCCGCCAGCTGCGCGTCCTGGCCTTCGATCGATGTCAATGTGCCCGACCAGGCGTTCAGGATCCCCTTGGCGTTGGCGGCATAGCGTGGATCGCCGCTCAGTGTCCACATGAGTGCCTGCTGGTATGCGGCGTTGCCGTCGTTGGTGAATTGATTGATGCACAGCGTCTTGGACGGCACGTCGCGCACGACCTTGGGGCAATGCCCGCCCTGAATCTGGTAGAGCGGCGAGGAGAGGTTGTCGCTCTTCAATTTTGCGTAGCCGCTTGCCCATGGCTCCTGCGACAGGTGCGCTTTGATGCGAGCGATGTCGCTGGCGGTATGCATGATGCCGGGATGCGCGAACGTGGCCGCTACGTCCGCACACGCCTCTCCACTGCCGCAGAGCAACAGTGCTGCCGTCAACGGCGCCAGGCAGCGAGAAGCCGATCTGGCGGTCGGGGAAAGGCCATCGAAAAAGCTGAGTGAACGGTCGCGAGCCATGCTGTGTCCTATGTCAATCGTTGTGAAATTGCGAGGATCGTTCGTTGTTGCGCCATCGTGGCCATCGGGAAAACCCGGGCAAGCAGGGCATGCCGACGCGTTTGCATGCGATGCATGCAAGGACGCGGAAGATGGCAGGAAGCGGCATCGCTTGCAACACTCTGTTGCTGATTTTGCAACACGCTGCCATTGTTCATGCAGCGGTAATCTGAACCGGGCAGTCAGCAGCCGCTGGCAGGCGCAGGAGCGGCCGGGCCCCGGCCCGGACCAGCGGCCGCGACGCTTCTAGGTATTGCCCCATTCACGCATCTGCCGGCGGTGCCCCGTCCGCGGCCGGCTCGCCGTCGCCGTACACCGGCCCGGCGGCGTCCTGCAGCGCCTGCAGCATGATCCGCGCGCCCGGCGACAGCAGCCAGTCGGTGCGGGTGATGATGCCGAACGCGTCCATCCGGCACGACAGCTCCACCGGCACGATCGCCACGCTGCCGTGGTCGGCGAAATGCCGGGCCACGTCCATCGGTACCACCGCCAGATAGTCGCCGTGGCGCAGCAGCTGCGGCAGCAGCAGCAGCGCGGAGCTCTCGACCACCCGCTTGGGCGGCTCCAGCCCGGCGTTCTGGAACATCAGTTCGAAGCGGTGGCGCAGCACGCTGCCGTCCGGCGGCACGATCCAGCCGGCCGCGGCCAGTGCGGGCAGCGCCGGTTGCGGCATGGTGAGGATCGGGTGGCCGGGGCGGGCGATCGCGCGCACCTCTTCCTCGGCCAGCGCCTGGTAGTGCAGGTTGCGCTTGTCGTGGTGCGCGAACAGCCGCGCCACCACGATGTCCAGCCTGTTCTGCGCCAGCTGCTCCAGCAGCACGTCGCTGCCGTCCACGCGCAGCGCCACGCGCAGCAAGGGATGCTGTTCGGTGACCTGGGCCAGCGCGGCCGGCAGCAGGGTCATCGCCGGCCCGGCGATGGCGCCGACACTGACGCTGCCGAAATAGCCGGCCTTCAGCGCTTCGATCTCGGCGCCGGCTTCGCCCAGGCTGGACAGGGCGATGCGCGCGTGGCGGATCATCGCCTCGCCGTACCAGGTGGAGCGCATGCCGCGCGGCAGGCGCTCGAACAGCGGCACCGCCAGCATGTCCTCCAGGTCCTTGAGCAACTTCGACGCAGCCGGCTGCGACATGTTCAAGGTCGCGGCGGCGCGGTGGATGTTGCCTTCCTCCTCGATCGCCAGCAGCAGCATCAATTGCCGGGTCTTCAGGCGGGCGCGGACGAACCAGGGCGTGGCGGCAGGCATGGCGGCCAATACATATGAATGTTCGTATACATTAAGCCAAAAATGATATTTGTTGCATATAGGTCATCCGGCCAGAATAGAAGCGCATCCGCGGCACCGGCCTGGACGACGCCGCCACGCATCGGCTCGGCGACAGCGTGCTCGACTGCGCCGAGCTGCTGGGCAACGGCCGCGCGGCTGGCAGCGCACCTGGCCCGACCTGATGGCGATGGCGACGGCCTGCTGGGTCTGGCCAGCCGCCGCATCGCCGTGGCGCCGACGCAGACCGTGGAAGTGGCATTGCCGGCGCGCGGCGGCTGCGTGCTGCAGTTCGACTGAGCGCGCTCGCCGCTGCTGCGTGCCGGCGCCGCAGGCCGGTATGCGCCAGCATAGAATTGGCGCTCGCGACAGGAGCGCTGCCATGCTGAAGATCTGGGGCCGACACAATTCGAGCAACGTGCGCAAGGTGCTGTGGTGCGCCGAGGAAATCGGCGTGGCGTACGCGTCCATCGAGGTCGGCGGCGCGTTCGGCAAGACCGCCGATCCCGCCTACCGCGCGTTGAATCCCAACGGCCTGGTGCCGGCGATCGAAGACCAGGGCCTGGCGCTGTGGGAGTCCAACGCCATCGTGCGCTACCTGGCTGCGCGCTACGCGCCGGGCACGCTGTATCCTGAAGATCCGGCCGAGCGCGCGCGCGGTGACAAATGGATGGACTGGACCACCTCGAGCTTCGCCGGCGCGTTCCGCGACCTGTTCTGGGGCACGCTGCGCGCCGCGCCCGAGGCGCGCGACGAAACCGGCATCGCCGCGGCGCTGGCGCGTTCGGGCGAGTTGCTGGGCATGGCCGATGCGGCGCTGGCGCAGCAGCCGTGGCTGTCGGGCGCGCAGTTCGCGATGGGCGACATCCCGCTCGGCAGCTTCGCCTACGCCTGGTTCGAGATGCCGATCGAGCGGCCGGCGCTGCCGCATCTGCAGGAGTGGTACCGGCGCCTGCAACGGCGTCCGGCCTACCGCAAGGGCGTGATGACGGCGCTGACCTGAGCAAGGCATGGCCTCCGGACGACGCTGCCGGACGCGTTGTGCGTCTGCCGCCTTTGCGTTCGAGCGCTCGCCCCTGTCCGCCCGGCACCTGACGAAAAGAGCCGCAAGTGATCGAGGCCCCGAGAATCGTGCTGTGCATTCCCGGCCCATGGCAGGACCGCAGCCAGTTCCTGGCCGCCATCGTCCGCGGCAGCGGCGGCTATCTGTTCGCCGGCCGGATTCTGCGGCACGTGCAAACCGGCGACGCGTTCGAGCTGCAATACGAGCCGCGCGATCCGCGCATGGCCGCGGCATTCGCTGCGGCCGGGCCGCACTGGCGCGGTTCCGCCGAGATGGCGCGCATCGACGCGCACGCGTCCGTCGCCTACCTGATCGGCGTGGGCGGCTCCAGGGTGCGCGCCGAGGCGATGATGGCCGCGGCTGCGGCGTTGCTGGAGGCCGGCGGCCTGGGGGTGAAGGTCGAGAGCAGCGGTGTCGCGCACAGCGCGGCGGCCTGGCGCCAGCTGTGCGCCGAGCGATCCCAGTGCAGCGCGCATCGCGCCTACGTGTTGAACGTCACCGGCGCGCAGGTCCATTCCTGCGGCATGCATCATTTCGGTATGAAGGACGCGATCGTCGCTGTGCAGGCGGCATCCGATCCGGTTGCGCTGCTGCACAGCTTCACCTGGTATCTGTTCACCGAAGCGTCGGCGATGCGCGAAGGCCACACCTTCTCCGTCGCGCCGCAGGCGCCGCGCTACCGGCTCGACGCCGAACCCGGCACGCAGTTCCAGCCCGGCGACCTGTTCGCCAATCCCTACGGCTTGTGGCGGCTGACGCCGCTGTGAGCTGGCGATCCGGGATGCGCGGCGCGCAGCTGGCGCCGTTGTTTCATCGGTGCAGGCAACCGCACTTGCAGGAGCGGCTCCGGATGGCCTCGGGCCATCGGCCGCGACAGGAATTCACCGGCAAGCCCTATCGCCACCCTTGCTCGCATCACGCGCCGCCTGCAACTACAGCGCTCGAACATGCTCAGCGCGGCGCGCAGGGCGCTACAGCCTGCCGCCGGCCACCGCCGGCGCCGCCTCGCGTGCGGCGGCGCGGCGCATCACCCAGTTGAACAGCGGCGTGGCCATCAGCGTGGACACGATCGCCATCAGCACCAGGATCGAGAACAGACCCTGTTCGATGACCCCGGCCTGCAGGCCGATGTTGATGATGATCAGCTCCATCAGCCCGCGTGCGTTCATCAGCGCGCCGATCGCCATCGCGTCGCGGTTGTTCTCGCCGCTGATGCGCGCCGCGGCCCAGCAGGCGATGCCCTTGCCCAGGAACGAGGCCAGCAGGATCGCGCCGGCGGCGATCAGGATCTGCGGGTCCAGCAGCACGCTGAGCTGGGTCTTGAGCCCGGAGAAGGTGAAGAACATCGGCAGCAGGAACACCACCACGAACGGCTGCAGCTGCTCGCGCAGCTTCTCGGTCAGCGCGCCCTTGGGCAGGCAGGCGCCGAGCAGGAAGCCGCCGAACACCGCGTGGATGCCGATCGCGTCCATCGCCCAGGCGCTGAGGCAGAACAGCATCAGCACCACCGCCAGCACGCTGGTGCTGAGCGGCTGGTCGGGACGCACGTGGTCGGCCAGGCGCCGCAGCCAATGGCGGCCGACCAACATCATGAACAGCGCGTAGCCCACGCCGCCGCCGATCGCCAGGTAGGCGCTGTTCCAGCTGCCGCCGAAACTGGCCAGCACGATGGCCAGGATGCACCACGCCGCGGCGTCGTCCACCGCGCCGGCGGTGAGCGCCAGGGTGCCGAGCGAACTGCCGGTGAGGCCGCGCTCGTGGATGATCCGCGCCAGCATCGGGAAGGCGGTGATGGCGATGGCCGCGCCGAGGAACAGCGAGGCTTCCAGGGTCCTGGCCTTGGCCGAGAACAGGCCCGGGGTGTGCAGCAACCACGGCAGCAGCAGGAACGCGAGCACGAACGGCACCGCGATGCCGGCCAGCGACACGCTCATCGCGCTGCGGTAGCGCGCACGGAAATGGTCGCCGCGGAAGTCGGTGCCGACCAGGAACATGTACAGGCCCACGCCGAGCTGCGCGACCACGTACAGCATGTCCAGGGTCTGCTTGGGGAACAGCGCCTGCTGCAGGTCCGGCAGGACCAGGCCGAACAGCGACGGCCCCAGCGCCACGCCGGCGATCATCTCGCCCACCACCTGCGGCTGGCCCACGCGCTTGGCGAGCAGGCCGACCAGGCGGCATATCAACAGGATCGCCGCCGCCTGCAGAAAGAAATACACCGACATCTGCGGGGTGGTCATTGGGCGCGCATCCTTGATAGGTCGGCGGATGATAGGAGCGCGTGGCGGAGAACGCCATGCTTGCCCGCCGCCTGCGACGCGTGCCGGCCGGCGCGGCCATGCAGCGCCGGCCGGCGCGGCGAACCGCCGGCGGTACTTTCGGCACTGACCGCCGCGCGCCGGATGCAGTGCTATGCGGGGCGGCGCGCACGGCTGTCAGCGGCCACGGGGTGGGTCATCACTTGATTACAGCGGGAGAGAGGGCGATGAGCGAAGCATGGACCCGGCGGCAATGGCTGGGCCTGTCCGGCAGCGCGCTGCTGGCGGGGCTGCTGCCCGCGACGGCGCCGGCAGGCGCGGCGGCGGTGCCGGCTGTGCCAGCCACGGCCAAGCGCGAGGGCGCGACCGACGCCGCGGCGCTGTACCGGCGCGCGCTGGTGCTCGACGCCAACACCCTGGCCTCGATCGGCCAGCTGGCCGGCGACGACGACAGTGCCGACCGCATACGCCAGCTGCGCGATTCCGGCGTGACCGCGTTGAAGACCACGCTGGGCGGCGCCGACGGCGACTTCGAAGCGGCGGTGAAGGACATCGCCGCCGCGCAGGCGCTGGTCGAGCACTATCCGCAGCACTTCCTGAAAGTGCTGCGCCACGACGACCTGCGCCGGGCCAAGCGCGAGGACAGGATCGCGCTGATCTTCTCCTTCGAATCGGCCGCGATGCTGGAGGACAAGCCCGAGCGCATCGACCTGTTCCGCCAGCTCGGCGTGCGCGTGATGCAGCTGTCCTACAACCACGCCTCGCCGTTCGGCAGCGGCTGCCTGGACGGCGATGCCGGCGGTGTCACCGCGCTCGGGCACGAGGCGATCACGCGGATGAACCGGCTCGGCGTGGCGCTGGACCTGAGCCATGCCAACGCGCAGACCACCCGCGAGGGCATCGCGCTGTCGCAGCGGCCGCCGGTGATCACCCACGCCGGCTGCAGCGCGGTGTTCGCGCATCCGCGCAACAAGCTCGACCGCGACATGCGCGCGCTGGCCGACAAGGGCGGGGTGATGGGCATCTACATGCTGCCGTTCCTGACCGAGGACAGCCGCCAGCCGCAGCTGGCCGATTATCTGCGGCACATGCGGCATGCGCTGGACGTGTGCGGCGAGGACCACGTCGGCATCGGTACCGATTCGATGTTCTTCCCGGTCACCGCGCAGGACGTGCGCGAGATGGACAAGCAGATGCAGCAGCGCCGCCGCGACGGCATCGGTGCACCCGGCGAGAACCGCACGCCGTACCTGCCCGACGTCAACAGCGTGCGCAAGCTCGAACGCGTCGCCGATGGCCTGCTGCGCCACGGCTACGGCGCGCGGGTGACCGAAAAGGTGCTGGGGCTGAACTTCGACCGGGTCTTCGGCGCGATCTGGGCGGCCTGACGCGCGCGCCCAGATCGCGTGCGCCGGTGGACTGCGGCGTTGCATGCAGCGCGCCGGACTGTTCCAGCGGTGCTGCGCCGAACGCATTGACCCGCTTATGGCGCAGGTCCAGACTTGCGCCCTCGTCCACCGTATCGCCCGCCCTCCCATGCCGCACGCACCGCTGCTGATATTGCCCAACGATGCCCTGCGCGCCAGCGCGGGCCGGGTGCGCCTGCCTGACGGTATGGACAACGCCGAGCCGTAGCGCTCCGCCGCCGCCGATCCGCCGCAGACGAGCACCCGATGGGTGCTTTTTTATTGCCTTTTTTCCAGCTTTCCCACTTCCGAGACGCGAAGGAGAACGTGCCATGCACCACGCCGCCGAACCCGAAATCTAGCCGCATGCCCACGCGCCAACCGGGGCATGCGGCCTCTCCGTGTTGGCACTGGAACCCATCTCATGAACACCCAAACCCTTTCCCGCTGGCGCAACCTCGGCATCATCGCCCACATCGACGCCGGCAAGACCACCCTCACCGAACGCCTGCTGTGGGCCACCGGCGCGATCCATCGCGTCGGCGAAGTCCACGACGGCGCCGCCACCACCGACTTCTCCGACATCGAACGCGCCCGCGGCATCACCATCGGCGCGGCCGCGGTGCAGGCGCAGTGGTCCGCGCGCGGGCAGCCGGCGCATCGACTCACCCTGATCGACACCCCCGGGCACATCGATTTCGCGATCGAGGTGGAACGCTCGCTGCGCGTGCTCGACGGCGCGGTCGCGGTGTTCTCCGCGGTCGACGGCGTGCAGCCGCAATCGGAAACCGTGTGGCGCCAGGCGCGCCGGCATGGCGTGCCGCTGCTCGCCTTCGTCAACAAGATGGACCGCGCCGGCGCCTCGTTCGACGGCGTGCTGGCGCAGCTGCGCAGCAAGCTCGACGCCACGGTGTGGGCGGTCGGCGTGCCGCTGCCGGGCGATTCCGGCTTCGACGGCTGGGTCGACCTGGTCGGGCGCCGCGTGCTGGCGTGGGATGGCGACGGACGCATGTCCGCGCGTGCATGGAACCTGCAGGACGCTGCCGCGTTCGCCGCTGCGCGCGAGCGACTGATCGCCGCGGTGGCCGAGCACGACGACGCGCTGGCGCAGGCCTATCTGGAAGGGCGTGCGATCGACGCGGACGCACTGCGCGCGGCGTTGCGACGCGCCACCCTGGCCGGTGCCGGGGTGCCGGTACTGGCCGGCTCGGCGTTCAAGAGCAAGGGCATCGAGCCGTTGCTGGACGCGATCGTCGACTGGCTGCCGTCGCCGCTGGACCGCCCGCCGGTGCCGGCGACGCGCGACGCGGATGACGCCAGCGGCACGGATGCCGCACACGTTGCGCAACTGGCGCCGGATCCGTCCGGTCCATTGGCGGCGCTGGTGTTCAAGGTCGCGCATACCGCGCAGGGGCCGCTGGCCTTCGTGCGCGTGTATGCGGGCACCTTGCGTGTCGGCGACACGGTGTGGACGTCGCAGGCGCGGCGCCTGCGACGGGTCGGGCGCCTGGCGGTGGTGCAGGCGCAGCGCACCCACGACGTGGTGCAGGCCTGCGCCGGCGAGATCGTGGCCATCCTCGGCTGGAAGGACGCGAGCAGCGGCGAGACGCTCAGCGACGGCGATCAGCGTTGGGTGCTGGAGAGCATCCGCACGCAGCCGCCGGTGCTGGCGTGGCGTCTCGGCGCGGCCAATGCCGCGGAACTGGTGCGGATGGGGCAGGGACTGGCGCGGCTGGCGCAGGAAGATCCCTCGCTGCGCGTCGACAGCGATGCCGAGACCGGCGAAACCCTGGTCTGGGGCATGGGTGAGCTGCACCTGGAGGTGACCGTGGAGCGCCTGCGCAGCGAGTGGCAGGTGGATGTGCGCAGCGCCGCGCCGCGCGTGGCCTACCAGGAAACGCTGCGCGCCGCGGCGCTGGGCGTGGTCGGGCGGCTGTCCAAGCAGAACGGCGGCCATGGCCAGTTCGCGCAAGTGGTGCTGGACATCGTGCCGCGCGCGGACGGCGAGGTCGCGTTCGTGGACCGCAGCCGCGGCGGCGTGGTGCCGAAGGCCTTCGTCGCCGCGACCGAGAAGGGCGTGCGTGCGGCGCTGGCGCAAGGCCCGCGCGGCTACCCGGTGGTCGGCGTGGAGGTGGCGCTGGTCGATGGCCTGGCGCATGCGGTGGATTCGTCGGACCTGGCGTTCCAGCGTGCGGCGTCGGAAGCGGTGAAGGCGGCGCTGGCGCAGGCCGGCACGCTGCTGCTGGAGCCGGTGATGGCGCTGGCGATCGACACCCCGGCGGCCAGCGTCGGCGACGTGCTCGGCGATCTGCAGCGGCGCGATGGACGCGTCGTGGCGATCGAAGAGCACGGCACGCGCGCCGACGTGCTCGCGCAGGCACCGCTGGCGCAACTGCAGGCCTACACCACCGCGTTGCGCTCGCTGACCCAGGGCCGCGCCTCGGCGAGCATGACCTTCGACGGTTACGCGGCGGTCAGGGCGGCGTGAGTTCGCTTGACCGTCATGCCAGGCAGCAGGACGTTGAGGAGCCGGTTCGCCGGCTCCTCTTTTTTTGCCCGGCGCTTGCGCGCGCGCCGCGATCCGGGCTTGATAGGCGCCCCCGACCCCGGAGCCGTGCATGCGCCGATTCGTTGCCATCCTGGCCTTGCTGCCTGCGCTTGCCGCGGCGCAGGCACCGCCGTGCGCGACGCCGCTGCAGGTGGCCGCGCGGCTGTACCAGGCGCGCGACTTCTATTGGCGGCCGCAGAACCTGGACGGGCTGCTGACGCCGTCCTTCGCGCATGCGATCAAGACCGAGCTCGCCTGCGCCGAGCGCGAAGGCATCTGCCGCCTGCACTACGACCCGTGGACCAATGCGCAGGACGGCGACATCCAGGGCACGCCGCGCTTCACCCTGGTGTCGGGCGGCTCCCTGGCCACCGTGCTGGAGGTGCGGGTGGACTATCGGCTGGCGCTCGGCGGCGCGGCCACCAGGCCGGGTACGGTGAAGATCGAACTGCAGCGCCGCGGCAACGGCTGCTGGGCGGTCAGCGACCTGATCTCGCCGGCCGGCGAATCGCTGTTCGCGCGGCTGTCCGACGCGCCGGAATAATCGCCGAACACAAAAAAACCACGCCGACCTGCGTCGGCGTGGTTCGCACGACCTGCCCGCGCCCCGCAACGGGAGGGTGGGCGCGAAGGCGTCCGCGACTATTGCAGCTTCAGCATCACGATCGCCTTGGCCGGCAGCGCCACTTCCAGCGTGCCGCGCGGCGGCCAGCCGCCGGGGATGGTGTCGTAGTGCATGCGCAGCCCGGCCAGGAACTTGGTGGCCTCGCGCATCATCACGAGTGATGCAATGCCGCAGATTGCGTGCGTGGACTGCGGCATCGCACGCGCCTGGCAGTAGCGTGCAATCGCAGATGCTGCCGTGCGGCGTGGTGCATCGCTGCGCCAATTGCGCGGCGATGGCTTGCGAGCGGCTGCGCTGGTTATGCTGCGCGGCACGCGTGGACTCCGCGCGCGCCCAACCAGGACCCGCGCATGTCATCGATCTTCGGCCAGCTTCCCGACGGTACCGCCATCCAACGCCTGGTCCTGGACGGCGGTGCGGGCCTGCGCGCGGAACTGCTGACCTATGGCGGCCTGCTGCGCAGCTTGAGCCTGGACACCGCGCGCGGCCGCACCGAACTGGTGCTCGGCCTGCCGACGCTGGACGCGTACCTGCACGACCCCGCCTATCTCGGTGTGCTGGTCGGCCGCTTCGGCAATCGCATCGCCGGCGCAGCCTTCGACCTGGACGGACAGCGCTACGCGGTCGCCGCCAACGAGGGCGCCAATCACCTGCATGGCGGCGCGCGCGGATTCGGGCGCCGGGTGTGGTCGGTGCAGGCGCAGTCCGAGCGCAGCCTGCAACTTCGCTACGACTCGCCGGCCGGCGAGGAAGGCTATCCGGGCAACCTGCAGGTCAGCGCCGAGTTCAGCGTGCACGACCGCACCCTGGAACTGCAGTTCGTCGCGCACAGCGATGCGCCGACCCCGCTCAATCTCACCCATCATCCGTACTTCAACCTGGCCGGCGATGCCGGCGTGGCGGCCGCCGCGCAATGGCTGCGGGTGCCGGCCGACCGCTACCTGCCGGTGGCCGACGCGGCGCTGCTGCCGAGCGGCGAGATCGCTGCGGTGGCCGGCACGCCGTTCGACTTCCGCAGCCCGCGCGCGATCGCCGACAAGGATATCGCCGCCGATCCGCAGCTGCACCTGAGCGGCGGCTACGACCATTGCCTGGTGCTGGCGCAGGCGCGCGACTGCAGCGCCGTGCTGTATTCGCCGCACAGCGGCGTGGCCATGCGCATCGCCAGCGCGATGCCGGCGCTGCAACTGTACGAAGGGCATTGGCTGGACCGCCAGCATCCGGGCCTGGGCCGCGGCGTGTGCCTGGAGCCGCAGGGCTATCCGGATGCGCCGAACCAGCCCGGCTTTCCCGACACCATCCTGCGTCCCGGCCAGGTCTACCGGCACCGCATCGAATACCGCTTCGCCGAGGTCGGCGCGAATGCCGAGTGGGCCGCGGTGGAGGCGGCGCTGGCAGATTGAGGTGTGATGCAGAGGCGGCTCAATCGGGTGCAGGTAAACGGAGTCTTGTGGGAGCGCCTTCAGTCGCGATGGGCATTCCCGATAAAGCCCCGTCGCAACTGAAGTCGCTCCCACAGGGATGAATCCGGCTCCCCTGTTACCCGCAGCCGTTACTGCGGATGCCCGAGCACCAGTTCGATCACGAACTTGCTGCCGAAGAACGCCAGCAGCAGCAACAGCATCGCCGCCAGTGTCCAGTGCACCGCCTTGATCCCGCGCCAGCCGTAGCGCCAGCGGCCGAACAGCAGCGCGCCGAACACGATCCACGACAGCACGCTGAGCACGCTCTTCTGCACCAGCCGCTGCGCCAGGAAATCCTGCACGAACAGCACCCCGGTCAGCAGGGTCAGGGTCAGCAGGATGAAGCCGACCACGATGGTGCGGAACAGCAGCGTCTCCAGCGCGGTCAGCGGCGGCAGCGCACGCAGCCACGGATGGAAGTCGCGACGGCGCAGCGCGCGTTCCTGCAGCCACAGCATCACCGCCAGCAGCGCGGCGATGCCGAGCGTGGCGTAGGCCAGCAGCGCCATCCACGCGTGCAGCTGCAGCCGCCAGTCCAGCACCGGCGCCGGCTCGTGGCCGTGCGAGTGGTAGGCCAGCAGCAGCGCGGCCGACAGCGGGAATACCACCACGCCCAGCGCCGCCATGCGCCCGCTGGCGCCGACCAGCGCGGTCATCAGCGCCATGCCCAGGCTGACCAGCGACAGCGCGGCGAAGAAGTGCATGTCCGGCCCGCCGGCGGTGTGCAGCGCCACCTGCACGTGGTAGCCCGCATGCAGCGCCACCGCCGGCAGCGCCGCCCACAGCCAGCCGCGGCTGCGCTCGACCCGGTCGCGCACCACCGAGCCGACCAGCAGGCCGGTGGCGGTCAGGTACAGCAGGGTCGCGACGAGGATGAGGAGCATCGCGCCAGTTTCGCATATCGGGCCGGCGCTGGTGGCGCGGGTACCGTCCTGCGGGCGCGGCGGAGGCGCCAGGACGCCGCCGCCGCCGGGATCGCCGGCGGGCGCGGCTATAATCGGCAACCGTTTTCCATTTGCGACCCGCCCGCATGTTCGAATCCCTCACCCAACGCCTCTCCGGCACCATGCAGCGCCTGCGCGGCCGCGGCCGCCTGACCGAGGAGAACATCCGCGAAGCCACCCGCGAGGTGCGCATCGCGCTGCTCGAGGCCGACGTCGCGCTGCCCGTGGTGCAGGCGCTGATCGAGCGCATCAAGGTGCGCGCGGTCGGCCAGGAAGTGCTCAAGAGCCTGACCCCGGGCCAGGCGCTGATCAAGGTCGTGCGCGACGAGCTGACCACGGTAATGGGCTCGGCCGCCAGCGACCTCAACCTCAACGTGCCGGCGCCGGCGATCGTGCTGATGGCCGGCCTGCAGGGCGCGGGCAAGACCACCACGGTCGGCAAGCTGGCCAAGCACCTGAAGGAAAAGCGCAAGAAGAAGGTGATGGTGGTCTCGGCCGACGTCTACCGTCCGGCCGCGATCGAGCAGCTCAAGACCCTGGCCGAGCAGGTCGGCGTGCTGTTCTTCCCGTCCGAGGCCTCGCAGCAGCCGGTGGACATCGTCCGCGCCGCGATCGCCGATGCGCGCAAGTCCTTCGTCGACGTGCTATTGGTCGACACTGCCGGCCGCCTCGCCATCGACGAAGCGATGATGACCGAGATCAAGGCGCTGCACGCCGCGATCAACCCGGCCGAAACCCTGTTCGTGGTCGATGCGATGACCGGCCAGGACGCGGCCAATACCGCCAAGGCGTTCAGCGAAGCGCTGCCGCTGACCGGCGTGGTGCTGACCAAGACCGACGGCGACGCCCGTGGCGGCGCCGCGCTGAGCGTGCGCTACATCACCGGCAAGCCGATCAAGTTCATCGGCGTGGGCGAAAAGCCCGACGGGCTGGACGTGTTCCATCCCGACCGCCTGGCCAGCCGGATCCTGGACATGGGCGACGTGCTGTCGCTGGTCGAACAGGTCGAGCACCAGGTCGACAAGGACAAGGCGCAGAAGCTCGCCGAGAAGGTCGCCAAGGGCAAGAAGTTCGACCTCAACGACATGCGCGACCAGCTCGAGCAGATGCAGAACATGGGCGGCATTTCCGGGCTGATGGACAAGTTGCCGGGCATGGGCCAGATCCCCGAGCACCTCAAGCAGCAGGTCGCC